>CAMLLO010000043.1 GCA_946480915.1 uncultured Sphingobacteriaceae bacterium | reverse complement strand
ACCACCGAGATCTACACTCTTTCCCTACACGACGCTCTTCCGATCTACAGCAGACTCAGCCCATTGTTGGGTTGGAAATTCTTAAAAACTTTAGCTATGCAGGTAAAGGCTCTTACTCAAAAGGGAAAATATATGATATTAAATCCGGGAATACGTATAATGGCATGATCAAAATCTATAACAGAAATAAATTAAATATCCGATCATACCTGGGGTTAAGCATTATAGGTAAAACAGAAACATGGACCAAAGCAGAGTGATAGATTATTGATGAGCAAACTCCCTGATACATCTCTCTGCTGGAATATTAAATCGACAGAGAGCATCTGGATCTATTTTATCAGTCGTGCCACGAACATCGAATCAGACTTTCTGTTATAGCCTTTCAAAATTTGCTGCGTTTCTAGTTTTAGGCCCAGTTCTTTAACTAAAAAATTTACCACATCTTCATTTTCCTCTTTAAAAACCGAGCAGGTTATATAAATGAGCGGCTTTCCGGGCTTTAAATACTTAATAATATTTTTCGCGATAGAAATTTGCAGATTCTGAAAGGCCTTTATTCTGTATTCCTGGAATTGATTTATCATTTCCGGCGACCTCCCCCAGGTGCCTGATCCGGTGCAGGGAGCATCATAAATAATCCCATCAAACTCGAAACTATGGATAAAAGGCTGCGGATCTTTGGTGAGATCTAAAATCTTCTTTTGATACTTCAGTAAACCTGCGTTTTTGAAACGCTCGTCAAGGTTCTCGAGCACGCTTTCGCGGATGTCGGAAACCAGCAATTTAATTTCCCGCTGCTGATGAAACAAGTTTATTGATTTTCCTCCCGACGCAGCGCAGCAATCCCACCAGTAGTCGTATTTCTGTGGTTTGAAAAACTTGCAGGCTTCCTGTGAGGACAAGTCCTGCACTTCAAAATATTTGTTATCCGGAAATAACTGATCTAGTTTTGTGCCATTTGGTAAACGTAGAGAACGCTCGCCTTCTTCCTTATAGTTTATTCCTGCATCTTCTAGTTTAGAGCTTACCCAGGCGGTTTTTTCCGGATAAATATTTATAAAAAGATCGGGCTGAACGAAGAAAGACTTTAAAAATGCTTCCTTCTCAATACCTTTTGCAAAATGCTCATGAAAAGGAAAGACATCATCTATTGAAAAACCTATATTCTCTGCTTCAAGGAAATCAATTTTATCTTCTAAAGAAAGACCGATCTGCTCATTAAAAAGAGGTTTGAAATTTTGAAGAAAAGGATTAGACGTTGTAGAAACTAAAAATTCGGCAATAAACAACCGCTCTTCGGTAGGAAGATTAGCACAAGCCCGGCCCAAGCGGAAGTAATTATAAAGCAGACTACTAGCCACCTTACGGTCGGTAGAGCCCATTTGCTTGTTTTTACGAAAGAAATCAGGAAGAAATTTAGTGAGTGGTTTATCTTCCTTGTAAGATTCTACGATCCGTAAAAACGTTTTTAGCTGATGATTAAAACGGTTTGATTGAGGGTTTTGACTTTCCAAGGTATGTGCTTTTGATGTTAAACTCACCCACCAATCTCTTGGCTGGCACGTCCTCTCCCAAAAAGAAGAGGAGTTCGGGTGCTTAAACCTCACCCGCCACTTCTCCGGACTACGCTCCTCTCCTAAAGGAGAGGAGTTTGGTGATAAAAATAGCGCATGGAAATCCTTCCCTTTAGGAGAGGATTTAGGTGAGGCTCTACTCCCACTCTATCGTAGCTGGTGGCTTTGAACTTATATCATAAACAACGCGGTTAATTCCTTTTACATTATTAATGATCTCGTTAGAGATTTTGGCAAGAAGCTCGTAAGGTAAATGGCTCCAATCTGCAGTCATTCCATCTACAGAACCAACAGCACGTAAACAAATAACATTTTCGTACGTACGCTCATCTCCCATCACTCCGACTGATTGAACAGGAAGGAAAATTGCGCCTGCCTGCCAAACTTTATCGTACCAGCCCGAAGATTTCAGGTTGCTGATATAAATAGAATCTGCCTCTTGTAAAATGGCTACCTTCTCAGCTGTAATATCTCCTAAAATTCGGATCGCTAAACCAGGACCAGGAAAAGGGTGGCGACCAAGTATGATATCATCAATTCCTAATGCCTTACCAACTCTTCGAACTTCATCTTTAAACAGGGTATTTAAAGGTTCAACTACTTTCAGCTTCATAAAGTCGGGCAACCCACCCACGTTATGATGCGATTTTATAGTGGCCGATGGACCGTTTACCGAAACTGACTCGATAACATCGGGATAAATAGTTCCTTGTCCAAGCCAGGCAACATCCCGAACTTCGTGTGCTGCATCGTCAAATACTTCGATAAATACCCGGCCAATGATTTTACGTTTTTGCTCAGGATCTTTTACACCGGCAAGCTGACTCAAAAAGCGATCTTTTGAATCAATTCCGCGAACATTCAAGCCCATGTGCTTATATGAATCGAGCACTTGCTCATATTCATCTTTACGTAGCAACCCGTTATCAACAAAAATGCAATGAAGGTTTTTACCAATTGCGTTATGCAGTAATACTGCCGCAACAGATGAATCTACTCCGCCGGAAAGGCCAAGCACTACCTTATCGTTTCTTATCTTTTCTTTTAAAGAGGCAATAGTTGTTTCGATGAAAGAATCAGGGGTCCAATCTTGAGAACAACCACAAATATCTACCAGGAAGTTTTCTAATAACTGCTTTCCATCGGTACTATGCGTTACCTCGGGATGAAACTGGATACCATAGGTTTTACTTCCGTTTATCTGATAAGCCGCAACACGAACCGTATCTGTACTGGCAATTACATCAAAGTCTTCCGGGATATCTGCAATGGTATCGCCGTGCGACATCCAAACCTGCGAATCTTTTGGAATATGTTTAAGTAATGGATGCTCTTCGTTTAGATATTGAAGGTTAGCACGACCGTATTCTCTGATTGTAGATGGAACAACCTGTCCGCCCGAATATTGAGCAAGGTATTGAGCTCCATAACAAACTCCTAACAAAGGATATTTATTATGAAATAATCTAAAATCTATTTGGGGCGCATTTTCCTGACGAACAGAATATGGGCTTCCAGAAAAGATTACTCCTTTTACCGTATTATCAAACTCAGGAAGGTGATTAAAGGGATGTATTTCGCAGTAAACGTTGAGTTCTCTTACTCTCCGGGCAATTAATTGTGTGTATTGTGAGCCGAAGTCAAGAATGATGATTTTTTCTTGCATGGGCAAAGATAAAATTTTTGACTTCGAGTAACGATGTTTTTTTGAATTTTAGGATTTAAGTAAAAAATATTGGGCCAGACCTATAATATATTTTGATTAAGATTAACAGTCCATAATCGAATCAATTGAAAAAAGAATATTACATTTATGGTCAACCTTTTGATCAATGCGTCTATTGTTTTTATCAATCTATTTACTAGGTTCAACCCTGATTTGTTTTGGACAGTTTGGTCCCGTTCCGAGAATTAACCAAAATGCTCCTAATTATTCCAATCCTTTTGAACGAAAAATTAAAAAGCACGGAAAGTATAAAAGAAATGTTTGGAAATATATTTATGATGTTGTACTGAAAGATGGCTCTCGCATTCAGGCTAATTCGGACATTTTGAAGGATAGCATCTCTGGAAAACACTTCCTTTATTACTCTAAAGGCGACTCGTTAAAACAGATTTTCGCCGAAGAGACATTCAAAATTAGCAGACCGGACCCTTTTAATATGCAACAAAAAATTGAAGGTTTACCGAATGGTGATAAATGGAGATTTACGGTAATAAAAGGAAAAATCAATGCCTTCTGCTTTTTTATTAATGGCACAGAGATTAACCAAATTCAGGTAAACAATGGAGAAATAATTCCTTTGAAGCCCGATTATTTGAAAACATTAATCGAAGAAAATAGAAAAGCAATGGAAGCTTGGGAAGAAAAAAACTATTATGAAGCGATAAAAGCCTATAATAAGGGGCGGTAAAATAGAGGGTTATTTTTTCATCAACCTAGCCACATATTTCCCAATAATATCAAACTCCAGATTAACAAGGTCTCCCGGTTTAACCTGTTGAAGATTTGTATGCCCGTATGTGTAAGGGATAATAGCTACCGAAAAACTATCATCTTTAGAATTCACAACGGTTAAACTTATTCCATTGACACAAATCGAACCCTTTTCGACAGTTACGTTCCCTAGTTTTGGGTCATATTTAAAGATATATTCCCAGCTTCCGTCACGCTCAATCAAATCAATACACTCGGCTGTTTGATCTACATGTCCCTGAACAATATGCCCGTCTAAACGGCCATTCATTTGCATACAACGCTCCAGATTGGTTAAGCTCTCCACTTCTAATCGCCCCAGGCTGGTTTTAGAAAGTGTTTCCTCTATAGCTGTTACAGTATGTGTATTCCCATCCAAAGCTATTACAGTAAGACAAACACCATTATGCGCCACCGACTGATCGATTTTCAATTCGGATGATATAGGAGATTCGATAGTTATATGAAGATTTCCCTGGTCTTGCTGAAGTTTTTTAACAACTCCCAGAGTTTCTATAATTCCTGTGAACATGGGCCGAAAATAATTAAATAAACTTTCCAAAAGTTCTAAACTTTTGGAAAGTTTGCATCAATACTCTTTACGATTTTTTTTCCAGACACTATTTAAGCTGGCTAAACTTGTTGTATTCGCCTCCATCCGACTTTCCTTAAATTTGTATAGACCAACCAGGGCTGCGATAAAAGCCTCCTCTTCAGAATCTTCCTCTGCAGAATCAGAACTAAAATGCTTGCTTACGAAATGGGTGTCGAAATTTCCAGACACAAAAGATTCATGTTCCATTACAAACTTCCCGAAAGATAAAGTATTGCGAAAACCGGTAATGTGATACTCATCAATGGCACGAATCATTCGCTGTATTGCTTCAGTACGATTTGCGCCCCAGACAATCAGCTTGGCTATCATAGGATCGTAATAAATGGGGATTTCCATTCCCTGCTCAAAGCCATCATCAACTCTGACACCTGGCCCCTGCGGAATTTTGTAACGGCTAAGCATTCCGATATCGGGTAAAAAATCATTTGACGGATCTTCCGCATACACCCGCAACTCAATAGCATGGCCCTGGATTTTTAAATTCTCCTGCTTAAAGCTGATTTTTTCACCCCGGGCAATTTTAATTTGTTCTTTCACCAAATCAATTCCCGTAATCATTTCCGTTACCGGATGTTCTACCTGAAGCCGGGTATTCATCTCAAGAAAGAAAAAATCAAGATTTTCATCCAGAATAAATTCCACCGTTCCGGCGCTGGTATAATTACATGCACGGGCGGCATCCACAGCGCACTTTCCCATTTTCTCGCGAACCTCAGGCGTTAAAACAGACGATGGTGCCTCTTCTACCACCTTTTGATGTCTGCGTTGTATTGAGCATTCCCGTTCGAAGAGATGCACAATATTTCCGTGCGAATCTCCCAGTACCTGAATCTCAATATGTCGCGGAGAGGTAACATACCGTTCAATGAAAACCGATCCATCACCAAATGCAGAAACGGCTTCAGAAACTGCCCGTTTCATTTGAGATTCAAAATCATTTGAATTTTCTACAATTCTCATTCCTTTTCCTCCCCCGCCCGCCGCGGCTTTAATTAAAATTGGAAAACCAACTTCTTCTGCCCGCATTTTTGCTTCAGCAATGTCGGTTATGGCAGTATCTGTGCCCGGCACTAAAGGAATATCGTAAGAAAGAGCCGCTGCTTTGGCAGACAGTTTATTCCCCATAATTTCCATCGCTTCCGCTGAGGGCCCAATAAATATGATTCCGGCATCGGCAACAGCTTTGGCAAAAGCAGGATTCTCGGATAAAAATCCGTAACCGGGATGAATTGCATCGGCATGTGTACGCTTACAGGCTTCAATGATATTGCCAATAACCAAGTACGATTGATTGGAAGGTGCAGGCCCAATACAAACCGCTTCATCGGCATATTGAACATGTAAAGCATTTCTATCTGCCTCGGAAAACACCGCAACGGTTTTGATTCCCATTTCGCGGGCCGAACGCATAATGCGCAGTGCAATTTCACCACGATTAGCAACTAATATTTTGTTTATGGATTTCTGAGACATGGGTATTGAGATGAGAGATGTGAGAGGTGAGATATGAGATATTGAGTTTATTCCCAGCTTCCAAATTTGCCCATCCGATAATCATCATATGCTTGCTCTATTTCTTCCTGTGTATTCATCACAAATGGGCCTTGAGCTACAAGCGGTTCATTTAAGGGCTTGGCATGGCCGAGCAACAAAATACTATCCTCCAAAGCCTCAACAACTACTTCGGAATCATCGTTTTCAAACTCAACTAAATGTAAGGCATTTACTTCACAATTATTCACGATCAACCTGCCTTTTATAATGTAGAAAAAGATATTTCTGTCCTGAGGAATATCAAAAGAAGCTACTCCGCCTGATTTAAAATAAACAGTACTTAAATGTACATCAGTCTCCGTTTTAAAGGCTCCGTCTATTCCTTCCCATGTACCTGATACAACATTCATGTGCACATGATCGGATAATGATACAGAGGGAATGTCTTGTTTCTGAAAACCTTTATACTGAGGCTTACTCATCTTCAAATAAGATGGCAGATTTAACCATAATTGTAAAATCTCCAAATCCCCACCTTCCTTCTTGAACTGTTTCGACGAAACTTCAGCATGAATCAGACCACTTCCGGCCGTCATCCATTGCACGCCACCTGCGGTGATAATACTTTCATTTCCACCGGAATCTTTATGCATTATATCTCCCTCCAATATAAATGTCACTGTTTCCATACCGCGGTGAGGATGCGGACCGAATGGCAGACCGGAATTATTTGCAGGGTACTTTTGAGGGCCGTGATGATTGAGAAATAAAAAAGGATCTATTTGATTTAAACTACGGGAAGGCAAAGGAGAATAAGTTATCAGATCGGCGATGGGTGAATACCTTGCCTGATGAATAGTTTTTATTGTTCTCATATTTGATAAATCAAGCACCGTTAAAATTGTTTTAGGTCCATAAAATAGAAAATCTTCGACAAAATAAATCCCTCAAAGTGAATACAATAGCGAAATAAGATCTATTTTCAAAAAAATAATAAAATCTTTTATACGTAAAAAGCGTTACCTCCTTAGCTTTTTTCAGCACGAAGGCTAATTTTCCCCCTTTTAATAATGTTATTTAGTAATTTTGGGGCTCTATAAATATGCTAAGACAAAACTTACAACAGAAATTACTTCAAAAGTTATCTCCGCAGCAGATACAGTTTATTAAACTATTGCAGATTCCGACTGTGAGTTTAGATGCACGTATCAAAGAAGAGCTTGAAGAAAACCCTGCGCTTGAAGATCTTAGTTTAGTAAATTTAAATGAGCCGGTAGAAGAGTATCCAGATAAAGATCCTGATAGCGGAGAATATAACGGTGATGAAAAAAGCGGGGATGAATTTGATGAGTTTAATGTTGAGGATTATCTTCAGGAAGATAACATAAATGATTACAGTTCGAAATATGATCAGAATGGTGAAGATGAAGAAGAACGCAAGGAGATGCCCATCGCCGTTCAATCATCTTTTTATGAAACACTTCATCAACAACTTGATTTAGCCCCTATTTCAGACAAAGATTTTCTAATCGGTCAGCAAATAATTGGCAGTTTAGATGATGATGGTTATTTACGTCGCTCCATAACTTCATTACTAGATGATTTAGCTTTTTCACAGAATGTGATGGCCGAAGAAGAGGAAGTTGAGGAAATGTTGAAACTGATTCAATCGTTTGAGCCAGCAGGTGTTGCAGCACGCGATTTAAAGGAATGTTTGCTAATACAACTGCGAAAAAAAGAACAAACGCCGGTTGTACAAAAAGCAATTAAAGTAGTTGATAGCTACCTTGATGAGTTTACGCGTAAACATTACGACAAACTTGAACGGGCCTTAAACATGGATTCCGTTGAACTCAGAGAGGTTATTTCTGAAATTTTAAAACTGAATCCGAAACCTGGCGATGCCGGCGAAACCAATAACAAGCAATTACAGGTAATCCCTGATTTTCATATTTCCAACAACGAGGGAACATTGATTTTAACTCTCAACTCTCAGAATGCGCCGGAACTCCGGGTTAGCCGGTCGTATAAAGAGATGTTTGAGCATTACGACAAGGCATCTCAGAAGGATAAAAAACTTAAAGAGGCCGTTCAATTTGTCAAGCAAAAACTTGATTCGGCCCGTTGGTTTATAGATGCCATTAAGCAAAGACAGCAAACCTTGCTCAAAACAATGAATGCGATTATGCAATATCAATACGAATATTTCCTGACGGGCGATGAGCGTAATTTGAGGCCGATGATCTTGAAGGATATTGCTGATAAAATCGGAATGGATATTTCCACGGTGTCTCGTGTTGCCAACTCAAAATATGTTCAAACCGAGTTCGGAACATTTCTTTTGAAGTCCTTTTTCTCCGAAGCCATTCAGATGGAAAGCGGCGAAGAAGTTTCCAATAAAGAGGTTAAGAAAATATTGGAGGAATGTATTGGAAATGAAGACAAACAGCATCCTCTCGCTGATGAAAAGCTGACAGAAATCCTCAAGGAAAAGGGCTACAATATTGCTCGCCGTACAGTTGCAAAATACAGGGAAGCAATGAATATTCCGGTAGCAAGATTAAGACGGGAATTATAATCTTCGCGAGCGCACGGTAGCATAGAACGTTAAAACCCTATCTTATCAGCGTAATAGATCCTTTCACGGCTTTTCTTCCGTTCAACGGATTTATAATATAATAATATGTGCCGACAGGCAGATCCGCCCCATTTAATTTGCCATCCCATTGCGTTGCATAGCCAATTGTGCTGAAAACGCTCATCCCGAAGCGATTAAAAATATCGACAGTGCAACCCGGGTAACTTTCTAAATATTTAATATTCCAGACATCGTTTACGCCATCGGCGTTGGGAGTAAACGTGTTGGGAATTTCAAGTTGCTTTAGAACTTGAATAAATACCTCGTCGTCGGCGGTGCAGCCTTCGGATGTTGTTACGGTTAATGTATAGGTAATATCGTCGTCGGGTGTGGCGATGGGGTTGAGAATATCCGTCCGGTTTAATCCTTTGGCCGGGGACCATCGATAAGTCAGATTATTGCCGCTTGCATAAGCGGCGAACTGGACCTGCCCGCCCTCTAACACTTTTAAATCATTTCCGGCGTTCGCTGTAGGAGATTCGTACACTACAATCGTTTGAGTTTTAGTATCGGTGCATCCGTTTATCGCTGTGAACATATAGGTCAACGTATGTGTTCCTTTGCCAGCTGCGTGTGGATTGAAGATTCCGGAAACCGATACTCCGGTACCAGAATAAACTCCACTACCAGAAAAGCCGTGTAATTCAAAAGCCTCCGTGAGCTGATATGTGTTAGCATTTTCACAAATGGAGACGAGAGGACTAAAAGCCACTTCTGGCACTGCCTTTAGGGTGATTTGCTTTTTGACTTCTGCCATGCACATCGTCCCTGAATACACTAACATTTTTACCTCAACAAGCTGCGTCGAGGGCGTGTGAAACTTCGGATACTGGAAAGAGTATCTTTTCCATGTCCCATTTCGAAGGTTGGGATTGTTATCTAACATTAAATATTGAGGATCATCGGGATGATTTATATTATCAAAATGCCATTCAATTTTTGTCACCTCGCCAAACGCAAGTGTTGTTCGATCTTCAAACACAACCAGCTCCGAACTGCAAATATCGCTACCATTTAAAACAGTAAAATCCGCGAGCGGAGTACTCTCTAAAACTTCAATTGCTTTCCTCATAGTATCGGCACAGCCTTCTGTTCCTGAACTTATTAATGTCACCTGATACAATCCGGCCTGAGTATATTGATGCTGCGGATTTTGCTGAGTGGAGGTATTGGAAGAAATGTTTGCGTTTTGATCTCCAAAATCCCATTTAAAATTCAAATTGCTTCCTGCTTGTACGGAATTATTTATAAATGTAGCTACACCATTCGTTAAACATTGATCTTGTAGTTCAAAGTCAGCACGTGGAATTGCCTTTAACAGGATTGTTTTTTCTAAACTGTGTACGCATGATTCTCCTGAATATGCTTTCATCCGCACTGTAATGTTTTTGATCATGGGACTGCTAAACGACGCATATTGAAATAAATACTTTTTTGGCGCCGCACTGCGGAGGTTTGGCGAGTTGTCTACCAGTTTAGTATTTGGGTCTGAAGAATTTATGTCAAAGTCCCACTCTATCTTTGTTATCTCACCAAAGTCAACGAAAGCTCTATCTTCAAATACAACGGCTTGATTACTGCAAAGATTATTTTGGTTCTGTACGTTGAAATCTGCCTTCGGAACACTTCCATTCACCGTAAATGTTTTACTTAGAAAAGTTGTACAACCGGCAGCAGAGGTTACCATTAGAGATACGATATAATTCCCCCGCGACTGATAGGCATGAGAGCCATTTTTACTGGTTGATGTATTTGAAATGCCCGAATCGGGGTCACCAAAATTCCATGTGTAGGAAAACTGGCTTTCCGTTCCATCAGCAATAGTTGACGTATTTGTGAACACGGCTACTGCATCTTCTAAACAAAAATCAGGAATATTAAAGTCGGTAACAGGCTTGGGTTTGACTATGATATTAATTTCTTTCCAGGTGCTCAGGCAGCCAAGATCAGTCGTAACCTGCAATCTTATCTTTTTAGTACCGGCAGTCGTAAATTCATAATCGAAAGCCACTGCGGAAGTTTTAGTTTGAATCACTCCATCAAAATCCCATGCCCAACTGGTAATATTCCCTTCAACAGGCAAAGACTTATCAGTGAATGTTATGGGTTCGTTCACACAAAGAACCGTTGGATAAGTAAAATCAGCAATGGGTTTTTTGGAAACATGCACTGCTTGCGAAAAAACCATAGATGAGCAGTTTACGTCAGACACCACCACTAATTTCACTTCATAATCGCCTGCGTTGGCATATACATGCGTAAAAGGATCAGCAGTTAGCCTGCTCTCTGTAAGTCCGTCGCCGAAATCCCAGTTCCATTTTTTTATGTTACTTCCAATACTTTTATCGGTTAATGAGATGGCAGTACCTAAACAAACTTGTTGGTTTTGAATTGAAAATTGAGCTTCAGGAAGTTGATATACATCAAAAGAAAGCTTCGTCGTTTCAGTTGCATCGCAACCTGCAGGATCGGGATTGATGGACACGATGGATATGGTCTTATTTCCTGAACTGGTATATCTTACCTCATCTGCATCAGGATATTGATACCTATAGGCAGCTAATCCATTAGAAGTAACCGTTGTGTACGCAGGATTCGGATAATTGCGAACTACCCCATTACCTAAATCCCAGGAAAGAGAATTTGTAATATAAGGCAGGACCAAACCAAGACTATATGATTGGTTGACACATCCGCTGCCAAGCGCTTGCTGAGTAACAGGATTGACAATTTGCACAAATTGATTGAGGTTCTTCAAGTCCGCTCCCCCGAGATAGGCATACGATTCAACATTCCCATATCCATAAGCAATGGCAACAAAACCACCATCGGCCGTGATGCGATGAGAGGGGTTTATGACTGAACTTGTTGTTACATCATGGATAAGATAGCTGTATTCAGAATTAATGGGCACGAATTGAGATGAAGGAATGGTATTTCCGTCGATCTTCAAAGTAGGAGCATCGGCAGTTTTAATAATAATATTAATATAATGTTTTGTGATATTGGTCGGTGCAGATGGAGTAGATACTGCAGAATATAGAATTACATCAGTTAATGTTTGTTCAATCGGACTTAATATAGTCATTTCAGGATCGCCCGGATAAGAGGAATTGTTATTACTGATATTATTAAGATTACATAACTGGGTGGTTTGAAACTGTGTTAAGCTTATTGGGTTATCTGCTTCTATAACGTTCGCCGAATTACTGAAAAAAGTTATTATACTACCTTTTGTATACGGATTTGCCACAGGAATTCCATTTGCGCTCGTAGTTGAATTATTTACCTTAATAGTTGTATTGTCTTTACTCACAATTATCCGGTAAATATCCATGTTCCCGTTTATCGTATTATAGAACGGAGCTGAAACGAACTTTTTCCCCCATGCAGACACGGGTAATAATTGCTGATACAGATTGTCGCCACTACCTGGGTTTCGTGTACTATTATCCTCACAAAACGCTGTAAAGCTGCTTCCCGAGAATACGGCAAGAGGACGGCAGCCGTTTAATGTACGAATCAAAGAACCTGTTAAATCGGTTGCCGATTGATACTGGTAAACCTCGCCTTTATTTAACGTAATTTGGAAAGGAACGTTCGCTGAGCGGTTATTATTAGGTCCGGCATCTGTTTGTGTGGGTATAATTTCTATTTGAGTGTTATCTTCTACTCCAACTAAGGTAAATTCAGAAAAATTGCCGCCACTCTGTTTATAGTTTATCGAATAATATTCATTACCCAGAGCCTTTGTCGGAAAAATCAGGGTAGCGGCAGATCGTGCACTACGTGAAATATGGGAGTAAACGACAATCGGATTATCAGATGTGACATGTATCCCTTTATTGGGTTCTACTTTATTATTACTTCCGATATATATATTGGTATAAACCAGAGGATCGAGAAGTACAGCACGGGCCTGATTAGCAGATAAACTTACAGGTGCGAGCTGTACCCCGCCTGCGTTGATATTTACAATCGCATTCGTTTCTGAGGTAAGAAAGAGAGTTAATTTTGACGAATTAGCCCCGGTGCCTCCATCGATGTGCCCCGTATACGCCACCCAAAAATCTGTTCCCTTATTTGAAGTGCCCTGCGAAAAGCCAAATTGATTTAAACTGCTTAAAAAAAAGCAGAGAAATAACAGCACCAGTCCCCTTCTTAGAAACATCTCTTTATTACTTAAATTCCGATAAACTTAAAAAAAGCAGTATTGAAAATTATTGGTTATAATTAACGGACCGTGCCGTTTAAGCGTTTGTAAAGATAATACTTACTACAAAAGTTCCGATGATTCGATCCCTTCTGCCAACTTTGTAAAAGGAAAATTACTTTACCAATTTCTTTGCGGACAGGTTACTTTATATCGGTTATTTAAAAGCAGTCCAAGTACAATTTCGTGAGTTCCATTGCTCACATTTGCTAAGTCAGAGGTCGTAAAATCATACGAATAACTCAGGTTGAATAAATAGCTAATATTAAATCCGGCTAAAACCGAGAATGAATCGTTATGACGATAACTGCCTCCTAACCAAAACTTATCGCGGAAAGCAAGCTTTAAATTTGCATCATAACTATTGGGCGCAGGAGATATCTTTTTTATCATGACTGAGGGAACTGCAGCGATATCATCTGCCAGGAAAATTTTATATCCTGCCGTTAAAAAAAAGTGAGGCACAGCCTTTCCCTGAGTATATTGATTATTATTTGTAAAATTCAAGGTCTGCCCTAACAGCTGCTGACCTGATAATCCTACAAAATATTTGGGACCATAAATCCAGAGACCCGCACCCAGATCGGGCTTAAGCCGGTCGGTCTCTGTGGCCACAATGGCAGGATCCTGGCTATTCTCTAAGGTTATTTTAGAGTAATCCAGACTGATCTTAGAAACACCCACAGCCACCCCCAAAGCGATGTTTAATTTATCAGTTAAACCCAAATGGTAAGCATAGGTAGCATTCACATCGACGCGATCAATAGGGCCAGCCTTATCTAAAACAGCATGCATTCCAATTCCATGGTGCGGTTCGGCAGCCATATAATTTTGCAAATAACTCCTGCTCATGGGATTATTCTCTTGTCCGCCGAAAGAATTGGCATCACCAGCTAAGAAATTTTTTCCTAGAGGAGCATTAACAGAGATGTAATTTGTTACCGGGGCACCTTCTAAACCGGTCCACTGAGTTCGATATCCCGCCTTCAGATCAATATAATTTTCTATACCCGAGATGGCCGGATTGATGAGGTAATTATTAAAAATGTATTGTGTATACTGAGGCCTTTGCTGAGCATGGCTCGCAAAATTCAAGAGGGATATGGAAGCAAAAAGAAGGTATAAATTCTTCAACTGGATTATGATAGGTTTACAATAACAAAAACTGCACGCGATGGTTGAAATTATGTTAACTATTTATTGTTTACTAATCTCGATAAAAACATATTACATCACCGCTACTTTTCTGAGTTAAAAAAAAGCCATTGGTTTAAACAACTTGTGATAATATTTTAAAATAAACTCAGTCCCAATACAATTTCATGACTACCTGATGAAACAGTTTTAAGTTTAGAAATGGTGTTATCAAATGAGTACCCTAAGCTAAGAGTTTTTGCCACATTAAAACCCATCATTGCAGAATATGAATCACTTTTTCTAAAAGATCCTCCAAGCCAGAAATTATTTCTGTACGCGAGCTTTAAGTTCAAATCATAAGCCATTGGAAGCGGTTGAAGATATTTAAGCATAATAGAAGGAGCGAACGAGAAATCTTCCTTTACCCAGACCCTAAAACCTGTTGCAAGAAAATAATGCGGAACTTCTTTTGTTGAATTGTACTCTGATGCAAACGAAATATTCTGATTGAGTGCTTGTTGAACCACTCCGCTAACATAAAATGCTGCTGAATAAAAGTAAAAGCCGGCATTTAAATCTGGCGACCACCTGGTAATTGAGCCACCGGCTGATGTTACAGGCTCATTTGGATCTTCGAAGTGAAGTTTTTCTGAATTAAGGGAGAGCCGGTTAAAGCCTCCACCCACTCCTACCGATAAATTCGCAACATCACTAATGTTAATGTGATAGGCATAGGTAAGGTTTACCGTGGTTCTGCCGATTGGACCGGTTTGATCATTTAATCCTACCAAACCAATGCCATGGTGCGACAAGGACGACATATAATCGAGCTTATCTGAATTCGTCGCTGGCTCCTCAATTCCATAATCGATAAAGCCGGACCGCGAGTTTCCAATATTGACAGGGGTGCTTATTGTGAAATAACTTGTTTTGGGAGCACTTTCCAGGCCCATCCATTGAGTGCGGTAACCTGACTTAATATTGATGAAATGATACATACCTGCTGCCGCAGGGTTCAAAACTGATATGTTTTGAAAATATTGAGTATAATGGGGTTTTTGTTGTGCTGTAACAGATTCAAAAATCACCAGCGAGGAAACGACTGCAATTATGATTTTTTTCATCTTACAATAGTTACAGATCCTGTCAAATTTTTTCTGCCGTTGTTAGGTTCTATCATATAATAATAAACTCCAAAAGGTATTTCTTTTCCATTGTAAGTGCCATCCCAGGGGGCTACATACTGATCGGAGCCGTATACAACCTGTCCATAACGGTTAAAGATTTTAACCTTTGCCCTGACATATGTTTCTAAATACTTTATAGCCCATTTATCATTAATACCATCACCGTTAGGCGAAAAAGCGTTTGGAACCTCTGGCTCAACTACTTTCACAAACACTTCATCAGAAACTGAACAGCTCCCATTTGCGGAAACCGTTAACGTATACTTTGTATCCTCAAGCGGAGAGGCTACAGGATTGGGAATGCTATCGTTATCCAGCCCGGCAGATGGTACCCATTTATATTTTAAAGCCGCCCCGGTTGCGGTGGCATTTAAGCCTTTTTCACCACCTCTGAGAATGGTGATATCTTCTCCAGCGTCGAGAGTTGGTTTTGAGTAAACAATGGATGCATAGGTATTGCTGCACCCTTTATCTGTTTTTACGGTTAATTTCACATTATAGGCCGAGCTTTTAGTGAAAATATGCGTCGGATTTTGCAGATCTGAGGTATTATTATCTCCCGACTCCGGATCGTCAAAATCCCAATGCCAATTGGTTATTATTCCTTCAACGGGATCGGATTCATCTTTAAATTCAACCACATCGCATAAAGCATGCGAGAACATGGTTTTTGGCAGCTCCAAGACATGAGCAGTCTGCGGAGCGCTGATTTCCGACTGGCAGCCAGAAGTACCTTCAACAATAAGAGTTATTTCGTATTTACCCGGACTGGTATAAGTATGGGTAAAAGGCGCTGCGCTTCTTCTCAGTTCTACCGGGGTACCATCGCCAAAATTCCAATACCATTTGTTGATATCCAGTCCATTGCCGATACTTTTATCAGTAATGGTTACCGGCTCACCATAGCACCTGTCAGCGAGCACCGAAAAATCGGCGGTGGGGGGCTGCGAAACTGTTAAACTAAGTTCCACCGTTTCATTCGCATCACAAGCGATAGGTGCGGGATTAACCGTTAGGGCTTTTATCTGATAAATTTTGGCTGTATTAAAAGTAACCTGCTCATTAAAATAGTGATATTTATAAGAAAGTGACCCATTAATTGTCTGGGTGATATAATGCGCATCAGGATTTGGATCTGTTTCAATGCCGTTTCCTAAATCCCATTTTAAACTGGATGTTTTATATGGCAAAATCACAAAAAGCTTAACCGGTTCTTTTATACATCCCCCTATCAAAGGTGCATTTGTAATGGCATGTTCTGTTTGAATGTATTGATTTAAGTTTTTAAGGTCTGATCCAGCTAAGTATCCGTACGATTCTACTAATCCGTAGCCATAAGCAATTGCTACAAAACCGCCGTCGGCCCGTATTCGGTGAGTAGGGTTTCCGGTTTGAGATGATTGGGTTACATCAACAGTAATGTAACTGTATTCATTATCAATTTTTATAAACTTGCCCGTTGCAAATGCGGCATTAGCAGGGTTTAACCCGAAACTTAGGCCATCTACAGTAAAAGATGGAGCATCCGCAGTTTTAATAATCGCATTAATAAAATGGCTTTGAATGTTTGTAGGAGCTGCTGTTGTTGATATTGCCGAATAGACAGTAATATCTTTTAAGGTTTGTTCAATAGGATTTAAAATGGTCATTTCTGGATCTCCGGGAGCCGGTACATCCATTTGAAAGGGATCGGAATTATTGGGATTACAGGATTGAGAAGTTTGAAACTGGGTTACATTTATGGGATTGTTAGCGCTAATAGAATTACCTGTTTTACTTGAAAATGTAATTACACTACCTTTGGCATAGGGGTTTGATAAATTTACAGTATTTGCGTTAGTTGTTGAGCCATTTACAGTTACAGTTGTATTGTCAGCCGAAACCTGAATCCTGTATATATCAACACTTCCCTGGTTGGCATTATAGAAAGGAGCGGTAATAAAATTTTTACCCCATACAGAAACAGGTAAAAGCTGCTGATATAAATTATCCTGACCATAGGGATCGTTTGCAGAAACAGCGTTTCCATCTTCGCAAAATCCGGTTTTGGAGCTGCCAGAAAAAACAGAAAAAGGTTTACATCCATTAACTGTTCTAATTCGCGACCCAGTGATATCTGTTGTGGATTGAAATTGATAAATGTCTCCTTTATTTAATTTGATGATAAACGGAACTCCGGCAGGCCTGTTTGGCAACCATCGGCTATCCTGAGTTGCGGTAATTTCGATGTCTGTATTATCCTCAACACCTACTACCGTAAACTGCGACGCTCGGGTTTCACTTTTTGTATCCGGTAATTGCGTGTAGGAAATTGCATAATAATCATTGCCCAAGGCTTTCGTGGGATATACAAGACAAGCCGCAGACCTGGCATTCCGGGAAATATGTGAATAAACTACAACCGGGAAATCAGAAGTTATATGGATCCCTTTTTTTTTATGAATTTCTACATTATCTTTTGTATCAACATACACGTTGGTATATGCATTCGGATCTATATAAATAGCACGCGGTTGATTGGCAATAAGATTGACAGATGTGGGCACACCATTTACCTTATAAGGCGAACCTCCCAAATCTATATTTACAGTGGCATTAACTTTTGAAGTAATAAACAATGTTAATCTCGATCCGGTGCCATCTACGTGACCTGCATAGGCCACCCAAAAGTCTGTTCCTTCGTTTGAAGTTCCCTGGGAAAAGGAATTGGAGGTTTTAAAAATAAGGATTACGCTTACAACCAGAACGAATGCTTTAAAAAGCTTTTCGGTATTATATATCCTATACATGCATAAATAAGCGCAACATCAATTGATAAAATTCAACAAAAATCGGCTTAAATATATAATAAAGTTCAGAGATTTTGACGAACTCAGATTCCGAATAAAAAGACTCTAGAAAGATTTGTAAAAGGGCAATCGAAAGTAAAAAGTGGATCCTTCATTAATTTGACTTTGAACACCGATTGTTCCATTATGGGCTTTTATAATCTCTGAGGATATATATAAACCCATACCTAAGCCACTGGCAGAATAATTTTTATCGTCTACCCGGTAAAATCGCTCAAAAATCAATTCCATTTGGTGTTCTGTTAAGCCGATACCCTTATCTGTCACAGAAACCTGAACATTGTCGCCGTTCATTTCAGCAATGATAGCTATATCCTTATTAATAGGAGAATACTTAACCGCATTATTAATGAAGTTCATCAATACCTGTTCCAGGCGTTCAAAATTGCCAATTACAAACAATCCATCTTCAGCTTTACCGCTGATGTTATACGTTGGGTATATATGATTTGCGCTCTCAACGCAAGAGTTAAGTACATTACTGATATTTAGGGTGGACTTACTAAACTGTAATTTACCTTTTTGAATTTTACTTACATCTAAAAGATCGTTTACCAGATTCTGTAATTTACCGATCGCTTCATCAGCCTTCCCAATAAACTGCCGTACCGTAACCGGCAAAGTCTCTTTTTTATAATTCCCGATTAGCTGAAGATATCCCTTTAAGCTAGTTAGCGGAGTTTTAAGTTCATGGCTGGCTATACCGATAAACTCATCTTTCTTTTCCATAGCTTTTTTCTGATCTTCAATATCGGTGGCTGTTCCTACCCAAAATAAAATTTCCCCATTTTCATTTCTTAATGGATTCGCCCGGTTTAAATGCCAACGATATGTCCCATCCGCCCTTTTGATTCTATTTTCAACCTCGAAAGTTAAACCCGTTTCCATTGCTTTTTGATACTTATTAAGAGTAGTCAATTTATCTTCCGGATGAACAATTTCGTTCCATCCCCAGTCTTTACTTTCTTCGAAAGTTAAACCTGTATATTGATACCAGCGCTGATTATAAAAGTTAATTTCACCTGTTGGAAGATTTGTCCATGTTATTTGTGAAATATTATTCGACAACATTTTAAAATGCTCCCTGCTAAGAAACAATTCCTTTGTGCGCTTCCTAACAATATCCTCAAGTTGATTGTTAAGAGCCAGACTTATTTGTTGTGCTTCTTCTAATTGATCATTTTTTAGCTTTAATTCTTTTTGGGATGCCTTCTGAATAGATAGATTGGTAAGGATGATACTCATTGATAAGCCTTCATCCAGTTCTAATGTAGTTAAGGATAAAAGAAACGGTATCGGAAATTTATTACTATCAGAAAGATAAAGCTCTGCCTTACAATCGCGCGTCCAGGAAGATTCGAGTAAAGCGGTAAATTCTTCCTTCGACTCAGGTGTTACAAAGGCATGAAAAGGTGCGCTTATTACTTTTTCGAGTGGATAATTCAGAGCATTGGCAAAGCTGGAATTACTATAAACAATTAGTCCCTCCCTATTTAGAGTTACCGCACCTTCATTCATTTTTTCAATAAAGACACGATAAGTTTGATCGGCATTTTTTAGCGTATACAGCTGGTGGCCATCTCCATTTTGTACAATCAGGGCATCTACCTGGCCGGTGCGAATAGCCTCTATAGTTTCGTTTGCTTCTTCAAGCTTAAAACGAAGCTCCAGTATTTCTTCTTCAAGTTCTTCTGCAGACTTAGTCATTCTATAATTATTCAGACCCTGATAAACCCAGGCATTTTAACACTTTTTCAGTATCCGATAAATCGCCAATAAGCCTCCTTTCTGGCAAAGGAAATTTTCTAATGAGTAAAGGCAACGCCACTATCTGTTCTTTTTCTGCAATCAATGGCTGCTGATAAACATCAATTATCTCCAGCTCATAAGCAGTTCCGAGGTTTAGTTCACAAATGCTTTTTATATTTGCAATTGCCCTGATAGAATTAGGCGAAGCTCCGGTTACAAATAGCCGCAGAAAATATGATTCTTTATTTTCCGTCAGGTAAAAATCTTCACTTCCAGATTCGTTTTCCACGTTATATTTTTTTTAAAGGCACTATATTTAAGCCAACTAGCACTTTTTCTTCGTTGGATAAATCGCCAATTATCTTGCGTATAGGAACCGGTACTTTTCTAACCAATGTAGGAACGGCGAAGATCTGATCTCCTTCTGCCAGTTGTGGTTGTACGAGTAGGTCAATTATTTCGATTTTATATTTTCCCTGTAAATGCTCCTCACAATATCTTCTCAAATTAGTTAACGCAGTAACAGATTTCGGAGTTTTGCCGGCAATATACAACCTAAGCTCCCAGGTTTGTTCTTCTATTTCCATCTTATTTATTTTGAGTTGGCTCGGATTCATCATTCCCATCAAAACCTCTCCTGATTTTAGTCACCTGATCCCGGTTTTTCTCTAAAATCTCCTTTTTAAGTTCCTCCTCGATATAAACCTTATTTAATTCCTCTTCAACTGATTCAAATTCTGACTGAAGACTAGCGATCTTGGATTCCAGAATCTTCCGTTTCCGCATTATTTCCCTATTTTTCCTATCCAATGCATGCCCGTGTAAAACCTCGCCGGTTTCTTTCAGCAGTTTATGGGCTTCTCTGGCAGAGCCTACCATTACACCATCCGGACCAAGGTAAACATCTACCAAATCCAGACCTTTGTCACTTATAACGAATTCTCTTACCTGATTAGAATGTTTCATTCCCCTGGACTTCATGATATACATCCCACGGTTACGTTCTCCGTTTAATTCTATATCGCGCACCAGCAACCATGCATCAACAAGGGAGGATACCCCTTCATCCGTTTGTTCATTTACGATATTATTTAAGGTAAGCGCCGTAAACATAACCGTAATCTGCTCTTCCTGTAAAAAGTCGATAAGGCGGATTAACATTGCTTTAACTTCACTAACCGAACCGACGGTAATAAGATTGGTGATAGGATCCAGTATGACAACCTCGGGTTTGAATCTCTTTACTATTTTATGAATTGCCACCAGGTGCATTTCAAGTCCATACAAAGTTGGCCTGAATGCATGAAATTCCAGCAAGTTATTGTCGACATAATTTTGGAGATCAAACCCTATTGAAAACATATTTCTGATAATCTGCTTAGGTGATTCTTCAAAAGCCAGATAGATGCAACGTCTATTATCACTACACGTCTGATTGGCAAAAGAAGCAGCGATACTAGTTTTCCCGGTTCCGGCAGTGCCCGACACCAGAATGCTACTTCCTTTAAAGAAACCTTTTCCCTCAAGCATTTTATCCAGAGACGGAATTCCGGATGGAACTCTTTCTGATGAGACGTCGGCATTTAAGGTCAATGAGGTAACGGGCAGTACAGAGATACCATCTTTATCAATCAAAAACGGATATTCGTTTGTGCCATGTACAGAACCCCGGTATTTTACCACGCGCAATAACCTGGTCGAGATTTGATTCATGATCCGATGTTCCAATAAAATAACGCAGTCTGAAACATACTCCTCTAAGCCCTGCCGTGTAAGTGCACTTTCACCTCTTTCGCCCGTAATTATCGCGGTAACGCCTTTATCTTTTAACCACTGAAAAAGCCTTCGAAGTTCAGCCCGAAGAATGGCCTCATTAGCTAAACCTGAGAAAAGATTTTCGATTGTATCCAAGACCACTCTTTTGGCACCAATACTATCTATCGCATAACCCAATCTTATAAAAAGTCCTTCTAGATCATATTCACCTGTCTCTTCAATTTCACTCCGCTCTATGTGAACATGGTCTATTCTAACCATCTTATCAGTTTGCAACTTTTGCAGGTCAAAGCCCAGGGAAGCTACATTCAATTCCAATTCCTCAGCCTTTTCTTCAAAAGCCATAAAAACACCCGGTTCATTATATTCCATTGCTCCGCGAACAATAAATTCCAGTGATAAAAGTGTTTTACCACAGCCCGGTCCGCCACATACCAATGTCGGGCGCCCTGCCGGCAGGCCACCCTCTGTAATTTCGTCTAAGCCCTTAATTCCTGTATTTATCTTGGGAAATTTGTTTTTTGTCATAAAAGACAATTCTGTTTTATCAGTTTCCATATATTATTAACCATAAATATTCCGGAGCACCTTAAATGCACATGCTTCAGAAATAAATATTTATTCTAACACTTTTTTTGAAAAAGAGTTTACATCCCCATCAAAAAGAGATAAAAATTTGCGATTTTCTCTAAAATATTAACTAACGAGAAAAGGTATTTATTCAGAATTTGGTGCTGATTTAGGTATCGGTGTATTGTAAAAATTTATATTTGTTAAAAAAAATTAAAATGGAAATTCGATGGGGAATTATTGGATGCGGCGATGTAACGGAAGTAAAAAGCGGACCGGCGTTTAACAAAACAATCAACTCAACTCTTGTAGGGGTAATGAGGCGTGATGCATCAAAAGCTGAAGACTATGCTAAACGTCATCAGGTGCCTAAGTTTTTTTCAGATGCTGAAGATCTGATTTCTGATTCCGAAATTAATGCAATATACATTGCCACGCCTCCCGCTTTCCATGAAGAATATACTATAGCGGCGTTAAAAGCCGGAAAGCCGGTATATGTGGAAAAACCGATGGCGCTTTCGGAGAATGGATGTTTACACATGATCGAAGCTGCGAATAAATATGATGCAAAGCTCACCGTAGCCCATTACAGACGGGCATTACCCATGTTTCAAAAAGTTAAAGAACTTTTATCGCAAATAGGAGATATCCGGTTTGTTTCTATTCAGTTTTTACAACCTGCCCAATCAAATTTAGTAGCAAATTCGGAAGTGAACTGGAGAGTAGACCCATCTGTTTCTGGCGGTGGTTTATTCCACGACATGGCACCACACCATATCGATTTAATGCTTTATTTCTTTGGCGACCCTATTCAGGTTTCCGGATATTCGGCCAACCAGGCAAAACTGAGCGAAGCCGACGATATCGTGTCGGGAGAATTAATCTTTGAGAATAATATTGTTTGCAAAGGGCTGTGGTGCTTCAATGTTCCAAAAGAAGAAACGAGGGATCTTTGCGAAATTATAGGATCACAAGGCAAAGTTGTGTTTCCTTTTCACGGTAGCTTTTGCATGCTGGTTAAAAATGGAGAAGCCTCAAGGTTTGATTTTACACATCCTCAACATATTCAACAACCCATGATTGAGCAGGTGGTAAAGTATTTTTCAGGAGAAACAGAAATAAATCCCTGCGATCCGGCAGAGGGAGCTAAAGTAACGCGGATTATGGACATATTTACCGGACAGTAAAAAAGTTCGCATAAAAAATGGCTCTGCGAATAGCCGCAGAGCCTCTCTTCTTATAAATTCGTCAGACCTATCGAACAGATTCCTCTGTTTCTGCTATCAAATGTTTAACTTCCTTTTTTGAGCTGAAGACTTGACTAAACCAACGTTTGGTTCTCTTTGAATTACTGTCTGCCAGCACATACATACACGGAACCAAAATCAGTGTCAGGAATGTAGCAAAGGCTAATCCAAATATCATTGTCCATGAAAGTGGCCCCCAGAACGCAACGTTATCTCCACCAAAATAAAGATGAGGATTACCGGTAGTTAAAAGTTTTGCGAAATCGATATTCAGTCCAACTGCAAGCGGTATCAACCCTAACATTGTAGCTGTTGCGGTAAGTAGCACAGGCGTCATACGGGTTCTGCCTGCTTCGATAACTGATTCTCTAACGGTCATTCCCTCCTCTATCATCAAGTCGGTAAATTCGACCAGCAATATACCGTTTCGCACCACAATCCCGGCAAGGGCAACGATACCAATACCAGACATAACGATTGACATTTCCATATGGAAAATCGTTATTCCGAGCAGTACACCTATAATACTGAACAATATCTCACTTAATATAATTAAAGGCTTACTTACCGAGTTGAACTGTGCTACCAGGATGATCAATATCAATCCTAGGGCCCATATCATTGCTTTTCCTAAAAAGGCAGCGGTCTCCAATTGCTCCTCCTGCTCTCCGGCCATTTTAACAGTCACGCCATCCGGAGCATTAAATTGGTCTATTTCAGCCTGGATATTTGCAACTACTTCGTTCGGATTATATTCGCCCAACACATTAGACGACAAAATAATGATCCGTTTTTCCTGCTTGCGCTTTATTCCGCCGTAAGTGTTTACATAATCGATTTTGGCAAATGATGAAAGTGGAACCTGACGAATTATTCCCCCCATACCCATATCGCGATAGGTCACTTTCATATTTCGTATAGCCTCCAGGTTATTCCGTTGATTTTCCTGAGATCGCACATTGATCTCATAATCTTCCTTGGCATCGCGGAATTTGGACACTTCCATTCCATAAATTGCTGTCCTGAGCGCACCACCAACCTGTTCGGTTGATATGCCTTCACGATTAGCTCTTTCACGATCGATATCGAATACCAACTCAGGTTTATTATTCTGAAAATCAGACTTTAACTCCTCAATACCAGCGATGTGTTTTGATTCAATATATTTAAGTAAGTTTTCAGAAGTTTTAATCAAGGTATCCAATTCATCACCTGTGATCTCAATGCTAATAGGTTTGGCTGTCGGCGGTCCTCCCTGTTCCTGAGCAACAGATATTACTGCACCTGGAATCCCCTTTACCGCACCACGGATTTTATCAAGATATGTTGAGGTCGGTTCGCCAACCCGCTTACCATATTCTACAAAAGCAACCGTTACTTTTCCCTTATTAGGATAATTCCCCTGATCTTCGTCCTGAGGATCGGTTACACCGATCGTAACATTCGAAATAATAGAAGAGACATCCGGATTATTGCGGCCCACGGCCTTTGTTACTTGTTCCTCAACCTTTTTAACCACCTCGTTGGTACGTGCCTGATCGGTACCTATTGGCATCGAAACATACACAAAGGCAAAGTTTGGATCGGCTGTTGGGAAAAACACCACTTTTGGCGGAACGATCACCATCAGGCCAATTGTGAAGAAAAGCAGTCCCACAGTCGACAAGAGCATAGTGCGGGGGCGTTTCAAGGCCCAAACTAAAAGCTTTACATACCTATCCTGAAATGCTGGCCAGGTTTTTTTCTGAAACCTCTCAATCACTCCTGTAAGGTAAAAATGATTAAGAAGGTATAATAAAGCTATAATTACAACAAAATTTCCCAGACCAAAATTTATTGGGTAAGATATAACAGCAAGACCTGCAAAAATTATCATTGCACGCTTTGTACTTCTATCAAAACTCGGTTTCACATGTGAATTTTCATCGTGCGGATGCATAAAGTCGACCGCAAAAACCGGATTAATGATATATGCAACAAGCAAGGATGCCAGCAAAGTTATAATAAGTGTTATTGGAAGGAAAAACATGAACTCTCCAATAATACCGGGCCAGAAAAGCAAAGGTATAAATGGAGCCAATGTGGTTAAGGTACCCGACAATACCGGAAGGAAAACCTCTCCTGCCGCTGTCTTTGCAGCTTTCACAATCGGCACTTTTCCATTATCGAAAATCCTGTGCGTGTTTTCAATTACCACAATCGCATCATCCACTACAATTCCCAATCCCAGTAGGAATGCAAAAAGGACGATCATATTCATTGTAAAATTGAAATCGAACACGGCCCCTAACATAGGCATTGTCAAGAACGCCACGAACATAGATAACGGAACGGAAAGCGCCACAAATAAGGCATTTGTAACCCCCATAAAAAACATCAGGATTACCGTTACCAGAATAAAGCCAATGATAATCGTATTGATCAGATCATGCAGTGTTACCCTGGTTTGATCTGATTGATCACCCGTGACTGTTATAATTAGATCAGAAGGAAGTTCTTTTCCCTTCATTTCCGCAATTAATGCGTTAATTTTATCAGAAGCCTCTATTAGATTCTCTCCACTACGTTTTTTAACATTCAGGGTAATTACGTTTTTCCCATATAAACGGGCGTAACTCTCCTGTTCTTTAAATGCATCCTTCACTTCAGCAATGTCTCTCAGATAGACAGATCCCCCAGTTGGAGTCTTTATAATAAGATTGGCAATTTCGTCAGCACTCTTGAATTCATTCTTTACATTTATTGTACGCCTAACACCATCCATTTTCACTGTACCACCAGAAATGGTGCGGTTTTCACTGCCCACTGTCTGCATGATATCAAAAAATGAGATCTTGGCAGCCGCCATTTTATTCAGGTCGACATTGATTTGAACTTCAGGGTCAAGTGCGCCAACAATATCGACCCCTGATATCTCTTTTAATCCTTCAATTCTATCTTCCAGGTCATCAGCATATTCCTTTAATCGTTTTAAATCATAATCGCCAGAAACATTGACGTACATAATCGGAAGATCCGCTAAGTTGACATCCTGAATAACGGGATCGTCAGGAAGATCTGTCGGAAGGTCCGCTTTATCAACAGCATCTTTTACCAGTTGCTTGGCATCACTTATTTCTACATCCGTATTAAACTCAGCGGTGATTATTGAAACATCCTGATACGAATTCGAAGTAATTTTTTTTAACCCCTTGGTCGACTTTAACTGCTTCTCGATCTGCTTTGTGACAAGGTTCTCGATATTTGCAGGCGAAGTGCCCGGATAAATTGTTTGTACGAATATCTTCGGAATAATAACCTCCGGGAAATTTTCTTTCGGCAAGCTTTGGTATGCAGAATAACCCATTATGGCTAAAATGAACACCAATACATAAATTGCCGTCTTATTATCTATAGCCCAACTTGATGGGCCAAACTCTTTGTTAACGTCTTTCATTTTGTTAGTTTGTTAATTAAAAGACTGATTAGAACTTAACAGGTTCACCTTCGTTCAAATCCTGCATTCCACTTACAACAACCTTATCTCCGGCTTTAAGGCCTACAAGAATTTCCGCCTTTCCATCAGAAACTTTACCAGTTCTTACATTCACGCGTTTTGCCTTTCCATTCTCTGCTACGAAGACATAATCTGCGGTCTCCGACTTTTGAATAGCGTTAACAGGCACTGTAATAGCGTTAGTAACTTTGTAATCTACTATTCGCAGCACAGCCAGCATATTTGGCCGATACACATTTCTTGCAGGAAGCTTGATCTCAACCTTAAAGCTCCTTGATACAGGATCAATAACTCTCGATGCAAAACTCACCTTGGTTTTTAAACTATCGGGTACATCAGGTAAGATAACTTCCACTTCATCGCCCTGGTTAACACGACCTGCATATGATTCCGCAACATCTGCTTCAACTTTTAAGTTGCTTGTATTCACTACCGTGATGCCTGGCATGCCCGGAGATACAGCCTGTCCTAACTTTAAATCCATCTTATCAACCGTTCCCGAAATAGGCGATTTCATTTTATACATGGACTGCTGAGACCGCAATACACCCATTTGTCTTTCAATCCCTTCTTTCTGGCTTTTAGCAGTGAGGTATTGCACTTCGGTACCAATTTTTTGATCCCATAGATTTTTCTGGCGACGGTACAATGAATTAGCTAGTTCTAGCTGAGTTTGCATTTGCGATATACTCTGGCGCAAAACTTTATCATCCAGTTGTGCCAAAACTTGTCCGCGACTAACACGCTGTCCGGCCGAAACATAAATACTTGTTATAACGCCGGGTGTTTCAGGGTTAACTTGTACATTTTGTTCTGCATCAACCCTCCCCTGAACTTCGAGATAGTTTTTGAATGTTGCTGGGACAATTTCCTGCACAGCGACATCAGTCACTGTCTGAGTAGTTTTAACACCAACTTCTTTTTCAAGAACCATGATTTTTTTATCAAGCTCAGTTCGTTCTTTTTTTAGCTCTGCTAATTCAGCCTTTTTATCTTTCGGCTTTCCGCAAGCGGCAATTAACACTATGATGGTCAGATAAATTATTTTTTTCATTTCTGTTTGATGATAAGATTATTGAATATGTCCGTAAGCGTTATCTAAATCTACTTTACTTACAAGGGCGTTAAATAATGCCTGGATATAGTTATTTTCGGCTGTTTCGAGTTCTGTTTGTGCCTGTGTAACTTCAATGCTGGAACCTACGCCTTCCTTATACTTAATTTTTGATACATTAAGAACCTGACGGGCCAGATCCATATTAGCTTTCTGGTTATCTAATGATTTTATGCTATTCTGGTAAGTTATCCGAGCTTGCTCCTGCTGAAGAAGGAAACCGTTTTTGGCCACGTTTAAAACATTGTTGGTTTTTTGAAGGGCTATTCGTGCTTGTTTTATCTGATAGGTCCGTTGAAAACCTGAAAAAATTGGTACACTTAACTGAACTCCGATGTATACAGAAGGTAAATTCATGTCAAACAGATTCTTAAAAGAACTGGACTGATAAGAATTTCCAGTACTTCCAATAGCTGCCAAAGAGGGTAAACCTTGCGATTTAATTCTCTGAAGATCCAACTGATTCAATCTGGATTGAGTTTCCAATAAGCTATATTCAATCCTGTTTTTATATGCAGATGTATCCACAGCCAGCGAGGACGTGATATCAAGACTGATATTCTCTATTTTGTCTTTCACTGTCAACTCTTCTGTTACTGGCATTCCCATTTGAAACTTAAGTAACTGAGTAGATAGTACAAGTAATCTCTCAGTATTTTCCCTGCTGGTATTTAAGTTATTGTATAAAACCCGTAACCTATCGAGGTCTATCTTCTCTACAAAGCCCTGCTTGTTTAGCTGGGTCGTCTCCTTAACCTGCTGACTCAATTGCTTTAAGTTAGCATCAAGTAAACGCAATTGCTCATTACTTACCAAAACCTGGTAATATGCTTTAGTAACCGCAACTGTTGTTGAAATTCTAGACCGGGTATAGTTTTTCTCACTTAGCTCCTTAAAGGTTTTTGAAGCTTTCAGGCCAACCAAATAAGTTCCGTTAAAAAGCAACTGACTTACATTCAGCGCATAATTTGCGTTATACTTTTGTTGAAATCCGAAGAGAGTAAATTGATCCGCTGTAGGGGCAGGGGCATCAACAACGGCATTTGTTTGTTTATCCCGAAGTTGCACTCGGTTTTCAAAAAGGTAGTTTTGCAAACCATATTCCGAGCTTGGGAATGGAATTTTCGGCACCTTTATATAATCCTGAAAACTGGCAGTACCGCTTACTTGGGGCAACCCAATTCCAACTGTTTCCTTTACTTTATACTTCGCACTTTCAATATCAAGCTGTGCATTTTTCAAAGAATCATTGTTCTTGTAGGCATATTCCAAACACTCCTGAAGATTAAACTGAAAGGCTTTCCCCTGCTCAATATTCTGCGATTTCCCAGTTATTGAGCCCAGAATCAGAAGGATGGATATTATCGTAAATCTCATGTTCTTATTTTTATTCTTCTGTTATTTGTTTGTATTCGTTAATTAATTTGTGTCCTTTCAAGGTGCAAAGGCCATACAGGTAATGCTCAGTAATTTCTGTCATTACATCCAAAATCATAAACTTGCCTGGCGGAAATACTATCTGATTAAATATCATATCCACTTGCTCCAAGCGCATTACTGCAATAATCTCCAGATTCAATTCTTTACGAAAATATCCTTCGTCAATGCCCCATTTTAAGTTTTTCATCAGGCAATCCTTCATATAAGCATATCTGAAATTCTTAAATAATGCCCATACCTCCGGATGATAGCGTTGCAGATCGTAAAAAATCATTGGATTCATTTTAGACAACATTTCCTGCAAATGTGTTACAACCAGGAAAACTTCTTCAACTGCATTAATTGCGGTAGCTGTATTCGCATCCATTACTTTCATCTGCTTTTCAAGCATACTTTGAAAGAGGGTATAAACCAGCTCGTTTTTGTCTTTAAAATGCTGATAAATAGTTTTTTTAGAAATCCCAAGCTGCCTTGCAATATCATCCATCGTAATACGCTTTACTCCGAATGTGCAAAACAACTCATCTGCATCTGTCAATATTCTTTCCTTTAACTCCATCAAAAACGTTCACCTTAAATTCTCGACAAAACTATGGAAACTTTTTTTAATTCCAAAGTTTCCGAAAGAAAATTAACATACACTTAATGCACGATCATTTATTGGGTGTGTGTAACTAAAACTGTAAATTGCGCCCAAATTTACATTTCATGAGCTTATCGCCCTTATACGCTATTTCTCCTATCGATGGACGCTATCGGAAAACCACACAAGAGCTTGCCGACTACTTTTCCGAAGCTGCATTAATAGAATACAGAGTTTATGTTGAAATAGAATATTTTATCGCTCTATGCGAACTGCCCCTACCGCAATTACAGGACTTTCCTAAAGACAAATACAAGCAATTAAGAGATATTTATAAGAACTTCAAACAAGAAGACGCCCAACGAATTAAAGACATCGAGAGCATTACAAATCACGATGTAAAGGCTGTAGAATATTTCATCAAGGAAGAATTTGATAAATTAGGGTTAGGCGACCATAAAGAATTCATTCACTTTGGTCTCACTTCTCAGGATATTAATAATACCTCGATTCCTCATTCATTTAAGCTGGCGATAGAAAAAACGTATTTGCCTGCTTTGAATGATTTGATTGCAAATTTGAAATCGAGAGCGGACGAGTGGAAAAATATTTCTATGCTGGCTCACACCCATGGCCAGCCAGCATCTCCAACACGTTTAGGCAAAGAGATATTGGTGTATGTTGAGCGCCTTGAAGTACAATTGACACAACTGAAAGCTATTCCTTATTCGGCAAAATTTGGCGGAGCAACCGGCAACTTTAATGCACATTTTGTGGCTTATCCTAATATCGACTGGAGAACATTCGCGAATAAGTTTGTAAACGATACACTTGGGTTAAACAGATCGCAATACACCACTCAGATTGAGCATTACGATAATTTTGCGGCTCAATGCGATGCTTTAAAACGGATCAATAACATCATTCTTGATCTGGATCGCGATATGTGGACGTATATTTCAATGAATTACTTTCGTCAGAAAATAAAAGCTGGCGAAGTAGGGTCTTCGGCTATGCCGCATAAGGTAAACCCTATAGATTTCGAAAACTCTGAAGGCAATTTAGGTCTGGCTAACGCAATGTTTGAGCATCTGTCGGCTAAACTTCCAATTTCACGGTTACAGAGAGATTTAACAGATTCAACTGTTTTAAGAAACATTGGCGTACCTGTTGCACATACATTAATAGCTATAAAATCAACTCAACGAGGTTTAGGAAAGTTATTATTGAATGAAAATGTGATATCGAACGTTCTAGAAGATAACTGGGCTGTAGTTGCTGAAGCAATTCAAACAATTTTGCGCAGAGAAGCCTATCCGAATCCATACGAAGCGTTAAAAGAGCTTACCCGGACAAATCAGAAAGTAAATGCCGGAACGATTTCTGAGTTTGTTGAAACACTGGATGTTTCTGAAAGCGTGAAAGAAGAAATAAAAAGGATCAGCCCGGCATCGTATACAGGGATAAATTAAGCAGTCATAAACAAGTAAAAAGCTGGCAGTCTTCATTTAACTGGCCCGAAAATTGGTATTTTTGCATAGTTAAAACTCAGAAATAGCTACAATGACAGGAAATATAAATGTATACACAGAAACTACGCCGAATCCGGCTACTATGAAGTTTCTGGTGAATAAGCTTTTATTAAACGGCAGCGCTGATTATGCAACTAAAGCAAGCGCAGAAAGTTCGCCTTTTGCTAAAGAACTGTATAAGTTCAATTTCGTAAATGGCGTATTCTTCGCAAGCAATTTTGTAACTATTACAAAAACTGAAGATGCAGAATGGGCTGATATTGAACCCATTTTAAAAGAATTTGTAAAGGGTGCAGTTGAATCAGAGCTAAAAGTGCAAGATATTGCGAATTCAGATGAAGCACCTTCGTTCGAAGGTTCAGAAACTGAAATAAAAATTCAACAAATACTACATGATTATGTACGTCCTGCTGTTGAACAGGATGGCGGGGCAATTAGCTTTAAATCATTTGCAGAAGGTTTGGTAACGGTTGAGCTTAGAGGCTCTTGTAGCGGCTGTCCGTCTTCAACTTTTACGCTTAAAGCCGGTATTGAAAGTTTGCTTAAACGAATGGTTCCTGAGGTTCAGGAAGTTGTTGCGGAAGCCATGTAAAATTTAAGGCATCGCAAAATAATTACAAACACAAAGAGCGCAAGGTATTAATCTGCGCTCTTTGTGTTTTTTTTTTTGCTTTTGTATCGAAATAATTCTCTATTTAAAAAAATGTCTCTGAATCACTTCCTTCATCGCCCCACCTATTTTACCATTTGAAGCAATAATTTCCCTGGAAGTAAAAAATTCATTTTCGCCAGAAAAGTTAAAAGCAGTTCCGCCAGCCTCTCTCACAATTACGACCCCGGCAGCAATATCATAAAGATTGATATTGTATTCAAAATAGGCATCGAACCTGCCGCAGGCAACATAAGCCATATCCACAGCAGCAGAGCCCATACGCCGGATTCCATGACATTGCTGCATTAACTCACGTACGATATTGAGATACTGGTCCTCTTTCTCAAAATTATAATACGGAAATCCGGTCGCAATAAGGGTCTTAGAAAACTCTTCATGCGGAGAGACGCCAATTCGCCTGTCATTTACATAGGCCCCTCCATCTTTCCAGGCATAAAAGCATTCATCAAGATTAATTTCGTACACAACGCCAAGCACCAATTCCTTATTCTTTTCTAATGCAATACTTACAGAAAACACAGGAAGACCGTGCATAAAATTGGTGGTTCCGTCAAGCGGATCAACAATCCAGTTATAAACTTCGCCAGTTTTGTTAATAGTTTCCTCTTCGGTGATAAACCCCGCTTCCGGCAGTAACTCTAAAAGTCTTTTTACGATCTTTTCTTCAGCTGTTTTATCTACATAGGATACCAGATTACTATGCCCTTTGTACTCAATATCGCTGATCTTAAATTTTTGAGCTTCTTCTCTGATAAAAGCCCCTACTTCTTTCGAAAGACTAATAACATCCTTCGTCAATGTCTCTAAATTCATGCTTGTACAGGATGACTTTTCTTATGATTATTTATGGACCAAATAATTCCTCCAATTCCCAGTAAAACCATAATTACCGAAATTAGTTCAGCCTGTGTGAATGCTAATCCAAAAGCATGGTACAAAGAATTTACACGGATTGTTTCGATCAGGAAACGTTCTATTCCGGCCAGGATGAGGTAAAGAGAAAACATCATACCCGCAGGTTTAAGTCTGCGGCGAATTGACCACATGAAAGCGAACAAAATAAGCCCTGCTACCACTTCATAAAACGAGGTGGGATATACGGGAACAGGCAATTCGGCGCAGTATTTCCCAATACAGTCTTTAATAGGCACCCCTTCATTTATTACATTATGCGGAAATTTGAACGCCCACATCCAATCGGGCGCCCAGCTCAACCAGGAAGGCTTTGGAGCTATATTGTTAATACCCCAGTCACCATCACCGGACATATGACAACCCAAACGTCCTACCGCATAACCTAACATTATTCCGGGGCCACCCACATCAAACATATGTGCTGGTTTTATTCCATGTTTGTTAGCAATATAAATTACGGCAGCACCACCACATATCAATCCCCCATAAAATGTCAATCCGCTAAATGAAAGCAATCCTCCAATCGGATCGCGCATGAAGTCTTCAATATATTCCAGGTTATGAAAAACCTTCGCACCAATGAAGCCCCAAACCGCTGCCCATACAACTATGCTGCTCATTAATTCATGGGGGCGAACGGTTGTTTCAACTTCTTTAGGTTTAGGAAGTTGTTGTTTCTTTTTATCTGAGTAGGCCAGGTAGGCAAATATTCCTGCGACAATAAGTCCACCGAAGAAATTTCCTTTTGTCGAAAGGATAAATTCCTGAGGATTATCTACAAATGCCGTATAATTTAAAATCGCATAGAGAAGTTTGTATCCTATTAAAAACCCAAAAAAGCCGTTTATAATTAAATCCCATGTAGAAGGAGCTTCTCCAATAGTAACTTTAGTTGTAAAAGGATGAATTAATCCTTCTGCTTCTTTGCGTTTTAATTCTTCAGAAAATGCCAGATATGCAGCTACAAACGCCAGCGCCACAAAAAAGCCAAAAGTTTGAATTGGTAGTGGAATATTAACACCTGTTAAATATTCGATTAGATACGATAGGGTCGGAAACATCCCCAAAGATAATGGGATGTTTGGAAAAACATATACCTTAGTGAACCAGAACTTCTGCTGTTTCTGATATTTCAACCTCGCCCGATGGCGAAACAGCCTCTAACTTTATCCATTTCAGTTCATTCACAAGTACCGGATCGTATTTGGCCTGAACTTTCACATAATTAGATGTAAAACCATGCATCAACCCATCTTTGTGGTCGCCTTCGAATAAAACCTGAGCAGATTTACCTACCTGCGATTCATAAAAAGATCTTCGTTTTTTTTCAGAAAGAATATGAAGCATTTTACTTCTATCGGCTCGTTGAGAACCTGGTACTGAACCCTGCATCTCTGCTGCTAATGTATTTTCCCTTTCTGAATAGGTGAAAACGTGCAGATATGAGATATTTAATTCGTTCAAAAAATTATAGGTGTCGATAAAATCTTCCCTGGTTTCACCAGGAAAACCAACGATCACATCTACTCCGATGCAACAATCCGGCATCACTTCTTTAATCCTAGCCACCCGCTCTACATACAATTCTCTTTTATATCTCCTGCGCATCAGCGACAGAATTTTATCGGAGCCAGATTGAAGCGGTATATGAAAATGAGGCACAAAGCGTTTCGAGCTTGCAACAAATTCTATAATTTCATTGGTCAATAAATTCGGTTCAATCGAAGAAATTCGGATCCTATTAATTCTTTGAACTTCATCCAGAGCTTTTACCAGATCCAAAAATTTATCTTCTCTTTTACCTTCCCGAATTCCAAAATCGCCAATATTTACACCGGTAAGAACTATCTCCTTCACACCCGAGTCGGCGATCTCTTCTGCTTGTTTAATGATATTCTCTATAGTGTCGCTTCTGCTCGAACCCCTTGCCAGTGGAATAGTGCAAAACGTGCAGGAATAATCACAGCCATCCTGAACCTTTAAAAATGTCCGGGTGCGATCTCCGTAAGAGTAAGAGGCATTAAATGCTTTTGCTTCGGCGATGGGCTGATTATAAACTATCGCTTTGGGATTTTTGGTAAGATTGGTCAGGTAATCAATAATCTGAAATTTCTCGGCTGCCCCTAACACCATGTCAACTCCTGGGATTTCGGAAATTTCCTTTGGCTTTAATTGTGCATAACATCCTACAATTAAAATATAAGCACCGGGCGAGTACTTAAGCGCTTCTTTGACCACTTTGCGGCATTTCTTATCCGCATTATCGGTAACAGAGCATGTATTGATTAAATAAACATCAGGTGTATCTGTAAAGTCAACTGTCGAAAAACCAGCCTGATTAAACTGCCTTCCGATTGTTGAAGTTTCGGAATAATTCAATTTACAGCCTAATGTATAAAACGCAACTTTTTTGCTCATAATCAAGTCGCAAAGATAAGAATTTGGCCCGAAAAAGGACGTGGAAAAAGAGTTTTTACACTCTCATTATGAGATTATTCGTTAGTCTTTCCCACCCCATCGATAAGAAGCATTTGTCAAACCTGCCAAATCTAACACGCGGTCGATAACAGTTGCAGCTACAGCTTCGATGCTGGGTGGACGACTGTAAAAAGAAGGACTGGCCGGACAAATAATTCCACCAGCTTCAGTCACAGTTTTCATATTATTAATATGAATAAGATTATAGGGAGTTTCTCTCACCACAAGAATTAGCTTTCGCCGCTCTTTTAAAATTACGTCTGCTGCCCTTGTTGTTAAGTCGTCCGAAACACCAGCAGCAATTCTGCCGAGCGTCCCCATCGAGCATGGACAAATAATCATCGTATCAAACATTGCCGAACCTGATGCGAATGGCGCAGTAAAATCAGACTTTGAATAAAATTTAAAGGGATATTGTAAATAAGAATCTTCTGACAATTCATATTTCCAAACTTCTTTGGCATTTTCAGACATCACAACCCCAATAGCATCAATTTCGGATTGAAGGCCTACTAACTTATCAAATAAAACCTTTGTATAAACGGCCCCACTAGCACCCGATACTGCAACAACTATCTTTTTTTTCCTCATCAGAATTCTTAACAAAACAGCATTGAAAAGGTTAGACAATAAAAAAGGGTCGAATATTTAAATTCGACCCTACATCTACCTATGAAAAACATGCCCTTTGGGAGGGCACTACAAAT
>CAMLLO010000042.1 GCA_946480915.1 uncultured Sphingobacteriaceae bacterium | reverse complement strand
ATTTAGTATTCATGAATGGTGTGATGCACACGCGACACGCGTGCGCCAGCGAGGGAGGGAAAAATTGGCGAGACCCTTCAAGGCGAGTTCGTTTTAGAAATTCCTGCTTCAAACCAATCTTTTAGCAAGATTGAAGAATATAAAAAGATTGCCAGAGATCACGTCCCATCAATTGAAATTTCCTTTAGAGCTGAATAGGTATGAAAAATATGGAAAAATATCAGTTTGACGTCCAAGTAGCTTTTATCAAAGCAGACTTTCCCAAAAGATATAAGGATGTTTCCTTACGGTTTAGCGAAAGTAATTTTGACTTATTGCAGAAGAAAAATGACAAAAAAAATATTCTCTCCATTTTTCAGGAGTTAGGATATTCTGCAAAATATTCTGGCCTTGAACAGGATTATGTTATAAATGTGGAAGAAGGCCGTTATACTTTTCGATTAAATTTTAATCTAAAGCATGGAGTAGTTGTCAATTATTTCACCGTGTTTGTGGAAGGAAACCGATTGATTTTGATAGTAAGTGGGGATTCATATACAGACGTTTAATTAACAATATGGATGCTGAGATTACAGCTCCGAGCTTTATAAGCTATGACCAATTTAGGGAAATAGCGAGTGAGCTATTATCTATTTTCGAAGATTTCAAATCTGAGTTTATCCCTTTGCAGGAATCCTAGCTCATGTCAGCAAATGCGTAAGGTGCATGTACAGACAAACGTAATACTACTATGTAAAGCTCGAAAATCAAAAAAAATAACCCAAATAAAAAACCTACTCCGATTAATCCTCCTCCTTACCTCCCTTACCATTTTCTGGGGATGTGAGAAAAATGAAAATACTGAAAAGGAGGAGACTGTAGTTGCCGCCCAAGATTCCATTGTCGGCAAATGGTTTCAGAAAAACTATGAGCAAAGTTACTTTCAAAACAACGGTACTGTTAGGTCCGGAGGATCTTCAACTGTCGATTTCGACGAGACTGATTTTGTCGAGTTCAAAGCCGATGGGTACCTACAAGAACGGATCGGTAACTGCAAAATATACAAGAGCAAAAGATAAAATCACTGTAACCGGGCTGGCAACTGCCACAGGTACCCGCGACTTCTACATCAAACAGTTAACCGCTACAGACTTGCAGCTGTTTTATACTACCTTATCATTCGGAGAATTACCGTTACGAAACACTATTGACTTATAAAAAGTAAGAGATCTTTACCTACAACCTTACCACAATTTTAATGAACAAGCTTTACGCACGTTGGCACAGGCTTGTCTGGTGTGAATACATCAATATGCAAATACAAAAGACCCAAAAAAAATTATTAAAGTACTAAAACGCAAAAGCCAATAACATAAAAAAATCATAAACAGAAACCTTACTCAATTAATCGCAATCCTAATTTTCCTAACTGTTTTATGGGGATGTGAAAAGACTGATAGCGCAGAAAGCGATCAGAAAATCGTAGCTGTACAAGATTCCATTGTCGGAAAATGGAATCAGAAAAAGTATGAGCAAAGCTATTTTCAAAATAACGGCACTGTTAGGTCCGGAGGATCTTCTACTGTTGATTTCGATGATGCCGATTTTATTGAAGATAGAGCTTCGACAACTTTCTAAAAGTTGTCGAAGCTTATTCCTACGAAAACGATACAAATATTTCTAAACCTGACAGACGCGGATACTGGCCTGTGGCTAATGCCTTGCGCAGTATGAGCAAATGGCAGGGCCGCAGAATCAATGAAACCTGAGCCTTGCTTTTCTAAAAATTCCCGTTTTTAAATTTAGAAAAACTTCCTTGAGAAATAAACCGTACCTTTGCGGCTTCCGGCAATTAAGCCGGATGATTTATTATTATCATGAACCCATTTAGTACCTTGGGTATCCGTCATGATATTGTTAATGCCATAGCTGAATTGGGATTCGAAAATCCCACACCAATCCAGGAGCAAGCAATCCCGGTATTACTTTCAGGCAGCAACGATTTTGTCGGATTAGCTCAAACAGGAACCGGTAAGACGGCAGCATTTGGCCTGCCTCTATTAGAATTACTGGACTTTGAAAAGAATTACCCTCAGGCACTTATTCTGTGCCCAACCCGCGAACTTTGTTTACAGATCACTAACGACATAAACAACTACGCAAAAAATGTTAAAAATGTTAATGTAGTAGCTGTTTACGGTGGTGCTAACATTTCTGACCAGTTACGTCAAATCAGACGTGGTGTGCAGATTGTAGTGGCAACGCCGGGCCGCATGTTAGATATTATCAACCGCAAAGCGATTGATTTTTCTGAGGTACGCTATGTTGTTTTAGACGAAGCGGATGAAATGCTCAATATGGGCTTTCAGGAAGATATCGATCAGATTTTATCTACTACTCCGGAAGATAAAAAAACATGGTTGTTTTCTGCAACTATGCCTACAGAAGTTAGAAGGATTGCCAAGAAATACATGGATAATCCCTTCGAGCTTACAATGGGAACCAAAAACACGGGTAACGTAAATATCGACCACGAATATTATGTGGTGCGTGCCCGCGATAAATATGCTGCATTTAAACGAATTGTAGATTTCAATCCTGAAATTTTCGGTATCGTTTTTTGCCGTACTAAAATTGAAACTCAGGACATCGCGGAATCATTAATTAAAGATGGTTATAACGCTGATGCTTTGCATGGAGATTTATCTCAGCAACAGCGCGACAAAGTAATGAAACGTTACCGCGAGCGTAGTTTACAATTGCTTATTGCTACAGATGTTGCTGCAAGAGGTATTGATGTAAACGACGTAACTCACGTTATCAACTATTCTTTGCCTGACGAGATAGAAAATTACACGCACCGAAGCGGTCGTACAGCTCGTGCTGGTAAATCAGGTGTTTCCATTTCCATTATCAACTCCAAAGAGATCGGAAAGATCAGACAAATAGAGCGTATCATCGGTAAGAAATTTACCAAGGTTGAAATTCCAGGTGGATTTGATGTTTGCGAAAAACAACTCTTTGCATTGGTGCATAAGGTGCATAATGTGGAGGTTAATAGCGAGCAGATCGAGCAATACATTCCGCGTATCATGGATGAATTCAAAGATTTAAGTAAAGAAGAAGTGATCACACGCTTTGCTTCGCTTGAATTTAACCGTTTCCTTGATTATTACAAAAATGCACCTGATTTGAACGCTCCGGCGGATGATCGGGGTGAGCGTTTTGAAAGAGGCGAGCGTGGTGAAAGAAGTGAGCGCAGCGGTCGTTCTGAAAGCAGAGGTGATTATACCCGTTTCTTTATAAACTTAGGATCGGTTGATGATTTCACCCGTGGCGATATGCTTGGATTTATCTGTAACAATGGTAAAATAAGCGGAAAGTCGGTAGGTAAAATTGACTTAAAAGGTGTGTTTACATTTTTTGAAGTTGAAAACAGTGTTGCAGAGGCAATTCAGCAAAGCTTTAAAGGTGTAGAATTCAACGGTCGTGCCGTAAGAATTGAACTTGCAGGCGAACGTGAAGGTGGCGGCGGACGCGAACGCAGCGGCGGTTACTCAGGTGGCGGTCGTCGCGATGGCGGCAATCGTGAACGCAGTGGCGGCGGTGGCTTCCGGGATTTCTCTGGTAAAAAACGTGAGGAACGCAGCGGTGGATATAGCGGTGGTGGCGCAGGTCGCAGAGAAGGCGAACGCAGACGACGCTCTTAATCTTTAAGAACAAAACATTAAAGCCCTGCCGGATTTCGGCAGGGCTTTTTGTATTTAAGCTAGTGGGTATCTAAGTAAACCCGTTGGCCCATCTCATTTTCATAAAATTGCCTGTCGTACATATCCAGGTAAACGGGTTCCCCATTCGGACCTTTCATGTTATTTAAGAGCCTGTCTTTAATTTGAGAGCCATACTCTGCTAATTTGTCTCCCCAGCCCCGGGCAGAATCCATAACGTTTCCACTCATCCGGGAAACTTCGTTTCGCTTATAGTAAAGTATGGCAGTTGCCGCAGCTGCTCCGGCAACAATACCCCATAAAGTTGTATTCTTCATATTCATAGTGTTTGTATGAACAACAATATCGGGGCCTGTAGGTTTGTAAAAAATCAGGATAGTTGTTCTGAGAGCAATCTCATTTCAATAGCCGGCGAATGTTTTTCGTAGAGAATAGCGTAAACAGCCCGGCAAATCGGCATTGAAACTTTGTATGTCTTATTAATCTGGTGGAGGGAATTTACAGCATAATAGCCTTCAGCTACCATGTTCATCTCCAATTGGGCAGACTTAACGGTATAGCCTTTTCCAATCATATTTCCGAACATACGGTTGCGACTAAATTGAGAATACGCCGTAACCAGTAAGTCGCCTAAATAAGCGGATTCTTTGATGTCGCGATCAATAGGATGGACGGTATCAACGAAGTTTTTTATCTCGCGAATAGCGTTTGAAATTAATACAGCCTGAAAGTTATCACCATAGCCAACTCCGTTACAAATGCCGCTTGCCACGGCGTAAATATTTTTCAGAACAGCGGCATATTCTGTTCCCCAGATATCATCCGATATATTAGTTTTGATATAACGGGTGCTTATCATATCCGCGAAACGTGTGGCCAGCTCAATATCAAGCGATGCGATGGTTAGATAAGAGAGTTTTTCCAATGCCACTTCTTCTGCATGACAAGGGCCGCTAATAACAACAATGTCGTTTAATGGAATCTCATAAGTTTTATGCATAAACTCAGCAATGATCATGTTATCCTCAGGCACAATGCCTTTTATTGCGGAGATGATTTTCTTGCCTTTTAACATTTGAGGCGTAATGCTCTGAAGAGTCTCCTTTAAAAAAGCGGCAGGTATATTCAGCAAGATCATATCAGCCTCTTTAATTACCTCAAGAATATCACTGCTTATATTGTCTTCCGGAACTCTAATCTCTACAGAACTTAAATAATTAGGGTTATGCTTATATTTCTTTAAATGCTCAATGCTGACTTCATTCCGCATCCACCAATAAATTTCTTTCTTCGAAGGGTTATCCACCAGCATTTTTATATTTGCTGTAGCCCAGCTTCCTCCACCTATAACAGCTATTTTTGTAGCTTCGTTCATGTAATACTTAACATTAATGATTAACAGCGGAACAAGTTTAAGAATTATTAGCAAAACATCCCTTTTAAACTTCCTTAATTTGATTTTTGATTTTTTAAAAATGCCATGTATTTAGTCAAAACTCCATTCTTTTTGCGTTGGATATATCCTGAGCTGATTTGGAAGAAGTCTGTTAAGGATGCGATCTATCTAACGTTCGACGATGGGCCTATTCCAGTTGTGACTCCATTTGTACTGCAATGCCTCGCGGAGTTTGGTGCTAAAGGAACTTTTTTTTGTATTGGAGATAATGTAAGAAAGCACCCCGAAATTTATCAGGAAGTTATTGAAGCAGGCCATTCGATCGGAAATCATACCTTTAACCATTTAAATGGTTGGAGTACTGATGATGAAAAATATCTGGAAAATATTGATGAATGTGCGGAATATGTAAAGTCTGATTTATTCAGGCCGCCTTACGGGAAAATTAAAAGGTCGCAAATTAAGAAATTGAAAATTCAACATCCCGAAATTAAAGTTATTATGTGGGATGTTTTGAGTGGCGACTTTGACCAGAATTTATCACCGGAAGAATGTTTAAAGAATGTATTGCGCACAACAGTTCCGGGTTCTATAATTGTTTTTCACGATAGTTTAAAAGCATTTGACAGGTTGAAATATGTTTTGCCTAAGGCCTTAGATTATTGGACTGATAAAGGATTTGTTTTTAAGAAGTTAAATTAATGTACACCCCACACCTTAGAACTTTTCTAAATAAAATTTGATATCATTTAGACAAAATCTCTCGACCATTTTTTGTATTTTCGCCAAAATCTAGCCTTATAGCTCATTTTTATTTATTAAATTAAGCTATAAAAGGGATTTGATATAGAAAAGGGTCAGAAAGTTTATGGTATTCATGCTTTCGCGTTGAAGCGGAAAGAAAAACTGTAGACAAAGTACTAACATTAACTGAAAAAACCTTTATTCCCAGTTGTGGGATGGAAATGCTGAACAAGCTGTACCAAATAAGGTGCTTTAGGATGATTTTGCTGGGGCCGTTTCGCAATGCAGTATGCACAGGCTCTTTTGCTTTTATGCATGCTGAGAAAAATTAGCCGGACCTGCGGCTGTTTATAAATGCTGTTTTTTAACATTGAAAGCCTTTCTATAATTATATATGAACACTTATAAGGATTACATAACCGAGATCGAAGAACGAGCAAGCCAGGGGCTTCATCCAAAGCCAATTGATGGTGCTGAATTATTAAGCGAAATTATTACGCAAATTAAGGATTCAGGTAACGCCTATCGCGAAGATTCTCTTAACTTTTTTATTTACAATACATTACCAGGTACTACGAGTGCTGCTGGTGTGAAAGCTAAATTTTTAAAGGAAATCATTCTTGGTCAGTCTGTAGTAAACGAAATCACGCCTGCTTTTGCGTTTGAGTTATTATCCCACATGAAAGGCGGACCTTCTATTGAAGTTCTGTTAGATCTGGCCTTAGGTGATGACGCCTCTATTGCAAAAGAAGCCGCCAATGTGCTTAAGACACAAGTTTATCTTTATGATGCTGACACAGACCGCCTAAAGGAGGCATTTAAAAACGGTAATGAAATAGCTAAAGAACTTATTGAAAGTTACGCACAAGCTGAATTCTTTACCAAACTGCCTGACGTACCTGAAGAAATTAAGGTGGTTACTTTCATTGCCGGCGAAGGTGATATTTCGACTGATTTGCTTTCTCCAGGTAATCAGGCTCACTCCCGTTCAGACCGTGAATTGCATGGTAAGTGTATGATTTCTCTTCAGGCGCAAGCTGAAATCAGAGCACTTCAAACAAAACATCCCGATAAGCGCGTGATGTTGATTGCTGAAAAAGGCACCATGGGCGTGGGTTCATCAAGAATGTCGGGCGTAAACAACGTGGCTCTGTGGACAGGTAAACCAGCAAGTCCATACATTCCATTCGTCAATATTGCTCCAATTGTTGGCGGCACAAACGGTATTTCTCCGATTTTCCTTACCACGGTTGATGTTACCGGTGGTATTGGTATCGATCTTCAGAACTGGGAGAAAAAGCAGGATGCTAATGGTAACATCGTTCGTAATGAAAAAGGTGAGCCTGTTTTAGAGCAAGTATACTCTGTTGCGACCGGAACAGTTCTGACTATAAATACTAAAACTAAGAAACTTTATAATGGCGACCAGGAATTGATTGACCTTTCTAAGGCATTCACACCTCAGAAGATGGAGTTCATCAAGGCTGGTGGATCATACGCTATAGTATTCGGTAAAAAACTTCAAACATTCGCAGCGAAGCTTCTGGAGATTGAAACTCCACTTGTGTACGCTCCATCAAAGGAAATTTCTCACGAGGGGCAAGGTCTTACAGCAGCAGAAAAAATCTTCAACAGAAACGCAGTCGGCACCATTTCGGGTAAAGTTCTGCACGCTGGTTCGGATGTTCGTGTACAGGTTAACATTGTAGGTTCACAGGATACGACCGGTCTTATGACTGCCCAGGAATTGGAGTCTATGGCTGCTACAACGATTTCGCCGATAGTTGACGGTGCATATCAATCAGGTTGTCACACCGCTTCAGTATGGGATAAAAAGGCCCAGGATAATATTCCGAAGCTTATGAAATTCATGAACGATTTCGGTTTGATTACTGCACGTGACCCGAAAGGCGCTTATCATTCCATGACGGATGTAATTCACAAGGTGCTTAACGATATCGTTGTAGATGAGTGGGCTATCATCATCGGCGGCGACTCTCATACCAGAATGTCTAAAGGTGTGGCTTTTGGTGCTGACTCGGGAACAGTCGCACTTGCGCTTGCAACCGGTGAAGCTTCAATGCCAATTCCTGAATCTGTAAAGGTGACCTTCAAAGGTGAGATGAAGGATTACATGGATTTCCGTGATGTGGTTCATGCTACACAAGCACAAATGCTTCAGAAGTTTGGTGGCGAAAATGTATTTCAAGGAAGAATCATCGAGGTTCACATTGGAACTCTTACCGCTGATCAGGCATTTACGTTTACCGACTGGACTGCGGAAATGAAGGCAAAAGCTTCGATCTGTATTTCAGAAGATGACACCTTGATTGAATCTTTAGAGATCGCGAAGGGTAGGATCCAGATCATGATCGACAAGGGCATGGACAACCATAAGCAAGTTCTACAAGGTTTGATTAATAAGGCTGATAAGCGAATCGCGGAAATTAAATCAGGCGAGAAGCCAGTATTAACTCCAGATGAAAATGCTAAATATTATGCTGAAGTTGTTGTTGATCTTGACCTGATTGCTGAACCGATGATCGCTGACCCGGATGTAAATAACGCAGACGTTTCTAAGCGATACACTCACGATACTATCAGACCTTTGTCTTTTTATGGCGGAGAGAAAAAAGTGGATCTTGGATTTATTGGTTCTTGTATGGTTCACAAGGGAGATATGAAGATTCTGGCTCAAATGCTTAAAAACATTGAAGAGCAACAAGGTAAGGTTGTGTTCCAGGCTCCGCTTGTAGTAGCACCTCCTACTTATAATATCGTTGATGAGCTTAAAGCTGAAGGCGACTGGGACGTGTTACAGAAATACGCTGGTTTCGAGTTTGACGATAATGCGCCAAAATCTGCAGCACGTACAGAATACCAAAAGATGTTATATCTTGAACGTCCGGGATGTAATCTTTGCATGGGTAACCAGGAGAAAGCAGCTAAAGGGGATACTGTAATGGCAACTTCTACACGTCTTTTCCAGGGAAGAGTGGTGGAAGATACTGAAGGTAAAAAAGGAGAATCTTTGCTTTCGTCTACACCAGTTGTGGTTTTGTCTACAATCCTTGGCAGAACCCCTACAATTGATGAATATAAAACAGCGGTTGAAGGGATCAATCTAACTAAGTTCGCACCTTCCCACAAGCATTTAGTAAACTAATATTCAGTACCACATCAGGTGAAAGTCTGAGTGTAATATTTACAAACCATTCTGAAAAACAGAATGGTTTTTTTATTTGTGTGTTTTTCCTTATTGCGAAAACAATGTCATTTTTTATCGCATGTTTTTCGTCTGCAACTTTTTTTGTGTTCAATGGTTAATACTTTTGTTTATATTGAAGTACATTATGGCTTTTGATTTAGAAATGATTAAAGCTGTTTATTCTCGTTTCGGCGATAGAATAGAGGCAGCTAAAAAAGCAGTTGGTAAACCACTTACTTTAACTGAAAAAATCCTTTATTCCCATTTATGGGAAGGTAATGCGCAGCAAGCTTATGCTCGCGGGGTTTCATACGTAGACTTTGCTCCCGATCGAGTTGCGATGCAGGATGCTACAGCACAAATGGCCCTTTTGCAATTTATGCAGGCCGGAAGACCGCAGGTAGCTGTTCCTTCAACTGTGCATTGTGATCACTTAATCCAGGCGAAAGTTGGAGCTGTTGAAGATTTACAAATAGCGAATGATACAAATAAAGAGGTTTACGATTTCCTTGCTTCTGTATCTAATAAATATGGTATTGGTTTCTGGAAACCAGGCGCAGGTATTATTCACCAGGTTGTTTTAGAAAACTATGCATTTCCTGGTGGAATGATGATTGGTACCGACTCTCATACACCTAATGCAGGTGGTTTGGGTATGATCGCCATTGGTGTTGGTGGTGCAGATGCCTGCGATGTTATGGCAGGTTTTGCATGGGAGCTTAAATTTCCTAAACTTATTGGTGTTAAGCTAACTGGTAAGCTTTCTGGTTGGACTTCTGCAAAGGATATTATACTTAAAGTTGCCGGTATTCTTACCGTAAAAGGTGGAACTGGTGCGATCGTTGAATATTTTGGTGAAGGTGCTCGTTCTCTTTCTGCAACCGGAAAGGCGACGATTTGTAACATGGGTGCCGAAATCGGTGCTACTACATCTATCTTCGGATATGACGAAAAATCCGAAGTGTATTTACGTGGTACAGAACGAGGTGATATCGCTGATCTGGCTAACCAGGTAAAGCAACACTTAACAGGAGATGATGAAGTTTACGCTAATCCTGAGCAGTACTTCGATCAGGTTATTGAAATTAACTTATCAGAACTTGAACCATATATTAACGGTCCGTTTACCCCTGATTTGGCGTGGCCGCTTTCTAAATTTGCTGATGCAGTTAGGGCGCATGACTGGCCGGCTAAATTGGAAGTTGGATTAATTGGTTCTTGTACGAATTCGTCTTACGAAGATATTACACGTGCAGCTTCACTTGCTCAACAAGCGGTAGATAAAAATCTAAAAGCAAAAGCTGAGTATACTGTGACTCCAGGTTCTGAACTTGTTCGTTACACGGTAGAGCGCGATGGGTATTTAGATATATTTAATAAAATTGGTGGTGTTGTATTGGCAAATGCTTGCGGCCCATGTATCGGACAGTGGGCTCGTCATTCTACAGATCCAACCCGTAAAAACTCTATTATCACTTCTTTTAACAGAAACTTTGCGAAACGTAACGATGGAAATCCAAATACTCACGCCTTCGTGGCTTCCCCGGAAATTGTAACAGCTTTGGCTATTGCGGGTGATCTTACATTTAACCCTATGACTGATACGCTAACTAATGAGAACGGTGAGCAGGTTAGATTAGACGAACCACAAGGACTGGAAATGCCTATCAAAGGATATGCAGTTGAAGATGCTGGTTACCAGGAGCCTGCTGAAGACGGAAGTAGCGTTCAGGTATTGGTTGATGAGAAATCAAGTCGTTTACAATTGCTTGAGCCATTCCCGGCTTGGGAAGGAACAGACCTTCATGGCCTACGTTTGTTAATTAAAGCGAGAGGTAAATGTACAACCGACCATATTTCTATGGCTGGTCCATGGTTGAAGTTCCGTGGTCATATCGACAATATTTCTAATAATATGTTAATTGGCGCTGTTAATTATTTCAATGATAAAACTGATTTAGTCAAAAACCAGATAACTGGTGAATACGGACCAGTTCCGGCAACTCAAAGAGCCTATAAAGCTGCAGGAATTGGTACAGTGGTTGTTGGAGATGAGAACTACGGAGAAGGGTCTTCACGTGAACATGCTGCTATGGAGCCTCGTCACTTGGGTGTAAGAGTTATTTTAGTGAAATCTTTTGCACGTATTCACGAAACCAATCTTAAGAAACAGGGGATGCTTGGTATCACCTTTGCAAATCCTGCCGATTACGATAAAGTTTTTGAAGATGATGTGATTGATATTGAAGGATTAACAAGTTTTGCTCCAGGTAAACAACTTAAAGTAGTTTTACATCATGCTAATGGCAGCAAAGATTCGTTCAACGTAAATCATACCTATAATGAGCAACAAATAGAATGGTTTAAAGCCGGTGCAGCACTGAATATAATCAGAATGAATCAACAGGCTTAAACGAAAGCCGGGTCAAGATAGAAAAACCTCAACCAGAAATGGTTGGGGTTTTTTATTTGATTAGTTTAGCTTAACGCAGACAGCGTTCCATACTTTGTCTACGTTAATTCAAAATACCAATTGAAAATTTTTAAAACCATACCAAATATGCTGCATTAAGAAAGTATGGAAAAGTTCATGACACAATTCGACATGAGTGGTGTAAAAACGGATGTTACTGTTCATGTATTGGGCAAAAAAAAGTTTGGCTTTTTTGTGCATCTTTTTGATGCGTTTGAAGGTGGAGAGCTGACCCCCGCTGAGCAGGAAATGGACGGCATAATCACGCAAAACGAAAATGGGCATTGGGGACTTTCACAAAGTAAAATCCACCTTTCGGACGAGGATCTCCAAAATCTGGGTGCTGCAATAGAGATGGATTATCTGATGGGATAGTTTTAGCGCAAAAGTACAGCTCGAGAAAATTATGCAGATGTTTATTCGATTAGAGTCGGAGTTCTTTGGGGTGGCTTCGGTATGCTTATAAAATAAATCGTAACAAGCGCGGTTATAACTGAGGTGGTGATGAATGTGGCGGTTGCGCCGAATTTATACCAGATTAAACCAGCCAACGAACTTGCCAGCATTGTGCAAATGCTTTGAAATCCTGAGTATGTCCCGATAGCTGTTGCAGTATCTTTTCGATCTGTAATATTACTGATCCATGCCTTAGAAATTCCTTCTGTGGCTGCTGCGTAAACCCCGTAAAGGAAAAATAGGCCATAAAAAATATAGAGACTAGTGTTAAAAGCCATTCCAAGATATACAACTGCGAATAAGGCAAGTCCCGTTATGAAAATCGACTTCAGTCCAACTTTATCCGCAAGAATTCCAATTGGGAAAGCAAACAAAGCATAGACAATATTATAAAAGATATAAGCTCCAATCACCATTGTATCGTCAAGGCCTGACTCTTTTGCTTTCAAAAGTAAAAATACATCTGAACTGTTAAACAGAGTAAAAATCAGCAGGCCGGTTACAACCTTTCTATATATTAAGGGACTTGTTTTCCAGTAATGGAGAAATGAGAAGAATGAAGTCTTTTGACGGTTCGCTCGTGGTATCACTCGCTTGTCCCTGAGGTAAAATGAAGCCAGTACGGCAAACACCCCGGGGATAAACGCGATGAAAAATAGCGTTTTATATTGCAGTGGAAAATAGTAGAGATAAATCAAGGCGAAGCTGGGACCCAATACTGCACCAACTGTGTCCATAGAACGATGGAATCCAAATACTTTCCCTTTTGACTCCGGGCTTGCCTCATCAGATAGCATTGCATCTCTTGCCCCGGTGCGGATACCTTTTCCAAAACGATCAATTGTTCGAACACCAAATATCCAAAGAGGGTAAATGAATAGTGCCATTAAAGGCTTTGAAACGGCGCTCAACGCATAGCCTAACTGAACGAAGGGAACTCGTTTTCCGGAATTGTCGGATAGTTTTCCAAAGTATCCCTTACTTAATCCTGCTGTAGCTTCTGCTAAGCCTTCAAGTACTCCGATCAGTATTATTGAAAATCCAATGCTCTTTAAGTATATCGGCATAATTGGATAAAGCATTTCGCTTGCTGTATCCGTAAACAAGCTTATCAGTGATAAAATCCAAATAGTGCGGGTTATGTATTTCAAATCGCTGGAGTCATAATTTGGATAGAGTGTGTATTTTTCCTAGATATAACGTTTAATAGTTTAAAAAGTTAATCTAAGCCTTACCTGAGCGTACGTTCTATTCTAAAATTCTCACCAACTCCTTTATCCCGCTTTCTGTCCCTTCAAAAAAATTGCCTTTGCGAAATTTTGGAAACATGAAATCATCCAGAACTCTTCTGGTTTCTAGGTCGCTCAATGATTTTTCAATTCCCAGACTATTGCTTATCCTTACTCGTTGTAATGAACTTGAAATTCCAATCAGAATGCATTTATCCTTTTTGCCAATATTCCAGTGTTTCAATAGCCTTAGAGTATAAGAATTGAAATTTTCCAGGGTAGTCATGGATGTATCAAGCGTCACTACGACGATTTCAATTGATGATCTTTTCTCAAAGTTTTTAATCAAAGAGTCAAGCGCTTTTTCTTCCTGGTCTGAAAATAGATTTTCAAAATCGTTCACAGATCCCCTAAGTTTAGGAAAACGTGTATTGGTTGCATCTGATCTTTCTGAATGGTTACAGGCCGAAAGAATGAAGATAGCGAATGCGAAAAAATAGCTGAAGGTGACTTTCATGAATTATGAAGGTGCTGATTTTTTTTGACAATTTAATCCAAACCATTTTTTGAGAAACAGGATGGTTAAAAAACAAAAAATCCCGGCCGTGAGCCAGGATTTTAAATGTTTTATATATTGGAAATTAAGCAGGAACCTTGCTTAATTCTTCAGCCATTGCAGCTCCAATTTCAGCAGGGGATTCTACTACGCGAATTCCGCATTCTGTCATAATTCTCATTTTAGCAGCGGCAGTATCATCAGCGCCACCAACGATCGCACCGGCGTGACCCATACGACGGCCAGCAGGAGCAGTTTGACCAGCAATAAATCCTACAACTGGTTTGGTGCCATTTTCTTTGATCCAATAAGCAGCTTCAGCTTCCATGCCTCCACCAATTTCTCCAATCATGATGATGCCGTGAGTTTCAGGATCATTCATTAATAATTTCACTGCTTCTACTGTTGGAGTTCCAATAATAGGGTCGCCACCGATACCGATAGCTGTTGTGATACCTAATCCAGCTTTAACAACCTGATCAACTGCTTCGTAGGTTAATGTTCCTGATTTAGAAACTACACCAACATGACCTTTTTTGAAGATGAATCCTGGCATAATACCAATTTTCGATTCATCAGCAGTGATAATTCCCGGACAGTTAGGACCGATAAGACGGCAGTCTCTGTCTGAAATATATTCTTTCACTAAAATCATATCTTTAGTAGGAATGCCTTCAGTGATACAAACGATAACTTTAATTCCTGCTTCAGCAGCTTCCATAATTGCATCGGCAGCAAACGCAGGAGGTACAAAAATGATAGAAACATCAGCACCAGTTTTATCTACAGCATCTTTTACGGTATTAAAAACAGGTCTGTCTAAGTGTGTTTGACCACCTTTACCCGGAGTTACTCCTCCTACAACCTGAGTTCCGTACTCGATCATTTGCGAAGCATGATAGGTGCCTTCGTTACCTGTAAAGCCTTGAACTATAACTTTTGAATCTTTATTTACTAATACACTCATTTGTCGTTTTTTCTAAAGTTTTGCAAACTTAGATAAAATTTCTGCAATATATTTTTACAAATACAGAATTTTTGCGCCTTTTTATGTAGAATGTTGATTTTTTATCAAAAACCACAAACATTTTGCTCGTTTTTACATGCTTTTTGCTATTCCCATCGAGTTGAACTGTAAATCATAGAGGCGTTTATAATAACCGTTTAATTTTAGAAGTTGCTGATGCGAGCCTGCTTCTTTAATCTCTCCATGGTCCAGAACAATAATCTTATCGGCATTTTGAATGGTGGATAGTCGATGTGCGATAACAATCGAGGTACGCCCCTTCATTAACTTTTCTATCGTTTGTTGAATTAAATATTCAGTTTCGGTATCTACAGAGGAGGTAGCTTCGTCCAACACAAGGATTTTAGGATTGTAAACCATTGCCCTTATAAAGGAAATTAACTGCGCCTGACCGGATGAGAGTGTTGAGCCCCGTTCCATTACATTATAATCATAAGCTCCCGGCAAGCGTTCTATAAATTCGTGTGCTCCTGCTTCTTTAGCCGCTGCAATTAACTGCTCTTTGCTTATTTGTTTATTGTTAAGTGTTATATTATTAGAAATCGAGTCGGAAAATAAAAACACATCTTGTATAACTGTTGCTATCTGATTTCTTAAATAATTCAATTCATACTCTCTGATGTCAATTCCGTCTATTTTCACACTTCCTTTGCTGATTTGATAGAATCTGTTCAGGATGTTAATTACAGACGACTTTCCGGCTCCGGTTGCACCTACTAATGCGAGCGTTTCGCCAGCTTTGATCCTAAAGTTTATATTTTTTAGTATCCAGTTCTCTTCGGCGTTTTCTTCCCCGTTCGTCTGATAAGTAAACCAAACGTTCTCAAAGGAAATCTCTCCCATCATTTTCTCTGGGATAAGTTTTCCATTGTTTTCTTCGATGTCGGTATTATCTAAAACACTAAAAACCCTGTCAGCGCCTACCATTCCCATTTGCAGCGTATTAAACTTGTCGGCAAGTTCCCGGATTGGTCTGAACATCATATTAATATACATGATAAATGAAACAACAACTCCGGGAGAGATGTCGTGTTGGATAATCTGCTTTGAGCCATACCATACAAGAAGCCCCATAGATAAGGCAGAAATAATTTCCACTACCGGAAAAAAAATCGAGTAGTACCAGTTTGAGCGGATATTTGCGTCGCGATGCTTTGCATTAATTTGTTTGAATTTTCGGATCTCCTGATTCTCGCGGGCAAAGTATTTTATGATACTCATTCCGGAAATATGTTCCTGTAGAAAAGTGTTCAGATGACCGACCTGGGTTCTTACATCCTGAAAAGCAGATTTTATAGCTTCTTTAAAAATGAAACTGGCTAGGATGAGCAAGGGCATTGGAGCAAGAACCACTAAAGTCAATTTCCAGTCGGTATAAAGCATCACCCCGAGTATAACCACCAGTTGCAGGATATCTCCGATTATTACGATCAAACCTTCTGAAAATATCTCGGCAATGGTTTCTAAATCTGAAACCGTTCTTGTGATTAATTGTCCGAGAGGAGTGCGATCAAAAAAGCTGAGTTTTAGTTTGCTGATATGATTAAATACATTGATACGCAGATCTCGTATTGTCGACTGTCCTAAAGTGTTTGTTAGAAAGGTGTGAAAGTATTGAATTACTGTTTGAGCAAGTAAGAGGAAAAGCATTAACAGGGTGACGTTCAGCAGCCCCTGGTAGTTGTTTGTGAAGATATAATTATCAAGAGCATACTGTATAAGCAGCGGGCGCAAAGGAGCTACAATGGCAAGTGCAAGTGTAAGAATCACCGACCAGATAAAAATGCCCCGATACGGCTTTACGTAATTGAAGATCCGCTTAAGTAAACTGATATCATATGCTTTGCCTGCAACTTTTGCCATAGAAATAGGATAATTAAAGAGGAATGTTTCCGTGTTTTTTTCTTGGATGATTCACCACTTTATTTTGCAACATATTGAAAGCCTTAATAAGCTTGATGCGAGTTTCTGCTGGTTCAATCACTTCGTCAATAAAGCCTCTTTCTGCTGCCCGGTAAGGGTTGGCAAAAATATCTGAATATTCTTTTTCTTTCTCAAGCCAGCGGGCATTATGATCTTCTGCTGACGCAATTTCTTTTTTAAAGATAATTTCTGCGGCACCTTTGGCCCCCATAACTGCAATTTCGGCGCTGGGCCAGGCGTAATTCATGTCTGCGCCAATATGTTTGGAATTCATTACATCGTAGGCGCCGCCATAGGCTTTGCGTGTTATCACCGTAATACGCGGAACAGTAGCTTCGCAAAAAGCATATAAAAGTTTGGCTCCGTTCACGATGATTCCGTTCCATTCCTGATCGGTTCCCGGTAAAAAGCCTGGTACATCTTCAAAAACCAGCAGGGGAATGTTGAAACAATCGCAAAAGCGAACAAAACGGGCACCTTTGGTAGATGCTTTTATGTCCAGAACTCCCGCTAAAAAAGCCGGCTGATTAGCTACAATTCCGATGCTCCGCCCGGCTATTCTGCCAAAGCCTACTACAATGTTCTCAGCAAAATCCTTGTGTACCTCAAAAAAAGTATCTTCATCAATGACGTTTTGAATAACATCTCTGATATCATAAGGTTGATTGCTGTTTTCGGGAAGGATGTTGTCTAATTTATTCCTTCTGTCGTTCGATCCATCCAGATAGGGCAGGGAAGGAGCGGGCTCTTCACAATTCTGAGGTAAATAGCTTAAAAGCTTTTTAATATTTTCAATTGCCTCAATTTCATTTTCGCAGGCGAAATGTGTTACACCGGACTTTATTGCGTGGGCAGATGCACCTCCCAATTCCTCGGAACTTACTTCCTCATGTGTAACCGTTTTTACTACGTTTGGTCCGGTTACAAACATATAGGAAGTGTGTTCAACCATCAGGATAAAGTCGGTAATAGCCGGAGAATATACTGCTCCGCCGGCACAAGGTCCCATAATCGCCGATATCTGAGGGATTACCCCGGAGGCCAGCGTGTTACGATAGAAAATATCTGCATACCCCCCCAGAGATACCACGCCTTCCTGAATTCTTGCTCCGCCAGAATCGTTTAGACCAATAAGTGGTGCGCCATTTTTAAGTGCAAGGTCCATGATTTTGCAGATTTTTTCAGCATGTGTTTCAGACAAGGAGCCGCCAAAAACAGTAAAATCCTGCGAAAAAACATAGACCAGGCGACTGTTAATTGTGCCATAGCCGGTAACAACCCCATCGCCGGGATACTTTTCTTTTTCCATCCCGAAATCGACTGAACGGTGTGTTACCAGCATTCCGATCTCTTCAAAGGAATTTTCGTCTAAAAGAAAATGTAAGCGTTCGCGGGCTGTAAGTTTGCCTTTTTTGTGCTGACTGTCAATCCGGCTTTCGCCACCGCCCAAAAGGGCCTCTTTACGTTTTTGGCTTAATTGATGTAGTTTATTTTTCACGTTTACGAAATAGAATAAGCAAAGTACTGAATATATGTTGACGGTGTATTTGCTTTTATAAAACATCAATAGTAAAAGAGTTTTATTTCTGCCTTTTTTGTAAAAAAATATTTTACAGCATTGATAACGTTTCAAATTGCTATTTTTGCAGGATCTCAAAATGAAAAAGGAAGTCGGCAAGATAATTTTCAGTTACATTTTCTTAACCATCTTTACGGTTAAGATGGTGATTTCTGTTGCCCCCTTAATTATCTCGCATTTCGATAAACAAGCGGTGAATGCCGTAATTATGCAGATCGAAATAGAAAATAATGGTAAGACTTCTGATGTAAAAGAAATTGCGGTAAAGGAATATTTTACCTTAAGCAGCTTCAGATTTACTTTAGTTCATCCGGTTCAGCTCATCCTTTCTTCAATGATCAGTATTGATCATGATAAGCATGTTCAGGCTTTTTATCCTCCTGTACCCACTCCTCCACCAAACGTTTAGTAATTAGTTTCCTGTTCCCCGTCTGTTTTCTCTGATTAGGGAATCTTTTCATTGTTATTAATTAATTATTCAAATTAACGTATGTGTTTATGGCAGCGAATTATATGTCTGCGTCTTCTGGTATTAATAAGTATTTCTTAAAGAAAAATTTAAAAAGGGATCTGCCTTCCAGTATAGTTGTGTTTTTGGTTGCGCTTCCCTTGTGTTTAGGTATTGCCTTAGCCTCGGGTGCGCCATTGTTTGCCGGGGTACTAACCGGAATTATCGGCGGCATAGTGGTCGCGTCGGTTAGTGGTTCTCAGTTAAGTGTTAGTGGGCCTGCGGCTGGTTTAACTGTGATTGTTTTTTCGGCGATTACTCAATTGGGGGCCTATCCAACATTCCTTCTCGCATTGGTTCTTGCGGGTGTGTTCCAGATAATTTTAGGGCTTATTAAAGCCGGAACAATCGCTAATTATTTTCCGTCCTCTGTTATTGAGGGTATGCTTGCTGCTATAGGTATTATTCTTATTCTTAAGCAAATACCTCATGCATTTGGTTATGATGGCGATTTCGAGGGCAGTGAGAGTTTTAATCAGGCGGACAGCCAAAATACTTTTTCTTCGATAGTGGCAGCAATGAACAGAGTAAGCTATGGAGCTATTATTATTAGTGCAGTATCTTTGTTGATTCTGATCTACTGGCCGAAGGTAAAAAAATTAAGCGCAGTGCCGGCTGCTTTAATTGTGGTAGTTGCAGGAGTAATTCTTAATCAGTTATTTAAAGGCTCTGCACTCGCAATTAAGGACGAGCATTTGGTGATGATACCGGTTGTAGGTTCATTCGGTGAGTTTACCGATCTTTTTATCTCGCCGGATTTCTCCCAGATCGCAAATAAGAATGTGTGGATTGTAGCGGCAACAATTGCAATTGTCGCAAGCATTGAAACCTTGTTAAGTTTGGAGGCCGTCGATAAAATAGATCCAATAAAGCGCGTATCGCCGACGAACAGAGAATTACTGGCCCAGGGAATTGGAAATATGACCAGTGGATTTTTAGGCGGACTGCCAATGACAGCGGTAATTGTTCGCTCTTCTGCCAACGTAAATTCAGGTGGTAGGACTAAAATGAGTGCAATATTTCATGGTTTTTGGCTATTGACAGCTTTGCTGGTTATCCCGACGATTATAAACCTAATCCCACTTTCATGTCTTGCGGCGATATTAATAATCACGGGCTATAAATTGGCTAAGATAGGTTTGTTTGCGAAAATGTGGAAGAATGGATATAGCCAATTTGTTCCCTTTGTGGTTACGGTTTTAGCTGTGGTGCTAACCGATCTTTTAAAAGGAGTCGCTATCGGCATGCTGGTATCTGTATACTTTATCCTAAGGAACAATCTTCGTAATCCGTATTTCTATAGGATTGGTTCTGAGGGAGATAAAAAAGTTATTGAAATTAAACTGGCAGAAGAGGTGTCATTTTTAAATAAAGCAGCTATTCAGTATACCTTAACTCATCTCCCGAAAGAGACCAACGTTAAAATTGATGGTACCAACTGCCGGTATATAGATCCCGACGTATTAGAAGTAATTCACAACTTTAAACACAATGCTTTTACAAAAGCCATTATTGTGGAGTTGGTGAATATTAAAAGCCGGTATGAAATACCAAAACTCAATGAATTAATTTATAAACCTGAAATTTCTAAATAAAAATGACCTCAAATAATAATAAAACATATATTACCGACCAAACGGTTGAACAAATAAACGATAAAAAAATGCGGAGTTACGATCAGTTACTACAAGGCAATAAAGACTTTGTTGAATCTATAACAAGCTCAGACCCTGAATATTTTAAAAAACTTGCTGAGGGCCAAAATCCGGAGGTTTTGTGGATTGGATGCTCTGACAGTCGCGTGCCTGCCAATCAGATCACTAATACAAAGCCCGGAGAGGTTTTCGTTCACAGAAATATCGCTAATGTTTGCGTTCACACCGATATGAACATGTTAAGTGTGTTGGATTATGCTGTGAATGTCTTAAAGGTTAAACATGTTGTTGTTGCCGGACATTATGGTTGTGGCGGCGTGGCCGCTGCAATGGGAAATAAACAACATGGAGTGATCGATAACTGGTTACGTCATATAAAAGATGTTTACCGGTTACATGCTACCGAGCTTGATTCGATTTCTGATGAGGGTGCGCGTGTAGATAGATTAGTCGAATTGAACGTTAGCGAGCAGGTTTATAATCTTTGTAAAACTACTATTGTGCAAAATGCCTGGAAAGAACGGGATGACCTCGAGGTTCATGGCTGGGTAATTGATATCCGTACAGGATATGTAAAAGATTTGGAAATCAGTTGCCGGAATACTGATAATCTGGGTAAGGTGTTTGCCCTTGATTGAATTTGATAAAAATCAAATAAAAAGCCCTTCGGTTCATAATCGAAGGGCTTTTATTTTTATCTAAAAAGCTAAGATCTTCAGGCGAAAGCCTCTTCTTCATACGCTTCAATCGGTGGACATGAACAAATAAGAGTTCTGTCGCCATGTGTATCGTTTACTCTGCCAACCGAAGGCCAGAACTTGCGTTCAGTAACGTAAGGCAAGGGGAATGCTGCCCGCTCGCGGCTATAATCCCTGTTCCATTCAGTGCTTACGATTACAGCAGCAGTATGTGGGGCATTTTTTAATGGATTGTTAACTTTATCCATACTTCCGTTTTCAACTTCAGAAATTTCAGATCTGATAGCAATCATTGCATCGCAAAAACGATCCAGTTCTTGCTTTGGCTCCGATTCTGTAGGCTCAATCATCAAAGTGCCGGGAACGGGAAAAGAAACAGTAGGAGCATGGAAGCCATAATCCATTAGGCGCTTTGCAATGTCGGTAACTTCAATTCCGAAGCTTTTAAAAGCACGGCAGTCCAAGATCATTTCGTGAGCACAACGACCCTTACTTCCGGCGTATAAAATCGGATACTGATTTTCTAATCTTGATTTTATATAATTTGCATTCAGTATAGCATACTTGGTTGCATTTGTAAGGCCTTCTGCTCCCATCATTGCAATGTAAGCGTGAGATATGATGAGAATTGAAGCCGAACCCCACGGTGCCGCTGAGACCGCATGAATAGACTGTTCGTTATTAATATCAACAACAGGATGTCCAGGCAAGAATGGAACAAGGTGTTTTGCAACGCCAATTGGCCCCATACCCGGGCCACCGCCACCATGAGGAATACAGAATGTTTTATGTAAGTTCAAGTGGCAAACATCGGCGCCAATGTTAGCCGGACTCGTTAAACCTACTTGAGCGTTCATGTTGGCGCCGTCCATATAAACTTGTCCGTCATTTTCATGAATAATATTACACACTTCAATTATCGATTCCTCGAACACTCCGTGAGTGGATGGATAAGTGACCATCAGGCACGACAAATCATCTTTATGTTCTTCCGCCCTGGCTCTTAAATCTGCTACATCAATATTGCCGTTCACATCGCATTTAACAACAATAACTTTCATGCCTGCCATAGCCGCAGAAGCAGGATTGGTTCCATGTGCAGAAGCAGGTATCAAAGCAATATTACGTTTCCCTTCGCCTCTGCTTTGGTGATAGGCGCGGATAACCATCAAGCCTGCATATTCGCCCTGAGCACCAGAATTCGGCTGAAGACTCATGGCTGCAAAGCCAGTAATTTCACTAAGCCACTTATTCAGCTCATCAAAAAGCTGCATATAACCTCCCGTTTGGTCTAAAGGTGCAAATGGGTGCATCTTACTGAATTCCGGCCAGGTAACAGGGATCATTTCTGTCGTAGCATTGAGCTTCATGGTGCATGATCCGAGTGGAATCATCGAATGGCAAAGCGATAGATCTTTGTTTTCTAATGATTTGATATAGCGCAGCATTTCATGTTCAGAATGGTGCGTGTTAAATACGGGGTGAGTTAAGAATTCGGAAGTTCTCTGCAATTCAGGACTAATCCGTGCTTCAAGCTTCGTTTTTAAGCTATCTAAGTTTACATCATCGATGCTTTTCGCTTTAACTCTAGCAAATACTCTGATAATGCTTGTTATATCTTCTAAGTTTGTTGTTTCATCTAAGGCGATGGAGATTTTCGAGCTAGAATAATGAAAATTCATTTCATTATTGATCGCCAATCCGTGAATCGAGTTGGCTAATTCGCCCAGATCTAGTTTGATTGTATCGAAGAATGTTTTGTTTTCTTGTGTATAGCCCAAAGCTTCGAGTGCATCTGAAAGCAATACTGTTAAGCCGTGAATCCGTTCAGCAATTGCTTTTAGTCCATCTTTACCATGATAAGCGGCATACATACCAGCCATAATTGCCAGCAAAGCTTGTGCCGTACAGATATTCGACGTGGCCTTATCGCGACGGATATGTTGTTCGCGGGTTTGCAACGCCATTCTTAGGGCATAGTGACCTGCAGAATCGATACTAACGCCGATAATTCGCCCCGGCATACTTCGCTTGTATTCTTCTTTTGTAGCAAAGTAAGCAGCATGCGGCCCGCCAAACCCCATCGGTACACCAAAACGTTGTGTTGTTCCTACTACGATGTCTGCTCCCCATTCTCCCGGAGGAGTTAGGATGGTGAGACTTAGTATATCTGCAACTACGGTAAGTTTAATGCCTTTTTCGTGGGCCTTGTTGGCAAAATCAGTATAGTTGTAAACTGTTCCGTTTGCTGCGGGATACTGTACAATGGCACCAAACATATCATCGGTTAATTCAACCGTTTGATGATTGCCTATTTGAAGATCTATCCCGTACGGAGCAGAACGTGTTTTTAAAATATCAATTGTCTGCGGGAAAAGTTCTTCGGATACAAAGAATGTTTTCGCCTGCTGGTTTTTTCGCAAGCTGTATTGCATAAACATAGCTTCAGCGGCAGCTGTACCTTCATCAAGTAAGGACGCATTGGCTATTTCCATTCCGGTTAAATCGATAACCATGGTTTGAAAGTTTAATAAAGCTTGCAAACGGCCCTGAGATATTTCGGCCTGATAAGGAGTATATTGAGTATACCATCCTGGATTTTCGAAGATGTTTCGCAAGATCACGGGAGGGACTATCGTATCGTAATACCCTTGTCCGATATACGATTTAAAAACTTTGTTTTTTGAAGCCAGAGTCTTCAAATCTGTTAAATAATCGATTTCACTTTTTGGAGAAGGCAAATTTAGAGGTTGCTTTAACCGGATCTGCTGAGGTACTGTTTGATCAATTAATTCATCCAGCGAAGTTGCATTAACCGTCTCTAGCATTTTAGCCGTTTCAGCTGGGTCGGGGGCAATATGTCGGTCGGCAAATTTCTCCTGGAAATCGATATTTAAATTCATGAAAATTGAAAACTATATGAGTGCCGCAAAGGTAAATAAAAAAGAGATTTTTTTGGGCAGCAGAGAGTAAACTGGAAGTAAAATCTATAGTTTTAAAACCTGTAGATCACTTTCCCTGATTTTATCAAAAATCCAGGATGGTTTAAACAAAATCTCTCTCCAAAGCAGCATCTTCAATTTGCCTTAAATATAATTTTATGGTGTGTTCCAAACCATAATAAAGTGCATCGCAAATTAAGGCATGGCCAATACTTACTTCAAGTAGATTGGGGACATTCAGCGTGAAATATTTTAGGTTATGCAGATCTAAATCATGCCCTGCGTTTAATCCCAGGCCTGTTTGTTGTGCTATTTTGGCGGCCGCTACATAAGGTCTTATAGCTTTTTCTCTGTCTTGATGATAGCGCTGTGCATAAGCTTCAGTATACAACTCTATTCTGTCTGTACCTGTTGTTGCAGCAGCTTCAACCATTTTAGGATCTGGGTCTACAAAAATGGAAACTCGGATTCCTGCCTCTCTAAACTGAGGGATGATGTCTTTTAAATATTGCTGATTGGTGATTGTATCCCAACCATGATTGGATGTAATTTGATTTAAAGCATCCGGAACCAGCGTTACCTGGGCGGGTTTATTGGCCAGTACCAAATCTACAAAAGCTTTTTCCTGGCAATTGCCTTCTATGTTGAATTCTGTTTTAATAACAGCCTTCAAATCGTAAACATCCTGATAGCGAATATGCCTTTCGTCAGGTCTTGGGTGAACGGTGATGCCCTGAGCGCCAAAACTTTCGCAGTCGAGCGCGGTTTGCACTAAATCCGGATTATTGCCCCCTCTTGAATTTCTTAGGGTGGCAATTTTATTGATGTTTACAGATAGTTTAGTCATTAGGCAATTTTAATTAGGGGATTAGTTTTTAGTCATTAGTCAATAGTCAAAATAGTCATTGGTTAATAGTCACTAGTCAATAGTTTGGATAGCCAGCTAAAAAGTGATAAGTCTAGGTAAATTAAAATGGGTTAGTAAATCGACTAGCCATTCTTTTTACTAATTAAATAAGACTAATGAACTTTTTACCAGTGACTAATGAACTCTTTTAAAATCACCAGTGACTAATGAACTCTTTTTTCACCAATGGCTAATGAACTCTTTTATTGATATTAACCGGTTGCGGCACTTTAACATAATATCCCGTTCCATCGTAAGGTCGCTTCCGCGGATGTTCTTTGCATGTGTTACAGCAGCAACCATCCAACTCCCATCCGCAATCATCACATTGGGTGAAATGTTCGTTGCATTCCGGGTTGGCACAGTTTATCATTTTAGCGGTGGTTTTTCCGCAATTGTAGCAGGTAGAAATTACTTTGGGATTTACTTTGTTTACCTCAACCGCTACCCGGTTATCAAATACATAGCATTGGCCCTCGAAATCTTTTCCCTCAGCTTCTTTACCGTATTTAATTATTCCGCCATGTAATTGATAAACTTCTTTAAAGCCCTCGTGTAAAAGCAGGGCAGAAGCCTTCTCGCATTTAATACCACCGGTGCAATAGGTCAGAATTTTTTTGTCTTTGTATTGCGCCAGCTCATTGATTTTAGCAGGGAAATCGCGGAAGTTTTCAATATCGAGCGTTACAGCATTTTTAAATTTACCTAAAGAATGCTCATAGTTTGACCGAACGTCCAGAATAACCACATCGTCCCGGTCTTTCATCTCTAAAAAGTCTTTTGGTTCTAAATGAACTCCGGTTTTCTTTTTAGGGTCGATGATGTTTGGATCGCGCAAGCCGGAATAAACAATTTCCGATTTGTAGCGACAGTGCATTTTAATGAACGATGGTTCTTCAACATCGTCAATTTTAAACTCTGTAGATGCGAACCTTGGATCGTTTTGAATAAAATCCATATAGTTTCTGCAGGATTCAACTGAGCCCGAAACGGTTCCATTTAAACCCTCATCGGCTACAATGATTCGTCCGACAAGGTCTAATGATTTACAAAAGCTTAAGTGATCTGCGGCAAATTGTTCCGCATTTTCTATTGTGGTGTAACAATAGTAAAGTAGTGTCTGGTATCTTTTCATATTTCATTAATACTGCTGCAAACAGCGTGAAATGCGGTGCAAAGATATGATTTTTGATGATTTAACGATCGGTGCTTTCGTAAATCAAAAGCCATAAAATAAACGAAAAGCTTTGTATGGTTTACCATCTTGTGTACGCGACCAGCCAAAGTCGGCCCGAACAATAAGTCTTTGAAGCCCAAAATAAACCTCCCTGTAATTGTTCATAGGTTGGGTTAAATAGGCTCCTCCGATTATTTCTTCGAGTTTCAATTTCCTTATTAACGGAATTTTTTGCAGAAAAAAGCCTAAAAAGTTATGTTCATAATGCGCTTCAAAATATTTGTCGTTTGTTGCGTATGCGTAATAATCCAAAAAGTGAAAGTTCGGGAAAAGAGGATTGTAAACTGCCGTTTGATTTCCGGTGAAATGCTTAATATCCGGGTAAAATAGCGAACGGGTATTTATGAATTTACCTGCCGAAAGGTAAAATGAGCTATAGCCGAATAATCCGGTTTTAACCTTATCCTGAAACAGGTCGGCAGAAACAAAGTCATAGTCCACAGCAGAATTAAACACGTTAGGAATGCCTTTTCTATAATTTAGTTTTATTGTAGGGTATCTGGCATTTTCATAAATCTTACCGTCGGGGCGAGTGGTATATCGCTGTCCGTAAGTGTAAGATAGTTTTGCTTCAATGCTGAAAGAATTATTAATTGGAAAAAGACTCTCGTCATTTTCGGGGTTCAGCGGATTGTTTGATGTTAACATTTTAGCTGCATTATCGAAAATCGGGCGGTAAGATGCATTTCTCAAAGGATATCTTTTTGAGATTTCGGTTCCTCCTGTAACCAGCAAGCCATCTGTAATTTCACGTTGGGCACTAAACGCGAAAAAGTTTGATTTGTAAAGTTTGAGAAAGTTTTTGCCGTCGAACAATGTGGTTAAAGTGTTATAAAATAAATTGATGGTGCCCCGATTATTCAGATCCAGGTAATCGCTCCCAACATTCAAAGTAAAATTCTCGTGGTGCAGGGTGTCGCGTAAATAATTTATTTCAAGGTTAGTGTTTAAGGTTTTGCTGCCAAATCCATACCGAAACCTGGGCTTTATATCGATTGAGCGCTTCAATGATAAATCTTTTCTGTAATGAGGCTTTAAATCTACCGCCCAGCCCTCAACAGTGTTATAGAAAACGGTTCTGTTTATCGAATTGAAGTGCCAATAGCTGTTTTTAGCGTAGTTGTGTAAGGTATAACCGCTGAAAAGGAATTTAACTGGCTTGAATTTATTCCTGACCTTTTGCAGGGAATCCATAACCGTTGGTGTTGTTATTCTGGAAGCGGCCGTATCTTTAATTCTATAATTGAGATCCTCTTCTAAGGTTAGCGGAATAGGCCGATTGTTAAGCCAGTAGTCGTTCTCTTTTTTGTTTACACCCGCCGGGACTTTCATTATCTCATCTTTGAAAAAGTTATCAGGAAAAGATGGATTTATGTAATAATTGCTGTACAAGCCGGTGAAGTATCCTGCAAACCTGAACCCCAATACATTTCCTTTAAATTTGAAAGTTATGTCGGAGGGGAGCCAATAGGTTTTCCCCACTTCAATGAAATTCTGACTGATCCTTAATGTATCAACGAAATTAATGCGCGATTCTTCGGTAATCATCAAATCAACACTATACAATCGCCAATCACCCTCAACCAGATAAATGTGCCCGCTAAACACCGGGTCGAAACGGTTTTTAGGACTTATTTTAATTTTATAAATAGTATGCCCGCTTTGCTGACTCGATCCCTCGAGCTCGTAACGGTAATAATCAAATGCATTGTCTGCCACTGGCGACACATAACTTTGATTCCCTAAGGGGCCCCATTGCAGTAGGTTGTCGTAGAGGTTTATTTGCAAATCTAAGGCCCGGTTAAAGCTAAAACCTTCTTTATCGCCAGCAATTTTAGAAGCTTCCATTACCTCTTTTACATTCGGGTAGTTGAAATAAAATTTCGACTTGGTTTCGGACAGGTAGAGGATACCGTGCCTGTTAGAGTCGAGATTCAGGGCTTGAGCTACATCCTGTCCAAGAATTTTTTTCGGCGCACCCACAAGTTTCTGAACTCCTTTAGTGTAGACATCGCAAATGTAGGAAGGAGTTGATCTTAATATGGTTCGCTTGGATATGACTTTTCTTATCAGACCATTGGCAGGATCTTCCATTTTTTTACCCGAAATCTTTACTTCACTAAGTACAAATCGTTCTCTTTCCAGAACAGCATTTACTTTAATCCCTTTTTTAGCCTCGAATTGAATCTGCTCCTGCTTATAGCCAACAAACCTGAAAATTATGGTATGCTTACCCGGCATAAGTGCTATCTTATATTCTCCATTTTGATTTGCCATTGTGCTATTACTCTCATTTTTAATAAAAATCGATGTAAAAGCTATAGGAAAGCCTTCTGTATCAATGACTCTCCCGGTTACCATAATAGGCTCCTGAGAAAATGCTTTTGATAACAAGAGTGAAAAAATTAATAAGGCTTTTTTTAACATTTATCAGAGAACAGAACAGTACAAAACTCAGGTCTAAAATGATATTGCTTTTAAGCAATAATATAACGAATTTATTCTCAAAACAAGTATATGAAGATATATGGGTTTTATGGTTGACGTAGGCTTAAGCAAAAATGCACGATAATTGTTCACACAAATTAAAGGAATGTAAGCTATACGTGTATTTTTATTATTTTCGCACATATTCGACGGTTTTGCGCTATAATTCATGAAAACAACTAGTTTTCGCAAATCTGGCCCTGAATAATTGGTATATCAAATACTACAATGCAAGAAAAGATAAATTTATATACAGAGGAGATTAAAAGCTTTCGACCGACTAATTCTGATGAACTTGAAGCTTTCAGAATAAAATTTTTAGGTTCAAAAGGTATTATTAAAGATATTTTTGATGAGTTTAAGGCTGTTTCTCCTGAAGAGAAGAGAGTTTTAGGGAAGGTGCTGAATGAATTTAAGATTCTTGCAGAGCAAACCTATCAATCCTTTAAAGAAAGTGTGGATTCTCAGGAAACCAGCAAGGGATCAGCTATAGATGCCTCACTTCCTGGTGAAGGGTTCGAGCTCGGGTCTCGTCATCCCTTATCGTTGGTAAGAAAAGAGATCATAGAGATATTTAAAAAGTTAGGTTTCACAGTTGCCGAGGGACCTGAAATTGAAGATGACTGGCATAATTTTTCTGCACTAAATTTCCCGCCCGAACACCCGGCCAGAGATATGCAGGATACTTTCTTTATTAAAAAAGACGCCGAGAAAGGAGATATCGCATTGCGTACGCACACATCCTCTGTACAGGTTAGAATGATGGAGAACGGCAAGCCGCCTTTTCGTGCGCTGATGCCGGGAAGAGTTTATCGTAACGAGGCTATTTCTGCTCGAGCACATTGTTTTTTTCATCAGGTTGAGGGTTTGTATGTTGACGAAAATGTCTCGTTTGCGGACTTAAAACAGACCTTATTTTACTTTGTACAGGAGCTTTTTGGCGAAGGAACCAAAGTTCGTTTCAGACCTTCCTATTTCCCATTTACAGAGCCATCAGCAGAAATGGATATTTCATGCAGTATTTGTAAAGGGAGTGGTTGCCAGATGTGCAAGCAAAGTGGTTGGGTAGAAATCTTGGGTTGTGGAATGGTAGATCCTAATGTGCTTGAAAATTGTGGCATCGACGGAACAAAGTTTACGGGTTTTGCGTTCGGTATGGGAATAGAACGTATTACCAACTTGAAATATCAGATAAAGGATTTACGTTTATTCTCTGAGAACGATATTCGTTTTCTTAAGCAATTTCAGTCTGAATTAATCTGATAAATGAAACTAGGCGGCCTTTTAATATTAATTGCCCTATCATGCTTTTCCTGCGGAAAAGACCCGTCTGGAATACCGGATGTTCCAGTGAATTTCCACATGTCTTTGGCATATCCCAGTATGCAGAAATTAAATACCCCCGGAGGTTCTGTGGAAATCGATGGTTATGGAGTAGCAGGTCTGATTATTTATAAAAGTGCTTTTAATGGTTATCTGGCCTATGATAGGTGCAGTTCTGTGAATCCTGAACAGAAATGTGCTGTTAAGGTCGACGAATCTGGTTTAACTGCTACAGATCCTTGTAGTAAAGGGGTATTTGCACTTGAAGACGGCAATCCTCAAAAACTTCCGGCAAAAATGCCTTTAAAAAGATATACGGTGTCAGTTTCAAACAATACTATTTATGTTGTTAATTAATCGAGATGGAAGTGGATAAGATAAAGGAAAGTATTTTAAAGGCTGCCCAGGATCTCTTCCGGAAATACGGTTATCATAAAACCAGTGTTAATGAAATTGCTAAAAAAGCCAAAATAGCAAAAGCAACTTTGTATAAATATTTCGAGAGCAAGGAAGTCTTACTGCATTATATTTTGATGGATTTTATCAGGATCAGCGTAAATGAAATCATCGAAAAAGGCGCGGAGGAAACTGATAAAGAGGCATATCTCAGTAATTTGATTCTTGAAACCAGCAGGCTTTCCTATACGATCTGCAATGAATTTATTGGCTGGGATTTTATCCGGGAGTCGACGAATGCTCAAGGTTTCCTAAAACTATTATCGGATGATCTTGAGGTTTTTCTCATACAATCTTATCGTGAAACTCATCTTTTTAAAGGAGATGAGCATTATGCCGAGAAATTGCGTTTTCTGATTAAATCGAGCAAAGCGATTGTTTTTTCATTTGCATTTACTTCGGTCACCGACTCGGATGTCCGTAAACATTTTGTTAGTTTTCAAAAAGAAATTTTGCCTTATCTGGTAAAGGCAGCTATTTGATATTTCGGCAGACTCGAATAAATACGCTAACACAGACAGCGTTTTGAACGTTGTCTGCGTTTCCCCCCTTGTCTGGGTTATCGTTAAATTAATACACTCTAATAATTCCCCGCACAAAAAATATTATTTTTGCCCGCAAATGAAAAGAATTCCTGCAGAGAAAAAGCGTATAGAAAACATCCTGGTAACAGATATTGCTGAAGGTGGTAAAGGAGTTGGCAAATCGGACGATTTAGTTCTTTTTATTGAAAAAGCCGTTCCCGGCGATGTGGTTGATGTTGAGCTGTATAAAAAGAAAAAAAACTTTGCTGAAGGGAAAGTAACGGCGCTGATAAAGCCATCCGAACACAGGACAGAACCTTTTTGTCCGCATTTTGGTATTTGCGGAGGCTGTAAATGGCAGCATATGACCTATGAGGCCCAGCTTCAATTCAAACAAAAAAGCGTGTTCGATGCTCTCGAGCGCCTGGCAAAAGTAGATGTTTCTAATGCCGAATCTATCTTGGCGTCGTTCGAGACCCGTTATTACCGAAATAAGTTGGAGTTTACTTTCTCTAATAAACGCTGGCTGACGGATGGTGATATGGCAGATGAGCAGGAGGACAGAGAAATGAATGCTTTAGGTTTTCACGTGCCTTTGCGTTTCGATAAGATTTTAGATATTGATGTTTGTTATCTGCAGACTGATCCATCCAATGAGATCAGGAATGCTATAAAGGATTTTGCTTTACAGGAAGCTATCAGTTTTTATGACCTCAGAAATCACGAAGGTGCATTAAGAAATCTTATAATCAGAACATCAACCACCGGAGAATTGATGGTGATAGTTGTTTTTGCTTATGTGTCGGAAGATGAAGTTCAAAAAACGATGACTTTCCTGAAAGATCGTTTCCCTCAAATAACTTCCTTGCTGTATATTATCAATCAGAAGAAAAACGATACCATTTTTGATCAGGATATCCACGTATTCAGCGGACGAGACTTCATCTTTGAACAAATGAAGGATGAGGCAGGTAAAGAAGATTTGAAATTTAAAATTGGTCCGAAATCTTTTTACCAAACCAATTCATTGCAGGCTTACGAATTGTATTTAATTACCCGTCAGTTCGCTGGCTTTAAGGGAGATGAACTGGTGTACGATTTATATACAGGTGCTGGTACGATCGCAAATTTTGTAGCCAGACATGTGCGTGAAGTTGTTGGGGTAGAGTATGTTCCTACCGCAATTGAGGATGCCGTGATCAATTCTCAGCTTAATAATATTCAGAATACAAAGTTTTATGCAGGAGATATGAAAGATGTTTTAACTCCTGATTTTGTTTTATCACATGGAAAGCCAGATGTAATTATTACGGATCCTCCAAGAGCTGGAATGCACGCTGACGTGGTTGCAAGAATTCTTGAAATTGAAGCGCCGAAAATTGTGTATGTAAGTTGTAATGCTGCTACGCAAGCAAGAGATATCGCTTTACTAAAGGAGAAATACACAGTGACAAGGATTCGCCCGGTGGATATGTTTCCTCATACACAACATGTGGAAAATGTCGTTTTATTGGAATTGGTAAACCCAGCATATTAAACAATGGAAATTAGAGATTTGATTAATCAGCCGGAAGGAGAGGGTGCAGAACCTCAGAAACAGAGCCCTCTTAAAAGTCTTGAAGCAGATTTAAAACTTTATAGTGAATCGATTAAAGAGATTGCTACCGAAATATTAAATGAAGGTTTGTCTGAGTATCCAATTTTTGTGGCTCATCAACACGAGGTTGCCCTGGGAGAACTGATTCTGGATAAGAGCGAATTAAATAGGTCATGGTCCATTCAGGCTTCTATGCTTGAAGAATTTGTAGAAAAAGGGATTATTCACAAAGAGAAAAAGGATCGTTTCATAAAGCAGTACAAAAACCCCAACGAATATATGTGCTTGTTCGTAATTGTGCCGGAAGGAGCGAATTTTGTGTTTTATCCTTATCTTTAGTTCTATTTTAGCCTAAACTTCGAAAAGAATGCCTGATAAAAAAATTCTTATTCTCGACAAAAAGCAAATTCAGCAAAAGATCACCCGCATGGCTTACCAGATATGGGAAGATAATCTTGGTGAAACAGAGTTGGTGATAGCCGGGATAGTCGATTGTGGTTATACTCTGGCAGAACGTTTGCAAAAAGAGCTGGAAAGGATATCGGGCATTAAGGTAGTTTTGATGAAGATTTCTCTAGACAAAGAAATTTCACATTTGCAGGCGGATACAGATGTGTCTATCGAAAGTTGCAAAAATAAAGTGGTGATCCTGACAGACGATGTGTTGAATAGCGGCAGAACACTGGCTTATGGCCTGGGAGTGTTTTTAAATATTCCTTTAAAGAAGCTCCGCACCGCAGTTCTGGTTAATCGCAGTCACCGTATATTTCCTGTGTCGCCCGATTTTACAGGACTAGATTTGGCTACCGTAATTAAAGAACATGTAGATGTGCTTTTAAACCAGTCGGAAGAGGATGCCGTTTATTTAAGGTAATCCTCTGTTCTTAAAATCTCGATAATTTTTTCAGGATTTTGATCAATTCCTTTAACAATGAGCTCTGCTTGTTTATAGAAACTTTCGCGTAGTTGTAATCTTTCCGCAATAAATTGTTCCAGTTTTTCGCCTTTCAAGTTTTGTAGCACCGGACGCTGTTCTGTGCCGCTCTCTAATCTTTTAGCCAGTGCTTTAGGAGATAAGGAGAGATAAATTGTTATGCCATTTTCATTCATCCATTGCAAGTTATCAAAGAAGCAAGGGGCGCCACCGCCGGTAGCAACCACAGTATTTTCCGGTAAATTGATGGTTTTCAAAGCCGAGCTTTCTAATTCTCTGAATGCATCTTCTCCGTGTTTTTGAAAATATTCGGTGATAGACATATTTACCATGCGCTCAATCTCTTTGTCGATATCTACAAAAGTATAGCCTAGCTTTAAAGCCAGTTTTTTGCCTAAAGTACTTTTGCCGCAACCCATAAAACCGATTAAAAATATCTTCATAACAGGCCTTCGCGTTTGAATGCAATAAAATCAGTAACAGGAGGTTTGATATCATTTAAGCGGAATTGCATAGCAATTTGAGCCCGATGATAAGTTGAATGATTGATGATCTGGATTAAAATGTCCGAAGTTTTATTTTCAAAAAAACCGCCTTCAGGGTTTGCATACTTAACCATTTGATCGAGATCTGTTTTTAATATTGCATATAAATTCGACATGTTCTCGGCAAACAGCAAATCAAAAGCGGTTTTAGGATGTATCTGAAAGCGCTGAAAAGTTGAGTTCATGCCTTTAATTCTGCTGATCCAGATATGTTGGCTGTTCAGAACATGACTGAACAAGTATTCAGCTTCGGGTATGGTTTTCTCTGAGCTAAAAAAAGTGGCTATAATTTTAGAATCCGCTAATTCCGTGTACCGTACGAGTTCTTCAAACATTCTGTTTATTTTTTACTAAAATATTCTTTCTCCAGTTTCTCATATGAAGGCAATGTATGAAAATGCCATTTATTAATTACAACTCCATCTTTAAGTAAAAGCAAACCTGGATTAGATCTTACCATGCTTTTTAATGGCACCCCATCGGCATTAAAAACTTCCATCACTAAGTTATTACGTTTTTTAAAAACTTCCATACTATCCGGAGATGCCGACGTTAGTAGCACGGTGCGGATATTATAATTTTCGGCACTGTTAATGGCTAATACATTCAACTCTCCTATTGCTTTTTGATCGGCTTTGTTTAGCTGTTCGGCAACAATTACCATGTTGTAATATGGATTTTCGATTATTTCTGAAGTGTAATCTGTGCCCTGACTGTCTACAATCTTTAAATCCTTGATTTTCGGTTCAAAGCCTTTTTTTACCAGCTTACTTTCGGGAGTTCCAATAATTTCCCAGCTTGCATCTTTCCATATTTCAGTCTTCAGATACTCCTTATCGGTCATCTCTTTCGTTTCGCCCGATTTTTTGTTTTTTAAAGAATACCTGATTTCGTAAACATCTAACGGAGCACCCTCAGGAATTCGCATGTATTCGGGCAAATTGGCTCCTTTATGGTAGGGAAGAAAATCTTTTACAGGAAGAAAGTTGTATGTGTATAAGGCAAAGCCCAGTGTCAGTGCTGATGCAATCATCAGAGCCTTGTTTTCGGCAGTTTCCGACTTCAGAACGGGTTGTATCTTAGTCCTGTTCAGGTAAATGATGATTATGAAAGCCAGGAGTATTAAATCCTTTGTAAAAGACTGCCAGGGGGTTAAAGGGATAGCATCTCCAAAACACCCGCAGGTTCTGACAACATTAAATGCTGCAGAGTAAAAGGTCAGGAAAGTGAAGAAAATTATTAGAACCAGTAAGCCAATGCTAGTTTTTTTTGCTCGTAAACCCAACAATAAAGCAACACCAAGGATTATTTCTAAAACGCAAATAATAATGGCGATAACTACCGCGAAATTGTTTAAAAAAGCTAAGTGAAATACTTCAAAATACTCTTCTAATTTATATCCAAACCCAAGTGGATCATTAGCCTTTATTAATCCCGAAAAGATAAAAATTATTCCGACGAAGAATCTTGAAAAGATCACTAAAAATTTATTCATTTAACTACTCCAAGTTTAATCAGTGCAAAAACAGAATAATTCAGCATGTCCTGATAATTAGCTTTAACTCCTTCAGAAGCGAGGGTTTGACCCTGATTGTCTTCAATTTGCTTAACGCGGAGAATTTTCATTAAAATCAGGTCGGTTAGCGAACTGATTCTCATGTCACGCCAGGCTTCGCCATAATCATGGTTCTTGGCAAACATTAGCTCCTTGGTTTCATTTGCCTTTTTATTGAACTCAATTTCCACCTGTTCTGATGGAAGCTCAAAGGGTGCGTGATCGTCAAGCTCTAATTGCATCATCGCTATGATGCAATAGTTGATAATTCCAATATATTCAGGTATGATATCTTCCCCAACTTTCGATATTTTTTTTTCTTCGAGGGTACGTATTCGCTGTGCTTTAATAAAAATCTGATCGGTTATAGAACTTGGACGGAGAATGCGCCACGCTGTGCCATAATCTTTCGTTTTTTTTATAAACAGATCTTTGCAAATGGTGATAACTGCGTCGTATTCTGCTGCTGTATTATTTATCAAAGCTTAAATTATTTTGATTGTACGATGAATAAAGCTGTATTTTGCCTTTAAATGGCGGATAAAAATACAGAATTTCATCAGAATAAATTGTCTTTTAGAACGGATGCAGCAACGCACTTCGAAAAGAAAACTCTGAATGTTGGCGGAAGACTGGTTGACTTTGCAACTCCGAAAGTGATGGGGATTTTAAACATCACTCCTGATTCTTTTTTTGAGGGTAGCCGGATCGATTCCATTCAGCAGGCCTTGAAGACAGTCGAGAACATGTTTGAAGAAGGCGCAGATTTTATTGATGTGGGCGCGTATTCTTCAAGGCCCGGAGCTGTTGATGTTTCTGAAAATGAAGAAATTAGCCGCTTGTTGCCAATTGTTGAGGCAATCATCAAAGAATTTCCCCAGGCTCTCATCTCCGTAGATACCTTTCGATCGAAAGTTGCAGAAGCTGCCGTTTTAGAAGGAGCAAGTATTATAAACGATATCTCGGCCGGCGATTTGGATGTAAATATGATTGAAACAGTTGCCAGGTTGAAAGTTCCCTATATTGTTATGCATATGAAAGGAACGCCGCAAACCATGAAGGGATTGGCTCAATATGATAACATTGTTACAGATGTGATGAAGTATCTTTTAAACAAGATTGAGCAATTAAAAAAAGCTGGAATTGTCGATTATATTCTTGACCCCGGATTTGGGTTCGCCAAAACCATCGATCATAACTATGAGCTGTTAAACCAGTTTGAATTGTTTAAATCACTGGGCGCGCCTGTGTTGGCGGGCTTGTCCCGAAAATCGATGATTTGGAAAGTGTTGGGAATAGAGAATAAAGATGCCTTGAACGGAACAACAGTATTAAATACCATCGCTTTAATGAAAGGTGCCGATATTTTGCGGGTTCATGACGTAAAACCAGCTGTTGAAGCTGTAACTTTAGTTAAAAAAATGATCGGTTAATATGGGTGTTTCGAACAAATAACCACTATAAATTATTATTTTCAACGCATGGAGGGTTTTGATATCAGTTTTCTGCATTTAAGGTTTTTAGATTTAGTCGACATACTTTGTGTAGCTATTATAATTTATTACATCTACAACCTGTTGCGCGGTACAATTGCTTTGAATATCCTTTTGGGATTAGTGATTATTTACCTGACTTTTATCCTAGTTAAGCAATTACAAATGCGACTGCTTACCCAAATCCTGGGTGGTTTCGTGAGTGTTGGTGTTTTGGCATTAATCATTGTTTTTCAACAAGAGATCCGTCGGTTTTTACTATTAATAGGCAAGAATGCATCTTTGCAGCGAACCAAGCTTTGGAAAAATTTTTTTCTTGGAAAAAAGGAGCTGGAGAAGGCGAATTTTGTCTTTATCCGCCCGGTAATTGAAGCATGTAAAAGTATGCAAAGCAGTAAAACCGGAGCACTTATTGTCTTTGCCAAATACTTCGACGAACAATACTTCCAGAATAGTGGAGAAACGTTAAATTCCGCAGTATCAAAACGGTTGTTGGAAAGTATATTTCAGAAGTATAGCCCCCTGCATGATGGCGCGGTTGTTATTTCTGAAGGGCGCATTAAGTCTGCAAGTTCTATTCTTCCTTTGACAGATAACGAAAAGCTGCCACCGCAATTTGGCCTAAGGCATAGAGCAGGAATAG
>CAMLLO010000041.1 GCA_946480915.1 uncultured Sphingobacteriaceae bacterium | reverse complement strand
AAACTACTTGCGGAGTTGCAAGTGTGAACTCGAAAGATCTTGTATCGGTAACATTTGGCGCGTTAGTACCTATAACAGCACCATTATAAAGAGCCCCGTAACCTAATGCAGTAGAAAGATCAGCAAGGATAGGGATACCATTTCCGCCAGCTGCAACCACACAATAAACAGAAGAATTAGTTTGAATTTCCGAAAACTCGTCAAACGCAACTATATATTTCCCTGCCGGTAGCGGAATGGATGTTGGTTGATACACTATCCCATTTATAACAGGGTCGTTAGCATAAGTTTCCCAATTAATAGCACCACCCGCATCGGATGTATAACCGCCGTTAACACCACCCTTATTCTTTGCTGCAGCGTTTGTAATCCAGGGGGCGGCAAGGGTTCCCCACCTGCCACTTAAAGTAGCTCTGGTAAAAGGGCCCACGTTGCTTAAATAAAGGTTGGTTACCTCATATTTTACATTCTGAGTTTGATCAGCAACGTAAAATGTGTCAATAGCAGTGGCATTGGGGCGATACGCCGTATTATAGGTGAAAGCACTGCCTAACTTAAAATTCGGCAATGAGGTAGTAAACAAAGTTCCTGGTGTTGTACCTGTCAGAGCAGATTTAATCAATGTATCGTGCATAATACTTAATTTATCTGAATACTTAATTCGCATATTTACTATCCCGGCAGCTTCATTAACATCCGCCCAGCTAATCAATGCTGAACCATTACTTTGCATTTCGGCTTTTTCAATTCCCCTGTTTATAAGTGAGCTTTGATACGAGTCTCCATATACTCTCGCTGAACTACTTACAGGAACAGAACGATTTCCCGAGGCATCATATGTAAAAACCTTAAAAGTTTTTATGCCTTCATCTACATTAAAAGTTCTATCGAACAACTCTATGCCAACTCCCTTCACAATATCATATACGACAGAATCGGCAGAATCATTCCATGAAATTTTAATCTTTGTAATCTTAGGATCCGCTTTCAGTAGGCCGGTAAACCGTACCCGCTTCTTACCGGAATAAATTTTAACAGAATCTATCTTTCCAGTGTACAAGATTTCACCACCGGCGGTATACTTTGTAAAATCATCCCATTTAGAGCATGAAACAATTGTCAGAGAACAAAGTAACACTGTAAACCACAACATTATGTGCTTATTTTTTAAAACTTTTTTCATCTTTTTTTATTTAGAAGAATTTGTTGCAACAAGGACTATATAAATATTTAGAAGCGTCGCGAAATTATTGACGGGTATCTCCATACACTTTAATTTCATTAATACTCTGATTGGTACCTCCTATAAAATTCTCCAAACACCTGATTCTAATATATTTAACTCGAGGTGCGTTTAAGTTAACCTCCCAGTCAAAGCCAGCAGCAGCAATTGCCTGATCTTCTGCTGTATCTGAGCCATAAGGAGTTCCGGACGGTTTTTTAACAGTATACGAACCTAATAATATCCAACTACTATCAAGGTTTCCATTTACAGACGGGTTTGCAGATCCATAGATCTCAAAACGCTTCATTGTAGATAGGAAATAATACCTATTACCTTCAGGAAAAGGCCGAATCCATATCCGACTCAATTTTGCAAGTATTCCGGTATTGAACGTAACCATATGCGGACCATTCAATTTCGTTTGATCTGTAAAACTAGTGTAAGGCCAGCCAGTCTTGCCATCCCACATATATTGCAAAGCTGCTCCGTTGGTAACTTGCGGTGCATCTCCAGGAAGAGGAAATGTACTAAATCTCGATGGTAGGAGTTCCTCTTCAAATATCGGGTTTACAGTTTTGTACATGGTATCTGTTTTATTACCCCACCGGTCTTGCACGTAGATTGCATAATTTTTCGGCAAAGTATCCAGCCTCCTGATTTTAGATTTAATGCTATCTAGAGAGCTGTATACACTTTTATCATTGTCAATTGCCCATTCATTAAACTCATTCTTTTTCATTACTAAAAGAGAAACAGCTGCTTTAGATGGATTCAATGCAGTGAGATTGTATCCCCCAAAAGCATTCTCTATTGAAATACTTTTGAATACATCCCAAATTGGAGCTTCCAGGGGCTTTATAGTTACAGTGATCGGTCCGGAAACCACTTCACTGCGACTTACAGAATACAGATCAACAGTATGTTGATTCGTGTCGGCAAAACCCTCTACTGTTAATGAATTAGTATAATAAGATGCTTTGGTTTCCGCAGTTTGACCAGAGGCAAGCTTATAGACTGCTTTAACGTACAGTAAATTGGGATCCGATGGCAACTCATAAGAAATTTTAGCCTTACCAGGCAAATTCTCTACTTGGGGATTCTTTATAACAGCGGGTGCTTCGCCACTAGTTCCGGCAATTTCACGATAACCCAAATCTTCTTTACAGGATACCACAAAGAGTAATCCTGTAATAAAAAGCAACCAATATTTTATTTTATACAAGTTCATAATTTTCCTAATTATATTTTTACACTATCTAACTACCAGCCCGGGTTTTCTACAAGATTATGATTGCGCCTTGTATCAAAATTCCCTATTGGCCATAAGTAATCGCGTGGAGTAATAAATGATTGATTAAAGACAACTCGTTCTTTGTAGTAAGTGTCGGTTGTTTTAGCTAAAACATTCCAGCCAGTAATGGGCTTATTCAGCTCCTCAGCCGCTTCCTTCCATCTACGAAGGTCCCAGAAACGATGACCCTCAAAAGCAAGTTCAATTAACCTCTCGCGGTGAATAATTTCGCGCAAACCTGATTTTGTAGTATATTTTGAAGGATTATTGGAGTAATTAGTCCATGATTCAACAACGCCCTTCAATCCTGCTCTTTTTCTTACTTTATCTAAATATTCGATTGCAACCGGCGAAGCTGGTTCTGCCTCGTTCAATGCTTCTGCATACATCAGGTAAAGATCTGAAAGGCGAATTTCAGGCCATGGATATTGTTTGTATGTGACAGCATTGTCACCAAAGACCATTTCCCAATGAACCAATTTCTTTATAAAATAACCAGTTTCGTTCGAATTCCGGAAATCGGGAGTTCCGGCCTTCTGACCATTTTTAGCCTCTACATAAAAGGTACCTATATCGTTTAGGGACGGGCTGTCCTTTTTGTACCATACACTGCCGTCAAAACCCAGATCAGCGTAAAAACGAGGTTCGCGATCGAAATTTAAACGGGCAGTCTCATAGCCCGGCTCGATATTAAATTGTTCGCTTGTAACCGACTTTCGTATTTGCTCATAATTAGTGAAACTTAGGGTTTTATCTTCGTTGATCGGCACACCATTGCTGGAATAGAACATCTTGGCGATTTTTATAGGAGCCGCCCATATTCCTGGAGCCAGAAATCTGCCCTGACCCGGACTTTTTGCCCGTGTCAAAGGAATCATGCACAAGTTCTCATTGATAAAATAGCTATTCGAATTTGCCCATATATGTTCGGTGCTCCAGCGGTCACATACAGCCTGCCGGATGCTCAACTGAGTTTTTGTTGCAGTGCTAAGTCCATATACATCATTCTTATATTCATAAAGCTCATGTCCGCTCATCAAAGCAGCATCAATTGCGGCCTTTGCTGCATCTCTTGCTTTTTCCCACTTGGTATTATCGACAACCTGGTTAACCAAGGCAACTCCATCTTTATCCTTAAAGCTGGCATAATCACTATTGCCATTAAACAATGGACTAGCAGCAAGGAGCCACAATTTTGCTTTTACTGCAAGAGCAATCGGCTGAGTTATCCTGCCCATCTCTGTTGACTCATCCATAATCCTCGGAGGCAGCTTACCCGCAGCAGCGTCCAGAAGCCCAGAGATATAATTTACACAATCGTCAACAGGCATACGCTTTACATTAGTCTCCTCAATATCGGCGTCAATACTCAGATTCTTGTCAAGGATAGGAATAGGGCCATACATTCTTAATAAATAATAATGGTAATAGGCTTTAAGAAACTCTGCCTCACCAATCCACCTGTTTCGTTCCGATATGGTGATATCCGGCACTTTCGTCGGATCACTCATGTTCTCCAAAAAGAAGTTACAATGGCGGATCGCAGTGAAAAGCCTTTTATTATCACCACTTCCTCCTCCGGCGCGCAGTCCTGCCCATACATCCACCAAAGGCAAATCTTTATTCTGCTCGCCCTGTGCTATTCTGAAAGCATTGTGCCAATGCGACTTCTCTTCCTGGGGAAGCCATATTTCATCACCAGACATCGTCCCGATATTGTACCAACCGTCTCCATCTTTTGGCAGATAGGAATAGAGCGTAAATAAATATTTTTCTGCCTCATTTCGTAATTTAAAGGCATGCTCAATGGTTTCTACATTATCAGGCACTACATCAAGAAACTTGTTGCAAGAAGATATACCTGCCCCTACCATAAGTAAAAAAAGTGATAGACTAATATATATGCTTCTGAAAGGAATGAAGCCGGCAGATGCCTGTTTACTTACTGCTTCATTTGACTTTACAATATTTTTAGAGTTGTATCTTTTCATAATTGTGTTAAATAATTGTCAATTACAGGCTCACCTGAAGACCCATACTATATACAGACTGTATCGGATATCCTAATCCGTTCCCTCCCATTTCCACATCCCACAATTTAAAATTGCTTAGCAAGAAAAGATTGGTTGCAGAGAAATATAGACGGGAGCTTTTTATTCCGAACTTCTTTATAGAAGATGGCAATGTATATCCCATGTCCACACTCTTTAGGCGGAGAAAATTCCCATTCCGCATCCACCAGGTAGATGTTTGGTTATTGGGTGTTACTCTCCATGTGCTCATCCTTGGCCAAAAGGCGTATAAATTACGGTTGTCCTCTGTCCAATGGCTATCATGTATAACCTGTAATAACCCGTTCTGAAATCCGCCATTCGGAATCAACACACCACTTGATGTATATCCGCCGTGCTGAAAAAAAGGCTGGATCCGTTCAGGGTCTATAAAGAAAGAAGACCTGGCAGAACCTTGAAAGTAAAAATTGAAGTCAAATTTTTTATAGCGCATCATTGATCCAAAGCCATAAATAATTTCAGGTTGTCTGGGGTATCCAATCGGAACCTGGTCATCGCTGGTAATTTCGCCATCGCCGTTGATGTCTCTGTACTTTATATCTCCGGCTAAAAGACCCGCGTCCTTAAATTGGGCGGGCGAATTTGCCACTTCCTCCTGATCCACAAATAACCGCTCAGCGATATATCCCCAGGTCTGACTGAGAGAATGACCAACAGTAGATAAATATGAAAGGCTACTATCATAAACAAGCTCGTCAGCAAGCGTTTTCTTGCTGGTAGCATATGTAAATGTACCGCGTATATTACCCGAGAAATTTTTACTAAAGGACTTTTCGTATTTTGTAGTAAGATCGATACCCTGACTCTCTGCTTTCCCATAATTAGAGAACGGAATGGCCATTAAACCATATGTCGATCCTGTATTCGATTTAGCCATAAGGATATTAGACCGATATTGCTTAAATGCATCAATAGTAAGATCAAAGGAGTTGAACATATTCAGATCCATTCCCAGGTTGATCTGTCTCGATTTTTCCCAAGTAATGTCATTGTTAGTATATCGGGAAATCGATACGCCAGGTCTATAATACGTTGCAGTTCCATCGTTCTTGCCAAAACTTGCACCGTAATTGCCGTTATTCAGAGACGCGTTGGAGAGATAAAAAAAGCGATCTTTCTTATCCCCGATCTGATCATTTCCTACCAGGCCATAGGTCCCCCTAAACTTAAGATCGGTAATAACGTTCTTGAGTGGTTCAAAAAATTTCTCATTTGAAATATGATAAGCGATACCAGCCGACGGAAAGAAACCAAAGCGATTATTAGTAGCGAAGCGCTCAGAACCATTGTATCCAAAATTAACTTCAGCGAGGTAGCGATCATCGTAACCATAAGAAAATCTGCCCGAAACTCCATTGTTTCTTTGTGGAAGCGAGGCAGTAACGCTTCCGCCATTACCTGTTTCATAACTGGACAGGTAAGTTACAAGCATACCTCCTACGGCGTGTTTTTCAGCAAAAACACGACTATAATTCATTGCTCCTTCAAAATACAATTTTGAATTAACCTTTTTTTCGTCTTCAGAGTAACCCAGATATTCTGTACCTGTTAACCCAATATTAGAACCAACCCCGCCATCATTCAATACCGATAGAGAATAAGTTTGGTCGCTTGGGTTAATATTAGCAGAATAATAGAAAGGATTGTAGTTTCTGGATACTGCAAAGTTTGAATACCTTTGCAGGTATGCCATTGACCGTGCAGTTAGACCTTCTGTTATAAAATTAAGGTTTTGTTTCAATTCAAATTGAGGCTGAATGCTCGAAGTTTTGAAAACTTTATATCCTTTCACCATCTCGGCGTAAGGATTTACATAAGCCGTTGAAGTTAACGCACCATTTACCTGGGTTTGCCCTGACCCAAAAAGAGGATGCTCTATATAAGGCAGCATATCTTTAGGGTAAACTGCTGGAAACATCACCGGATTAGACCACATAGCCTGGTTGAACGTTCCACCTCCGCCATTTATAGGGCCTTTGTAGTCATCAAACTGGCCATACATACGTATAATCAGTTCAGTTGTCTTAGTGAAATTCAGATTTATATTGGAACGGACAGAATAATTCTTCAGCTTGATGTTACTGTTAAAATTATTAATCGGATCCACTTTCAATACCCCATTATCAACGTTATAGGTTCCAGCAACATAATATCTTGCTTTGGGAGTTCCTCCATTTACGTTCATGTTATAACTCTGGTTTACAGTATAATCTTTGATTAACTGTTTTATCCAGTCGTTATTTGGATAGAGGTTTATATCATCACCAGCAATTGTATGGCGGATTTTATTCTGTGTATATGGAAGTACAGCTAATGGCGACCGGGTTAAAGTAGCTTCATTGGCTTCATTCATATAGGTGATATTATCGGTCATTTGAAAATTCCTGGTATTAGATGAAACCCGATTTTCAGCTCTGAAACTAAATTGTGCCGAGCCATCCTTACCCACCTTAGTATTGATCAAAACCACACCGTTAGCACCTCTCGCACCATATACTGCCGCGGCCGCAGCATCCTTTAATACGGAGAAATCAGAAATGTCATCAGGTTGTAAACGGGCCATATCGGTGGGAGAGGATTCAACTCCATCGATTAATATAAGAGGATCTTGTTTTCCTGATCCAAAAGTTGATAAACCTCTGATATAAAAGGATGAATTGTCTGTCCCGTTTCCTGGCTCGCCACTTTGTTGAAAAGCAATAAGTCCGGCTACTTTACCTGCCAATGCATTTGTGAGGTTTCCGGTAGGTCCTTTCAGATCCTTTACATTAACAGTAGTAACGGAACTAACCATGCTGGCCTTCTTTTGTGTACCAAATCCCACAACAGTGACTTCGTCCAGATTTGATTCTGCTGCTGCTAACTTGACATCTAAAGAAATTTCAGCATTTGCATTAGCTTTCTGCTGATTAACTTGTATTTGCCGGTCTTTATATCCAACAAAACTAAATTTTAATACATCATTGCTGTTTACAATTATTTTAAATCTACCAACTGCATCAGTTATTGTGCTTTTGCTGGTTCCCAATACTTTTATAGAAACTCCCGGCAGGCCGCCGATAGTATCGCGGACTATTCCCTGCACAGTAACCTGTTGCTGGGCAAAACTGTCTCTGCTTAAAAAAAGCAAAACTAGAATGACGAAGGCCTTCCCCGCTCTCCTTAAAAAAAATAGTATATTTTCCTTCATAATTTAAAAAAGTTTAAACATAAATTGGTTTGATAGTGATAAGTGGTCGAATTACTCACTTAGGTAATTTTTTTTGAACAAATAGGATGCTACTCAGGTCATACGTTGATTTGGTTTAATAATTAATTAGTTAGTTAGTTTAATTCCACTGATGAATTCTAATGTCAGCGATTGGGTTTATTGATCTTTAATAATTCTCTTTTTAAATCATTCCTAAACAAAAACTTTTCCTTACTCACATTGGTGTCAAATAGACACTTATCGAAACGGGTGTAAGTTTTACATGTTTTTATTTACCTCCTTTCTCTATCCCTGCACCCATATCTATTGCTTTGTATATTATTATCAGCGATCCCTAAACTCCAGTTTCCCTTTTTGATCTCCATACCGACTAACGAGAGTCTATCTCTCGAGTTCACCACATAAACAAAATGATCTACCTTCCCTTCCTTAGCAAGCAGTATCTACTGATTAAAATTTTCAACACAAAAAGATCTATCTCTTTCGCTTAATACGTGTTGATTTGACATTTAAAAAAGTTTAAACGATTCTGTCGCTAGTGTTTTGAGGTTCCATAATAATTGTTGGTTGGTCTAAAGTTTGGTTAATCGGTTTAAGCCAAGTATTCCTTTTCTAAAACAAATGACTTGGTAATTCAAATTTGCATAATATCTATCGAAATAAAAAGGGATAAAATGAGAAATCAAGGGGGGTATATTAATCAATGGGCTAAAATTTCTGATTAAAATCACCTATCATTGGTAAAAATCGAAACCATTTTCACAATAATAAAAAAGCGGATCATAGTTAGACATCCTTATCGTGCGTTTCAGTTACAGCTCGAAGGTGTCTTACCTGCCTCTTTATTAATCCTCTTCAAGGGAGAAATATCTCCATGCTCTCAAGAACAGAAATGCTAAAGCAAATAAGGTCTTAGCGATATTCCAAGATTTTCATGATGTCCTCAATTCATAGACTACTCCGCCTGATCATTTTAAACGGATTTTTCACCTGCAAGCACCTCTTATTTAAAATATAGTCGCCGGTTATTGCTCCCATTTGCCGCCAGTCGGTGGTAATAACCGTTATATTCAACAACTCCTTCAAAGCGGTTTCGTTGAAAGAAATTACACCAATATCTTGTCCTAAAATAAAGTTAGTGGCCTGGGCTCTTTTAATCAGCTCAGCGAGCTCTGATTCTGAAGTAACAATATACACGGATCCTTTAACGAGTAGCTCATCATCAAGACCTTCCGCTATTAACAATTCCTTTTTATACTGCTTGCAAAAAGCATCTGCCCCTCTCAGGATTTCAGGAGGATGATTACTCTGTGCTGCAAACAGAACTATTATTTTATCATACTTCAACAGCAGGTCCGAGGCCGATGCGAAAGCATCGTATATATCATGTTCAAAATCCTGGTATACGGCAATAAAATCACTTCCCAGTTCAGGTAGATTTTTATCCATTAAAACCAATTCCCCTTTAGGGATAGACAAGAGAGTACCCAAATATTCTGCTTTAGCTGAATCATTAAAAAAATGCGGCATAATGACGTAATAATTGTATCTGCCCAAATTTTCTGTAATAATTTCCTTCAGAATCTTTGGATCATAATGATGCACGTGCATATCTACTTTCGCATTTTCGCCAAGTGCGTCCAGGAAACTATAGTAAATTAATTTTTTATACGAGCTGAGCTTATTTACTACAAACAAAATTTTAAGCTTGGGTTCAGTTTCCTGCCTTACATAATACCCCTTTCCTTTTATGTAAGAAACCACTCCCGCTTTGACTAGCTGCCGATACCCCCGCTCGATAGTGACAGAAGAAACGGCTGAATTTTGGCTTAGCTTCCTGATAGACGGAAGCCGTTCTCCTTTTTCGAACGTACCTTTTTCGATTGCCTGCTGGATTTTGTCTTTCACCTGGCGATGAAGTGGCAGGGTAGATAAAAAGTTTAACTTGATTTCTAACATACAATAGGTTTTGTTCTTGAAAATATCTCGACATCGAGGGTCTTTTCGAGGACCCTTGGCAGGGTAAATATTGGAATATTAAAAGCTAAGCGTAAGGGGCATAACGGTACAATTCGAGGGGCAAATCCACAGAAAGCTAGATCCTATCGTAAACAGGTTCACATCGTTTGCATCTGTCGACAAAAATGCATTTACGTAGCAAAAGTTATATAGAAGTAGGCCGAAGCTACCTCTGCCACTTCTATATAACTCATAGTCAATTAGATTTTCTGATACCACAAAGACTTACCAACCCGGATTTTGGATCATTGCCGGCATCTTACGAATTTCCTCATCCATAATGGGCAGCAGATACATTTCCGGACGAAATACATGCTGGCGAATTGTATTCATGATTGTGTAGTTGAAGCTAAGTCCTACACCAGTAGTCAGATTTCCTGTGCTTCCGTTCCGAATCGGACGCATAGTTCTATTAAAACCATTCGGGCCACCACCGTAAAGAGTCATAGCAATCTTCCATCTTCTGATATCATTCCATCTATGATCTTCAAAAGCAAGCTCAATTCTGCGCTCATTTTGTACAAAGTTACGCATCTGCTCCTGGTTCATAGCAGGGTCCATACCATAATTACCATCAGTACCAGGAAGAATACCCGCCCTGGCTCTCAATTCACGAAGTTTCGGATAAGCCTTCGCGGTTTCGCCCGCTTCATTAATTGCCTCCGCATAGTTTAGCAAAATCTCAGCATATCGCATAAGAGGCCAATTACGTTGTGTGCTGGCGCCAAAATTATTTGTGATCGTGCTATCTAGCATCTTACGAGAAAAGTATCCGGTATTCCTCCCTTCAGACCACTGATCCCCGGTTTGTCCTGTACCAGTAAATGTCCACACAAATGCCTGAGCACCACCGGAATTGGAAGCAAATCTGGCACCATTGAAAATTATTGAATAATTAAAACGGGGATCCCTGCCTTCATATGGATTATTAGGATTATACTTCGACGAAGCACTAATAGGTTTTCCATCTATCATCGGAAAGGCATCGACAAGATTCTGAGTTGGCATCGAGTAGTTTGCTCCGCTCCTGCTTCCGGGGAGATAGTGGCTTTCAAAGTCTTTATTGTTTTCTCTTGTATAAGCCAGTATATACTCGGAATTATCACGTTTCAAGAACACTTCGTAAAAGCCCAGACCTGGTTTAGAATTATTGACGTTCAAAGAATAGTAGTTAGAATTTATTACCGCCTCAGCGGCATCAGCTGCCGTTTTCCAACGTGCAATATCGTATTGAGGATAACTAACAAGTACCTTTTGCTGCTCTGTAGCAGAAGCGATTGCACCACCGTTAAATAAAGGACTTGCCGCATAAAGTAGCAATCTGGATTTTATTCCCATTGCCGTACCTTTGGTTACTCTACCTTTATCAATCTCCTGGTACCCCGCCGGGTAAGGAGCATTTGGTACGGGAAGCAATGCGCCAGCGGCATCTAGTTCACTTGCTAAGTAGGCCACCAAGTCGGCAAAACTCTGACGCGGCAAATTCACCTGGTCAGCAATGTCGTAAACATTATCTCCAACATTTGGCACCCCTCCGTACACTATCAGAAGTTGTAGGTAATACCATGCACGCAGGCATCTTGCCTCTCCTTCTATCCGATTTTTGGTGGAAGGCGCCAATGGAGTTTTAGCAAGATTTTTTAGCAACAAATTACATCTTCTAATATTACGGTAAGGCACTTGCCAGATATCCGTCGCTTTCGGACTGGAGCCGTAATTGGCTGCCGAGAAAGTTCCCTGGTAAAACATTACAGATGGCCGGGTAGCAGAACTGAATCCGTACTCTGCATCGTCGGTGGATGTTTCCTGGTTTCCATGGGTCTCCCAACGACCTTTGTTGAAAGAAAAGCCAATGCCGCGATTACCATCTGAGTAGATCCCGTTTAAAAACTGAATGGTCTGTAAGCTGTCTGAAAATACTTTATCTTCAGATATAGCTCCGGTTGCGAGATCCAGTGATTTGTCCTTCATGCAGGAAGCAAAGAACGTACAAAAACCTAGTGCTATTATTAATTTTTTCATACAAAATATGTTAGCGTTTTGAGTAAATCTGATTACCCGTGTCTTCAAAATGTGGCATTCAGGCCAAAGTTAATGGTACGTTGAGGCGGATAGTTGGGTCTGGCAATTCCGCCGGTTCCGTTTGTTCCCTGGCCAATTTCAGGATCGAGCTGATACCTTTCGTCAAGCTTGGTCCAGGTAAACAAATTAAACCCGTTTGTATATAAACGAATGTCTTTAACCCCAAGTCGACTTACCAGCGACTTAGGCAGGGAGTAACCAATTTCTGCGGTTTTAAGACGAACAAAATCACCTGGTATTAACCAGAATGTTGACGGATAAGCTCTTGAATCGCTGATACCTGGTATAAAGCTTAAAAGCGGAAATTTGGCATTATCTCCCAGTTCCGGGTTCCAGGCTTGCTGGTGAATAGGCTGAAAATTTGAGCCAAAAGGTTGAATTGCTTCTGCGATCCCCCTGACATTGAAGTTAAATGATCCCTGGAAAAACACCCCAAAATTAAAATTTTTATAATTAACTGAAAAGTTCAAACCAGCAGTGGTATTCGGACGATTCGGATTTCCCTGAACCTTTGTATCATAAGCATCTATTATGTTATCCCCGTTTAGATCTGCATATTTAAGATCACCCGGACGCACAGTCAAACCCTGTGGCTTGGCGCTATTAGCTATATCTGTTGCGTCTTTATAAAATCCTATCCAGGTATAAACCCGTTGTGTATTTAAAGAGTGACCGGTTAATGACTGATAAGGATAAGCAAAGGATGCCTCATCGGCAAAAAGGAGCTTATTTTCGGCAAATGAATAAGTTCCCCGCACATTAAATCTCAGATCTTTATTAACCGAACCTCTGTATCCTGCCTCTATCTCTAATCCCTTATTATCAATTTTCCCAAGGTTAACAGGAGGGAGGCCCTGACCGAAAACCATAGACACTGATCCAAACCTTGAATCGGCCCCTCCAGCCCGATCAATCAGAATGTCACTGCGTTTATTATAAAAATACGTCACATTGGCGGTTAAGCTATTTTTGAAAAAAGCCATGTCAAGACCCAAATCTAATTTGCGTTCCTTTTCCCAGCCCACGTTTTCATTTCCTAAACGTCCCTCATGGATTAGAGAACCGGCATTAGCATTGGTATCGCCAAACCATGTTCTGTTAGTTCCTCCTGTAGTCTGGTTGTATTCAGGAGCATAGTAATAAGTAAAGCCTCCCAGTTTGTCATTACCTCCCAAGCCATAGGTCGCCTTTAATTTAAAAAGGCTCACAAACGGAAGATTGTCTTTAACAAACGATTCTTCCGCCACATTCCAGCCAATTGAAGCCGCCGGGAAAAATCCGAACTCTTTTGCGAAACGTTTACTTCCATTTTTAGCACCATCCAATTCGAGGAGATACTTGCCCCGAAAATCATAATTAATCCTACCTATATAGCTTGTATAAATATTTGGATAGAAATTATACAGGGCATTTCCTATTACCCGGTTATCCGACTGGTTCTGGAATACTGTTGTTGCGGAAAAATGATGATCTCCGAAAGTACGGTCGTAATTGAGTTGCAGAAGGGTATTCAAAATCCGAATAGTACTGCCGTTACCCCCGCCTCTGATCAAGCGCCGCACACGAAAAGTGTTGGCATTTCTAGGTTGATAACTATCATCGGTCGGGTTATAAATAAATGACGGAAATTCTCCTCCTCTCATTGTAATATTAGGATTATTGTAGTTTGAAGTGTAGGCCAGAGTACCTTTTAAAGAGAGGCCCTTCGTAACAAAATCGAGTTTTTGTTTGACTGTTGACGAAAGTGTCATATTATTTTCAAACGTACGCGTATATCCTAAATGTGTTAATCTTCCGATAATGTTGTTTGCATCATAAGCAGTTCCTCCCGTACCCGGAGCTTTCTGCCATTGGCTATAACCTAAAGATCCATCGGGGTTATATAACGGATAAGCCCAGGGAGCCAGGGCATAAATACTTTGGTATTCATAGAAAACGTCATTCCAGCCATTTGGGCTTCCAACCTCAGGTACGTTGATGGTGTTTATTGTACCAGCCAGGTCTAATGATAAATCAGTTGATTGCGTCACCCTCATATCGAGGTTTGAACGGTAGTTATATTTTTGGTTATAAAAGTTATTGTTGATGCCAACTTTACTTCCAAAATCTCTAACCATACCGTCCTGATACGTATAACCTCCCGTAACAAAATATCGGACATTCTCAGTACCACCGCTCAAACTCAAATTTCCTTGATATTGGCTCGTATGTTTTTTGAACAGCACATCCCTCCAATTAATATCGGGATGGCCATAGGGATCTGTATGATCCGTGAAAGCAGCAAGATCAGCAGCTGTAAACTGGGCAGGTTGATTATCATTTGCACGACCCTGGTTATAAAGTATAGCTGCGTCGTGGGCATTTAAAAACTCTGGAAATATAGAAGGCTTCTGAAACGCATATTCACTATTGAATGAAATTTGAGGCGGCCCAGCTTTACCCCGCCTTGTAGTTACAATAACCACTCCGTTAGCACCACGCACGCCAAAAACCGCAGTAGACGCTGCATCCTTTAATACAGTGACAGACTCAATTTCATTAGCTGACAACCTTGAAAATTGCTCATAAGTATACTCTATATCATCCACATAGATAGTTGGAGCACCTCCGATCTCACTCAAAGAACTGGTTCCCCTGATACTAAAGCTTGCGCCATCTCCACCTGGTCTTCCGGAAGTCTGCTGTGAAAAAAAACCTGTTAACTTACCAGCCAATGTATTTTGGATAGCTACAGAAGGATTATTTCTAAGTTCTTCACCGGATACCTGAGCCACAGAACCCGTGTTTGTAAACTTCTTTTGACGGCCGAATCCCACAATAACAACCTCCTCCAGGCTTTGATTCGAAGAGCTTAACACAACAGACACAGTTGTACTGCTACCAATGGCTACCTCTTTCTGCTCAAAACCTAGGCTCGAAATGATCAAGGTTCTTGATGTGCCTTTCAGACTGATGGTAAATTTTCCAGAAATATCCGTTACGACACCATTTCCAGTTACACCTTTTTCCTTGACACTTGCACCTATTATGGGTTCACCATTGGTTTCAGACACCGTACCGGCAATCTTAAGACTTTGTCCGAAAAGGACAGCGCTGCTCGCATAAAATATGACTAAAAGCAGGTAAAATATTTTTCTCATCGTTTAAACTTTAAAAGATTTACTTGACATCTGTATATTACCACCCTTCGTTTTGAACAAGATTGGGATTTTTCGCTATCTCACTAAAGGGAATCGGCATATGATACATACGATTGTTCCATGTTAACTTACTTACATCAATAGTTTGAAAAGTCAAAGGAGTATTGTTGGTTATTCTAACACCTTTTAATACTTTGTTGTAAACATCCGGAGCTATCTTCCATCTTCTTACATCCCAAAAACGATGCTCTTCAAATGCCAGTTCGATACGCCGCTCATTTTGAATTAATACACGCATCTCTGACTGTGTAATGCCCACTTTTATACCATAGCGGGCAGGTGTTCCGGCAGTAATGCCAGCTCTTGCCCTGACTTTAATAATCTCAGTCACTGCAGCCTCCACCTGATTTAGCTCGTTTAAAGCCTCCGCTTTATTTAAAACAATTTCAGCGAAACGGAAAATCGGAAAATTATGACTCGTATTTGAGTAAGATGTACCAGTAGTAAAGTTCCCTAAAAACTTACGGAGATAATAACCTGTACGGGTTTGAACCTGAGAGATTGTCATATTATTCGGTTTATCAAAACCGCCCTCATATGTTTGAACAGGGCGACCCAACCAACCCAGTCCATTATAAAACACCGTAACTGCTAATCTCGGATCCCGGTTAGCATAGGGGTTTGAAGCACTGTAATTCGAACCTGTTGCGTTAATCGCAAACCCATTAGCCATCGGGAAGGCATCTACAAAGTCTTGAGTCGGACTTGTTAGTCCCTGACTTTTTTGGTTATTAGATAGGTACCCTACAGGAGACTGGCTAAATTCGAGGTTAGTGCTATTTGCACTTTGTTTAGCAAAAATAATTTCAACAGATTTTTTTGATGTAAACACCGATGCAAAAGAGTTAGGTGTTCCCGATGAAAGGAGGCCATAGTAGTTATTTGCTCCGCTTTTTATCGTGTTGAATTCGTCACAGGCATCGATTACCTTTTGCCAACGGGCATTATCTGCGCTTGGGTATCCTGTTAAAGCTTTCTTTACGGGATCACTTTCTATACCACCTCCATTATACAGAGGACTGGCCGCATAAAGCAATACACGGGATTTTAAAGCCAAAGCCGCCCCCTTAGAAACCCGCCCCCAATCAGCATCTGCTACAGGATCAGGTCGCATAGTGCTCTTCACCGCATCACACTCACTAATAATATAATCAACAGTTTGCGCAAACGAACTTCGTGGAATTTTAACATTGTCGTTTAATGAATAAATACTATCACCTAACAACGGAACCCCTCCATATCTTTTCAACAACTCCCAATAAAAATATGCTCTAAGGAACCTAGCTTCAGATTTCCAGTAACCTTTAGTTTGCGTGTTCGTTAATGGAACTGCATCAATATTTTTAAGAAAAATATTAGCCCTGCGAATTCCATAGTAACAATTATCCCAGTACGAACCCATTTCGTTACCCGTATTTTCTTCAGGATTGGAATTCGCTGTAATAGCTCCTTTTGCGATGTTTTCAACATTGGTATTGAACCGCGACGGAACAGCATCATCTGTTGCTGCATCAAGAAAGTCACCATTAACCCTGGTAAATCCGTTTGGTATATAAGTATAGATATTGTTTAAAGCAAACCCTGCAATAACTCCATTTTTATCCAGAGTATCGAAGGTGAGTTCCGAAGTAAACCAGTCTTCTGGTTCCTGTTCATATTTTCGGCACGAAGACCAGGCAATAGTGAAGCCCAAAGCCACTATAAATAGAGAGTAAAATTTCATTTTCATATTCATATCGCTAGAGTCTTAAAATTTAACATTAACACCGAAATTTAAAACGCGCTGCAGCGGGTAACCTAGCCCACTAACTGCTTCAGGGTCTCTCCCATCAAGCTCTGATGAAGCTTCTGTTAACAGGTTATATCCATTTGCAAATACACGAACGTTCTCTAAGCGTATTCTATTAATCACGGATGCGGGTAGAGAGTAACCTATTTCAGCATTTTTCAGACGGAAATAATCACCACTTCGTATCCAGAATGATGAAGCGGCATTATTATTTACGTTCGCACCATAACTCAGTCTCGGATATGACGCATTGGTATTTTCAGGCGTCCATCGGGTAAGGTTATGTTGATATGCCTGACCAGCTCCGTTATTCTGGAACGCCCAATAACCCGATCCCCCCATATATACTTTTCTGTTTTCAACTCCCTGTAACAAAGCACTAATATCAAATCCTTTCCAACTCAGGCCCATTGAAACTCCGTAAAAGAAAAGAGGCTTATTGCTGCCAATACCTGTTACATCGTTTTGATCGATTTGTCCGTCTTTATTCAAATCTCTATATTTTATGTCTCCCGGTTGGGCCAAATATCCTATTGGCTTTGCGCTTGCGTTGATCTCTTGCTGATTTTGAAACAACCCTTCGGCAACATAACCAAAGAATCGTCCAACAGGCTGTCCCGTACGTTGCATCCATGAAAACGGATAAGTTGTTTCATCCATCGCAAGCACTTTGCTTCCAACGGAAGATAAGTTGACGCCAACAAAATATTGAACATTGTGTACCTTGCGCTGCCAGTTTAACTGTCCATCCCAACCGAAATATCTATTTTCGCCAACATTCTCTTCGGGATAATCATTCCCTAAAAGTGTGCTGTTAGTGCCTCGCTGCATTAACAAATCGTAGTATTTGTTATTAAAATACTCTGCAGAAAACGAAAGTCCGTTGTTTAGCAAGCTTCCGGAGAGGCCCAGATTGAACTTATTTGCTTTTTCGAAACTGATATTAGGATTAGCAAGAGTACCTTCTGTTATTGATGTCTGTGTTCCGGCTCCAGTACCAAAGGTCGGGGACGGACCATCCCAAAAACGAGGGTAATACGAAAAATACCCCGGATTATCCCAACCGCTCATACCGTAAGATGTATACAATTTCAGATGGTTCAGGAATGAAAGAGACTGCATAAATTCCTCCTTTTCTATATTCCAGCCCAGGCCAAGGGAAGGAAAAAAGCCAAACTTGGTATCTCCGTGATCCGGATACCTGTTTGAACCATTAAACCCGAACGCTCCTTCAATCATGTATCTTTCATCATAGTTATAGGCTATCCGGCCTGAGGTTCCGATAATCGTATAAGGCAAGTCCAGAACGAATAAAGGATTGGTAGAGTTATCTCGATTTCCCAGTAATAAGACATTCAGACTATGCCTATTAACAACACGATCGTAGCCTATACTAAGTTCCTGATAATCCATTCTTCCCTGGAAAAGAATACCATTTAGATTTGCCAGCACTCCGGTATTTCCAAATTGTGTATACCCTGTAGGGTTTTGCTGATACACCGCAAACGACCGGTTACGAATAATCTCTTCCTGTAGCATGGAATTATAGGCTACTTTAGCCCTTACCCACAAACCTTTAAGCAGATTATCCAGAGAACCCTTTAGATAGAGATTTACAAGAATATCCCGGTTAAACCTTTGCCTGTACCCTCCCGCAGCTGTTTGAGCTAAAAGATTATTCTGATAAAGTTGGCTGCCCGCAAACGAGCCGTTAGGATTAATGAGCGGATAAGAATTGGCCGGCGTATTCTGAAGATTATTAAGAATACTGTTAACAGTAGCCCCTGGCTCATTATAATCCTGAATACGACCAAACACATTGAGACCAGCACTCAACTTACTGGTAATGTTTAAATCAATATTAGACCGCACAGCATAACTCTTCATATAATTGGAGGTAGAATAGCGATCTAAAGAGTCAGGTGAGATGAACAGGCCTTGCTGATTAACATGATCTAATGAGATAAAGTATTTAGAAAAAGGACTGCCTCCACTTGTACTTAAAGTGTATCGGTTAAAAGGAGATTGACTGCTCGTAATCGCCTTCCGATAATTCACATCTGGATAGTTAATAGGATCTGTCTGACTTCTATAGGCATCTAAAGCAGCCTGTGAATAATATAAACCCGAATTTTCGTCTACACCATCGTTGCGAAGAGCTTCATTGCGTAGACTTGCATAATCGTAAGCATTTAAAGGACTAAACCAGGAAAAAGGTTTCTGAATGCCAGTTTGAGCTGTAAATGATAGCTGTTGTTTTTCAACTCTGCCTTTTTTAGTGGTGACTACAACTGCCCCATGAGCTCCTCGCACGCCCAGCATCGCAAGAGACAAAGCATCCTTTAAAACTGTAACAGATTCTATTTCCTCGAGGGAAAGAGTAAACAGGTTTGTTACTAAACCACCAGCAACAGTAGATAGATTTGTTACTACACCGTCGATAATAATTATTGGTGTTTGACCTCGAAGTGTAAGTGACGCCACATCAGAACCGGGTGCTCCGGATGATTGCAGCGTATAAAGTCCTGCCAGCCTGCCCGTTAGCGCGTTGGTGAAATTGGCTACCGGTGCATTTCTCAGTTGCCGACCTGAGACCACAGATGAGGAACCGGTGTAAAGACTACGTGGAACAGTATAATAAACCTGCTGCACCATGTCGGAATCCTCTAGCAATGAGTCTGTTCGGCTGGAATCTACACGAACTTTCATCTTCATGATCAAAGCCCCCAACTCGCTTTGCCGGTCAGAGGCTAATGCGTTGCTTTTGTTCAGTTTTTGGGTATCTGAATAAGCCCGCCTTTCCTTGTTAGTTAACTGTTTTCCCGGTGTCGCTTGAGCTTGGTACCAAACAAAGCTTACTCCAAAGAATAACAATGCAGTTTTTCGCGTTAAGTTCATATTTAATAAAAAGTCAATAGTTAGCAAATGAAATGAGTATTGTTAGAATTTAATTTCCCCTTATTTCTAAAAACAATTTTAGGTATACATTGATAGAACAATAGGGGGATAATCAAGAAATAGAAGGGGACAAATTCAAGAAATACACCTCGAAATGCCAATAGAGAATGTTTTTACACTAAAAACCCATTGATCTGAAAGACATTGTTGAACAGTCGAAAAATAAATTTTCAGACGGTGGGGAGCGACATTGAAATTTTAAACAGATCGTTCTTCAATAAGAACTTCCTTAAAAGGTTAATCTGATATTAAAGCTTTGAAGAACAATCTTCATTTAGAAAAAAAATTTGGGCGTCATATCATCACTGATTCAGTTTTTTTTATTTAATGTGTAAGATCTATTAAATGAGTTCCGATATTTTTTGATGTACTCAGATGGCTTCATTCCAAACAACTTACTAAACTGCTCGCGGAAGTATTTGATATCATTAAATCCGGCCTGGAAAGCTCCTTCGTTCACGTTACAATTGGAGTTAATGAAGAGGCCTGCGGCTTTTCTCAAACGGATGAACCGGATGAATTCGTTGACAGAACGCCCAGAAATGGACTTTACCTTTTTATACAGCGCCGAGTGACTCATCCCAACTTCATCGGCTAAAATTTGAATGTTAAAATTTGGATTATCGAGATGCTTCTCGGTTATAGTAATACACTTCTCTAAAAATTCTTTGTATTCAGGAGACACTTTTGAATCATCCGACTTAAAGGTGATCTGGTTGTAAAAGAAACGCTGAAGGTTGTTTTTGCTCTTTAATAAATTGGCAACCCGGGCAATTAATATATCCTTATTAAAAGGCTTGGTAATATAATCATCAGCGCCCCCTTCTATCCCCTTTAGTTTAATTTCAGCGGACGAACTGGATGTCAAAAGAATAACCGGAATATGACTTATCGAGGGATCTTCTTTAATTTTTGAACAAAGTTCAACTCCGCTCATTTCGCCCATTACAACATCGGTAATGATTATGTCAGGTAAGTTCTTCCTGACAAGCTCATACCCCTTTTCACCTGAATTAGCTTCGTATATAATATAAAGAGATTGAAAAATACGTTTTACATAATTGCGAATTTCGTCATTGTCATCAATGATTAACATGGATGATTTCTCTGATATCAATTCAATATTAGAATCTTCATATTCATCAGTTTGTTGTACCTCAGAAATAGTATCTTCTATTAGTTCATCCATAAGCACGGGTGTTTCACCTACACTTTCAAAGATAACCCTGGGATCAAAGTGATCCTTGCCTAGTAGTAGTTCTACAGTAAATTCGGTACCCTCTCCCTTTTTGCTATGGTAAGAAACCGTACCTGAATGGCCTTCGATAAATTTTTTCACAAGGTATAAACCTATTCCGAAGCCGGTCCTACTATCTTTGTCCGAAACCTGGTAAAACTTATCAAACAAACGAGCACCTTCTTCTTCCGAAATCCCCGTACCGCTATCGCTAATAATTACCTGAACTGACGAGCTAGTTTCTGAAAGAGTAAACGTTATGGTTCCACCAGCAGATGTATATTTAAATGCATTCGAGATCAAATTGAACAAAGCAATTTCTATTTTTTCTTTATCTGCAAAAATTTCTATTTCTTCCCTATCACAAACAAAATCAAAGTTTAAGTTCTTTAACTTCGCCTGTTGGATAAAGCACAGGTAAACCTCTTTACAGAAAGTTACCATATTAAAACTGGTCACTTTTAAATCATCTGCATCTGATTTACGGAAATGCAATAGCTGATCAACAAGGCTCAACAACCGTCGCGCATTACGATAAACCACGGTCAGCTCTTTAGAATCTATTTGACTGTTTTTACTGTTTAAAAACTCCTGTATCGGACTGATAATTAATGTTAAAGGAGTTCTGAATTCGTGAGAAATATGTGTAAAAAAAGATAACTTCTTTTCATTCAGCTCCATTTCTTGCTCTACTTTCATATTTGCAAGTTGAACCTGATGTTTTAAGCGCCCCTGACTTCTTTGATATAAAGTATATCTGTGAATTGCCATTAAAGCTAAGGCCAAATAACCAAGGTAAGCCCACCAGGTACGCCACCAAGGAGGCAGGATAATGAGCTTTAATACTTTTTCGTTATCGACCCACGCCCCTTCAGCATTGGTCGATTTAATTTTTAAAAAGTATGTTCCCTCTCTTAGTTTTGAATAGTTTGCAATTCTCGATTTTCCGGCATTATTCCAACTATTATCCCAGCCTTCCAGAAAATAGGAGTATGAAATTTTTTGAGCGCCTGAATAATCCAAAGCAGCAAAATCCACAGAGATGACAGCCTTATCATAAGGAAGCTCGAGAGTTCGTAGCGCATAAACACTTTGCTTTTCTACAAATGAACTGTCCAGTTCATAAGGTATATTATTGATCCGAAGGCCTGTTATAAATATTTTTGGCACCGTCGTATAAGGTTTAATACTTTCGGGATGAAAAATATTAAAACCCTTTATTCCTCCAAACAAGAACTCCCCGCTGCTTAACGCCAAAGCTGCGTTGTAGTTAAACTGGTTACTTTGCAAACCATCAGACTCATAAAAGTTCTTAAATTCTTTTGTATCAGGATTTAACAATGACAGACCATTGAAGGTGCTTAACCAAAGGTTCCCTCTTTTATCTTCCAGAATATTAAGAATAGAATTACTAGGCAGTCCATCGTTTTCTGAGTACTCTTTAAAAACACCTGTCCTTTTGTTCAATAATAACAGGCCGCCCCCTTCCGTTCCCACCCAAAAACGACCTTTTTCATCCTCATAAATAGCGCGTACCGGGTATCCTATTTCAAAAGCTCTATGCTTTTTTAACTTTCTGTCAACCAGTATTAATTGATTGAAGGTACCTGCCCAGAGTGCTCCACTTCTATCTTCAGCAACAGTTATAACATCACGTAAGGATGAATCAAAAAGCTCGAATTTGTTATCTTCTCTGTTTAATACATAGAATCCTCCATTAGTACATGCTCCTGCCCAGACATTTTTTTGACGGTCTTCGTATAAGCTCCATACATTTCGTTCATAATAATTAAAGTCGGAATTTAAACAGGGATAGGGTACAAAGGAATTTGTTGAAGGATTAAATTTATTAATTCCACCGCCATAAGTTGCTATCCAAACTTGATTCTGCGAATCACGAATAATTCGGCTGATATTGTTATTGCTGAGAGAACTCGGATCTCCGGATATATGTCTATAGTTACGAAAAAGATTATTTTTTCGGTCCCAATAACTAATTCCAGCCCCATCGGTACCGATCCATAAATCACCTTTATTGCCTTCACAAAAGGAAAGGATAAAATCATTAATCAAGCTGTTTTTATTAAAAGGAACATTGCTTATTGTAGTGAATGCGTTTTTCCTGGTGTCCCAGACATTAATCCCCCCTCTTAAAGTTCCAATCCAGATACGGTTGTCTCTATCTTCAAAAACAGCATCAACCGCTCCACTTTTTAAAGCTCCTTTTTCCTGACCCGGAAGAATGTAACTAATTTGAGAGGTCTTGTTATTTACAATGGTAATTCCGCCCCCATCGGTAGAAACCCAGATATTTCCTTTACTATCCAGACTAAGCTTATGAATAAAATCATTAGATAAAGAACCTTTTCCTTCATGGAATTCTTTTACGGAATTATCCTTTTCATTGTATCTGTAAAGGCCACTTTCTGTGCCTATCCATATATTACCGTCGTTATCCGCTAAGATACATTTAGCACCCCTAATAAAGTCTGTTACCAGTTTTAACTGCTTCGTTTGTTTATCATATTTCGCGAGACCTTCACCCTGAATGAATACCCAGATCTGTTTCCTCTTATCAATATCAATGTCCTGAGCGTGGTATTCACTCCGCGTCGTTTTATTATTATATAAGATGGGAGTAGCTATCCTGGCATTCTTCTTAAAAATAAACAATCCCTTGCCGCCAGTGGCAATAAACATGTTTCCATAACTGTCGGTCTCCAAATCGTTGACAGCAGCGGTAAGTTTTTCTACATTGGAACGCGGATACGCGATATAGTTGATAGAAGAGAACTTTCCTGTTGTATTATTATAAATGGACACTCCTCCTTTGGTTCCCGTCCATATGTCGCCCCTAAAGTCCTCATGAATGGTTACAATCCAATTGTGAACTAAGGATGACTGATCTTTGAGACGATTTTTAAAAACTTTAAAATTATATCCATCATACCGGTTTAACCCTTCGTAAGTACCAAACCACATGAAACCGTAACTATCCTGATATATGGTGGTAACAGCATTATTGGAAAGCCCCTGCTCTATCCCGAGATATTCTAAGTATGGGTTATTGACAGCTATACAGGAAAGATTCCAGGCAAAAAACACCCAGATAAACATTATAAATCGCTTCATTCCCCTAAATATCACTACTGGTTTACACTACTAAAGTAATAATTATTTTACACGAATGTTGTCTTAAGCAATGTTTTCGAGCCAGCAGTTTAAAAAAAGGTTGGAAACTGGGTATCATGGAAATTTTTGATAAACCCTTACGTAATCAATCTCAAATCTCCGTGGAAACGGCGTTTTAGAAACATCACCACCATTATCGCCACCCAGAGCAAAATTGAGCAGTATATAATGTGGTCCTAAAAAAGGGTTAATATTAGAGCCATCATCATTTAGCAAAGCTTTCATGTCTACTTTATTAAGTAATTCATCATCTACGTATAAGCCTATACTTACTTCATCCCAATCCATACGCCATGTATGAAATTTATCTGCCCATTGTGGATCATTAAAGTCCCTCAGTGATTTTGTTTTACTAAACCATTTCGCTTGGAAAGGAGCTTTGGTTCCGACCGCAATATTTGCTAGAATTTTATCCTGATAAAATTCCATAATATCAATTTCTCCGTTTGAAGGCCATTCACCTTTTACCCCTAACGTCCAGAATGCAGGCCATAGACCCGGCGCTGCATCTATCTTAGCTCGCATGATGAATCTGCCATACTTCCAGCTATGCAATCCTCTTGTGTTTAAACTGGCAGCGGTATATTCGATATTTGGCCGGCTGGCCTTCCAATCCGAACTTTGAGCATTGTACAAAGGGTTTAAACGATCTTCTTTACGGGCTTCTATGATCAATTTACCATCTTCACACCATGCGTTTTGGGGTTGATACCACTGCAGCTCATTATTTCTTACAAAACCGTGTTCGTATTTCCAGTTTGCAGAGTCGGGCCTTCCCTCAATAGCAAATTCATCGGCCCACACCAACTTATATTTTTGAGCATGGAGCACCCTTTGTGCTTTCACCGTCAATGTCAGTGTCATCAGGAAAGCTACGACTACATAATTCCGTTTTCGTAACATATATTTAAATGTCTATCCACATTACAAATAGAAATTAAAGAAAGGTTTTTATTGGGGGGCAAACTCGGCTGAAATGAGGTGAAATTAGGATTTCACAAAAAAGCCAAGGCCAAGTACGTCTCAAAAAAAGAGACATAGAAAACTGAGAGGGGCAAAAAACAGCTGAAATGGATGAGGGTTATATGTTATTTAAACTTACTATTCGTTCGCTTATATTGAAAGACACCTAATATCTAATAGTCTTGCTAGCTCCATTTACAAAAGAAACACTTACTTTATTGTCTCTATCTGAATACTTTAGTTTCTTAACCGGAACCAACTCATCTTTAGCCCACATTTCTCCGGTTTTTTTCCAGAGCATCAGCGTTGCACAAACTCCACGTTCCTTTTTGTCATCAGCTGAAAAGCTATTCGATAGATTTATAACCGAACTCCTTTCATTAACCGGATTCAGGTTGTGCGTATCCAAAGTTTCGATATTAGCCCAACCCGAAAGCCGAACCATTGCAAGCTGATAAACTCCATTGTCAATAATTTGAACATCTTTGCCCTTTACCTTTAATTTTCGCTTTTTAATAGCTCCATTAGCTTGTGCTAAAGCATAATGTCCTAAACGGAACTCAGCCGCTCCAGTACGCGGCATTCTATCGATTCTTAGTATTCCGTTGGGTAGAGGAACTTCGGCAAGATTCATCTTGATACGTTCATCAGAAGCTAAAACAGCATCCCGATAATATACTCCGTCTTCAAATTTCTTAAAAGTGAACATTCTGAGGGCCTCCCACTCCGATTTCTGATTTTTGAAAGCGTAGTTCATTGCCACTTCGCCGTTCTTGCCATCAGCCTGCCACGGGAATGCACTATTGTACGACAGACGGTTATAATTTTCAGTTCCCTGATAATACCCGACAGTTTTGCTATTGCACCAGGCCCTTATTTCGGAGGCGCCAATGCCAGGGTAATCTGTTATCAATATTTTTGAACCTTCTGAGAATTTGTTATATACTCCGCTCTTTTTGAATTCATTTTCCCACGGACCTTCATTTTCTTTAGCTGACCAAAACGAGCTCTTTGCAGGAACGAGCAATCCCAGGAAAAACTTTCCCATCCAAAACACGCTTCCTCTGCAGCTGTAAGGCTGAACAGCCGGCTCAAATGCCCCATAGAACCCAAGAGTCGGGATCTTATCCTGCATCAGATCGGGATTTTGTAAAAACTGGAGCAGAGTTCCTGAAGCAATTCGGCGCATCCAGCCATAATTGATAGTCTCATCTTCTGTAAATCCCATTAAGGGAAAAGGTACTGCCGCCCCTATGCGGTATGTTATACTGCGCCCCCACATGATCATTTCGCCATTTCGGGCAAACATATAAGGATAATTTCCCTGTAGATCTTTAAAATTGGACGCAAACTTCTTCGAATATTCAGGATAATACTTTTTGCCGAAAAACTCTGACCATAAAGTTCCATACATCTGGAAAGCCCACATGCTATAATAATCATAATAAGGGCTGTCATTATACCAGCCATCACCATCGTACTGGGCCAGCGACTTCTCAACAAGATCTGTTAACATTGCTTCATTAACTGTATATCCCTGGCTTTTATAAAAACTGAGAATTAAAATATTGAAGAAACGCCAGTTCATTGCGATAGTTGGGCCGTCTCCATAGCTCAGCATAGTTTCGGATAATGCTTTCTTCACATCTTTTGACTGTGGATCCCAGAATATTTCGGGTGCTGCAAACAGAGAAACAGCCAATCCGCCAAATTCAACTAAAATTTGACTCGGGCCGCCATCTTTTGCCCTGGGCTTGATATATGTATCGCTGGAGGGATCAACTAATTTGGCCAATTGGTGTCGATAATAGTCTCCTACAGGTATATTGTTAATGGTTAATAAAGGATCCTCTTTCAGCAGAGGCGCAGCAATGAACATAGTACGGCACAATCCTTCCAGTTTTTCTGTAGAGTTTGGTTTTCCGTCTTGCGGATAGCTTTTGCCCGGCTGTTTAGGAAACTTCATCGGATCATCCAGCTTCTGCACATAACTGAAGGCTCCACTCAGAAGATACAGTGCAGCTTCCTTCCAGTGCTTCCTGCTAAGGCCGGTTTTCGGACTGAGTGTAAAATCCGGACTATTAATTTTGAAAATCTGCTTTCCGTCTATTTCCTTTTTTAAGGCGGCCACACTGTCAGCACTTATAACCTGTGCATCTGTAGAACTGCTTAAAAACATTGAAAAAGCAAGTAAACTAAGCTTATAAATGGTTTTCATATTGATATCAGTTCTTTTTGTACCAAGAAGCAAATATTATACAGGAACAAACTCCAACCAATGAGTTTGTTTAAAAAAATTGGCTTTATTTAAGATCCAAAGCATGATCTGCCGGAACATCCTGCCCCGACCAAATTTTCACACTTGTCCATGGTTCTGGCGCTGATGACCAAAATTCATCAGTATCTGCAAGTCCAAGCGGAAGAAATACATTCGCACAAAGATATAGGCTCCCGGTAGTAATGTAAAATTCTCCTAAACTGGGCTGATTACCATACAGGCCTATCGTTAGCCAACCATCTTTTGTAAAAGTAGCAGGCGCTTCCAGAGTCTTTTTTATAACAGCAGTTAATGCTCCTCTTACTTGTGCTGGTTTTAGCGAGCCCGGTAAACTTTTCCTCAGGGCTACATCTCCTAAATGATGAAATACTCCAGCCCGGTAAGTAATTGATCGGCCACTGGCCGGATAGGACCCATCCGTATGAATTAATCTCTCTAAAATTTCAGCATAACGCTTATTGATTTTTTCCAGCTGGGGTGCGTACCAATTATAGGTTTTTTGTTTGCTGTTGATTACTTCTAATATTGTAGCAAGATAAGGCTGAATAACGATGCTATTGTAATAGTCATACGAGAAATTCATTCCGTCAGAGTACATTCCGTCTCCGGTATACCAATGGTTAGCAAATTCTCTAACAGCAAACTCTATTCTTACTTTGTCATATTCTAGATCATATCTACAAAAAAATGCTTCAATCATTCCAGAAAACAAGATCCAATTGGTGTATACAGGAATGGTGTTGCGTGTTTTTTTAAACGCATCAACCACTTGCTGCTGCACCTTTTTATCCGAATGCTCCCACAGCCATGGGCATCTTATTAGGCCCAGGGCAACAAAAGAGGCATCAACCAAAGGCTGACCGCCGTCCCATCTCAGGTAATCTTTTGAATTTGGGTTTACCGAATTTGCTAAACCTTTTAAGGCCCATTCGCGATATTGATTTCTCAAGGCTATTTCCTGCTTTGTTCCTCCCTCCAGATTTAGCCAGGGTGCAATACCGCTCAAGGTCCGACCGAATGCCTCGAGATAAGCAACCTGCGCCCGTGACTCCGGATTGTCGATTTTTTTTGATAAGACAACAGGCATCTTTTCTTTCAACTGCTCTGCTGCAATATTGGAAAGCACTGGCCGGGCTACTTTATCTAAATAGCTCAGCCATTCTTTCCTGTCCTTTGTTGCTGTCTTTTTTTCCTGCGCCGCGGCAATAGTAACACAAATAAAACCGACAATAACTGAGACTAATAATTTGTTCATCAATCTATTAATTTAATGACATAACTGTAAGAAAACTTTTTATCCAACAAGCGGTATTGATCGTGAGGCAAAGCACCCCAGCTGTTATCTCCTCCAACGCCACGTTGTTTTAAATCGATGTTAAGAAACACTCCATTACGGGGCTTTACATCAATCGGATGCTGCTGTTTTTTTGTTAAACCAGGATCCAGATCCTCAGTTTTATTGGTTAAAGCACTAAAGCAAATTGGCTGCAAGCCTTCTATTCGTAGCCCTTTTCCTTCGGCATTTGTTAAACTTAACCAACGCACATCTGTTTTATAGCCATTCTCCTGCGGACGAATATAACTCAAAGTAGCTTGGTTTTGAACCTGATCATTGTATAAACCCACAAAAGAAGCTGTGTTTCTATCACTGTAATTCTCCCATGGACCGCGGCCATAATAGCTTAAATTTGATAAATTAGCTGGCAGTTCCATACGCATCCCAAATCGTGGTAGTTCCGGCAAATTCCTTCCGGTCATATCCATGCTTCCAGTAACCTGTATGGCACCATCATTCTGAATCAGATATTCCACAGTGTAAGGTACATTAATTCCTGTTAATTCGTATTCAACCTTTATCGGAAGGCCTGCTCCCGATTGATCACCTACCGTTACATTTTTCACCGCCTTATCAACATGTGCGGTACGCCATATTCCCAGGTTTACCTGCATTCCATTACCGAAATCGTTATCGGTAGGTGCTCTCCAGAAGTAAGGTTCAGGGAATTGCAAAATTACCCGTGAAGCATTTTTAGCCGTGTACTGAATAATTCTGCCTGTGCGTGTGTCAAATTCTCCCGAAATATCTCCCGAACTGAACTTCAAATTGCCATTTTCCTTAGACACTTGAAGCTTAGCTCCGGCAGAAGATTTTTGAACAAAGTAATCTCCCGCTTCCTTAAACTGCTCACGTGCTATTTCGTGACCTGCCGGAACTAATTCAGTCGCAGTTTTTGTGTAGGCAAAAACATTTAGAAAATACTCGCTGCCTGCTACCGATTTAATTAAAGGAATTTTCAACTTTACCTCTTTTTGCTGATGCGGGGCTAGACTTACAGAAAACGGGCCTTCCTTGATCTTCTCTCCGTTTCTATATAATTCCCATTTAAAATTAAATTGATCCAGGTTGGTAAAATCGAAAAGATTATGAATCAATACCGTCTCTGAACGAGGATCTTTCTCTGTAAACAGGATATTTTGGTATACTTTCTTCACTTCATACAATCCCGGATGCGGAGTTCTGTCTGCTGCCACTAAACCATTCGCGCAGAAGTTCTCATCGTTCTGCAGATGATACCCGCCTAAATCGCCGCCATATGCCCAAAATGTTCTGCCATCAGGCGTCGAAGTTTTCATTCCCTGATCCACCCAATCCCATATAAAACCTCCCTGCATATGTTTCTTACTCATAATAATATCCCAATACTCCTGGAAATTACCATTGCTGTTACCCATTGCATGAGAATATTCGCACATAATATACGGTCGGGTTTTGTCGGTTGCGTTTGCATAGGTAAGCATGGATTTAATACTTGGGTACATCGGACCGACAATATCTGTATTAGCATTTTCGCCCGCTTGCTCAAACATAACGAAACGGGTATTATCCTGCTGTTTAATCCATTTATAAGCATCGTGAAACACCGGACCATTGCCGCACTCATTTCCTAATGACCAGATGACTACTGAGGCATGATTTTTATCACGCTCAAACAAGCGCTCTATACGGTCCATATGCGCGGGAGCCCATTCGGGGAGATAGGCGGGATGCTTCGATTTATCAAACGAATTCTGCCATTCTGCCCCCATCCCATGAGTTTCAATGTTAGCTTCATCTACCAGATAAAGACCATATTGATCGCATAAGTTGTACCATGTCGGATCATTTGGATAATGGCTTGTACGCACCGCATTGATATTAAATAACTTCATCAGCCTAATATCATTAATCATCGATGCCTTACTGATAACATGCCCTTCAACATCATCATGTTCGTGGCGATTAGTTCCTTTAAATAATACCGGAACTCCATTCACCAACAATTGTGCATCCTTCATTTCAATTTTACGGAATCCTATTTTCGAGCCGGTTACACCTAAAAGTTTTCCATTCTCATCCTTTGCGGTGATAATAAAGTCGTACAGTGCCGGACTTTCAGCGCTCCACTTTGCTACTTTTGGTATAGACCCGTTGAAAGTTGCTGTATTAATATCAGAATTGATTGATACCTTTTTTTCCTGACTAAAAACGATTTTTCCTGCTTTATCTGAAATGCTAACTAAAACGCTAACTGTTTTTACACCAGCTCCGGCAAATCTACGCAGATCTACATCAGCGTTTAATACTCCGTTTGTGTAGTTGTTATCCAGCTCTGCTTTAACGAAAAAATCCCAAACGCTTACTTTTGGTAAAGAATACAAAAACACATCGCGCTCGATACCACTTATGCGCCAAAAATCCTGATCCTCCAGGTAACTGCCGTCGTGCCAGCGAAATACCTGAACTGATAATTGATTTTCACCTTTTCTAAGATTTTTACTTATGTTAAACTCCGCCGGTGATTTTGAAACCTTTGACATCCCAACCTTCTGCCCATTGACATATACTTCAGCATATCCGGTAATGGATCCAAAGTGAAGTAGCACCTCCCTGCCATCCCAATTTTCGGGAACCGTAAAAGTCCGTCTATAAGTCCCCACTGGGTTGTTTTCGCCAATAAATGGCGGATTCTTTGGGTATGGGTACACAATATTGGTATAAATTGGAATTCCAAAACCTTTGCGTTCCCAATTAGAAGGTACAGGAATATCTGCCCAATTCTTATCATTCAGATCTTCACGATAAAAGTCGACAATACGTTTTGCGTATTTATCTGTATAAACAAATTTCCAGGTTCCGTTCAAGGATTTGTGCCACTGAGATTTACTGTACTCTCCAGCTTTTAGATCTGCTGCATTATCAAACAGCATAAAACTTGCATGAGGTTTTTCTTTATTCAGATCAAGCAACTGCGGATTTTCCCAGTCATTTTTTTGACCTTGTGCACATAATTGGCTAGTCAACGACCCCAGTAGGGTGGTTAATAGCAGTAATTTCTTATAAATCATTTAGAATTGGGTATAATTTTGATATTACAAAAAAACGCTAAAAATATCAAACTAAAAGGGGTAAATTAACAATAAGGAGGGGGCAAAACGGTTTTAGCCCACATGTAATGTTTTTAATTTTTGTATTAGCCTATAATCATTCAGCTGAACCATAGTCCGCGGGTGCCAATATCTATATCTTGAACTTTTCGATGTGGTTTCTTTATCCGTTCTTTTAATGATAAATGTTTGGTGAAAAATCATAAACATTCTGCTGGGGGTGCGAGTTGAATTATAAAGATCGGTGCCATGGGAGAAAAAAATTACACAAGGGTAGTTCCTGAAAATAAAACCGGAGCGGTAATTAATTCTGAAGATTCTATCGAATTAGCAAATGCGGAGGAAGCAAAAGCATTTTTTGGCATAGTGAAACAACGGCTCTTGGACGTTAATTCATGGCATAAGATCGCGGGTATTCTTACAGCCAAGTTTCAATTGGCAGATAAAGATGGAAATGAAGTAAATAGGAGAGTTGCAAAGGGTGACTACTTTAAAATTAATATACCCGGACCTGGATCTATTGCTGGAGAAGGCTATGACTGGGTACATGTGGAAGATATGAATATAGTATCCGAAGCGGAAATGGAAAGCCTCGGAATTCGTGTGCGACCGTCCTCGAATCCTAAAACTAATTCCAAGGAGATCGCTCATTTTTACTCTCAAGATTCAACGAGTGCTTTTACTGTAACCCGCGAAGGGAACAAAATAACTGCCGGCATCTACGACCGTAATATCAAACCAAATAAAGATGCAAAGAGCAAAACCCGTGATATTCTGGTCGGGCTTGGAGCAATTGCTGGTTTTTCTAAATTTCAATGGAACAAGTTGACAAAGGGCTTATTGGAAAAGGAGGCCTGACCTTGCTTTTCAACCCGTCACGTTATTAATTATTTTCAATTTTTCATATGCTCCCGCTCTGGTAATCCTTGTCGATCCCTTCAGCTCGGCTATTCGAGAAATGGAGCTAACTTGCTTAGAGAATTTATCTATTTGTGCCAAATTTCAGATTGTCCGCGCTTTTTTATAAAATTTACATAAACTGATAATGCCGCAGTCAGGAAAAAAACCAGGGCAGTGATCACATCAATCAAGAAGGCGTTTATATTTTCACCACTAATCTTATCTGCGAAGTATTTAATAAAGGAATTTGGCAAATCCCCTTCTCCGAGCTTTTCTTTTACCTGCCACTGCCAGTCTGTTATCGGGCAATACCCGAAGCCATACCAAATGCCCAGAATAAACCAACAAACTCCGGTTAGAACAATACAGTAAAAATGCAGCTTTTTAGTCTTTTCCCATATCCAACCGGAAAGATTAAACCCAATGACGGCGAGATGAAGCATTGTAAAAAATACATCCAGGATTTGAAGCATATCATAAATGCTTATTAAATTAGTTGAAAAACATATGTCTTCTATTAAAAGCTCCCCTCACAAAAAATCGTTGCTAATAGGGTTTTGCACTCAATGATCTCCCATTAAAGGATTTTCCATATATCATCCTCATTTTCAGGAACCAATTACCTAACTACTTATTAGCCTGAAAATTGTTTTATGCTTTCGGGGTTTCGTCAAAACGATGGTTTAATCAATCGGCGACCCGACCAGACAGCTTTATCTGGCCGAAGAACGGTGATTCAATCGGCTGGAAATGATATTAGTAAAAACAATGCGGCTTTCCTTGGCATTATTCTTATAAGGAGGTTAAACTATGAAAATTGCACAAATAGCTCCTCTATATGAAGCTGTACCCCCAAAGCTGTACGGAGGGACTGAGCGGGTAGTCCATTATTTGACAGAAGAACTGGTTAGTCAAGGACATGAAGTAACATTATTTGCTTCAGGTGATTCAATTACCAGTGCAAAATTGATTTCGAATGTTGACACCGGCCTACGCTTAAAATCAGACTGCGTAGATTCTTTAGCTCATCACATAGTTCAGATTCAGGAGGTAAAGGAACGGATTCACGAATTTGATATACTTCATTTTCACATCGATTACCTTCATTTTCCATTCACCGAACACCTTAACGTTCCAAGTGTGACGACTCTGCACGGCAGATTAGACATTCCCGATTTGCAAGCAGTTTATAATAAGTTCAGTTCGCAAAAAGTGGTTTCTATTTCCAGAAATCAGCAAAAGCCACTTCCCCAGGCAAACTGGGCTGGCGTTGTACATCACGGACTGCCGCTAAACTTACATCACCAGGGGCAAGGCGATGGAGGCTATCTGGCGTTTGTGGGACGCATCTCTCCGGAAAAAGGAATTGTAGAAGCCATTGAAATAGCCATCGGGTCGGACACACCTTTAAAAATAGCGGCAAAAATCGATAATGCGGATAAAGAATACTATGAGATGAATATTAAGCATTTGTTAGAACATCCTTTGATTACATTTTACGGCGAGATAAATGAACATCAGAAAACTGAGTTTATGGGAAATGCCAAAGCGGTTCTCTTTCCGATTCAATGGGAAGAGCCTTTCGGCATGGTAATGATCGAAGCTATGTCTTGCGGAACACCTGTTATTGCGACTAATCGGGGCTCGGTTCCCGAAATAATTGACGACAAACAATCTGGTTTTGTGGTGAATTCTGTTGAAGAAGCAATAGCCGCTGTTAGCCAGTTGCCTCAGCTTAACCGTAGTAAGGTAAGAGAATTGTTTGAAAAACGGTTTACAGCTTCCAGAATGGCCAAAGATTATCTTAATATTTATAATTCAATTATTACTGTACAGAAATCCGAAGATCCACAGAGTTTTAATATGATGTCTGACTTTATTGGCCACACATCAGGTAATTATAAGAAAACAGTAACAACTGGTATAAAGATTGATTAATAAAACATTAATGTAGCAGGTAAAAGATAATGTTATGCAAACAGAAGGATCTTTAATGGAAGAAGATAAATTTCACATCTCGCCAGACGCCGTAAATGCGGATGACAGAATAAACATTCTAAATCATTCAAACACCTTTGGAATATTCGACAGATGGGGCAACATTCATCCTCATGGCAAGATGGTGCAAGGAATATATCATGAGGGAACAAGGTATATTAATAAACTTGTTCTTTCAATTAATCGTCACAAGCCTTTGTTGCTCAGTAGTAATATCAAAGAAGACAATGATATTCTTTCAGTAGACCTTACTAATCCGGCTCTTATTTCTTGTAACCTTCCCGATAATACAATTCATATTTCAAGAAATCTCTTCATTCGTGAAGGCGCTTTTTATGAAGAAATCGACTGCAGTCACTATGGCAATCAGAAATGTTCATTTACAATGGAACTTTCGTTTGATGGCGACTTTAAAGATATTTTTGAAATCAGAGGAATAGACAGATTTGTTACAAAAAATCATGTGAAATATTGTGATGATGGCGATGATTGTATGATGGAATACGATGGCCTTGATGGAATAAAAAGGATAAGTGTTTTCAACGTTATAACAGAAGCAGATTACAATATAAAAGAAAACAGAATTGTTTTTAATATAAATCTCAGCCCTCTGAAGCCCTTAAAAATAACTTATTCCTTACGCTTTTTATCAGGAGACCATAGTCATAAGCACATTAGTTATGACCAGGCAAAAAACTTAATCGAGCAGGAAAGGAATAAAACCAGCATCCTCTTTGCAGATATTCAGACTTCCAATGAACAGTTTAATCATTGGATAAACCGGTCAAAGGCAGATTTACTTTCGCTGTTAGCACAAACAGAAACGGGCAGATACCCTTATGCGGGGGTGCCTTGGTATAATACACCATTCGGTCGTGATGGGATTATAACCGGTATCGAAACATTATGGTTAATACCGGAAATAAGCAGAGACGTTTTATTCTTTCTGGCTTCAAAGCAAGCAACTGAGCTTATTCCGGAAAAAGATGCAGAGCCAGGAAAAATCCTGCACGAGGCACGTACTGGCGAAATGGCCAATACCGGCGAGGTGCCTTTTAAAGAATATTATGGTACAATTGACGCAACTCCCTTATTTATTATGCTAGCTGGCATGTATTATGAGAGAACTGCAGACCTGGAGCTAATAAAAAGATTGTGGCCAAACATTTTGGCAGCCATAGACTGGATAAATAACTATGGAGACCTTGATGGCGATGGTTTTGTAGAATATGAGCATAAGGCGAAAAACGGACTCACTAACCAGGGTTGGAAAGACTCATATGATTCTATAATGGATGAAGCCGGTGAACTGGCCGAAACACCGATAGCATTATGCGAGGTTCAGGCTTATGTCTATGCTGCGAAACAGCATGCCGCCAAACTCGCCTTAATTCTGAATGAACCGGATCTTGCAAATCGTTTGACGAAAGAGGCCAGGGAATTAAAACATAACTTTAATGAAAATTTTTGGGATGATGCGCTGAACTGTTATGTACTCGCGCTTGATGGACAAAAAAAGCCGTGCAGAGTGGTTTCATCAAACGCCGGACACTGTCTGTTTACTGGTATCGCGGACGATGATAAGGCAAAGAAACTCGCCGATACCCTATTAAGCAGTACTATGTTCAGCGGATGGGGTATTCGAACCTTATCTTCTTCAACAAACAGATACAACCCGATGTCATATCATAACGGCTCCATATGGCCTCATGACAATGCGCTTATTGCCTATGGTTTGGCGCTGTATGGCCTCAGAGAACACGTATTGAAACTAACAGAAGCTATATTTCGGGCTTCATTATACATTGAACTGCAGCGTCTTCCCGAGTTATATTGTGGTTTTGAACGGAGACACAGCGAGGGCCCGACATTATATCCGGTTGCCTGCTCACCTCAAGCCTGGTCCGTAGCTGTTGTGTTTATGCTCTTACAGGCATGTTTACAGGTAAAAATAGACGCCCTGACAAAAACAATCTCTTTTGATCGGCCAGTCCTTCCCGAATACCTTGAACAAATTTCAGTTTCAAACCTAACATTAGACAGCGGAAATTGCAGCTTGCTATTTAGACGATACAATGATGATGTAACCTTTAATCTCCTGCAAAAGCCTGTTGACTGGGAAATATTGATAAAAAAATAATATATGGAGGAAGGCAAATTAGATCTCAATTAAGAATGGCTCGGGCTTAAATAAAAAACCGCCTCATGATGATAAGGCGGCTTCTTATTCAATATCTATTTCTTACATGGCATGTATCCAGCTGAATTGATATTGGAGTGTTGCTGGTTTCATTCGCTCAGCAAGCCTGATTAAGCGATCCGGCAATTTCACAATATAATCTCTGGCTTTCTCGCCAGAATCATCTAAACCAGTTACCTTCTCAATTTCCCAGGCCTTTATCAGATCACGTAAAATATCTACGTAATCAACGGCTGTGTAAACGCCTAAGCGCTGTGCCGCATCAGCGAAATGAGTAAATGTTTCGCCGGCTTTCTTTCCTATTTCACGCAGAAAATGAGCTGGCATAACAATCTTCTTCCGCATCATATCTTCAAATGCAATCATAACCTCATTCGGGTCCACTTGCATGATTTGATAGATAAAATCCATATACGCCTTAGCGTGACGGGCTTCATCGCCGGCGATAAATCCGCACATCTTAGATAGCAATGTGTCACCTTCTTTTTTGGCAAGAGATGCTACCCTCCTATGTGACACATTGGTGGCCAATTCCTGGAAACTGGTATAAATAAAATTTCTGTAAGGGTCTCGGTCTGTGCCAATATCAAATCCATCTGCAATTAAATACTGGGTAGAAATTTCCATTTGACGCATATTCACACGTCCAGACAAATACAAATACTTATTTAATAAATCGCCGTGGCGATTCTCTTCACCTGTCCAATGCCTTAACCATTTCATCCAACCACCTTCTTCGTCTTTGGAAACGCCCTCTACCGTAGCTAACCACGACTCATAGGTTGGCAAAGCCTCTTCAGTGATTGTATCCCCAATAAGTACTGCAAAGAAATCATAAGGCAAAGCCTTTGCGGTTTCCTGCAATTCCTTAACTTGCTGGAAAAAGTTCTCACTACTTGAATCGGGTAAAAAATCAGCAGGTTGCCATATTGTATCTATTGGTTTTAAGTACTCGCCAATATTATCCAGCATATATTTTTCAATATGCTGCATTACTTCTCTTCTTGCACCGTAATTGATGTTCATGCTTTTTGTTAAAGAGGCAAAGATAAAGATATAAATGAAATCTTAGCCATAATGTATATAATAGAAACGGTCAAGGAAAAAGATAGTTTGTGCTATAAACATAAAAAAGCCCGCTAGATATCCATTAAAATAAAGCATGAATAGTTACGAGGAAGGGGATAGTACAAAAAAAAAGCCCGTTAGTTAGACTAACGAGCTTTTGAATTTTATTTGCTTTTGAG
>CAMLLO010000040.1 GCA_946480915.1 uncultured Sphingobacteriaceae bacterium | reverse complement strand
ACCGCTATTACTTCTATAAGATCCTTGCGGTTTGTCCTGTCCCTGTACTTTATTATAACAGCTTTAGTTATAGCCCATAGTAAAACAAGTGAGTAAAAGAAAGGTATAATGACCCCGTATTTTATCGCGATATCAAGGTTTCTGTTTATAGAGTACGCAATCACAAAGAAAACAATGAAGGGCATAAGCAGAAATAAAGGAACGCCGTAGATAGCATGAAAACGCAATGTTTTCAATTCAAACCCTTTGTAAAAATAAAAAGGAAAGTAAGAGGCCATCAGAAAACCGCTCCCATATGCCAGGATATTTTGAGTTACTATGGGCATATTAATATTCGGGTCCGGAAAAAGGCCTCCGGTTATATTATATGTAATAAGTAAGAACAATAGGGTAAGATACCAAAAGCGATTTTTGTCTTCTGGGCGGTAGAGATAATAAACCAGCTGATAGAAAAACATGATGACTTCCAGAATTATGAAAATCAAAGTAACCAAATGCATTTCTGTCCCAAAAACCAACATAGGCAATTCGAATTAAGACACTTATGCTATTTCTTTCTTAAGAAAAAATAATTTATAACTCAAATCGAGCTCATTATAGACATCGAAGCCGAACTTCTTATACCATGGAAGGTTTTTCATAGTCGACGTTTCAAGGTAGATGGGCCTTTTTTTACTTTCACTATCTTTTATCACCTCATTTAAAAGTGTGGTTCCAATTCCTGAGTTTTGATGCTTCGGATCAACTCCGATGAACCATAGATAATACATGGTGTCTTTAGGTTGATGCTTTTTAATCAGGGATTCACGTTCAAGTGTCTTTTTAATGTTGGAAAGGCCGACACTCGATAAGATCAGCTTTAAATCTAATTGAATTGATTTAAGTGTTGTTTTCTTCTTGTCTGGAAACAATACCAGGGCGCAAGCTTTTTTATCATCACTCAAGTATACATCTCCGAACTCTTTGCAAACTTCAAAAGAGTAATCCATTAATGCTCTGATTCTGTTTTTGCGCTTACTATCCTGCTTAATGATATAATTTACGCTTTTGTTGGTTTCAAATGAGTCAGTTAAAATGTCAACGACTAACTCTTTATCGGAGTATTCGGCATTTTTCATAGGTGGTATAAGTAGTTAAGATGCAGGTGAATAACATTTAAAGTTGAAAAATGTTTAACTCAGGCGATTTGAGGGGGCTTGGTAGAGTTAATACTAATATATTTTTGATTTTAAAAGTCGCTGTTAAATAAGCAAGAAGTAACAAAACAAATTACGCAGAAATATGTTAAATAGTTCACAACTTGATTGTGAAAACTTGTGATAAAGTTAGGAGCTTCATAATAGAGGTTTTATAAAGCTTTTATTTGTCATTAGTAGTAAATGCCTAAATTGATTGCTAAAAAAATCAGGTTATGACGGTTGAAGAGAGACAAACTTTCATAACAGAATATTTAAATATGTTAGCTGATATTACTATTAGTAAAAATTTGAAACTGCACAAAGTAACCTTGTCCAAGAAGATTAAGTCTTTAAAAAACAAAATTAAATATTTTAAGCGGTTACAGATAATGTGTGATGGATACATAGGTGTTTGCAATCATTATTCCAACCTTCAAAAGCTTATTATCGTTAATAAGTAATAATTTGTCTATTACTAATGTTTTATTTGCTTTGAACCTATGGGAATAATTAGGCTGAAATACAACTGATGTTTACACTAATAAAGGGTGGCATTTTAGTTAATGGAACCAGCTTACCAGATCTTATGATGGAACTTATTTCTGGCGAATTTGAGAAACTGATTACCGTTGACCAAGCTATTTAAAATTTCTCGCATTAGGAAACACCTCTTTCTCGACTACCTCTCTTACCTGAGATCTTTTATTTTCAGCAGGAAAAGGGGTTTTCTCATCTGCACGAGATAAGGTCAACACAGGCTGATTGTCATTTTCTACTACGGTTAGTCCACGCAGCAGTTTCGATAAATCAAAGCAGCGTTTGGCAATCACATGAATTACTTCGCCTTCCCGTTGAAGCTTACCCTCAATCATTAATAGTTTTGCACCAAGTACCTCTTTTCGATACGTTTCAAAGAGTTTCTGGGAAACCACGAGGTTTGAAAATCCTGTTTCATCTTCTATGGTGATAAAACATACACCTCCAGCCGTTCCGGGTCGCTGGCGAACGAGTACCAAACCGGCTACTTTTACAATTGCTCCGTCCTTAACCTCCTTAATTTCTTCTGAAGATAGAATGTGTAATAGTCGAAGCTTTTCCCTTACAAAGCTAACGGGATGAGCCTTTAACGATAAAGCCGTTGTTGCATAGTCATGCACCACATGTTCCGCAGTGGTCATTAAGGGGAGACTAATTTGTGTTTCCAAACTGCTTTCCGAAGGTTGACCTTCAAATAAGGCAATTGGCCTGTCATTTAGTGCTGATACTTCCCATAGTGCCTGGCGACGGTCTAAACCTAGTGAGCGGAAAGCATCGGCATCGGCAAGTCTTTCCAAAGCTGCCTGAGATACACCAGCATCCCGTAAGGCAGGAATGCTTTTATATCCTGTTCCTCTGACAGATACCAGTGCCTGAACATCATCTTCTCGCAAGCCTTTAATTTGCCTGAATCCCAAGCGTAGAGCAAAGTATTTACCTGATTTTTCTTCAAGCAAATTATCCCATTGCGAATAATTGATATCAACCTCCCGAACTTGCACTCCATGCTTTCTCGCATCAATTACCAATTGAGCTGGCTGATAAAAACCCATAGGCATACTGTTTAAAATTGCTGCTCCAAACACATCAGGATAATAATGTTTTAACCAGCATGAGACGTAAACCAACAGGGCAAAACTGGCAGCGTGACTTTCAGGAAAACCATAGCTTCCAAAACCTTCCAGCTGCTTAAAAATTCGTTTGGCAAATTCTTCTGTATAACCCTTTGCCTTCATGCCGTTGATCAATTTTTCTTCAAACTGATTCACTAAGCCCTTAAATTTAAAGGTAGCCATGCTTCGGCGCAGCTCGTCGGCTTCAGCGGGTGTAAAACCTGCGGCAACAATGGCAATCTTCATGGCTTGTTCCTGGAACAGTGGTACTCCTAGGGTTCTGCTTAAAATTTCTTCCAGTTCTTTAGATGGATATTCAACCGGCTCTTCACCATTACGCCTTCGCAGATACGGATGAACCATGTCGCCCTGAATTGGTCCCGGACGAACGATTGCTACTTCAATTACCAGATCATAAAAGCATTGAGGCCTTAAACGAGGAAGCATGGTTTGTTGTGCACGACTTTCAATCTGGAATACGCCAATGGTATCTGCATGACTGATCATTTCATAAACCTCAGGGTCGTCCTGAGGAATATTAGCCAGCGTTAAATCTAAATCGTAATGCTTCTTAGCCAGGTCGAATGCTTTGCGGATACAGGTGAGCATGCCGAGAGCCAGGACATCTATTTTTAGAAAACCTAAAGCATCAATATCATCCTTGTTCCATTCGATATTGGTTCGGTCCTGCATTCGGGCATTTAGAATAGGACAAAGATCAGTCAGTTTACCTTGGGTAATTACAAAGCCGCCCGTATGTTGACCTAGCTGCCGGGGAAAGCCCATCAATTGACTTGTCAGTTGTAAAACCTTTCTCAAATGCGGATCTTTCGGATTCAATCCGGCTTCAAGAAGACGCGGTTCATCGAACCATTCATCTGTGAACTCCCAAATCGCGCCCGAAAGACGATTCACTGTATCAACAGACAAACCCATCGCTTTACCTACATCCCGAATGGCGCCCTTTTGATGTAATTGCGTTACTGTAGCAACTATAGCCGCTCGCTCACGGCCATATTTGTTATAGATGTATTGAATGACTTCTTCTCTTCGCTCATGTTCAAAGTCTACATCAATGTCCGGTGGCTCGTTTCGTGCGGAAGAGATAAAGCGCTCAAATAGTAAATCAAATTTGGTGGGATCGACTGAAGTGATGCCCAGGCAATAGCAAACAGTGGAATTAGCCGCAGAACCGCGGCCCTGGCATAAGATGCTTTGCTGCCTTGCAAACTTTACAATATCATAAACAGTGAGAAAGTACGGGGCGTAATTCATCTCCTCCATGAATTTTAGCTCATAGTTGATATTTGAAATTATCTTTTCAGGGATATTATCTCCATAATGTTCTTTTGCACCTTCCCAAGTTAAGAAAGTAAGTTCTTCTAGAGGTGTCCGGTCTTCACTGGTAATCTCTTCTGGATAAACATACTTCAACTCATCGAGCGAAAACTGACAAGCCTCAGCAATTTCTTGAGTACGTTCAATAGCATCAGGATATTGCCTGAATAACCGCTGCATTTCATCAATCGGCTTCATATACCGCTCTGCATTTGGATGAAGCCGGAAACCTGCATTCTGAATCGTGCATTTCTCACGAACACAGGTTAAGATGTCCTGCAATTCCCTGCGCTCTAAATTGTGGTAATGCACATCATTGGTCGCTACCAGGGGAATGCCATAGCGTTCAGATAATTGTGCTAGTCGGAACAGCTTTTTGCTGTCATCGCCCTGATACGAGCGTGTTGCTGAAATGTATAGATTGTTGCCAAAAGCCTTGCTGTATTCGTTAAGCTGTTGCTCAAATGACGGTTCAAAATTAAATACTTCATTGAGGTGATCAGGAGGTATAACAATCAGTTTGAACCCTCTGGCATATTCATAGACATCTTGTTTGTATAAGATACAATCACCTTTTTCTGCCCGTAGATTTCCTTTGCTTAATAAAGCAGACAGACTGCAATAAACTTCCAGATTAGTTGGGTAAGCTAACAAGCTCGGTCCATCCTTTAAATCTAAGCGGCAAGCGGGAATTAAAGTTATTCCCTTTGCTTTTGCGGCTACATGTGCCCGAACAATTCCTGCGAGTGTATTCCTGTCCGTAATGGCAACTTTGGTATAACCCAATTCCGCAGCCTGGTATATTAATTCGTCCGGGTGTGAAGCGCCCCTTAGAAAGCTAAAATTGCTGGTTACCTGTAATTCTGCATAGCTCATAATCAATCCTCACGCAAAAAATCCATGTATAAACCATTGCCTGGTTTGTCCGCCCTCATAATGTCCCGCCCTGAATAACCAATATCGCTGTCCGTCCTGATCCTCCACATTATAATAATCCCTATGCTCACCGTTCTCAATCCACCATTCCTGCTCAATGCGTTCCGGGCCATCCGCTTTTTTAATGTGATGTACTTTATCTTTATATCTGAACATCAGTGGTGGATAATCGGGAATGGGTGCCGTCACCTCTATAGATTCAGGTTTGGCTAAGATTCTTATCGGTCTCGGCTTGTCATTGCGCCATGAAGCAACCATGGGTTCTTGTAAAGAAGACGCTTGTTTGATAGAACGTTCCGGCCAGTAATGCTCATCGGGCAGATATCGATGAATAACTCCTGTTCCAACTTTGGCCGTAATCCTGTCGAGAAGTTCTGCAACACCTTCATGATCTAATCCTGGATTTGCGGCCCATAAAGCTTCTTGGGAAAGTGAAACCTCCTCAACCTTTAACGCCTCTAATATGAAGAGTTCAATACCCAGACCTGGAGCAATGGAAGCTACTTTCAACTCAAATAATTTGAATAGATGCTGAACATGATGGGAAGCCTTATTCGTTCCGATTTCCACCTGCTGTATTTTGCCGTCTACACGATAGCATTTTAGAATAGCAGTACGGATTCCCATACCTTCCTGCTGAAGTCGCAAGCATAGTGTTTCAAGTAAGCGTGTAATGGCTATCTCAATTCCGACTTTGGTGCGGATAGGTTCCATACAAGGCAAGCGTTCCTGCCAGGGTTCGGGCACCATGATAGGCTGAATGTATTCTTCCGCCTGACCCAATGCCTGAGCTAACCTCAATAGCAGTTCTTCACCAAAGCGCCTTCGTAATACTGAACGAGGCATACTGATAAAACTGGCGATGGTATATAATCCCAGTTTTTGAAGTCTTGTCAGAATAGCTGACTCTAAGCGTAAAGCTGCCGCAGGAAGAGCCAGTAGAGCCGATGTCTGCTCGCCGTTTTCAATTATAGGTGTTACTTGTCCGAACCGTGATATCGCCCAGGCAGCTCCAATGGTATCTGCAATAGCGGCACGCACATCATAACCCAATCCTCTTAAACGCACAACAATCTCTTTCAAATAAGCCCGTTCTCCACCCCAAAGATAAGCGCAGCCACTAATGTCAAGGATTAATCCGTTTGGAAGATCCAAAGCTACAATTGGAGTATAGCGGATACACCATTTTCCAATGGCCTTCAACAATTGTTCGGCACGTTTAGGCTTTTCATCAAATACTTGCAAGTCGGGAACCATCGCTTTAGCATCGGCCACAGGCATTCCGGCCTCTATGCTCTGAGACTCCGCAATAGAATTAGCTGCTGTAATTACCTTGCGATTATGTTCTGCTATAGCAAATACAAAAGGCACTTGCTTCAATTCTGGCTGACGGAGCGTTAACCAGTCCGTTTTTAAATGACGGAACCAGATTGTTAAATAACGTTTCTGCATCTTTCATCCTCCTAACCGGCTTGTCGGGTTTGTTCCTCTGTAAGAAGCAAAGCACTTTTTTCTTTAACTATCGGAACAAACTTTCCTGCATTCCATTCAATTGTCCACGAGCCAGGATTGCCGTTGCGGACCTTCAAGACTTCTACGTTCCATCTCGGGAAACCAAGGCCAGGCATTCCATCTTCCAACTCACTTGGTAGAGACTTAATCCTCCATCTGGCTACACAAGCGGTGGTACTCAGTTTCTTTGTGTTCTTTCTCAGGATAAATCCCGTTACCCTGCTTTTCTCCACTACTAGTTGCAGCCTCCGGGATTCTATAAAGCTTATTTCTTCAATCTCTGCAATCACTGCTGCAAGAGTGCTGCATTTTAGTCCTTCTTCCATTGCCCAAAGGATATCCTTTTCTCGCTTTAGATCGATGAAGATGATGCGGTCGGGATCTACGCCAAAGTTCTTCAATGCAGGTGGAAACAGTGTACGCGATGTACTAATCCATAGACAAATTCCACCTTGTTGCATTAATACTTTCAATAATCCGCCTAAAAATCCACCACTAGATGCTGCATATTCTGGTTCCTCAGTTAAAAATTCATGGATTGCTCCGGTAGGGAAAACGGAGTTTGGAAAGGTGGCTTCTATGTGCTCTAGTCCTGCAAAGCGGGTAGTGCTTGCTTGAGGAACGTTAATACCTTGCCACTGCAAAATATTCCTTTGCAATTGAGAGATAATATCTTTTTTAGTGGTAAGCATAATTCTGTTCCAAAGAGGGGTAACAAAATTAATGCTAAAAATTTTAGTATTTTTGATTTGTTAAAAATAATTTTGAGATAGGCTTGATCTTGCAGTGATCAAAATAGATACTGAAAAATGTTAATAACCGACTACATCTTGAAAAAAACAAGAATATATTACACCAATTTTTATTGGGAAATACCCATCTTTGAAGAGGTGGAGTTTGTTGAAATTTGTCCCTCCAAGATTCAAAATACATGGCTTTAGATATTAAATTCCTTCAACACGAAATTTTCGAACAATATCTTGCTGAGGACAATAATAGGCCTTGGATAATAGGATTTAGCGGCGGAAAGGACTCTACAATGCTATTACAGCTAGTTTGGTCAACCGTACAAAAAATTGATCCTATTCTACGCACTCGTCCGATTCATGTTGTTTGTAATGACACATTGGTAGAGAACCCCAAAATAGCTCAATTCATAAGAATAACCCTGGACAGAATTCAGACTGCCGCTGCAATTCAAGGCATGCCGTTGACTGTACATGAAACCACTCCAAAGCTAGAAGAAAGTTTTTGGGTAAACCTAATAGGAAAAGGATACCCTGCTCCTAATAATACTTTCAGATGGTGTACTGAGAGGTTAAAAATCAATCCAACTACTGAATTTATAAAGTCAAAAATCAGTGATATAGGTGAAGTTATAATTCTACTTGGGACCCGTAGCGCAGAAAGTTCCAACAGAGCGCGAAGCATTAAAAAATTTGAAGTAAAAGGAGAAAGACTTAGAAAGCACGTATTACCAAATGCTTATGTTTTCGCTGTAATAAAGGACGTTGAGACTGAGGAAGTTTGGCAATATCTTCTCCAAAATGATCCAGCGTGGGGAGGTAACAACAAGGCGTTGGTTACTTTGTATAGAAATGCAAATGGTGGGGATTGTCCATTAGTAATTGATACAACTACTCCTTCTTGTGGAAATAGTCGGTTTGGATGTTGGGTTTGTACCGTGGTTCAACGTGATAGATCTATGGAGGCTTTAATTGATAATGGAGAAGAGTGGATGGAACCTCTGTCTGACTTTCGAGATATGTTAAAAGAAAATCGTAATAAAAGAGAACTTCGTGACACTAAGCGAAGGGGGAGCTATATTGAAGATGAAAACACTTGGGGCCCATATATAGAAGAACACAGGGCTTTTATGTTAAAAACACTATTAGAGGCGCAGAAAGAGGTACAGAAAACAGAACCTGAGCTGGTCTTAGTTAATTATCAAGAATTAGTAGCAATACAGGTGACTTGGCATCGGGATTCACTTTTTAGATTTAGTGTAGCAGACATTTATAATGGTGTTTACGGAACTAATCTTGAGGTGCAAGATTTTGATGTGCAAGATATTTTCGAGAAAGAAACTTTAAAAGAGGTATTTGTAGATCAAAACGATTATAATTTAATAAACGAGTTATTGGAAGTTCAAAAATCAAAATATATTCTCGTTAACAATTATGGGTTACAGAACGATTTAGAAAATCATATAGAACGATTTACAAAAACTAAGAAGTAATGTTTATCAATCAAATAGTCTTAAATAACTTCCGTGTTTATTTTGGCGTAAATCCCATTAATTTTTCAATAGATAGCGATAAAAATATTTCCGTAGTAGCAGGTAATAATGGGTTTGGAAAGACATCTTTTCTCTCTTCATTAATTTGGGGGCTTTATGGGAAATTGATGGTAGATGTTGATGATCGATATCGTCAGGATATAAGTGATTCTGGAGGATACAAAAGGTATTGTGAGAAGCTAATGAATCGTTTAGCGATAGAGGAATCAAGAGAAAAGATTGAAACGCTAAAAAGTGAGCTAGTCGGAAAAAATGTTATCCAAAAACAAATAATTCAACAAGAGATTGAAGATCTCTGCTCCTTTAGTGTGACACTAAATCTTTCAAACCTGATGATTCCTTCTGTCCCTTGCCAACGTTTAGAAATAACAAGGATTTATAATATTCAAACTCACAAAGAAAAAGTCGAAATATTGATAGATGGGAAACATAATGAGCTTACGAAGAATGTAGGTACAGAAGTGTTCATTAATGATTTTATTCTTCCCAAGGAAATAGCCAAATTTTTCTTTTTTGATGCAGAGAAAATAGTTTCATTAGCAGAGATAAACACAGTAGAGGAAAAAAAATACTTAAGTCAGGCATATGCAGAGGTTTTAGGAATTAAAAAATATACCGATTTAAAAAGCAGTCTTGAACACATGCGGTATCGCATTCGTGAAAAGTCTGCCGTGAAAAGTGATAGAAATTCATTAGATAGGTTGAACAAGCAGTTAGAGCAGTCAAAGAAGTTTTTGGAACACAAAAATAATCAGATCGAGGAACTAGCTGAAAATATTCAATTAAAGCGAATTGCGTCTGATAAATACCAGGAACAACTAATTCGCGAGGGTAGCTCTCTTACATTAGAAGATATTCGGAGACTTAGGGAACAAAAAATAGTTCTTTCTGGTGATCTCGCAAAGCTGAAAGTTAGGTTTAATGATATGTTAGAATTAGCACCATTCGCTATGCTAGCAAATAAAATGGCCTTGGTTAAAGGGCAATTGGAGGCAGAGAACAGCAATAGTGCAGTTGCTACGGCTTTATTAGAAGGGAAATTTAGAGCAATTGCTCAAGCATTAAGCGCCAATGTGGAGATATTTAAAATAGACTCCTTAGCCGAGTCTAATTTGATAAAATTAATAAGGGAAACTTTATTGCCACCACAGAAATCAGAGGTTAAGATGTTCTTAAACTTCACATCCGATCAACAGAATAAGTTTTTTAGCATCTACGAAAATTTAACTAGCACATACAGTAAGAACTTTAAATCTTTAATGAATGATCAAAAGAGGATACAGAGTTCTTTAAACATCATTAATAGAAAATTACAAGATGCTGAGTCAAAAGAAAAAGACCCTGTAATTGCCGACATAAGACGTTCAAAGGAAAGGTTAGATGAAGAAGTAAGGCAATTGGAAAAAGAAAAAGCCAACATACTAACTATTAAACAGCAATATGAAACCGGGGTTCAAACTTTGTCAAGGCAAATTTCTGAGTTGAGCAAGAAGGTTGAATTGGAGGACATCGATTTAGAAAAAGATTTAACAGCTGAACGTCTTATCCTAAAACTTGAGATATTCATTCAAAAACTGAAAATAAAGAAAAAAGGCTCTCTCGAGAGAAATATTATTACTGAACTTAATAGACTTATGCACAAGTCTGATTTCGTAAGCAAGGTTAACGTCGTAATTCAAGGTGAACTCATTGATATTGAGCTATATGATAAAGAAGGAAGGTTTATTGACAAAGAATTGTTGTCAAAAGGAGAGCAGCAACTTTACGCTACAGCCTTATTGAAAGCCTTAGTTGATGAATCTAATATCCGTTTTCCTGTTTTTATCGATAGTCCGCTGCAAAAGTTTGACAAAAATCACTCAAAGAATATCATACAGGAGTTTTACCCAAATTTATCGGCGCAAGTTGTTCTATTCCCACTACTTCAAAAGGAACTTAATGAACAAGAGTATGGTTGGATGGTCGATAAGGTAGGAAAAGCTTATCTTATTAAACAAGATATCAAATATAATTCTGGATTTCAAGAATCAGATCCATCCTCTTTATTTGAAATGTATATGCAAAGCGATGCCTATGTTCAGTAATATAAAAACATCTAAAGGAAATAAGGAAATAGTTACCTCCTTAACCAATAAGCTTGCATTAGGAACTGAGAACATAATTGCACGAATTGCATTTGCGTATTCATTATCAAAAGAGCGATGTTTGCATTTAAGCGATATTAAGGACTCGGGTGGTAAGGAATATAGTTCAAAGGTACTTTTTGGTGATTATACCGACTATTACATAGCTCTATTATGTATTCACTATGGTATATATAGCACAGATAGGGACATTCCAAGATACGTTAAAATGCATGTAGATGATGGGTTGGAAATGTTAAATCAGGAATTTCAAAATAATAATAACACTACCGGCTTTGAATTTATTGCATCAAAGATCGATTTCACTCTCTCTACTCCAGAATAGTGTAAATCATAACTTATTCATCAACAAGCAACTACCTTGAATCGTGCAGTTGCCAATTCCCCAAATTGGATACTTAGACAAGAAACATGTATAAACAATCCACACCCAATTGCAATACCGTTCTAGACAGGTACTAAAAGCGCATTCTAATCGCAAGATTTGTTAATGCCTAAAAATGTAAAGGACAGATTTACAGAAGAAGAAAAAAATCTATTAAAAAAGCTAGCAAGTCGGCTAAAAACCTTGCGAATTGATAAGGGATATACTAACTACGAGCATTTTGCAAACGAGAAAGGTCTTTCTCGAACTCAATATGGCAAATATGAGGTTGGGGATAATTTGAAGTTTTTAACCCTTGTTAAAGTCTTAAAAGCCTTAGATATTTCATTGAGTGATTTTTTCTCTGAGGGCTTTAAAGATTAAGCAATGCTAATACATCCACTAATTCACCTGTTAAGTAAATTAAAAGAATCCTCAAAGGAAGCTATTGCAGATGCGCAGCTTCAGATGGGAGATGATCTTAAAAAATATTTGCATGTTGAACGTACCGTTGAAAACGACTTAAAAAAAATTATCTCATTAGCTTCAACTTTAGAGATATCCTGTTTAATACTTGTTTGTGGAAACGTCGGTGATGGAAAGTCTCATCTACTATCAAAGATTGCTCATGAAGACGATTTGGAGCAAGCATTAAGTAAATTTAAGGTTCATAATGACGCGACCGAAAGTTTTAGTCCCGATCAAACATGTATCGAAACCTTACAGCACATCCTGAAGCCCTTTTCTGATGATAATTTATCATCGTCAAAAGATAAATGGATTCTAGCGATCAACTTGGGAACGTTAAGTAACTTTCTAGAAGAAAATGCCACTAACTTTTCAAGGTTAAAGGACTTTGTTGAACAAAATGGCATTATCAATCCTGATAAGTTCGATATCGACGATGAATATATAGATGGTAGTCAATTCCAATACGTTAATTTCACAAATCATCATTTTTATGACATTACCAAGGATGGTGTTCGAGCAACCCTGTTTGAAAGCTTGTTAGCAAAACTAGTCAAGCCTGTACCAGAAAATCCTGTCTTTAGTGCGTATCAGGCGCTATTACATAGTGAATGGTCGGCTATGTGTCCCGTTAGGATTAATTTTGAGTTTCTATCCATTGAACAAAACAGGAAAGTTATATCAAAACTCTTGGTTGAGTGTATTTTAAAAGAAAAGCTAATTATATCTTTTAGGCAAATATTGAATTTTATTCATGATATTTTGGTTCCGTTTGAAGTCTCGGCTTTAGACCTAGTGGAGTATCAAGCCCATATTGTACCTCTGAGTTCAAAAAAACGGCTAGAATATCATTTAGTCAACTATATCTTTGAAAGACCACAATTATCCAAGGTCCTAAATTCTTTTTTCAAACTTGATCCAAGTATACGGAGATACGAAAATCTAGATGAAAAGGCTATTGAATTATTTACTAGTAACGACCCATTACAAATTTTTCTTCGTGATTTTACAAACTTATCTACTCAATTAAAATCCATTTTGAGTGAATGCTTCACGGAGCAGGATATCTTATTCAAGTTTTACCTTCGATTATATTATTTTGAGAACTTTTTGAATCCACTTTATCTTGATGATCACTTTCAAGCTTTTTCCAAGGCTCTTTATTTCTCAACTATAAGAGATGCGTCTGGACTTAAAGAAATTAATGAGTTAGTGAAAAATGCTGCATTACTTTGGAACGGAAGCACCTTAGAAAAAAATAAGATCATGTTTGGCAATATCTCCAGGCATTCCTCTTATAGACTTTTTCGAGATATTCAATTTCGCTCGAGCTTACCTAGAGCAGCAGAAAAAATTGATAAAGAAGTGTTACATCAATTTCTCACCGAGGTAAAAGTCCAATTTCTAGTGCCAAACAAGCTAGATAACACTGTGAATAATATCATTGGAGTAGATGTAGACTATTCACTCTTTGTTCTCCTTCAGAAAGTCAATGAAGGTTATAGGCCGAATAAATTGGATCGAAACAGTTTTATAAACTTTGTTACCATGGTTGATTCTTTGATTTATGAAAACTCAGAGAATGAGCCGCTTCTTATCGACGAAATAAACATCGGTCACCATCTTGATTACAAGCTTGAATTAAATGAATATAATGAATTTACCTTTACTAAGTTAAATAAGCCTTACAATGACAGAGTTTGACGTTCATGAAAGTCTTAAGAATTATTTAAGAACAAGTAAAGGGGAAGAACAGTTTTTCCATCAGGCTGGTAAACAAATTCCCTTGCTACCCTTTTCAACAAAATTTGATGAAAGCCTTGAAAAATCTTTAAAGGAAGATTTTAAATCTTTTGACGGCTACATTGGGTACTGTTACAGACAGATCGCAAAGAAGTCTCTTCCTAAAGACTTGGCAACAGAAATTGGCGATAAAAACTTCAAAAAGAATTTAAAGGAAAGTATTTTGAATAATGCTTCGAAGCTTACTCATTGTGAAGATCAGCATAAGGACAAGCTTAAATCTATTGTGGAATCTGTTTTTTTCAAGGATGACAATTTAATAAAGTACGGCATACAGGCCCAACTTTACATGTTTTGGAACTATCCGCAGGCGGGTTTGAAAAACATTTCAGAGTTCATTCTTCAAGTTTTTTTTAATGAGGAACTGCATGAATTGATAAAAAGCACAACAGACAACAAAAAGCATGTCTTCCATGCTTTAATGGACAAAGCGTTGCCAGTTTTAGATGATCTGCCAGGTTCTCAAAACAAGAACGAACAAATCTATCACATACTTGACCATTCCATAATTGAAAAGTTTAGAAAGGATTTTAAATTTCTATATCAGGATAAGTCAACATTCCTCATTGAAAGTGAAAAGCTCTTTAAATTTTACTATTTTTTATATGTAGCAAAAGCTGCATTGATTTTTAATGATTTTTTTCAATTAAAAAGTCACCAATTATATTTCACTTTAGAAGGTGAATCCGTGTCTGATTCTAGGCGCACCAATGAAAGTGGTTGGAAAATGTTAGAGGTACGGGTAAATAAGTTCTTCTCCCATACAATAACCCTTGATCTAATAAATTTAGTGCCCTTGGTAGCAGGCAATAGAATGGATTATCATCAATTATCGTCATTTTTTGACAAGTCTACCGAGGAAGAGAAAGAGGAACTGATTGCCCATTCAAAATTAATTTCAGATGCCTATCAGAAGTATGCACCAAAGGATGTAAACTGGCTTGACTTTGATGAATATTTTTCAAGAAAACTACATGGAGTTCCGCTAAACAATGATTTTGAAGTCACTATATTCAAGCTTTTTAATCAAATCGATTACCAATTTGAAAATTCTAGTCGGAAGTCTAAGCGCAACAGTTATGGAAAGTGGTTTTCTTCCTTTTGTAAGGAATATATCTTAAAAAACAGAGGAAGGAATGGTTACAGCCTTAATTTAACGAACGAAACCTTGCTTTTTTTAACTAAACTTTGCGTTAACGGACATCAAAGAATGCGATTAAAAGACTTATGGAGCGAGTTTAATTCAAGGGGGATATATTTTGACGATTCTACTCAACAGTCAATTGTTGAGATCTATGACAAAATTAATTTAATTGAGAAAAAAAGCGATAGCGGAGATGCACAATACATTAGACCTATTTTATAATTACCTAGCAGATACTTTATTCGATTTTTTCTCTATTCCGATAAATCTTCAACCGGGCGACCGCTATTATCTTTATTTAGAAAAAGAGAGTGACCTTAGCCAGTTCACGTCTACCTTAACAGGATACAAACCAGAAATTAGCTTTGACTTTAATTATCAACATAATTTTGAGTCAAAGAAATACGAAACCAAAGTCATAAAATTCGACTGTGCAGATCTACTTATCTCATCAAATGCGGATACCACCGAAAACTTCTTAACCACATTGAGAAATCAGGTAGCAGGTCAACAAGATGATTTTTTACAGAAAGCTATTTTAATCCTATTTAGTGGCAAACTTGATAGTCTTATTGGCGGAAGTGGAGATTTGACGAAAGCAGGTCTGCCCTTCAATTATGAATTTTTTTCGGCAAGATTAAAAAGAGAAATTCAAAATTCGGATACTTTCAGCCATTCAGACAAAGTAATTCTGCTTGAGAGTTTAATTAAAAAATCCAAGGATCTCCGATTAGAAAACGCTACAATCTTCGATTTAAGTTCGATCGTTGGTATTGTTAAAAGGGGATTCTTTGTCTTAGAAGATTATTCAGCTATCGGAATATTTCCACATGAAGAGTTGTCGAGTATAGACGACACCAAAGTTATAAAGTCTCAACTAGTATCTAACGCAACTCTTTTTGAGGCAATTGAGTTTAGTATCAACTATGGAGATGCGGTTCAAGAACTCGAGAAAAGGTTTACGCAAGCGGGCGTCAAGTTGATTTTAGATGGAATAGAGGATGGCACCTGGAAGCATATCGATTATACTGATATACTTAAAAATATTCCGGAAAAGGACAAACATCAGCCAATAGTTTATCGAGGCATTGATTATAAATCTCTCTCTCCTGGAATTTCAGTGTGGGACAGAGCTTCCGCTGAAACTATATCAGGGAATCGCCAAAGAAACTTAATAGTTTTCAATCCGTTCGGAGTGTACCCGATTAATATAATGGTGTCCTACGATTGCTTCTTGAAAGGACAGATCAACCTAGGAAGGTCAAGTGCGGCCTCAAACGTCGAAAAATCAGGCAGACATATTAAAATAACCCTAGATTCAGAACATTTCAATCAGACTACTTTCAACTTTGAATACTCAGATGGTACAAACAGCAATAAATACAAATTTAGAGTTTGGTCTTTAAATTGTGAACGTTCATTTTTAGAGAACTTCTCAACCAACTATTCTATCAGTGACAAAGGTAGTCTGATCATTAATAATGAAGAAAATCTAGTATTTAACCCCGATTTACAAGGCGATTCTGAAATAGTATTAACATCGAATGAAACTGCATATTTAGAAGAAGAAAAATTAACAATTTTTCTAAAAAATGACTATGAAGAAGAAGAAGTGCCGTTTATTTTAAACTTTAAGGGTTTACAATTAGACATTATTGCTCGACAAAAAATGAATCTTCCGGTTCTAATTAAGGGGTGGGAAGTTTGGCAAAACAAGCGAATTCATAAAGAGAGCTATAAATATCTGTATAACCTTGAAAACAATACACTCAAGTTATCTCTGAGAAATGAGGAATTCACTGTAAGAGATGAATTTCGCTCCAATTTGCTTCTAGAAATTAAAATGATGCAGAAGCCCGCTATGGCATGGATTAAAGAAGAATCAGAAAATAGCGAACTTTTACCTTGCGAGCTTTCTCTATCCCCTATCCTAAAAGAGGCCTACTTTGCATACTATGATTATATAAAGGATCAAAAGCAATTACCAAGCCTTGCTTTTTTAGATGAAAAACTACGAGAAAAAGCAATTGCCTATGTATCACGATTTCTAGATGAAATAAATAGAATCGAACAAAACCAACCACTGAAAGATGGTTTAAATTCAGACCTAATTAAGCTTGGCACCATAGTCGAGAATTTTAAGACCAGAATGGTGAAGTTTACACCGCTTCATCCTTTGATGGTTGCATATCAGTTAGAAGTGTATGACCAATTAGGCGAGAGTTTCCTGTATGAGGCAATGCTGAAAAAATTGACACCGTTGAATTTGCTGCCTTTTTTATATTGGAAAAACCCTTTGAGATTTGGTGATCCTTCACTATATGCAAGTAAAGAGAATAACCATTCACCAGAGTGGATGTACTTTACCCACGACCTGCATTTTAAACAATTTGGAGGACGAGAGTTCATTAGAGGATTGGTTAATAGTAAGATAACAGAATTTCTAGATAATTTTAGTTTCCTTTTCGATTATGATAACAGGGCACCATTAAAGTTAAACGTCCTTAATATGGGTGACTGCCTTCAAGTACTCCAAGGAATTTTTGATTTTTATAAAGATCAAGTGACGGCTAAAGTAAGCCCACGCTATTTAAGACCAATTGATTTGTATATAAAGGGTTCTGATCACTATGTGACTACGTTCGAAAAAATGGCTCATCTTTTCGACAAGGAAGACATAGAAAAAGCCTTCTCTATAAGTGCTAATTCAAAATTATATGACTTTGAAGACTTGCTGAACGCATTTAGGACTAATGTGAGGTTCTTTGCTGAAGGTAACTCTAAGAAAGTTAGCTACGCACATCTGACATTTTACCAATTTAGTAATAGTAGTTCAAGAATATCTTACAGAGATACCAATCAAATTCCCTCGGGCGTTTCACTTAACGGGTTGTTATCTGACGTTCCTTCTTACTATCATGAAGATACTTATATCACGGGTTTTGGTTCTGGATTTAGCAGCTCTGACACCCTTCTTAGTGATTTAGTATCAGGATATAATGCACTTGCTAAAGTTTCTTTTTCAAAACATCCTTTTAAAAAAGAAGAAATAGTTTGCTCATTGATCGATACAGACATAAAAAAATCATTAAGTGATCTTTATGACCATTCTCAGTGGGTCACTTTCGTAGATCCGCATTTTGATTTGTCTTTTTTTAAAGGTGAAGATGATGTTATCATCGTACACTATAGCGATCAATACAGTAGCGCAAGTGGCTTCGATGCAATAACAGTAACCAGGAAGTCAAATCAATATAAATACCTTCTAGAGCAAATCTTGAAAAGTAAAGATGTCAGTTTTAATGAGAGCGACATTGTTAGGCTTATCGATTTTTATAATGCTATAAACGGTGAATGGCTTTTAAAACTTATAAATAAGAAGGATAGTAATATTAGAAAAGAAAAATTAAGCTTACCGTCTGCAGTTAAGAACTTTTTAGCCTTCTATTCGCATCCCGAAATAATTTGGGTACCTCTTTCTTTAGAAGAGATATTACGTGTTTCTGGAGGAGCTGGGCTTAGTAAGTCGGATGGTCTATTTTCTGCTAAAAATTTGGGTGCAAAGGAAGAGCATTGCGATGATATTCTGATGGTTGGTCTCTTTCAAATAGGGGGAGAATTGCATTTACAATTTGTACCACTGGAAGTTAAAATAGGAATAAATGCTTCCACTGTCTTAAAGAAAGCGAAAGATCAAGTTGATAAGACATACAACTTACTTTATAGGGAGCTCAAAAGCTCGGATAATCATTTTCAACAAGAGTTCTATAAAAGTTTCTTTGCAAAGCTTGTTATAATGAGTGCTAGCAAAATGAAGTTTTATAATGTATGGAACGAACAAAATTGGGATAAAGTTCTTTCGGACTATCGTGAAAAGCTCATGAACAATAGCTTCATTGTGTCAGAGAACCTAGCCCAATTTATCGGACATCATACTATAATCGCCTTCACTCAATCAGCACTACATCGAGAATATACAATTCATGAAGATGGAGTTTTTATTGAACTATTGGAACAAGATGGGTATAGCAATCTTGTAAAAGGTGTGGAGGATGTTAAAAGCTGGTTGTTCGGAACAAATAATAGGATTGATAAGGCAAAACTTCTATTGAATCAGGTACAAAGCTTAGAAAACTTTGAATTTGAAAAGACCGAATTCGATCACACTGAACCTATTATTGTTCAACAGGCTGTTGAGTCAAATTCCGTCACGGTAGACTCGAGTATTACTTTGCAACAACATATGTCCTCTGAACCAATTAAGATATGGTTTGGTGATGACATGAATGCTGGTGAAAAGGTGCTATGGCATCCAATGGATACTAGTAAAGTAATGCACACTAATACCGGTATAATAGGAACAATGGGTACCGGAAAAACTCAGTTCACAAAGTCTTTGATTACACAGCTTAATTCTGAGAGTAAGAACAATTTAGATGGCCGGCCAATCGGAATTTTAATTTTTGATTATAAAGGTGACTATATAAGCTCTGAATTTGTAGATGCTACCAGTGCTAAAGTTCATAAGTTGTATCATCTTCCTTATAATCCATTAACGATTGATGTTGGAAAAAATCCAATGCCCCTTTTGCCACTGCATATTGCATCAACTTTGCAAGAAACTATCTCAAATGCATTTAACTTAGGCAATAAGCAAAAGGCTTTTCTAAACGAAATAATTATGCGAGCCTACGAAGAAAAGGGAATTTACAAAGCGGACGAAACAACTTGGGGAAGAGTGGCACCTACTATATCGGATATTTGTGAGCTTTATCTTGATGATGAAAAGATGGCTATTGATAGTCTTCATGCGGCGTTAAAGCAATTGCATGATTTCGAAATTTTTCAGCCTGACGGCGCAAAGACTAAATCATTATTTGATTTGATTGATGGTGTAACTGTAATAAATCTTTCAGGTTATAGCCCAGATATCCAAAACTTGGTCGTTGCAATTACCTTAGACGCGTTTTACTCGCAAATGCAAAAAAATGGGCATAGCAGAATTGATGGAAATTTGCGACAGCTTTCGAAAATCGTATTAGTTGATGAAGCTGATAATTTTCTAAACAAGAACTTCAGCTCTCTAAGAAAAATTTTGAAAGAAGGCCGTGAGTTCGGAGTAGGTACTATTTTATCTACTCAATTCTTAAACCATTTTTCCACAGCCGATAACGAATATGATCAATATATCCTCACATGGATTATCCATCGTGTTAATGATGTGAAGTTGAAGGATATTGACTCGTTATTTTCGATAACAGACAAAGACCAAAAAGAGAAGTTAGTACAGGTTATTAAGAAATTAGAAAAGCATCAAAGTATAGTTAATCTAGCTGGCTCTAAGCCAATACTTATGGAAGACAGGCCTTTTTGGAAATTATTGCAAGACGGGTAGTCCGAAAGGTAGGTTTGACCACAATCCTTACCTATGTTAAGGAACAGATATGCTCTTTCTATGATCTCTAGCGTATCCATCTGTACTTTCAGTCGGAAGCTGCAATTCCTCTTTGCCATTAAGTTTTTTCGAAATTAACGTTTGAATATCTTCCTTAATTTGTAAATAATTCATCTGGATAATATCGGAGTCAACAGTCCTGATCGCTGGCATATCTTTAAAACTGGCTTCATCATTTTTAATACTCTCATGATCATTCACAATCTCATTGTGAAAAATTTTTAAATCAATCTTGGTATGTGGGTCATCAGCTACCATTCCCACAAATTCACCTGAAGATAAGGTCGAAATTTTGGACGAAGGTATAGCGTAGTCCAATTGTGTAGAGGTGCTGTGAGAGGTGTCGGAACTATTGATCGAGACACTATGCCTCTTCTGCTGGATTTTACCGAAACGTTCAGATAGTTGCTTTGCAGTATCGCCGGTAACCTGGCCCGCTATAATATTTCCGACTATATTTAGGATCACCTCAGCTTGTTCCTTCCCATAATCCTTTTTTAACTGGCTATAATCCTGAACTGCTAGAGTAGTGGCAACTTTATTGGACCGAGCCGTAGCAATCAGGCTGTCAATATTATTAAAATAGATAGTCGGAAATTCATCAAATATCAAGCTGCACTTTTGCTTGTTTTTCTGATTGACCAGTTTAATCATTCTTGAGATATATAAGCTCAATACCGCTCCGTATACCTGCTGCTTCTGCGGATTGTTGCCCATGCAAATAACTTTGGCCTCATCGGGATTATTTAAATCAAGTGTGAAGTCATTCCCTGATAAGACGAAGTACAGAGCTGGCGATGAGAGCCTTGCCATGCTAATTTTAGCACTTGCCACCTGACCTTCCAACTGATCATACGCTTCGTTTTTCCAGGCCGAAATAAAGGGATTGATTAGAACCTCAATCTCTGGTTCCTGATTAAGCACTGCAAACAAATACTTATATTCAACCTGCATCAATTCGATAACATGCGGCAAGGTGCAAAAAATTCCGTCTTTGTATTTTCTCAAGTACCAAATTATCGCCGTTACGAAATTGATAGGCGATTCAACAAAGAAATCTCCTTGCTTTTTGATCCATTCGCGGTTCAGGCCCAACATGATTGTTCTAGATGCTTCTGTGGCATCTGTTATGTCGGTCATGCTCTGTGGATCGAGAGGGTTGCAGCGATGTGTCCGAGTCAAATCTTCAAAATTGATTACATAAAATTTTCGTTGTAGGTGCTTTTGATTTTCGCAGGTTAGGAGAGTATTGTAAGCGATTTTGGTTAGATCATCATATTTAAAATCATAGATGAACATGCTAAAACCCTTCTTAATATGTTGGGTGATGATATGCCGGATAGCAAAATAGGATTTGCCTGAGCCTGGTGTACCAAGGATTAATGATCCTCTAAAGGGATTGATAATGTTAATCCAGCTTTTACGGACTTTTCCTTTGAGATAGTACTGTGCAGGCAGGTTAATAGAGAACTCATTTTCCAGCTTCCTTTCTTCTTGCGGGAAGGTCTCATTCTCTTTGTTGAATATATCGCTGGCTAGATTTAATATAAGTAATCGGGAAAGTTTGGTTCCGCTTGATAAAATTAGTATGTACCCTAAACCAGAAGCCCCTATGTAACTTACTGCGAATGTTTGATTTGAAAGGCGAAGGTTATATAGTAAAGCACTTCCAAAATAAAGAATCAAGCCTATCGAAGTATAGGTAACTAGTGGTTTTAAAAGTATCTTTTCATCCTTTTTACCTTTAGCTCCTAGTAACGATATTACAAGCAACAATAAAGTGCCTGCTTTCGCTGCCAGAGCGGATTTAAAAATATCTATTCGGGCTATATTGGTTAAGATCCTATCGCTGATGGTACTCGAAAGGCCCGCATCCTTAAAGACTGTGTAGCAGCACAAGTAAAGATGGATCACCAAAATAGAAACGGATAACATCCTCGTGAAATCCATAATTTTTCTAAGCCCTTGTTCATTTTCTCCGGTGTTCATAATTCAGTATTTATCGGTTTAATCTTCGCTTTTTCTTCTTTCGCGTGTTCTGAAACATGCTAGTTGGCATACCATCATATTCCGTTTTTAATAGGCCATCCAATAAGCTGCTTGTCGTTGAGTGTGAATCTTCAAGAGGGAAATTCAGATTAGTATTATTAAAATGCTTTTCAGTAGAAGCTTTATTATTGTCAGCTTGACTTCCTGGGCTCGGAACAAAGGATTCAGTAAGGACCTTCGCACTATAGGATTTTCCTAAGTCGCTACCATTAAAAACAGATTTAGATAAATGGTCAGTAAAGGTGACTCCATAGATTTTGCCTTCCGCATTTTGTCGGAAAAGCACCCGGATATCTTTTGCATTAAGTCGTTGTTCAAATTCATTCTTTGTGGATGGATGAAGCTTTGCCTGGTCAATGACATTTTTAAGTTGGATTTTAAAAGGGAGCCTCAATTGATCATTTAGCTTGTACCTGCTTTCCAGAAATTTAAGTGTGGGTTTTCCATAGATGCTACTTGCCTTTATAGGAACACCTATTTTCTTGCCATTATCTAAGAGATGATACACTAATCCATTCTTCTCAAACATTTTAGAATGCTCCGGCCCTCTGTCGGCGGATACGTTATATTGATTTAGGATAGCATTTAGTTCTGGCAACGACGTGTATTTCCAGTTGCGAACAACAAATCTGACCACATTGGAAACGGCTTGCTTAGTCTCATGCTTGCCATATAGAGCTCTTAAAACATCTATTTCTTTTATTTGGCTAAGCTCAACCTGCCTCTTACTCTCAGCCTGAACTAAATCATACTCTTTTTCTAATTCCTTCCTGGCTATTTCAGATTGGTTCTTGCCGATATTATGAAGGTCGATTCGCTCTCCGTTGCTTTGAATATTTGTAGTTACGATATGGATATGGGGGTGTGCCGCATCATGATGCCGGTATAAAAGGTAAGGTTGCTCATCAAACCCAATCGCTGCCATATATCGGATTCCGATCTCGGCAATAAGCTTGTCGTCAAGTTTATCCGAATTATCAAAGTTTAGGGAGATATGAATAGCATTAGTCTTCGTCCTGCGGTTCTTTTCAGTAAAAGCTTCGAACTGGTTTAGCTTGTTGGTAAACGAAAGACGTGAGGCATCGGTAAAAAAGTTTTCCGCTGTCAGCAATCGGGCTATGCCTTTTTCTACCTTATGCTCATTGTAGCATAAGATACCCCTTATATGTTTTCCGATGATTATTTTCGCAACCATCGCTCACCTAATTGTTCAATCACTCTCAGCAGTTCCTCTGCTTTAGTGGCCGACTTCTCATATAGCCCCGCTACTCTGGTCGCGAAAAAGATCTTTTTAGTCTCTTCCTGGCACTGATTAAAGTAGCGGGTAACCTGATTAATGTTGTTCCCGATTGCATTAATTTCCTTCCTGATCCTGATGAGTTCAGGCATGTATTCAGCCAGTGTTTTGTCTACGGTATGAACAACTAGCTGGCGGTTGTTCAGGATGTCTCTCAGGAGATCGCTGGTACTGCCATTCGCTGCTTTATTTGCTAGTTCTGATAGCTGCTTGAATTTAGCTGCGTTAACGCGTGTCTGAAGTTTGTGCTGTAGTAAATCACACTCTTTCGCTTTTCTTCGTGGCATAACCTGTCCTCCAATATCTATCAGCCATCAAGTTCCGAAGATGGCTGAATTCATAGCTCCCGACTGACTTCGGAAGGTAGGGCAAGATCATTTTTGGATACAAAAATACATCTTGCTTTTCACGCCTTCGGCCGTGAAATAATGAAGATAGGAGTGTTTGAAAGGTTAGAGAAATAGACGTGTCTGATATTTGATGTTCTGACTAAATTGTCTGAAAAGTGACCTTAAAAATTTAGATTAGTATTTTTATATAATCTATGGGAGAATTCAATAGACAGCTTTTAGTTACATATTCTAAAGTCTTTGGCGAAAAAATATCCGATGATATTTCGAATTTATCATCATTAGATAAGGCAACTTGGGCAAAGGTAATTGCAAGGTTAAATCACCTGGCTAGGTCTCGTAAAAATTATCATGTAAAGGATGTTATGGGAGACTGGTTTGGTGAAGACAATCATGTTGCAGCCAATGAGTTTTGGGATAAAATTGTTGCTCAATATTCTAAACTAGAAGTAAAGTCTAGTGAACTACTCATTATTAATATTTGGAGTAATTTGACCTTGTTGGATAAGGTGCTTGCAAGTAAGTCGGATGGAAAACCTAAGCTTGATAACTCAGAATCTGAAAAAGTTCTTTTTCAAAACTATATAGCAGCAAATGATGAATTTGGAGAAAAAAGTGATGCAATATTTCCTCAAGTTAAAGAAGAAGATTATCCGAACATTGCAGATCGCTTTTCTAGAACAATCCTTACGTTACTGTTTCCTTATCATGAATTAAATCATTTTACGGCTCTTGAGCTTTTTGTTGCACAATTTATTAAATCTTTTTACCTACTCAGGTTTCTTGAAGATAACTATAAGGATTTGCTAAATAAATTCCTAGAAGCCTATGGTGCTGAAAACTGGAATGAATATTTGCTCGGAATTCTACCAATTGCCCATCAAGCGGCACTACCAGGGAATGACTCGGGGCTTAACTATCTAAATCTAGAAAACACCCCTACAAAACAGAAAAGCAAGAAATTCCTTGATCAGCTTTCGCTAGAAGATGAGATTGAATACTCACTAGCAACAGATTTTTTGCATGCTCGGTCACATCCTCTTTATAAAGTTGAGGAAGATAACTACCTGATACTTGATTCGGTTTTAACAGTAAACCGAATATATAACTCGATGTTTTTTGAACTTCTGCGCATAGCAGAAAAGGATAAATCATTGAACCTGAAAAGCGGAGCTTTTTTTAGCATCTATACATTTGAATTCATCGAAAAATACCTTTGTTATTCATTACTGGACCGAATATTCAAAAAGCGTGGATATTTAAATTTATCAGGTGCTGAAATTAGCAATCGATTTAATTTGGACACTGAACCAGATTATTATGTGCGAAATGGCAATAAGATTTATCTATTTGAGATCAAAGGTAGCATGCTGACAGGTCCAGTTAAGCAATCTTTCGATTTTCTAGCTATAGAAAAGCAATTAAAGGAAAAATATCTATTTGACTCAACTGATGGAGGCAACAAGGCTGTCAAACAGCTAGCGGAACGTATTAAGATTCTCTTTGAGCAAGGAGATAAATCTAAATACGATACTAGTTATAATGCTAGGAACATAAGGATATTTCCAATTCTTTTGGTGTCTGAACTTACTATGACGTCACCAGGGGTTAACCATTTACTCAACGAGTGGTTTTGGGAAGAAGTTGAACATGATGATACTTTGAAAGCTGCAAAAAATCGTATCAATGACTTAGTTATTATTGATATAGATACCTTAATCGCATTTTCAAGAGAATTTGAGGATAGCCCTAAATTACTGGAAGAATTTTTACAAGCATACATATATGCTTGTAGCTATCAGCGAATTGAGTCAATTAGAAAGAAGGCTGGAGTTTCCACACAAATGTTAGAAGCCAGGATAATGTCAACCCTTGAATCATTTGGTTTCTTCATGCGGAATAAAATGAATCCTCGAGTACCCGTCATCTTTCATCAGTTTGCAAAAGACCTTTTTCCTGAAAAATTGTGACCTAAATGATTTTTGAGAGCTTATTAGCATCCGGTAAGTAATCCTTTAGTTCTTTAGGAAGCGATCTAACTGTCCTATAAGTAGCTGCTCCCATCGCGTTCCCAACTGATCTAAATGCATATTCTACCACAGTGTTCGACTTTTCTTTACATAGTATAATCCCAATACTTGGGTTTTCTTCAGATAATTTCACTTTATCGTCTAATACATTAAGATAAAAATTGAGTTGGCCAGCATATGCTGGTTTAAATTCTCCTCGCTTCAATTCAAATGCTACCAAACATTTTAAATGCCGATTATAGAAAAGCAAATCAATAAAAAATTCTTGACCATCAACTTCAACCCTGTATTGATTGCCCATAAATGCAAACCCCTGGCCTAATCCTAGAATAAACCTTCTGATGTTATTCACAATTTCACTCTCTATTCCTCTTTCATCTTCTGAGCCATCCAGATTCATAAAGTCCCATAGATATTCATCCTGGAATAATTGCAAGGCGGTCTCCTTTATTTCCTGTGGTACAGTTTCGTTGAAGTTATTAGGCAGCTTTCCTTGATGCTTGTACAACTTCTCAGCAATCTTAAGTTCGAGGATTGATACAGACCAATATTGTGAAGCAGTATGTCGGATGTAAAATAGACGCTCCTCAACATTCTTGCACTTGTTCAGTAAAATTAGATGGTGTGTAAAGCTTATCGAGAAGAACAGGTCTGCATCATTCGGTAATTGTGCAGTCGCTGACTGCACAATTACGTCACTTACAATTTGTGCAGTTGCCGACTGCACAAATTCGGTATTCTCATACGCTTCGGCAAACTGCTTCATGTTCATCAGGTTTCTGCGAGAGAATCCTTTAAGCCCTGGAAGTTCATTTTGGAGGTCTAATGCCAGTTGGCCAATTATTTTAGCTCCCCATTTCTCAGAAGCTGCTTTTTTAGAAAGCTTTAAGCCGGTCGTATAATACAGCTTCAATAGTTCACGATTTGCCAGACGTGAAGCTTCGTAACGGCTTTGAATTATGTTCTGCTTTAATTCCTTGATTAGTTGCAGATAAGATTGTTCTGTTTTCATAATGCAGGGTGATTGGCTTAGCCTAATTTTAATCGAAGTTTTGCCATATCCTCACTTACTTTTCTTTCGAGCACTCTGGCATAAATCTGGGTTGTGGCAATTTTTGTATGTCCAAGCATTTTGCTTACTGTCTCAATAGGAACCCCATTCGAAAGTGTTACCGTAGTCGCGAACGTATGCCGTGCCACGTGGAAAGTAAGATTCTTCTTAATTCCACAGACATCAGCAATTTCTTTGAGATAGCTATTCACTTTCTGGTTAGACAATGAAGGAAAGAGCTTACCATTGGCATTTGCCCTTGGGTCATCAATATATTTTCCAAGTATCTGCTGCGCCTTCGGAAGGATTGGAGTATTTACAGGAACCAAGGTTTTCTGGCGAAACGTTTTGATCCAGTTTTCATCATCTATACCAGTAATAATATGGTGAGTGGTCAAATTCATTACATCTACGTAGGCCAAGCCTGTATAGCAGCAGAATACAAACAGGTCCTTAACCATATTCAATCTGTCAACTGCAAACACTTTTTTCTCTAAATTTTGAAGTTCCTTTTCAGTAAGAAAATCTTTATCAACTTTTTGATACTTGAACTTGTAGTTTTTGAAAGGATCGTTAGCCATCCACTCCAGCTTGATTGCAAGATTAGTCATCTTTCGCAGCCGAATAAGATGTTTCATTACCCCATTGTTATTCATGGGCTTCTGGTGATCCAAAGGCTTATGATTTCTGAGATAACCTTCAAAGTCAATAATAAACTTGTAATTGATTTCATGGAGGAAGACATCCTTTTTCCTAAACTGGCTTTGCATGAATTTGGTTAAATACCGTTGAGTAACGGAGTAATGCTTGAGGGTGCTCCATTCAAGTACTGTTTTCGCCTGTTCATTATGGTATCCAACCAACCGGAGCAACGTATATTCAGGGTCACCATTACCTAAAAAAGCATCTTTGATGGTTCCGATGGAAATTACCCGGCCTTTGGATTGTAGTTCCTGATAGCAATCACGGATCATCATTCGCATCTCATCCAGATACTCATTGATCTTTCTTCCCTCGCTGGATGTCCGTTTGCCTGATCCTTTGTCCTTGTCCCAGTACTTAACTTCAACCTGATAATTTTTCAAAGCGATGTAACTTTTCTCTCCGTTGATCACCAGCCCCATATGGACAGGAGCTTTACCATCTTTCATTTTGTCGGACCTCATTTTGAAATGGATTCCGAATGTGCTTGTTGTTTTCATAATCTGATTTGATACATTTTAATACTCTTTGGTATTCGTCCACCTTTTCAGGTACCAGAACACCGTATCAAACAGGCGCAAAAAGGGTCAAACTATCCCAATTTAACTTCTTGCAACTAATTGTATAACAAATAGTTACACCGTTATAGAGTACCTCAAAAGTAAAAACAAAATCGAGGTACTCTAATAGGTACCGGACAGATTGGGAAACTTTGGGAAAGATTGGAAGGCTATAAACTATAAACGCCTGTAAATTAGATAATTTACAGGCGTTTGACCTTCTTTGGGAAGGGCTTTCGTGCGCCCAGCTGGGCTCGAACCAGGGACCAAAAGATTATGAGTCTTCTAGCCTAACCGTCCTTATCTACGCCAGAACCAAAGCTGCTTTTGGGTTTATGGGTGCGGGTATTACTGCGCAACGCAACTGTTTTTTCAAAGTGGTGCAGCGAAAAGACAGGTGCAGGGATATTGAATTTTCGCCTGCGGTAGCTGATTTGCACCAGGTCATCAAGAACGATGAAAGTGGCATCTTTTCCAACCAGCCATAATGCGACCTTACAGTCTGTCACCCTGCCGGTAAGGCCGGCATCAAAGAGTGTATGGACTTTGGCATGGATAAAGCGTTGCTTTGGTGCTAAATGATACCTTCATCAGCGAAGGAGAAATAACTGTCAGCCGTTAGTATCAGGTGGTCGAACACTGATATGTCTAAGAGTTTCCCGCCATCCGTTAACTTTCTGGTTAAATTCCGGTCGGCTTGTGATGGGGTTAACTGACCGCTTGGGTGATTATGGGCTAGAATGATGGAACTTGCTCCGGCTTTTAATGCGGTGGCAAAGATTAGCTTTGGGTCTGCTAATGTCCCTGCGATTCCTCCCGTGGAGATATCGACAATACCTAAAACTCTGCCACTCCGATTGAGCAGCATCACCTTAAACTGTTCTTGTAACTCGATGCGGTCAGCATTCCAATTGTCAGAAAAGAGCAAATAAACTTCTCTTGAAGTGGTTACCGTAAGGCGCTGTGAGAGTTTAACTTTTGGGTGGTAGCTTAACTGAATTTCTGCTACTAATGCGAGTGAATTTTCCTTTAATTCCATGACTTAACTGTTTAGAAAGCCAGTCGGCAGGGCCTCCTGGCTTTTTGTTAAGCCCCCTCACCTGAATGCAATTCCTTTGATAGGCAAGACTTTTAGGAAGAAATACGCTCTGAAGCGCAGCATAAGAGGAAGATTTTTTTTCCTAAAACCCGCAGGGCCTGGTCTTGAGGTCAAAGGGATTGTTCAGAAATTTGCTAACCAAAAAGTCTGGGAGAATTTTGATTTGTGCTTAAAAGAGTTCAAGAAGATTTTAATGGGTTTTGAATTATAGGTGGCAAAAAAGTACGGTCAAAAGAGCCGTTCTTCTCTTTTTGCAGGAAAGCGGGTGAGGTAAGCATGGACGAACCTGCTTTCCTGCTGACCTGTCTTGTAGAAGATTAAAAAATAGCCGAAAAGATCAGTTGCAAAGCGAATTGCTGGCAACGCCTATGCTTTTTGACTCAGAAACCTTATCCTCGTTATAATGCAGCATACCTTGAATACTCCTAGCCGCTTATGATTTTTGCAACCATTTTTCGGCTAGTTTAGATATGATGACCAGTAAACGATCAACTTTTTCATCTACCTTTTTATACAAGTCACCTGTCTTCATTACATAGAATGCCCGTTCAGTACCGCTTTGACTGGTATGAAAGTATTTAGTCTGTTGATTGATATTAATTCCAATAGCCTATATTGTAAAAGAAATAAGTTAAATGTCTTAGGTGTATTTAAGGATAATGGTGAATCTAGCTATACGTTCGGCCGTCCCGATTATAAAGCCTTAGAAGCCTATTTAAAGAAGTACAAGGGCGAGTGTCAGTACTTAATAGTCCTAGATCACGATAGATTTAGCAGAAACCTCCCTGAAGCCCTAATGAAAATTGCCGAACTTGAAAAGAAACACGGGGTTAAAGTGCTTTCTACAAGTGAACGCGTGGAACTCGATACATCTGACCCGGATGTATTTATGAAAAGAGCCCTCGATTATATGATGTCAAATAAGGAGCTATTCAATATCAGGAAACGGACTAAACAAGGTGTAAGGAATGCCAAGCAAACGGCAGGTATCTGGGTCGTGCACCATTCGGCTATAGAAATATCCTTGATGGAACCAAGCGCAATTTAATTGAAATAGATAGCCCGAAAGCTCAGATTGTCGAGCGAATCTTTAGAGACTACGCTTTGGGAGTACCACAGTATATCATCTATAAAAATGTAAAGGCTATCGGATTTACCTATACTGGAAAAAGCGCAATATCAGATATTTTACAAAATTGCGTCTACGCAGGGTTGATAAAAGTACCTGCCTTCCAGGATCTTCCAGAAAAATACGTCAAGTCAATTCACGAGCCGATTATATCTGAAGCGGAATACTGGCTAGTACAAAGTATGCTTAATGCAACTAAACGGAGAACACGTATACAACCGGCTGAAGATTTTCCTTTACGAGGGGTGTTAAAATGTTCATGTGGACAAAGCATGACAGCAGGCTGGACCAAAGGCAGGAGACAATACTACTTGTACTACAGATGCACTACACATACTAATATCAATATCCCTGGTGACCTGCTGCACACCAAATTCGAAGAACTGTTAAAAGCATTAAGCTTCCAACCACATCAAATCAGATTCTTGCGTGAAACTACCAAAGCACTATTGGTCGAACCGTTGAAGCTAAAGCGAAAAAGAGATGATGAGAAAATAAAAGCTTTAAAGGAAATCAACGAAAAAATATTCAAGTTGGAAGAACGCTTGATGAATAACGAAATTGAGGCTTCTACTTACAAAACCTGGTTCCAAAAATTCAAGGAAGAGAAAGCTGTGTTAGAGTATCAACTAAATGGTAGCACAAAAAAAGCAATTGATAATAGTGATGATATAGTTGAGCGTATCCTGCCAAACTTAGGGAACCTTTATGAAATTTATGAAAAAGGGAACATAACTCAGAAGCATACCTTAATTCGTGGGGTGTTCAAAGATAGTTTGCTATGGGGTGAAGGGTCATTTAGAACCGCTTTTATAGATCCTACCTTCTATGATAACGTACTGAAAATCAAAGAAAAAGGGCTGCTTTTTTATGAGCAACCCTCTCTAAATTCGGACAATTTTCCGTTTAGTACCCGGAGCCGGAGTCGAACCGGCACGGTTTCCCACAGGTGTTTGAGACCAGCGCGTCTACCAATTCCGCCATCCGGGCATTGTGTTTAGCGGGATGCAAACTTATTCAAACTATCGCGTATTCGCAATAAATATTTTTGCCTATAATACAAATCCTTGATTTTCAGAAGAAGATTCTCTCTTTGATCCTCTTTTGCCTCATCAAATTCCTTGGTAAGGCCATCTAGTTCGCTCAACAGGTCTTCTTCAATAAGAGAAACCCTCTCCGAAATATTCTGAATTGCCTCAGGATCTGGCTCAAATTCGAGCTCCATCAAGTCTTCATTAACATCCATCATCTCCATCAAAAACGCCTGTGGAAGCTGATATTTCTCTCCATCTACAACATGTAAATGTAATTGAAGAATGTACTCAAGGCGCTTTGAGGCACTTGATAGAACCTGGTAGGCTTTATTATTTATCGTCGAGAGATCCAGTATTTCTTGCTGTTTTTCTTCCGAATGATTGATGTAAAAATCCGGATGATACGTTTTACTAAGTTCATAAAACTTACGCTTTACAACACATTGATCCACATTAAACGCTTCGGGAATACCGTAAAACTCGAAATAATTCATTTCTAATTTATCACGTATTTAAGAATGTCGTTCCCTAATACAAACACCATAAGCGCAACTAAAATTACGAAGCCAACAATTTGCGCTCTCTCCATAAATTTATCGCCAAGAGGTTTCCCTTTAATCATTTCTATTACCAGGAAAACGGCATGGCCACCATCTAAAGCAGGGATAGGCAAAATATTCATTAAAGCTAATGCCATGGATAAAACCCCTACCAAGCCCCAAAATTTAATCCAGTTTACTTCGGCTCCAAACATGTTAGCTATACCGACCGGACCTGTGAATGCTTTGTTTGCCTTTATCTGTCCGGATACAACTTTACCCAAACCTTTAGCATTATCTGTTAATGAGCCCCATGCTTTTGATGCGCCAACCGGCAAAGCCTCAAAAAAGCCATATTTTTCTTGTTCTAGCGGTAATCCTAAACGAGGAACAGCCACGCCAACAGTGCCGTCTTCAGTTACATTGGTTTTAATGGATAAAGGCTTATTATTCCTGATAACACCCAACACAACAGATTTACCTTTGCTGGCAAACAATTCGGATTGAAATTCATCGAAATAGGTAACCGCTTTACCATTGACAGATACAATACTATCACCAGGAAGTACACCTGCTTTTTTTGCATTCCCCTCAGGTACTTCAGATATTTTCCCTAAAACTCCACGGGCTTCCACAAAATGGCCCATCCCCAAGTCAGATACCTGCTCTAAAATATTAGAAGGTACCTGAATGATTTTAGTCTCACCATTCCTGTCAACAGTTAATTGGGTTTGTCCTAGAAGAACTTTTGAACTGTTTATCTCCTCAAATCGAACAACAGGCTTACCATTGATGGCGGTAATCTTATCACCATTTTGCAAACCAATACTCTTTCCTATAATTCCGGGAGCAATTCCAAATGGTAATTTATCATTTGGAGTGTAGGCTTCACCATACTTAAAAGTAAGAATCCAGAAGATAAATATTCCTAAAATAATGTTAACGGTAACACCGCCAAGCATTACGATTAATCGTTGCCATGCAGGTTTTGAACGAAACTCCCAGGGCTGAGGCGAACCGGCAAGCTGATCAGTATCCATAGATTCATCGATCATGCCCGCAATTTTAACATAGCCACCTAAAGGAAGCCAACCAATTCCGTATTCGCAGCCTTTATAATTGAAGCTAAATAATTTAACACCCCAGGCATCAAAGAAAAGATAAAACTTTTCCACTTTGATGCCGAAGGCACGAGCGGCCCAAAAATGCCCAAGCTCGTGTAAAATAATTAATATTGATAATCCAAGCAGAAGCTGGCCTGCCATAACGAGTCCGTCCATTCGTATATAAAATTTTTATTTAAGATTTCTAAGCTAATACTTTGTTACTAAATACTCCGCTAAAATGCGAGTTTCTTTGTCAGTTTCGATATAATCATGCAAACCTGGGTCATTTAAAAACGCCACATCGCTCATGCATTTTTCTATCACATCGCTCATTTCTAAAAACCCAAGTCGTTCTTTCAAAAATTCAGCCACAACCACTTCATTGGCTGCATTAATCACACATGGCATATTTCCGCCTCTTTCTATTGCCATAAATGCTAGTGCTAGATTCCTGAAGGTAGTTTTGTCAGGTTGTTCAAACGATAGTTGAGGATATTGTAAAAAATCAAAACGCGGAAAATTGTTATTTATTCTTTCCGGATATGCCAGCGCATATTGTATCGGCAGTTTCATATCAGGCAAACCCATTTGAGCCTTCATTGATCCATCACTAAACTGAACGATGGAGTGGATTATAGATTGAGGATGAACGATCACGTCTATTTGTGAAACATCTAAATTGAATAGCCATTTCGCTTCAATCACTTCCAAGCCTTTGTTCATTAAGCTTGCCGAATCAATTGTAATTTTTGCACCCATTACCCAGTTAGGATGCTTCAATGCTTCGTTTTTACCAACTGTCGCTAAAAATTCCGCCGTTCGGCCCCGAAAAGGTCCGCCGGAAGCAGTTAAATAGATCTTTTCGACTTTATTATTCTCCTCTCCGACTAGGCACTGGTAAATAGCCGAGTGCTCAGAATCGACCGGAAGTATTTTTACTCCGTTTTCCGCAGCTAAACGCGTAACAAGCTCACCAGCTACGACCAGAGTTTCTTTATTTGCTAACGCGATGTTTTTCTTCGCCTTTATTGCGGCGATAGTTGGCTGCAAGCCGGAAAAACCTACTAATGCCGTTAAAACGATATCAATTTCAGGATATTGAACGACTTCAACTAAAGCCTCTTCGCCACACAGTACTTTGATTTGGGTCTTTGAAAGACCGTCTTTAACTTCCTGATATTTGTCTTTATTTACAACTACTACGCTGTGAGGTAAAAATTCTAAAGCCTGTTGAATTAACTTGTCTGCATTATGATGAACCGTCAAAACAGACACTTTAAAGCGGTCCCGATTTTCTCTGATCACTTCAAGAGCCTGGGTGCCGATGCTACCTGAAGAACCTAATATGGCAATGTTTTTAATCAAAATTCTCTTCTAAACAAATGTTACGTTTAATTTGCCATGCTGAACTTGTCAGCATCTCAAGCTTTTTAAAAACCTTTAAGGTTTCCAAACTTTATGGGCTTATATATTCTTTTAAGGCTTCGGCAATTTTCCTATCGTTAGAAAGCCTCGGCACTTTATTTTGTCCGCCAAGTTTTCCTTCTGCCTTCATATAATTCCTGAATGCATCAGTTGCTAAACTACGTATTATTAATGGCTGAAGGATTTTCCCTTCGATTAAGTCGAAATAATAGATGTTCTTCTGTTGTAGTGCTTTATCAACTTTAAATCTGAATTCCTCCAGGTCAGCCGGTGCTTTAGAAAACTCAATAAACCATTCGTGATACGGTAATTTCCCGTCGATTGAATTAACCTGCGGTGCAACCGTAAATTCGGTAATCTCAACTCCTTCTTGTTTTGCTACCGATAACAATGCATATTCAACTTCTTCTCCAATTACATGTTCACCAAACGCAGAAATATAATGCTTTATGCGTCCGGAAACTATAATTTTATATGGGTTTAGAGACACAAATTTCACTGTATCTCCAATACTATAGCCCCATAAACCTGCATTTGTGTTTAAAACTAGTGCGTAGTTTTTATCCAGTTCAACATCCGCCAGTGAAAGACGCGTTGGGCTTTCATTAAAATACTCTTCTGTTGGGATAAATTCATAAAAGATCCCAGCATCGGCCAACAGCAATAAACCCTTGTCGGCTTGGGAATCCTGATAAGCGATAAAACCTTCAGAAGCGGGATAGGTTTCTATTGAATCAACTTTCTTGCCGATAATTTCCTCCATTTTGGCCCGGTAAGGCTCGAAATTAACCCCCCCATATACAAACAGACGGAAATTCTTAAAAATGTCTTTTATCTTTTTTCCGCCCGCTTTTGCTGATAGCTTGTCGAAATACATTTGCACCCAGGGCGGAATTCCTGAAATTAGACGCATATCCTGGTTAAAAGTCTCTTCGACGATAGCATCAACCTTTTGCTCCCAATCTTCTATACAATTTGTTTCATAAGAAGGAAGACGATTTTTCTGCAAATAGTTTGGAACATGATGTGCCACAATACCAGAAAGCCGACCGGTCTTAATGCCCGCATGCTCCTTCATAACAGGACTTCCCTGAAGAAATATCATTTTCCCGTCCACAAAATCTGTTTTACCGGTTTCGTGGATGTAAGTTAAAAGAGCATTTCGAGCAGCTTTAATATGCTCGGGCATAGAATCTCTTGATAAAGGAATATATTTGACACCCGATGTTGTGCCCGATGTTTTAGCAAAATAAGCAGGCTTTCCAGGCCAGAGAACATTTGGTTCGCCTTCTACCACACGCTCGATATAGGACTTTAAGTCCTCATAATCCCGGACAGGAACGTGTCGCTTGAAATCCTGGTAAGATTTTATTCCGGAAAAATCATGGTCTTTACCAAAGGCTGTAGATTGTGCTTTTTTGATCAGAGAACGAAAAACTTTCTCCTGGGCTGCGACCGCATTTTTTTTCCACTTATCAATCTGCCATACTGCAAAAGCTGCAAAAGGCTTGCTTAAAGCTGCTTTTATTCCCATGTCTAGATGATATTATCCATCACATCCGGATCCTCATCGCCGGTATATTCACTCATCATATCACGATAAGCGATCGCTAAGGCAACGCTCGATAATGGAATCACAAAAAAGGAATTGATAAACAGTACAACCAAACTCAGACCTAAGAACTCATTGTATTCAAGGTACAAGTATAAGATGTGAAAAATCGCAAAGAAGGATAAAAGGAGTAATAATTTTGTGAAGTTACCCCGTGTTATGGCTAAGCTTAATCGCATAGCTCTGAGAGGTTTGATTTGACGATCGATGATAAAGAACGGAAAAAAAACTACCCGAACGGAAGCAATAAATATCACCAGTGTTGCCAGCGACATCGCAAACTGGACAACTGTTGTGACATCAACTCCGGTATAAATAATAGGGAAACCAATCAAAAAAAAGACAGCCAGAACCAGTATACAAAAAATCAGGAAGAAGAGTGAACCAAGGAAAAAATCAACTACTTCCTTTGTTGTCGGAGTGGCTTTCATAAAAGTCACTTCATTTTCCTCCTTGTCTAAGGCATGAAAAATGTACTTGATAATGGTCAATTGAAAACCAAAATAAGTAAGTACAAAGATCACCAGAAAGAAAATCTTCAACAGCGGATTTATATCACTTAAAAGATTAGCTAGAACTCTGGAAAATGTTGGAACTAAGAATAATAAAAGACAAAGACCTACGATTGAAAAGTAATACTTCCGCAATACGATCCTTGCCGACTGAATAACATCATTAACAGCAAAAGTACTTTCCTTAAGAAAATCTATCATGAACGTTTTAAAATAATTCTTTTAATAAAATCCTGCATAAAACCCAGACCATAAGCCGTGAGTTGAATTAGCGCTGCAAAGATGCTTAAAAATGCAACATTTAAAGATTTGTTTTCACTCCAGGAGTGAAAAAATATTAACAATATATATACTGCAAAAATGAAGTTTGCGATAATGGAGAGCGGATGATGAATTAAATTCACCAACAGCGTAGCTATAAGAAAAATTGTAAACGCAGCCGGAAAAAAATGTACAAGTTTCAGCTCTGAAGGGTAAAACTTATATATGTTTATCCGGGCTCTTCCGAAAAAATGGAGCTGCTTATAAAATTGGGTAAAACTCGTCCTTCTTTTGTGATAAACAACTGCATCAGGGATTAATCCGATTTTAAAGCCTAATGAATGTATCCGGATACTAAACTCGATATCTTCGCCTAAACGTGTTAGTATAAAACCATTACTTGCTTCCCAGACCTTTCTTGAAATTCCCATATTAAAGCTGCGGGGATGAAACATTCCGCCTAAATTCTTTTTACTGCCACGAATTCCTCCGGTTGTAAATGGAGAAGTCATGGCGTAACTTATTGCTTTTTGAATGGGGGTAAATGAAGGATGCGCTGCATCCGGCCCACCGTAGGCATCAAGCTGATGCTCGAGTATATAATTGTTAACGTTTTGAAGGTAATCTGCCGGAATAAGGCAATCAGAATCAAAAACAACAAAATAATTTCCCTTTGCTTTTGAGAAGCCATAATTGCGGGCAAACCCTTGCCCCTCGTTCTCTTTATAATAATAACTGATCTCGAGACAATCTTTATATCCCTCGACAATTTCTTTAGCCGTAATTTTTGAACCGTCTTCGATTACTAAAACTTCGAATTGCCTATAGGTCTGCCTGGTAAGCGTTTGAAGCAATTCGTCAATTTCTTGCGGACGATTATAAAGTGGGATGACTATAGAGAAAAACAAATTCGATGTGCAGATTATTTTTAAAGCGCTTTATTTATATGCAAATATGCAAATTATTGGCAAAAGGCATTATTGATGTGCAGATGTTTTATAAGATGCCTTATGGATGTGCGAATGTGCAGATTATTAGTTGACGCTTTATTGATGTGCAGATGTTTTGCAAATTCTTTTTTATGTGCAAATGCAGATGATTGGCACAAGGCTTTATTAATATGCAAATGATATTACGAACTCGTCAGAAATCTGCCCATCTGCACATTCCCTTAATCTGCACATCAATAGCCCCCTCCTCAGAAATCTGCACATCTGCCCATCCAATAACCACCTCGCCAGAAATCTGCAGATCTGCTCATTCCCTTTCATCTGCACATCCAATAGCCATCTCGTCAGAAATCTGCACATCTGCTCATTCACTTAATGATAGAATCCATTACCGAAATCAACAGAAATATTAAAATCTGAACAGGCACGAAA
>CAMLLO010000039.1 GCA_946480915.1 uncultured Sphingobacteriaceae bacterium | reverse complement strand
TATCAGATACGGTAGAATGCGGGCTCAAATGTTTATTGTAAATGTCTAAAATTGTGATCGAACCTTCAAAAGAACCGTTTTCGTTCACAACTAGGAAATGGTTTTCAAGGGCAGGTTTAGCATTGAAAAAATTTCTGATTTCCTGGATAGTATTTGTTGCACTTAATGCCAGCAAATCTTGCTTTATAACATCCGATACCGACATTTTTCTTAAAACATCGGGCTCATATGAGTCCGGCGTAAAAATACCTCTTCGGGCTATTTTTTCTGTCATAATCGTATTCTCCATAAAGAAGAAGGAAACAAGGAAAGAACCTGTGCAGGCTCCCAGTAAGGGTAATAATGCCTGAGATTGCATTGTAGCTTCCAATGCAAAAGTTATACTGGTCAAATATGCCCGGGAAGCTCCGGCAAACATAGACGACATCCCGATTAAGGCAGCCATGGGAATATTGATGCCAGAATTAGGAAAGAAATTCAATATCAAAGAGCCCAGAATTGCGCCTGTTGCCCCTCCAATAGTTAGTAGGGGTGCTAGAGTACCTCCGGAAGTGCCGCTTCCTAAGGCGATTGCCCAGGAAAGAAACTTAAAGAAACATAAACTCAACATCAGAGTCATTGGAATCGTTCCCGACAACATATTAGTAATATTTTCATACCCAACTCCCAATGTATGAGGGGCGAAATAACCAATAATCCCTACCGCTAAACCACCAATCGCCGGCCACCACATCCAGTGGACAGGAAGCTTTTCAAAAGCATCTTCTATATAATAAACAGCTTTGGTAAGGCCTACGGATATTACTCCGACGATAATACCCAGAAAGCTGTAAATACCTAAGGCAAGATTAGATGGTGTAACTAAATTGGGCATTGGAAAAACAGGGCCTGATTCGAATAATAAATGGTGACCTGCAGCCCCGGTTATACATGCAAGAGCAACCGGGAGGATAGCTCTTGGAGAGAATTCAAATAATAATAATTCAATAGCCAGAAATATCGCGGCAACAGGAGTTCCGAATATGGCAGACATACCTGCTGTTGCACCGGCAGCAAGAATAATCTTCCGCTCATTTGACGTTACCTTGAGCAGTTGGCCCAATGTGGAACCGAAAGCTCCACCCGTTGCGATAATTGGTCCTTCTGCGCCAAAGGGGCCTCCCGTTCCGATGGCAATGGCTGCGGAGATTGGTTTAAGGAATGCGATTGATGGCTTTATTTTACTTTGATTCGTCAGAATCTGTTCCATCGCCTCGGGTATTCCATGTCCTCGTATAGCCTTAGACCCATACAATGCCATTAACCCCACCAGAGCACCACCAATGCAAGGCACGATTATCACCCATAAGCCTAAGTGATTATCCGCCGGACTATGAAAGTCAATGTCGAATGCACCGTAAAACGCAATATTGGTAACAAGGTTAATGAGGTAAATAAGAACCTTGGCGATTAAACTTATTGCAATAGCAACAACTATAGATAAGAGGGAAATGTGTAAAAGGCGTTTTTTTAATATGAAATTATTTTTCTGATTGTCATCGGAATCATTTAAATAATTTAAAGATGGTGAGATTGGTATTCCCTGTTTAAATATTTTCATTCTATACGTTGGAGATATTGATAACTTCTAGTTGTTATCATTTTTTGCAAATTTAGAAATTCTTGTCCGGTATTTCGAATAAAATATTTAATTGGCAATATTTTATTTATAATATATAACATATTTTGACTTAATCTATTGCTTTTGCAATGTTTATAAAGTGTCAGAAGGTACGTGTTGTCGATTCAATTCCAGTAATTTTGACGTATGAACGTCTACCGTGAGTTGATCATAATTTATGGTTCCCTAAGATTTTAATTGTAACGTTACTCAAATCATCATTCACAGGAATTTGACAGGCAAACCTGACGATTGAATAGCCCTTAATCATTTGCTGAATGGATGTATGTTCGCTTCTTTTCAAGAAGGCGGTCGAACCTTTCACATCACTAATTTCGATCAGGCAGGTTGCGCATCTTCCCAAACCACCACATTGTCCAAACCCGGTGATACTGAGTTTATTGTTTAGTAATAAACGAAGTGTCTTGAATTCACCCCACTTCGTTTGTAACCGATGTTTCTGTCCGCGGTAAATTACAGTAAACTCTATATGTTCACTTTTACTAAACATCGAGTAACAGTTTTTAAATAGCTGTTTCCAGAAAAGCCGTCGGTAAAGCATGGTTATTTTCTTTATTCTTTTCACAATACAGAAGTGTACTTAAGCAGGCAAGGGGGCTTATAGTATGCATCATGCATAATACGCTCACTTTGCTATGATCTCAAAAATAGTATAAATTCTTGCTAAAGCAATAGATAGCAATAGATAATAACCACTATTATCGCTATATGTTATTGTTTAGACAATGTTTTTAGATGTATGTAAGTTTAAATAATATATAGTAATTTTGCCGCAATTATCTCGATTGCATGAAGGAATGTAAAAATGTATGCGATACCCGAAGTTGTTTTTTGTGTCAGCGGTGTTTACCCGATTGGCTTCCGGCAATCGACGCGCACAGAACCAATTTTGAAGTAAAGAAGGGTCAACCAATTTTTAAGGAAGGCGACCCGGTGTCCGGAATCTACTTTGTTTATTCGGGAACAGTCAAGATTCATGAAAGATGGGATAAGGGAAAAGAACTAATAATTAGATTCGTAAAACAAGGAGATATTTTAGGCCATCTAGGCTTGGGGAGAGAACCCGTATATCCAGTTTCAGCTACGGCTTTAGAACAAACTGTGCTTTGCTATCTGGACATGCCTTTTTTTGAATCGACCCTAAAAGTAAACACTGATTTAACTTATAAATTAATGCACTTTTTTGCAAATGAGCTTCAGGAGTCAAGAAAGAGTATGCTTGATTTTGTACATATGTCGGTTAAAGCGCGGATTGCCAAATCTTTTATTGCTTTGAAAAAACAATTTGGCGTCGGAGACGATAATACAATTAACCTTGAAATTTCAAGACAGGATCTGGCATCATTTTCAGGTGCATCCTATGAAACTTTATTTAAGGTGATAAATGATTTTACACTTAACAAAATAGTCGAGCTAACGGGCAGAAAAATCACCGTTCTTGATGAAGTTAAGCTTTTGAATATAATTAGTCAGGATAACATCAATATAAAATAAATGAATACATACGAACAGTTACTTCAAGGAAACAAAGACTTTGTAAAGGCTACTACAGACAAGGAGGCAGACTATTTTCTTAAACTGGCTGAAGGACAGCATCCGGAGGTATTGTGGATAGGGTGTTCGGACAGTAGAGTTCCGGCTAACCAGCTAACCAATACCAAGCCGGGCGAGGTTTTTGTTCATCGAAACATTGCCAATATGTGCATTCATACAGATATGAATCTGTTGAGTGTATTGGATTATGCGGTAAATGTTTTAAAGATTAAACATATTATCGTTACCGGGCATTACGGTTGCGGGGGGATTTTGGCAGCTATGGGTACCAAACAATTCGGTATTATCGATAACTGGCTCAGACACATAAAGGACGTTTATCGTTTGCACGCAAAAGAGTTGGACATGATTTTGGATGAGGGCAAACGTGCTGATCGCCTGGTAGAACTAAATGTTAAAGAGCAAGTTCATAATCTTTGCAAAACCACGATTGTTCAAAATGCTTGGAAAGAACGTGGTGATCTCGAAGTTCATGGCTGGGTAATCGATATCAGCACAGGCTTCGTTGTCGATCTAAATTATACCTATAAGAATACGGATAATATGGAGAATGTATTTGCCCTAGATTAGTGAAAGCTTAAGCGGCTGCAATAGAAGCCGTTTTTGCTGTCCTGATTTTTGTCTTCCACTTTCCGTGTTTTCGCGGATATAATTTTCGTTATTTTTTTCATGTCAATATCCTACAGGATATTGACATGATTATATAGTCGAATTCTATACAGCCTTTCTATATTTGATTAAACTAGCGTGAACCGTCTTATTATGCGCTAGGTAAATAACCAATACTTTCTAACCAAAATAATGTACGAGGATTAACCATGTCATTAACTGCTTTTACTTATACTATAAGCGATCGGGACAGTGAGAAAGAGGATAGTATAAAAGGTGATGAAAAAGCTTTTGAAAACCTGTTTAAGCTCTACTATGTGAAGCTCTCTTTCTTCGCCAATAAATTTGTCAACGATATTGACGTTTCAGAGGAAATAGTGTCTGATGTATTTACACATTTATGGGAGCAACGAAGCTCTTTAAAGATCACCTCCTCTACCAATGCTTATTTATACAGAACGGTTCAAAACAGATGTTTGAATTTTCTTAAGCATAAAAAGATTGAAAGTGAATATGTAAACTATCTTGCAAAGCATAACCTACTATCAGAAATACCTGTTCTAAGCAGAAACCCTTATCTTGAAAAAGAACTTGAAGAGCAGGTTTTAAAGGCGATTGAAGATTTGCCAGAGAAATGCAGGGAAGTTTTTAAAATGAGTCGCTTTGAGTTGTTAAAAAATAAAGAAATTGCCGAGCAACTTAATATTTCTACCAAAACAGTAGAACGTCATATGACCATTGCCCTCGATAAAATGCGTCATTGTCTTAAACATTTCTTTATTCTGATTTCAATTTTTCTGTCCTTTTAAAAAAAAAATATTTTCCTTTTGGGGGTATTGCAACTTTGAGTTGTCTTATATCTGTTCACATGAATGAGGATTTAAAAATTTCTTTAGTAAAATATATCACGGGCCAGGCTGATGAAACAGAATCTGCTGAAGTGCGGGAATGGATAAAGCTCAATCCGCAGAATGAGGCGCATTATTTTGAACTTTACGAAGCATGGCACAATAGCTTATATGCAGATAAAGATCTGATAGATGTGGAGAGGGCATATCAGAAGTTCTTAACGAAAACATCTCACAAACAAACGTTTCGAAGATTAACCTATTGGTCTAAGCTTGCCGGAGCCGCGCTTCTTGTTTGTGTAGGTTTATTTGGTATTTACCGCTATATCGCAAATACTCAATCACCTGAGGTCTATGTTGAATTGAATGTACCGAAAGGAATAACAAAAAAAATGATTTTGCCCGATGGAAGTTCGGTTTGGCTTAATGCAGGCACTAAAATTACTTATTCAAAGGATTTTGGCAAAACCAACCGAACTGTTTTTTTAATTGGAGAAGCATATTTTGATATTAAAAAATCGAGTACTGAGATTCCCTTCCTGGTTAAGACCGATAATTTCACGATCAGAGATGTAGGAACAGTATTTAATGTTAAAGCATATCCAGAAGGCCGGCTATTTGAAACAACGGTTGTTGAAGGTAAAGTTTCGGTAGAAGGAAAACTAATAGCGGGTTCTGAACAGGAAAGCAAGGTTTTTCTTGATGCTAACCAGGTCCTAAAAATTAAAACTACAGCAGAAACCAGTGCAACTAAGCCCAAAAACGAATCGATAGAAGAGGAACCTGTAAAAGTTATTCAAATTCTCGAATCTCAAATTGTTGAGCATAACGGTTGGAGGGATGATCTTCTGATATTCAAGGGCGACACATTTGAAGACATTGCAAATGTCCTCGAAAGACGATATGATGTAAACATTGTATTTCAAAATGATGAATTAAAACATTATAAATACACCGGAACCTTTAAGCATGTGGGAAATATTTCTAAGGTTCTTAAAGTCATCAAAGAGAATACCCCGATTGATTACAAGTCGGAAGGGAATTTAATAACGATCGTAAAAACTAATTAAGCTTAACCTAACAAAGAAGAGAATGACATAGCCGATATCTTTTAATCAAAACCGGGATGCGCTAACATCCCGGAATTTCTGAATTAAATAGCTAATACCCAAAGCTTGGGGAAGCGTAGTATTAACTAATAACAAACCAAATTTATGATTTTTTTGTGTAGAAATTATCTTTTCGCCATTCCTATACGGCGACAAACCATCAGAGCGATGAAGCTTACCACGATTTTGATCTTTTTTGGAGTAATGCAGATACATGCTGCTGGCTACTCTCAAAATTCATTTACCATGAATGAGTCAAACACAACGGTCAAAGAAATGCTTAAGAAAATTGAGCGCGAGAGTGATTATAGTGTATTCTACAGGCACGATCAGATTAAACTGAATCAGAAGGTTACAGTTTTTGCAGAGAATGCTTCCGTTGAAGCGGTAATGAAGCAGGTGCTTCAAAATCAGCCGCTTACTTTCGAAATCGTCGACCAGATGATTGTTATCAAACCGATCAACGATCAGAAGAGTGCGGGCGACTTTACCATCAGCGGGGTGGTTACCGACGAAGCAGGAGAGACCCTGCCGGGCGCCACCGTTAAAGTGAAAGGAACCAATGTTGCTGTGTCTACAGATGTCAACGGTACGTTTTCTTTAGTCGCACCCGGAAATGAAACTGCGATTTTAGTTGTATCCTATCTGGGTTTTAAGCAACAAGAGGTTTCTGTAGGTCCAAATCAAAACAAAATAAATATTCGCCTTGTGGCTGATGCTGCTTCGCTTGACGAAGTTGTAGTTATTGGATACGGAACAGTAAAAAAACGCGATTTAACTGGGTCTGTGGCTTCTGTTAAAGCAGACGAGATTGTATTAAGCCCGACACATAATGCGATTGAGGCTATTCAGGGGCGGGTTGCCGGTGTCGATATAACCCGCTCATCCGGAGTTGCCGGCGGCGGTACAAATATCACTATTCGCGGTAATAAATCCATTGCACCGAAGGATAGAATGGCCGACAGAAATCAACCTTTATATATTATTGATGGATTTCAGGGCGGAGATATCAGTACATTAAATACTAACGATATTGAATCAATCGATGTTCTTAAAGATGCTTCATCGACTGCAATTTATGGAGCGCAAGGAGCCAATGGAGTAATCATAGTAACCACTAAAAAAGGTGCTGCAGGAAAAGCCAGAGTATCTTACAGCTCCTATTATGGTGTAAATAAGTACTCTTTTCCCGAATCACGTATAGGAGAGGATTACCTGAATCTTAGAAGAGAAGCATGGAAAAATGCTCCGGCCGGATCGCCGACCTGGACGGGTCCTCAAGATGATCCTTTATTGTTCACTATTGCTGGTGAATATGATGCCGTCAAAGCGGGGCAATGGGTTGATTGGGTTGATTTGATTGTACAGGATGGAAGCCAGCAAAGTCATACGATCTCTGTTGATGGCGGTTCCGAGAATACAAAGATTCGTGCTTCGGCCGGATATTTTAAAGAAGAAGGCATGCTACGGAACAACGCTTATAATCGTTACAATGGCCGCTTTAATTTAGATCAAAAGATTAGCAAGTGGGCAAAGGCGGGTATTCTGAGCCAGGTAACTTACAACAATCAAAACAACCGTCGCGATCCTTTATCTACAGCAACGTCAATAAGTCCTTTGGGGCTTCCTTATGACGAATTTGGAATGATCAGAACCAATCCAATTGATTTTGATAAAACAAGGGTTAGTCCTCTGGCGGATGAGCGAACAGAATTTGTAGCCCGCGATAACAACATCCGTACAAACATTGTCGCAAACGGATATGTAGAACTTACACCTTTAAAAGGTTTAACCTTCCGTTCTAATTTCGGAAGTAATTTGAACTTTAACAGACGCGGAGTTTTTTATGATGCGACCTCACTAGCTCAAAGTGCCGCGAAGGTAAACTTTAGCTCGTCTTCAACTAATTTTAGCAGGTTTATTAACTGGGATAACATCCTAACTTATAATAGAACTATTGCTGATGATCATAATATCACATTAACAGGTATCACGAGTTTCTTGAAAAGCGATGTGGATAATCTGGCCGCATCCGGTACCAACCAATTACTTGCTTCACAATTATATTATAATTTGAATGCTACTGGCGTTACCGGAAGAAGCATTGGATCTCCATACGAAGGCTGGAAAAACATGGCTTACGCTGGTCGTTTGAATTATAGCTACAAAGGCAAATACCTTTTAACTGCTACGGGCCGTGTTGATGGAGCTTCTCGTTTGGCCGAAGGCAACAAATGGGACTTTTTCCCTTCTGTGGCATTAGGTTGGAATATTTCGGAAGAAAGTTTCATGAAAAATATCTCACAGATAAACAATTTAAAGCTTAGAGCCAGTTACGGTGTTTCAGGAAACTATGTGATAGATGTTTATGGAACTCAAAGTGGTTTAAGCTATAATACCAGGATGGGATTTGGAGAGGTGCCTGCTCCTATGTATCTTTTTAATCCGACGGTTGGAAATCCGGATCTTGGTTGGGAAAAATCGGCAACAACAAATTTTGGTTTGGATATAGCTTTGTTTAATAATAAAATTAGTGCAACAGCTGATGTTTATTCCACTAAAACAACCGACATTCTATACAAAAGGAATTTACCTCAATCATCTGGAGTGGTAGATGTTTTTCAAAATGTCGCTTCGACATCTAATAAAGGTATTGAGCTTGGAATTACTTCTCAGAATATTCAAACTCCGGCTTTCAAGTGGTCATCAACCTTAACTTTTAGTAAAAACATAGAAAAAATAACTGGTCTTCTGGATGGTAAAAATATTATATCTAACGAGCGTGAATCGCTACTGCTTGGTCATCCTATAAATTCGTTTTACACGTATAATAAGCTTGGAATATGGCAGACTGATGAAGCCGACGAAGCAGCAAAATACAGAACAAACAGCGCAACCGGTACTCAGTTTAAACCTGGTGATATTAAGCTCAAAGATTTAAACGGCGATTTTATAATTGATGCTACGAACGACAGAAGCTTTATTGGATCAACAGTTCCTGATTGGGTTGGCGGATTCCAAAATAGCTTCACTTATAAAGGGGTTGATTTAGGAATATTCCTTTTTGCCAGATACGGCCAAATGCTTGATGCTGAATTTTTAGGCAGATACAACCCGGGTGGACTGGGAAATGGTCCCGCTTTTATTAACTACTGGACACCTGAAAATCCATCGAATGATTTTCCACGTCCGAGAAAGAACGAAGCAAATTTGACTAATTATCAGGGATACCAGGCATTGAACTTTATCGACGGGTCTTATTTCAAAATCAAGAATATAACTCTTGGTTATACGCTTCCCAAAAAATTTGCTTCAAAGCTTTTGGTTGACAATTTAAGAATCTATGCTACGGGTTCTAATTTATTAACTCTAGCTAAGAGTCATTTAGTTCAGGATTACGATCCGGAAAGAGGAGGAGCCGAATCATCTCCCCTTAGCCGTCAGTTTGTATTCGGTATCAATTTAGGATTGTAACAGTGTTTGATTATTAATAAAAGAATATGAAACCTGCATGAGCCTAGAGATCACAACAAATGATGAGCTCATGCCAACTTCATATCCATTAAAAAAAAATATATTCAGATGAAAAATATTAAAATTAAGCTACTTCCCTTCGCGCTAACCATAGCCATTGGAGTAGTCTCATGTAACAAACTGGATGAATATAATCCATCAAACGCAACTACCGAAGCTGCCTGGATTACTCCGGAAGGCTTCCAAACAGTTGTAAATGCAGCATATAACGAACAAAGGGCCTGGTACGGAAAAGAAGATGGGATTTTTATGTCCGAAGCCGGAACCGATCTTTGGTATAATCGTGATAAGAATACGTATGGGCGCCAGTTAACTCAGTATGATGGTTTATCTGCAGCGGATGGAAACCCGAATAAGGCCGCATGGAGAGATCTTTGGAAAACGATAAACATTACAAACGCGGGTATTAACCGGATAAATAATGCAGGTTTTACAAATGCGGTCGAAAAAAATAAACGTGAAGGCGAGCTTCGCTTCATGCGAGCTTTTACGTATTGGCACATTGTAGAAACTTACGGAGGAGTAATGCTAAGAACTACAGAAACTAACAGTCCGGAGATGACGGCTGTTCGTAGTTCGATTCCAGAATTCTATAATCTGATCATTTCAGATCTTGAGTTTGCTGCTGAACATTTGCCAGTTGACTGGGGAAATGAATACAGCAGAGCCAGTAAAAAATCGGCCATGGGATTTCTAGCCAGGGCACTGTTGTGCAGAGCCTATTATTCTACAGGTGCAGAAAGAACTCAGTTCTTTACACGTGCCAGAGACGCAGCCAAGAACCTTATCAGTCGCAAGGCCGAACTGAAAGTTGATCTTATGGCTAACTATGCGGATTTATGGAAGCCATCGAATAACAAGCTATTAGGTAAACCAGGAGGAGAAGCTCTTTATGTAATCAGTAATTCTGTAGTTCCTGAGCTTAATTATGACAACAATGGAAACCGCCTGTTCCATGTTTTTCAGACTCCTTATAACGGAAAGCCTGGACTCGTTCAAAGTTTAGAGTATGGATTTGAAAACAACAGGCGATTAATGCCCACCCGTTCATTATTAGATTTTTACGACGAAGAAAAGGATGGCCGCTATTTTGGTTCTTTTCAGGAAGAATGGAGGGCAAATGTTGCTTATACCTGGACTGCTGCCAATGCTACAACATATCGCAAATCGCCTACAGTAGTTGGCCAGCAAATCAAGGTTGGGGATATAGCAATGGTTATAACCAAAAAAAGCATCCCGGATGCAGCGGAAAGCTTATTGCCATATGTGGTGTTCGACAGAGATGAAGTATATCTTCCAAACGGAACTATCAGAAATGGTAACAATTTCGTAAATCTAATTAAATACCGTGATCCAGATCGCTTGACACCTGCGGTGCAACCTGGTACAAAAGATATCATCGTAATGCGCCTTGCAGAAATGTATCTTATTGCGGCAGAAGCTGAGTATAACCTCGGCAATGCCGGAGAAGCGGCTGCAATGATCAATGTACTACGTACCCGGGCGGCAAAGAAAACCCCGATAGATTATACACTTCAAATGCAGGTTGCAGGTTCGCAAATTGATATGGACTTTATTCTAGCCGAAAGAGCAAGAGAACTTGCCGGTGAACATCTAAGATGGTTCGATGTAAAACGTATTAAAAACGGTCAAAATACTACAGGTGGAGCAAATGACAACGAAACGTTTTCCGCTTATATAAAACGGATGAATCCGGATATTACGAAAGTAGAAGATTATCATAGGCTCAGACCAATTCCAATTGCAGAAATGCAGGCATTATTAAATGCAGCAGAGTTTGGCCAAAATCCGGGATACAATTAAAAGCATGGATTTATGAAGAGAACGGGGAGAGTACCAGCTCTTCCCGTTTTTTTTATTGTTCAAGATTATCCGGATATGTAACGGTTTAATTGCATTCCCCGGTAATATCCTATAGTACTTTGAGAAAATATTATAGAGATACCGCTTGCTTTAATTCTAAATTTGGTACAAATCTAACCAGAGTACACAAATACGCACATACAAATTTTCTAAATAGAAGATTAGATGAAAAAAATTACCCCTTTCTTTTTAACCCTGATTAGCATTTTGTTTTTCGCTACTCAAACAGCTCAGTCGGTCGAAAAAGCCAAGAACATCACGATAGTCATTGCTTCAAATAGCCACAGTCGAATAAAATTTGGGGCCGAAAATCTGAGCAAAGCCTTAAATGAAATCGGCATTAAAACTAGGTTGCTTCAACAGGATAAGCTTCCTAAATCAGGTAAGGTGATCGTTGTTGGATTAGCCGGCAGTAATCTGATTACTAAATCCACATCGGCATACAAGCTTTCTTTAAAAGATAATACCGGTAAAGAAGGCTTTTCAATAGCCTCAGCAAAAAATGCAATTATCGCGGGAACTGATGCATCCGGTGCCTTATACGGATGTCTTGAATTCGCTGATCGCATAAGATCGGGAGCTAAGTTTCCTGAAAATTTGACTATCTCTGATAAGCCCGAGATGGTACTTCGTGGAACGTGCATCGGACTTCAAAAGCCATATTACCTTCCAGGAAGAACGGTTTACGAATACCCCTACACTCCAGAAACTTTTCCATGGTTTTATGACAAAGAGCATTGGACGAAATACCTGGATATGATGGTGGAAAATCGCTATAACTCTCTGTATTTATGGAACGGTCACCCTTTTGCCTCTCTGGTAAAACTAAAAGATTATCCCTATGCAGTTGAAGTAGATGATGCCACTTTTAAAAAGAATGAGGAAATGTTCCGTTTTCTTACCCAAGAGGCAGATAAGCGCGGTATTTGGGTTATCCAAATGTTCTATAACATTATCGTATCTAAACCATTTGCCGAAAAGCATAATATCAAAACACAAGAACGAAATCGACCCATTATTCCTTTAATCGCTGATTATACCCGGAAATCAATCGCTGCTTTTGTTGAGAAGTATCCGAACGTCGGATTGCTTATTACATTGGGAGAAGCAATGGAAGGTGCAGGTCAGGATGACGTGGATTGGTTCACTAAAACGATTATTCCGGGTGTCCAGGATGGTTTGAAAGCCCTGGGACAAACCACAGAGCCTCCTATAGTTCTTCGTGCTCATGATTCGGATGCTCCAAGAGTAATGAAAGCTGCTCTGCCACTTTACAAAAACTTGTATACTATGGCAAAGTATAATGGAGAAGCGTTAACAACCTACACACCACGAGGTAAATGGGCCGAATTGCACCGAAGCTTAAGCCGCATTGGAACGGTACATATTCAAAACGTGCATATTCTGGCCAATCTTGAGCCTTTCCGATACAGTTCTCCTGATTTTATACAGAAATCAGTACAAGCGATGCATAATGTTTATGAGTCTAATGGTTTGCATTTGTATCCGCAGGCGTCATACTGGGATTGGCCCTATACTGCCGATAAAACCAAAGAACGTTTATTGCAGGTAGACCGTGATTGGATGTGGTATAAAACATGGGCACGATACGCATGGAAAGCTAACCGCGATAGAAAACAGGAGATTGACTATTGGGGAAATTCATTAGCCAAAACATTTGGACTTGATAGTGAGCATGGGAAACAGGTATTAAAGGCACATGAAGAAGCGGGGGAGATATCGCCGAAGCTTTTAAGAAGGTATGGAATCACCGACGGAAATCGCCAAACCCTAACTCTTGGAATGCTGATGACTCAGTTGATTAATCCTTTTCGTTATGGATTATTTACTATGCTTTACGAGTCGGAAGCGCCAGAAGGTGAGATGATTATTGAATATGCGGAAAAGGAGTCGAAAAATCAAAAGCATATTGGTGAAACTCCGGTTCAGGTAGCCGAAGAGGTGGTTGAGCATGGTAGAAAAGCTGTCGAAGCGATCGAAAAAGCAGCTCCTTTTGTTACTCAAAATAAGGCGGAATTCGAAAGATTAAAAAACGATATGTATTGCTATCAGGCAATGGCGAACTTTTATTCTCAGAAAGCAAAGGCCGCAATTACCGCTTTGAGGTATAAATATTCGGAAGATGTGGGTGATCTAGAAAAAGCTGTGCCTTATCTTGAAAACAGTGTAAAGTATTATAAAGATTTGGTTAATCTTACAAAGGACACCTATTTATATGCCAATAGCATGCAAACAGCACAGCGCAAAATTCCGATGCGAGGTGTAGATGCCACATTCATCAATTGGTACGAAATGCTCCCGGTTTTTGAAAAGGAGCTGAGCAACTTAAAAACCAGTATAGATTCTTTAAAGTCGAATAAGACAGGTGCAAAAAACAAAAAAGTTCCATTTAAAAATGTAGAAGTTAAAATCTCATCTCCAAACAATGGCACTTACATCATTAGCGGCGGACAACAGATTTTTTCTGATACATCGTTAATAATAAAAGATGCAGCAATAGAGCTTCAGGGTTTGAAGGCAATTCGTCTATCACGTGCAAATCAATTAACGAAAGGTACAAGTTTGAAGTTTTCGGCAGCCAAACCTGTTAAACTTTTGGTAGGCTATTTCAATAAAAACGAAATTGAATTTGCTAAAGCTCCAGAACTGGAAACAGATGCCAGTGCCAATGATTACGGACAAGGTGAAATAAAAATTTCTAATGCGGTGCTTACAAATGGTTTGCCTGCGGTAAATATTCATTCGTACTATTTTAACGCCGGAACACATACCTTAAATCTTCCCAAAGGTGCGCTATTGCTTCTTGGCTTTATCGATGGCAATCAGGAGATAAAAATCTATAATGCCGGTTTAGGTGCTTATGGAAAAGAAATTGACTGGTTGTTTGAATAAAAAATGCGTAAAATGAATTTAAAATTAGGTGTACTTTTTATATCTCTGTTATCCGTTAATCCGGTTTTTTCTCAGAAGACATCAGTTTTAAGTACTGACGATCTGAAGAGCTACGTCGGCCAATTTAATACCGATGATAAGGAGGAAGCAGTAATAAATCTAATCCCCAACGCACAATCATTTGAGTGGTTGTCGGCGAATATCCCTCTGTTTGATTGTCCGGATTCTGCTATAGAACGGATTTATTATTTCCGTTGGTGGTCTTACCGGAAGCATTTAAAAAAAACGCCTGAAGGGCATGTATTTACCGAATTCATCACTCCAATGAATCACGCAGGTAAATACAATGCTATCAGCAGTGGATTGGGCCACCAGATCAATGAAGGCAGATGGCTGCACAATCAGCAATACATTAAAGATTATATCAATTTTTGGTTTTTTATTGATCCTAAATATAAAATACAACGTTTTCATGCGTTTAGCAGCTGGGTAGACGATGCCGTTTACGAACATTATAAAGTAACACTTGATAAACCTTTCCTCGCCAGCCTGCTGCCAGAAATGGATGCAGATTATCGTAAATGGGAATCAGAGAAGCAAGCACCTAATCAAATGTTTTGGCAGTTTGATGTAAGAGATGCAATGGAAGAATCTATCAGTGGTTCCAGAAAAGCTAAAAATATCCGGCCAACGATAAATAGCTATATGTATGGAAATGCTAAAGCCTTAACCGAAATAGCTAAAATCTTCGATAACGACACATTAAAGAATAGATATAAAGCCAAAGCTGATTTTCTGCGCAAAAACGTGCAAGAAAAACTTTGGGATGATACCGCATCTTTCTTTAAAGTTCAATACGAAAATGGTGGCTTGTGTGATGCCCGCGAAGCAATCGGCTTTATTCCCTGGTATTTTAATCTACCAAAAGACAAAGCGAAGTATGCTAAACAATGGGATCAGTTAATTGATGATAAAGGTTTTAAGGCCCCGTGGGGAATAACCACGGCAGAAAGGCGTCACCCTCTTTTCAGAACTCATGGCTCGGGTCATGGGTGTGAATGGGATGGCCCGGTGTGGCCTTATGCAACTACCCAAACGTTGAAAGGGCTTTCCAACCTGCTTACAAATTATAAGCATACGGGCAATATGACTAAACAAGTATTTTATGATGAGTTTCATAAATATGCCATGTCTCATCAAATGAACGGCAAGACTTATATTGGAGAATACCAGGATGAAAAAACTGGTGAATGGTTAAAAGGCGATAATCCGAGGAGTAAGTTTTATAACCATTCAGGCTTTGCAGATCTTGTTATTAATGATCTGGTAGGTTTAAAGCCAAGAGCGGATAGCAAGTTGGAGATTAATCCTCTGATTCCTGAAAGCCAATGGAACTGGTTTTGTCTCGATCGAGTATCTTATCACGGAAAGATGCTAACCATCCTCTGGGATAAAGACGGAACGAAATATGGCAGAGGAAAAGGTTTCAGGGTGTTTGCTGATGGAAACGAAATCGCGAAGTCAAACAGATTAAAGAAAATAAAAACCAGGCTATAAGTGGATCGGCTTGAGCGGACCTTTCCGTTTGGCCAGATTTATCCGTAGTCCTTCGGAACGCGACAGTTGGGAAAGTGCAGAACCGTCAGGATCTTGAACCTTGATAACATTGTGTCGATTTAATAGAATAATATCAAACATGCAATTAAATAGCCAGTTTAAACTATACTCCTTAACAGCACTTCTTTGTTGTTTCTTTGCTTTCTCTGCAGTGGCACAAAGCTTTTACAACGTAACAAAGTACGGTGCGAAAAACGACAGTAGTAAACTGGCGACAACAGCAATTAGAAAAGCTATAGATGCAGCATCGAAAGCAGGAGGAGGCACCGTTTATTTTCCGGCCGGTAAATATTTAACGGGCTCAATTCATTTAAAAAGTAATATCACCATTTATATTGATGCCGGAGCTGAACTACACTTCAGCGATAACTTCGATGATTATCTTCCTATGGTGAAGACCCGTTATGAAGGCGTTGATGTAGTCAGTTTTTCGCCCTTGTTTTATGCCTATGAGGCGGAGAATATTGCAATCAAAGGACGTGGTATTATTGACGGGCACGGAAAAAAATGGTGGGATTTTGTGGAAGGATATAAAGAAGATCAGCCGCGTTCCAAATGGCAGTACATGTTTGATAAATTGAATAAAGACATTCTATTGCCCGATGACCCAAGGCAAATGAAGCGTGGATTTCTGCGTCCGCCATTCATCCAGCCAATGTATTGTAAGAATGTGCAAATTGAAGGAATCACTATTCGCAATTCGCCATTCTGGACGGTGAACCCGGAGTTTTGTGAAAATGTGACTGTTAGCGGTGTTACAATTACCAATCCGCATTCACCCAATACGGATGGAATAAACCCCGAATCATGCAACAACGTTCATATTTCTAACTGTCACATCAGTGTAGGCGACGATTGCATAACGATAAAATCGGGCAAGGATAAACCTGGCCGGGCTAAAAACATTCCTGCCGAAAATTATACCATCACGAATTGTACGATGCTATCTGGCCACGGAGGCGTTGTAATAGGTAGTGAAATGTCTGGCGGAGTTAGGAAAATAGCCATATCGAATTGTGTATTCGATGGAACGGATCGCGGCATTCGCATTAAATCTGCACGTGGCAGGGGCGGTGTGGTAGAAGAGATCAGGGTTGATAATATTATCATGAAAAATATTCGGGAACAGGCTATTGTTTTAGATCTACAGTACGCGAAAACCAATCCCGAACCGGTTTCAGAACGTACTCCACAGTTCAGGAATATCCATTTCAGTAATATCACAGGCTCGAATATTCAAGAGGCTTGTTTCATAAATGGACTTGTAGAAATGCCTGTAGAGAATATCACGTTTACCGATATTAATATTAATGCAAAAACGGGTTTCAATATTAAAGAAGCCCGGAGGATTGAGTTTCATAATGTTCAGGTGAATACTGAAACAGGACCTTCTATTAAAGCTGAGAATGTGAAACTTTTGGAAGTTGATGGCGTGAAGTCATTTACTCCTCATGCCGGGATTCCGATCCTGGACTTTACAAACGTGGAAGATGTTTTTGTTTACGATTCATTTTCTCCCGCCGGAACAGATATTTATTTGAGGTTTAAAGGCGACAAAACTAAAGGGATCACGCTTGATGGAAATAACTTTAAGAATGTTAAAACGCCTGTTGTGAAAGGGAATGAGATAACTGAAATAATTCAGCTTGAGCAGAGGAATATTGTTAAGTAGTCGTAAATCTATCAAGCGGCTGGCGAGAAAACCAGCCGTGGCGGATACATCCAGGAGACATTTCAAGTATAGGAACCATTAATACTAACCAGCATAAATGAAATCCATCTTTAATAAAATCTTTCTCGCTTTCTTAGCTTTCGGCTGCTTTCTTGTGTCGAACTCATTTGCTCAGAACCAGAACTATAAACTCTGGTATGATAAACCGGCAGTTAAATGGACAGATGCGCTTCCGATTGGAAACGGCAGACTTGGAGCAATGGTATTTGCAGGTTTAGAGAGCGATAGAATTCAGTTTAATGAAGAAACACTTTGGACCGGTGAGCCGAGAGATTATCACCGCGAAGGCGCAGCCAATTATCTTGCTGAGATAAGAAAACTACTTTCGGAGGGTAAACAAAAAGAGGCCGAAGACCTTGCGGCCGAGAAATTCATGGGAATGAAAAGCACTGAAGGTAAAAAGGAGCAATGGTTAAAGGATATGCGCTCTTTTAAAGGAATGGCCGGAAATCCATCTCTTGAAACGTATGACGACAGTAAATGGGAGTTTTTTAAGGTACCTACCTATGAAGGTTGGGAAACTCAAGGATTAGAAATTGATGGAGCTGTTTGGTTTCGTACTACGTTTAATTTGCCTGATAGCTGGTCCGGAAAAGATCTTGTTCTGGATTTAAATCGCATCCGCGATCAGGATTTTACCTATGTTAATGGAAAACTTGTCGGAACAACCAACAGTGACGAGGCAAGAAGGTACATTGTTCCAAAAAATGTGCTAAAAAAAGGCACTAACACGATTGCTATTCAGGTTCTTAACTATTTCGATAAAGGTGGAATAGCCGGTTATAAAGACACTACAAGGCATATTGGCGTTTATCCTGAAGGTGCAGATATTTCCAAAGGCATTTCATTGGTTAAGCCGTGGAAGTATAAAATACAAAATGATGAACCGCCGGCAGTGGCAAAATTTCAGGCAGATTATCAGCCTTTCGGCGATCTGTACCTTAATTTTAAGGGAACATCATCAGCAACAAATTATAAACGCGAGCTGGACCTGAATACTGCAATTTCAAAAACCAGTTATACGCTAAATGGAGTTAATTATACCAGAGAATATTTCGCCAGTCAGCCTAACCAGGCAATTGTAATTCACATAAAGGCTGATAAATCGGGAAGCGTAAGTTTTGAAACCCTGCTAAATAGTCCTCATAAATATTTTACCACAAGAAAAGTTGATAATAAAACTCTTGGGCTTTCTTTAAAGGTTAGAAACGGAGCTTTAAAAGGCGAAAGTTTATTAAGAATTGAAACGAAGAGAGGAAATGCTACTGTAACAGAGAATGGCATCACCGTTAGCGGTGCCGACGAAGTTACACTTTATCTAACTGCAGGGACCAATTATGTAAACTACAAGGATGTGTCGGGTAATCCTCTTGCACCTTGTTTAAGCGCGCTAAAAAGTTTAGAGGGCAAGAAGTTTTCTAAGGTGAGAGATGCTCATATTAAAGAATACCAGCACTATTATAAACCCTTTTCCATTACACTTGGCAAAGAGCTCACAACTCTTCCCACAAACGAGCGTTTAGCAAATTTTTCTCAGTCAAATGACCCTTCATTCGCCGCTTTGTATGTGCAATACGGCAGATATTTATTAATCTCCAGCTCAAGACCAGGTACTCGTCCAGCGAATCTTCAAGGTATATGGAACGATTTGCTTAGTCCGCCATGGGGAAGTAAATACACCACTAATATTAATGCTGAAATGAATTATTGGCCGGCAGAGCTGTTGAACCTGTCGCCCTTACACGATCCATTTTTTAAAATGGTTGAAGAGCTTGCTGAAGAAGGAAAGAAAACAGCGAAGGCACATTACAACGCACGCGGTTGGGTATTGCATCATAATACGGATGAATGGAGAGGCACAGCGCCGATAAATGCATCTAACCACGGTATTTGGGTAAGTGGAGCAGGTTGGGTTAGTCAGCATCTGTGGGAGCATTATCTGTTTACACAGGATAAAGAGTTTCTAAAAAATCGGGCATATCCAATTATGAAAGGTGCCGCAGAATTTTTTGTTGATTTCCTAGTAAAAGATCCTAAAACCGGTTGGTTAATCAGCACGCCCTCAAATTCGCCAGAGAACGGCGGTTTAGTTGCCGGCCCGACGATGGATCATCAGATCATCAGATCCTTATTTAAATCGACTATTCAGGCAGCCGAACTATTGGGTGTCGACGCGGCTTTCCGCGATACTTTAAAAACGAAATACAGCCAGATCGCACCGAACCAAATTGGTAAATATGGCCAGTTGCAGGAATGGCTGGAAGATAAAGACGATACAACCAGCAAGCATCGCCATGTTTCACATCTGTGGGGAGTACATCCGGGCAACGATATTACCTGGGATACTAATCCGGAGATCATGAAAGCTGCAAGGCAATCATTAATTTACCGTGGAGATGAAGGAACCGGCTGGAGCCTGGCCTGGAAAATCAACTTTTGGGCAAGGTTTAAAGATGGAGATCACGCGATGAAAATGGTAAAGATGTTATTAAGACCCCTGAGTGGAAATGGTGGTTCTTATGTCAACCTGTTCGATGCACATCCTCCATTTCAAATTGATGGAAATTTTGGCGGCGCTGCGGGTATTGGCGAAATGCTGATTCAGAGTCACACGAAATACATTGATATTCTGCCTGCTTTACCGTCGGATTTTACAGAAGGAGAAGTTAAAGGTATTCGTGCCCGTGGAGGGTTTGAATTAAACTTTAGCTGGAAGAATGGGAAGTTATCGCGTTTGGAAGTTCTTTCGAAAGCAGGAAATGACTGTGTGTTAAGGTATGGAGGTAAGGAAATCAGCTTTTCAACCAAAAAAGGGAAGAAATATAGGTTTAATGGAGAATTGATGAAATGATGATTTTGCGAAGGAGAGATCCTGATGCGAGTTCAAGATGACGGGGTGCTGTAAAGAGTGTGTCATCCTGATTTAGTTTAGGATCTCGCACCGGCAAAGGCATAGCAAATCTTAAAAAAGTGTCAGAGACCTCGAAAAGTGTCAGACACTTAAAAAAGGGAATAAAAACCAAAAAAAATAATGAAGACAAAGCAATACATTATCCTTTTTCTATTATTTATCTTCAGCCAAAACCTCTATTCACAATCCCCCAGAACCGATATATCTCTTGATAATAGCTGGCAAACAGTAGCCAATGATAACGATAAGGACGCGTACAATGGATTCGAAAAATCTAATTTCAAGACAGAAAATTGGCAAAATGTAAACGTCCCTCATAACTGGGATCAGTACGAAGGATATCGTCGTTTAATACATGGCAATCGCCATGGTTATTCATGGTACAGAAAAACTTTTAAAATCAAGGAAAAGAAATCAGGAAACCGGTTCTTCCTGTGGTTTGAAGGAGTGGGATCCTATGCTACAGTTTATCTTAATGGTCAAAAAGTGGGCTATCATGCCGGCGGACGAACATCCTTCACTGTAGATGTTACTGACGCGATTAAACTTAATAATAAACCCAATATTCTGGCAGTAAAAGCAGATCATCCCTCACATATTCAGGATCTTCCATGGGTGTGCGGTGGTTGTTCCACAGAGCGCGGATTTTCCGAAGGTTCGCAGCCGATGGGCATTTTCCGTCCTGTACATTTAATGGTCACCAATAGTGTGCGGATCGAACCATTTGGGGTACATATCTGGAATGATACAACTGTTACTGAAAAATCGGCGACACTTAATTTCAGTACAGAACTAAAGAACTATGGAAAGAAAGTTCGAGCCATCACCGTTTCAACGCAAATAGTAAGCAAAGAGGGTGTTAAGCTGGCTGAAGTTCAGAATCAGCAAAAAATTGCTCCCGGAGGGATCGTAAAAATCTCGCAAAAAACTCCTGACTTAAAAAATGCTCGTTTATGGTCTATTGAAGATCCATATCTGTATTCTGTGGTTACTACTATAAGGGAGAATGGAAAAACCATTGACCAATTAACTACCCCTTACGGTATTCGCTGGATTAGCTGGCCGATTGGAAAAAGCAATCAAAAACAGTTTTTTCTAAACGGAAAGCCGGTGTTTATCAATGGAATTGCTGAGTATGAGCACCTGCTTGGCCAAAGTCACGCTTTTACTGCAGCACAAATCCGATCCAGAGTTATGCAGATGAAAGCTGCAGGCTTTAACGCTTTCCGCGATGCTCACCAGCCACATAATTTGCGGTACCAGGAATATTGGGATAAACTCGGAATTTTATGGTGGACACAAATGGCTGCCCACGTTTGGTACGATACTCCTGAATTTAGAAAAAATTTTAAAGAGCTGTTGGTGGATTGGGTAAAAGAGCGTCGCAACAGTCCGTCGATAGTTTTATGGGGCTTAGAAAATGAAAGCACTTTACCTGAGGATTTTGCTCGAGAATGCACGGAATTGATCCGAAGTATGGATCCAACGGCATCTTCACAGCGCCTGGTAACCACCTGTAATGGGGGAAAGGGAACCGACTGGGATGTGCCGCAAAACTGGACCGGAACTTATGGCGGTGACCCTAAAACCTATGATAAAGATGTTGAGCGCCAGGTATTAGTCGGCGAGTATGGCGCATGGCGAACGCTGGATCTGCATACCGAAGGACCTTTCGTTCAAAACGGTGCGTATAGTGAAGATCGGATGACTCAGTTAATGGAAATGAAAGTCAGACTCGCAGAATCAGCAAAAGACAGGACAACCGGCCATTTCTTTTGGTTGTTTAGTTCGCACGATAATCCAGGCAGGGTTCAGGGAGGTGAGGGATTGCGTGAGCTGGACCGGATAGGCCCCGTAAATTATAAAGGCTTACTCACTCCCTGGGAAGAGCCCCTGGATGTGTTTTACATGTTTCGTGCAAACTATGCTCCGAAAGAAACAGAACCGATGGTTTATATCGTTTCGCATACCTGGCCCGACAGGTGGATAAACACGGGGAAAAAGGATAGCATTACCGTTTATTCCAATTGTGATGAAGTAGAGCTTTTCAATGATGTGGATCATGTATCCCTCGGCAGAAGGAAACGGGAGGGCATCGGAACCCACTTTCAATGGGATAATGTAAATATAAATTATAATGTATTGTATGCTAAAGGATATGTGCATGGAAAGGAAGTAGCGAAAGATTATATCGTTTTACATCATCTGCCGAAGGCCCCACATTATGATGCGTTTTTAAAGGATGCAAAACCTCTAACTGCCCCTCAATCTAATTATAATTACCTGTATCGGGTTAATTGTGGTGGCCCTGATTATATTGATGCGCAGGGAAATATATGGTTGGCAGACCGCCAGCAGAGTTCTGATAAAACCTGGGGCTCTAACTCATGGACAAAAGATTTTCCGGGAACACCTGCCTTTTATGCCAGTCAGCGCCGAACACATGATCCGATAAAAGGTACGTCAGACTGGAAGCTTTTCCAGGATTTCCGTTACGGATTACACAAGCTCAATTATGAATTCCCTGTACCTGACGGCGAATATCTGGTAGAGCTTTATTTTAATGAGCCATGGCTAGGTACCGGCGGAGGAATGGATTGTTCTGCTATGCGACTTTTTGATGTTGCGGTAAATAATCAGACTCTTATTAAGGACCTGGATATATGGAAAGAAGCAGGACATGATGTTGCCCTAAAGAAGTCGGTGAAAGTGAGCGTAAAGGGCGGGAAATTAGTCGTTTCCTTCCCTAATATAAAAGCCGGACAGGCTGTTATATCTGCCATTGCTATCGCCAGTACAGATAAGAATATCGTCGCCGCACCTTCATCCAAGTCGATCATTGTATCGGATGCAGGGTTGCCAAAAACCTGGTCTCTGCAAACATGGATGGATACAGGTGATAAACAGTTCGAGAATTCTGATGCTGCATTCACTTCTTTACCATCGAATCTTTTTGGAGCAGAGTGGATCAAAACATCTTCGGTTAAGACAGGTGAGACGGAGTCATTTAAGGTTGCCACAGATGGGGACGTTTTCGTTGGGCTTAGTCCATCTGGTAATAAAGATCCGCTGATCGGGTATGAAGATACCAAAACTCATATTTCCAATTCAAAAAATCAAACATTTCAAGTCTATAGAAAGCGCTATTTAAAAGGAGAAGAGGTGAGTTTTGGAGGTGCATTAAAGGGTCAGACATATACCATAGCAGTTGTGCCGGCATCAAATCTCGAACCGGCTCATGATCTTAAAAAAGTAACTTCATACAAATCAGTTGAAGCTGCATTTTTAGGGAATGGTCTCAGCAAGGAAGTGCTTATGGGCCGAGAGCGCGTAATATTTAAAAAACCTTCCGGCGATGTGCTTGAGTTTACTATAAACACGGGTGTGGCAGATACTTATTCCTTAACCGTGAAATATCATAATCCTTTTCAGAAGATCTTAAAAGCCAGAATTGAGGTTTTAGCTGTTGATGGTACTGTGATGAAACCTGCCGAAACGTTTGATATGGCGCCGACCAAAGAAGGCAAGTGGAATTATTTTACCACCAATACCGGAACGATGATCAACGCCGGAACCTATAAGGTGCGTATAATATCTGAAGAGGCCGGGGGTGTAAGTATTGATGCACTGGATGTACAGTAATAATATCGATACAAATAGGGTAATGGTAGGATCCTATAAAGAAATGCTAAGAACAAGGAATTGACCCAGTGTTATATCCCTTAAATTAGATATGAAATAGCATTTAGAATGTCATTTCCAATTATAAACCAATGCTAGTTATTCTAGATATTAAACATTAACGATTAAGTAATAATGAATTGAAAAAATGTTGAAATGCATTTTAATGGGAAATCTATTGCCTCTATTTTAACCTGATTACAAACAATTTAATGCCTTTAATTAACCAAAAAACATATGAAACAATCTCTATTTTTTCTTTTTTTGCTGTTATTGCAAATTACAGTTCAGGCTCAAACCCCTAAGGTCAGCGGAAGGGTTTTCAGTGCAGATGATAATGAGCCCCTCCCTGGAGCAACTGTTAAAGTGAAAGGCACCAGTAACTCGGCTGTTACTGATCAGAACGGATCATTTATCATCAATGCTGTAAAAGGCGATGTGTTAGTGATAAGTTTTATTGGGTATGTAGCGACGGAGCTAAGAGTGGTTGATGAGAATGCCGCATTGAACATTAAACTTCAACCAGGTGATAATTCTCTAAACGAAGTAGTAGTGGTGGGGTATGGTACCACGAAAAGGCGCGATCTTACAGGATCTGTTGTGTCGGTAAAACCTGAGCAAATTACCGCCAGGCCGGGTCCGAACCCTATGGAATCACTACAGGGAAGAGTGGCCGGTTTGGATATTTCCCGTTCGTCAGGGCAACCTGGAGAAGGAGTGAATATTCAATTACGTGGTAACAGGTCTATCAGGGCAGATGGAGCGCCCTTGTTTATCATTAATGGTTTGCCAGGGGACTACGAGACACTTAATCCGAATGATATTGAATCTATCGAGGTGTTAAAAGATGCTTCTTCTACCGCTGTTTATGGTTCGGAGGGAGCAAATGGGGTCATTATTATCACTACAAAAAGCGGAAAAGCCGGAAAATTAAATATTGATTTTAACTCGTATTATGGTTATAACGGGTTTTCGGTTACACCGAAAATGCGCACGGGGCAATCCTATTTAGAGGCTAAACGCGATGCTTATAAATATATATACGATGCTACGGCCCAAAAATGGACAACGACAGGGGCGCTTTGGCAGTCTCCTGCCGATGATGAAAAGATCTTTGGTGCTACCAGATATCAGACGTTCCAGGAGGGCCAGTTTGTAGATTGGGCAGACGTATTTTTACGGGATCACGCGGGCACGCAGAATTATAGCCTGGGTGTTTCGGGTGGCAATGAAGTAACTAAAGGATATATTTCGTTCAACGTTACCGACGAAAAAGGTCAGTATACTGGCGATCAGTATAAACTATATTCGTCAACCATGCGTCTTGACCATAAAATCAGGAAATGGCTTTCAATCGGAAGTAACCTTCAGGGCTCGTACGTAGACAGAGACAGGGCTCAGGATAAATTAGAAAACGCATTGGTTACAGACCCGCTTGTGAGACCTTACAGGGCCGATGGATCGCTCAATCCGGATCTGGGCAACAACGTATACAATCTTCTACTTAACTATCAGCCTGGTGTGTATGGAAACGTACAGAATAATACGAATTTAATGATCAATCCGTATATAGAGATCAGGCCACTAAAGGGCTTAACCTTTTTGACTCGTGCCAGTGCGCAGCTTAATTATGCCAACACCTATCGCTTTGATGGTATAGGTTCTGTCGCTTACACTTATAATAACTCTAATGTTGCCAGAGCTCAAATCGATCAAAATCGTACTCAGCAATATCGCTGGGAGAATATCCTGACCTACAATTTACATCTGGCTGATAAGCACGATTTATCCTTTACCGGTGTCACTTCCTGGTATCATAGACAGACTACAGGGACCCAAATGGATCAAACAAACATTACATCCAACAATTTCATGTGGTACAATTTCCAGGGTCAGGACAATACCGGCGCTACATCAAATTATGTGATGGAGAAAACTTTAGGACTGATGGGACGCGTAAACTATTCTTTTTTAGGTAAGTACCTTTTTTCGGCTTCCCTGCGCCGCGACGGGGCATCAGCATTATACAAAGACAACCAATGGGATAACTTCCCCGCACTTTCGGCAGGCTGGAGAATTTCGGACGAAAACTTTATGGCCGGCACCAAAGATTGGTTGAATAATCTGAAACTTCGTGCTAGTTGGGGTGTCACAGGGGCAGCCAGTATCCCTCCGTACAGTTCTGTTCAAAATATGGAGAGCAGAGACATGTCTCTGGGTGGTGTGATCCACCCCATTTATCGTAATTCACCCTATATCACTAACGCGGATTTAAGATGGGAGAAATCAAAAAGCACAAATGTGGGTATAGATGCCGGACTATTCAAAAATCGAATAGATTTAGCTTTAGATTATTATAATACCAATACGGATGGAGTTATTTATAACGTTACCTCGCCTGCAATTTACGGAACGTATTTACCGGGTGTTCCTTATCAAACCAACATTAACGTGGCTGAAACTAATAATAAGGGTATAGAACTTACATTGAATACACGAAATATAGTTTCTAAAAGTTTCGAATGGAGTTCAGCTATTGCTTTTGCACGAAACAGAGAGAAAATTGTAAAATTAACAGGAGGAACAGCTAATAACATTACTAATAATGTAACCGGAGGTGAAAATCGCGTTCCTGGGAATTACTCACTTACAATTGGTGAACCAATTGCTTCTTTCCGCAATTATAAGTTAGACGGAGTTTGGCAGATCGGTGAAGAAGCTGATGCCGCAGTGTTCAGTAAAAAGCCGGGCGATTTAAAAGTAAATGTTCCGGGAATGAGCCGAGTTGGGGCTGGAGTATTTGTAAAACAAGCTGCAGATGGTACAGAAACGTATTATTATACAAATCTTGCCGAAGCTCAAAAATACAATTCTGCTCTTACGGCTGCCAATTCAAAATATAACTATGGCAACAACGATTTTCAGATTGTGGGCCATAATACCCCTGACTGGTCCTTGGGCTTCCAAAATAACTTTAAATACAAAGGCTTTGATTTGGGTGTATATACTTATTTCAGATGGGGGCAAACAATCAACTACACTATGATGGGATGGTACCAGCCAAGTGCATTTGCGATCAATGCGAGTCCATCGAGAACCTTTCCTGAACATTTTAACTACTGGACGCCAGAGAATCCGTCCAACGAGTTTCCTGCAATGAATTATGAAGCAGCGCCTTCAACAATGACAGGATTCTCCGGTCTTAGTTATGTCGACGGTTCATTCTTTAAAATCAAAAACATTACTCTTGGTTACAGTTTACCCAAAAACATAATTCAGAAAGTGTCTATGCAGAGAATGCGTTTGTATGCCACTGTTACTAATCCTTTGGTGGTTGCAAAAAATGATCTGTTAAAGCAGTATGACCCTGAAATGAACGGTGAACTGGATTATCCATTAACTAAACAGGTTGTGGTAGGCTTAAATGTAACGTTTTAACAATTAGATCTTAGAAGCCAGAAACAGGCGAACGAGGTGATTTTATAAACCAGTTCGCAGTCTATGGTTAAACCGATAAAAAATAAACACATGAAAATTAACATAACAACAAAGAGCGTTTTATACAGGTGTGGATTAGGCTTACTTATTACACTATCTGTACCCTCATGCAAACTGGAGGAATTTAACCCTGCTGCTGTATCCGAAGAAAATGTACTAAGGGACTTTAATGGTTTTAAGGCCTATCAATCCAATATTTATTCTAATCTCTGGGGGTCACTTATAGGGATGCCCTATGGTCTTGTTTCCGAACTTGGGACAGATCTTTGGACATTTCCTGCCAATGGTTCGAGTGTAAAGGAACTGATGGCGTACGAAGAGTTTACAAACAATTCTGCACACGTGAGAAATGTATGGGATTTTGGCTGGGGGGCTATCAACAATTGCAATAAAACGATCCAACTTTCCACTCAGCTAAAGGATGGTAACGCTAATGATATCAAAATCCTGGTAGCAGAAGCGAGGTTGATGAGAGCGTATTACTATTCAGTTTTAGTAACGAATTTTGGAGAGATTCCCTTAATTCTGACCGACGATCCTGTTAAGAATTTACGTCCGACACGTGCAAAAGTTCCTGAAATCTATGCTCAAATTGTGTCAGACTTAAAGGCTGCGGCCGCAGATCTGCCGGTAACGCCGTTTGAAAACAATCCTCAGCGTGTAACCAAGAAAGCTGCACTTGGCCTTCTTGCCCGCGTATATGCCCAGGGCGGCGGAGAGGGGTTGACTGAAGACGGTAAGTCATATTGGCTCCGTGCTAAAGAAGTAGCAGAAGATTTAATTAACAATAAAGCTACATACGGTGCGATGTTGTATCCTGACTTTGCTCAGGTTTTTGCCGCTGCCAACAACAGAAATAATGCTGAGGCTTTATTTACAGCTTATGGATTAAATCCCTATGACCCTTCATATAACGTAGCCACAGGTAACACCAAACCCAATCTTTACCTTCATTTTTATCCTAAGTTCGATGATGCATTCGGAACCTCAGATGTTTTCAAAAGAAGTGTAAATTCAAATACCTCGAATGCGTATTACGGACGTTTAAACCAGGCGTTTGTTGCACCTACGAAATATTTGGTCAATTGCTTTAATGCAACGTATGATAAGCGATGGGAGAATACATTTGCAACTGCGTTCACAAATTATTCGTCGGAGCAGGCACTTGCAAGTCTTGGAAGCGGTGCTCCGAATCCTGCGAAAGTGACATATGGTGCCGCAACAGTTACGCTTACCGCTGCCATGTGTACCAAATATGGTATCGACCCCTCCCATATAGGCAAGAAAATATACCCTTATGTAGATGTAAACGCTAAAATGGCGCCTACCTTTGCTACCTGGCAATACGTTCCAAAAATGTGGGAAAAAGGAGATCATTCGGGATCGATCGCAAATTTAAAAGAGATTCCAAATGCGAATGTGCATCCCTATCCGCTGGCTCCGGACGAAGACAGATTCTTCGTATATTTAAGCAAAGAACCACTTAGCCCCACAGATAAACAAGCACGCCCTTACGTAACGGTAAATATTAATGACTTATTCGATCCTTCAGACCCTACAGGCGGTACCTACAAAACTAATAATTCAAATAACGGATTAAAGCCCTCGGGTCTGGCTACTCTGTTTCCAGCAATGCTGAAATTTAACCACAATTTCGACGGCGGTTGGCTGGGTGGCAATTTCCAGCAAAAACTAGGTAATATTATGGTGATGCGTATGGCTGAAGTCTATTTAATTGCTGCTGAGGCCACTCTACGTTCAGGCGGTACCGGAGCAGCTGCTGCGGCACATTTAAATATATTGCGCCAACGTGCAGTCCGGAATCCTGCAGATTTCAATACAGGGACGGGTATGCAGTTAAATACAGCCACAATGAATGATGTTTTTGATGAGTATGCCCGCGAACTTTGTGGCGAGTTTAACCGCTGGGCCCTATTAAAACGTCATAAAGCGTTTGAGACCCGGTTAGCATCTTATAATTCCAGGGCAGCTGCAAGTTTTATTCCTTCCAGACATTACAACAGACCTATTCCGTTTAACTTCCTGAATACGATTCAGAATGCAGATGAATTTGGAAATAATGGTTACTAATGATATCAATAATTAATTGACTTGCGTCTTGTAAGCAGATGTTGGTTTAGAATCGCATATGCTGTTTAATTAACCGCAATTTTGATAGAAGGCGTCTCATAATTAACTTATAAGACGCCTTCTTTTTTATGTGGTGTCTGCATGTTCATTTGTCCTAATACGATTGGTAAGCGCCCTAACTTCTCTCTTGAGAGAGGGTGTGATCGGATGTGAACTGGCGAGTATGTGTTGCTTTTGCTTATAGGGTAAACCCTGTTCACTTATATTTCTTATCTTGTCTTGAGCTTTCGTCGCTGGAGATCGTTTCGTCATCCATATTCTATCCATACGGTGTCTATACAATATGCTTACACGGGTCATACAGATGTCTCGTCCTAAAAAGTAGCCTTGTTCTCCTGAGTTTTATGATAAAGTGTTTTAAGAAAGATAATATCTTATAATACCTGGAGAAAATGCTATAAAAAAGCACACGGACGGGAAGGGATATTTGTTGAGCCACTTAGGGGGCTTTTTTCCATGTAAAGATCTCCAAGCTTCCGGCATAATTATAAAACAGCTTGCTATTCTTAAATTATCTATTGTAAAATATTATCATTCTTATAATGGCACATTCACAAAAAGGATTTATTCCGGTAATGCTAACCCCTTTTAAAGATAATGGGAGTATAGATTTTAACGCTTTGACATCGCTTACCGAAGTGTATTTAAATGCCGGTGCAAAGGGCTTATTTGCCAATTGCCTTTCCAGTGAAATGTTTGAATTGAATGCTGACGAAAGAATAGAGGTAATTAAGCATGTGATCAAAGTTGCCAATGGTTCTGTACCAGTAGTTGCTACCGGAACGTTTGGCGGGCCAATTTCAGAACAAGCAGATTTTGTAAAAAAAGTCCACGATACGGGTACGGCTGCTGTTATTTTACTTAATGGTTTGCTGGCAGATCAAAGCGAATCGGATGATGTGTTCAACGAAAGAGTATTCAAGCTTTTAGATCTTACACCGAATATCCCGGTAGGGTTTTATGAATGTCCGGTTCCTTATAAAAGACTTTTGTCTCCACAGCAATTACAAAGCTTTGTTGCAACAGGACGGGTGATTTACCATAAAGATACTTCCTTAGATATCGAGCAGATCAAAGAAAAATTAGCCTTAACCGCAGGAACAGATTTTGGTATTTACGATGCCTACATGGGGCATGCTGTAAAAACTTTACAAGCAGGATGCGCAGGTTTGTCTTGCATTCAGGGTAATTATTTCCCGGAGTTGATTGTATGGTTATGTGATAATTTCGATAATCCTGAATTGCAGACGAAAGTACAATTGGTGCAGGATTTCTTGACTAATAATATGGATGTTATGCATGATGTATATCCAATTGTTTCGAAGTATTTCCTTCAAAAAAGAGGCTTGAAAATTTCTACATACACACGTCGTAATGTCGGTGAGTTTACATTTTCGGTTAAAAATGAAGTCGATAAGCTATTTGAAAATTATCGTGCATTGCAAGACCAGCTCGATTTTAAACCAGCCTTTTGCTAAAAGTATTTGAGATCTCGCCCGTGATCTCATTTTTAGGTTTTTAACAAGGATTAAGCAACATTTTGCTTGCTCTTGTTAAGGTATTTCCTTTTGTATTCTAACGGTGTTATGCCCGTCACTTTTTTAAAGTGGCGGTAGAAGTTTGACACATTATTGAATCCGCAATCAAAACAAATAACCTCTGTAGGCAGCTTATCTTCTACCAGCGCCCGGCAAGCATGACTTATACGAATCTCGATTAAAAAATCATAATATGTTTTCCTGGTCATTAGCTTGAAATACCTGCAAAAGGAAGTAACACTTAAATTGCTTATCGATGAAATCTCTTCCAGTGTGATGTCTTTCTTGTAATTGGTAAGCGTGTAGTTGCAAACCTTATTTAGGCGGATGGTATCTGTTTCGTTTGACTGGTAAAAATTGGACTGACCAGAAACGATCGTTTTAAATTCAGTTGTTTCTGCGAGTGTTTTTAAGATTTGTAGTAAAACGATGATTTTGTCGAGGTTGGTTGCATTAAGCGCTTCTTTCATCAAGCCCGCTAATTTCTGCTTCGTTTTTCCGGTGATTACCATTCCGCTTTTAGCTTTCTCAAATAACTTGGGAAGATGATAGGCTTCCGGGAGATTCAAAAGATATTTCCCCAGGCAGTCAGGTAAGAAATGAATTACTATTACTTCAATTTCGTGCTCAGGACTATTTTGAAAATATTGTTCGGTACATCGCCAGGTATGCGGTAAGTTTTCACCTAATAAAACCAGGTCTCCCGGAGAAAAGTTCCCGATATTATTACCAATAAATCTGACTCCTTCCCCTTTAATCACATAGTGCAGTTCCAGTTCGGGATGATAATGCCAGATCCCTACAAAATTGGGTTTCTTATCATGCCGAATGCTGAAAGAGCTTTCGAGTTTTACAGGTACTTTGTGAAAGAGTGGTTTCATACACGGTTAATTTATGCCTAAATACTAAACTCCTGTTAGAAGCTAAAAGGGCTTCAATATGCAAAGGTTATCCTTTTATTAAAATGGTTATTTGTAAAAATAGATAATTAATGCTAATATCCTACACTAAGTTGATAAAAAACAGCAAAATTAGCTACACTTCATTCGCCACATTTGTAATAGTGGTATTATAAGACTTGTCAGTTATAAACATACAACGCCCGGTTTGTAAAAAATAGTTATTTAGCATTTAAAATGTTACAAATAGCTTAAACTGAGCTAAATGAATGTTAGATAAATCAAATCCAGATAAAATGCATGCTTTAGCTGCCGAATTCAAATAAAATGAGGTACTGGGTGTAGAAATGGCAAATAAAAGCGTTTAAATTAATTATATAAAAGTCAGAAATTAAAATATATTATCATGAAGCTCAAATTAAACAGTATAGTTGCCTTTCTGATTCTGGTAGTCGCCTCGGCAGGTAGCGCAAGGTCGCAAGACAGGACAAAAACCGATAAAGAAGTGTATAAAGAAGTTGTCACAGCACGGGCGGACAAGATTGTAAAGACACTAGGATTAACTGAGAGTAAAAAGGCGACAAAAATTACAGAACTAATCGCTCAGCAATACATTGATTTAAATGCCATTCATGATGCTCGTAACGCAGCTGTGAAAAATGTTAAAGAGCTTAATAAAGACAACAAAGAAAAGGCGGAATCAGATATAAAGGCCTTAGAGGCCAAAGCCGATAAAAAACTCTCTAAGCTTCATAAAAAATATATCGCAAAGCTAAATAAGAACCTTAAATCAGAACAGGTAGAAATGGTAAAAGATGGTATGACTTATGGGGTTTTACCAATCACATACAAGGGATATCAAGAAATGCTGCCAAATCTTACAGTAGAGCAGAAGAAGCAAATATTGGTATATCTTACCGAAGCACGCGAGCATGCTATGGATGCCGAATCATCGGAAAAGAAGCATGGATGGTTTGGAAAATATAAAGGTAAAATCAATAATTATCTTTCTGCAGCGGGTATTGACATGAATAAGGCGAGTAAAGAGTGGCAGCAGAGGATTAAGGAAGAGGCGTCGGGAAAGAAGGATAAGTAAGTTTTGGTATGATAATACTGTATTATATCTTGAGAACATGCTATAAAAAATACTGCCAATGACCTATAAATTTGATATATAACCAAGAGTTAACAATCAGAATTAAAGTACATTCTTAATAGATTACTAAACTATATCACAGCATCCATTCGGGTAATTGTCTCTCAAAACATTTCTCACGAATGGACGGAATAATTTCAAGCTGGTAAATACTGCTAGATCTAATGGTAACATCCTATACTATCTTGAAAAAATGCTATAGAAAGTTGCGGGCTTTTTAAGATAAGTTTGGTAAAGCAATTATAACCAATACTTATTAAAAAAACATTAAAATTTAAACCTAACCGAAATTAAAAGCTCTTGAATGGAAAAAGAAAATTAATAATTCGTTAGATCCGGTGATTGATATATCATGCTGATCGTATTTATTCCTAAAGGTGGAATTGAAATTTATCTAGCAAAAATTAACGATTAATACATATGAATTTATTTTTACAAACGCAGTATTATTTAAGTAAGGGTTCTAAAGTGAGCCTTGCTTTATTAATGTCGCTTTATTTAACGGAGGCATCTTACGCTGAAACTCATAACAAGAGCTTCAGTTTCTCCGTAAATAATTCTTCACGAGAAAATATAACAGGAACAGTTAAGGACGAAAAGGGAGAGCCGCTGCCGGGAGTAACTGTCAAGATAAAAGGCACGACTACAGCAACAACTACGGATGTTAATGGAGTTTTCCGGATTGACTTGCCAACCGCTAATGAAATACTGGTTATAAGTTTCGTCGGTTTTAAAACACAAGAAGTCGCGGTGAATGGAAAGGCTTCGTTAGAGATTAGACTTGTTGAAGATGCGCAGTTGCTTAGCGAAGTAGTTGTTAATGTTGGATATGGTACTAAAGTAAAATTAGGAAGTACAACAGGAGCTGTTGCTGCTATTAAGGGCGAGGAATTCGAAGATTTGCCTGTCGCAAATTTATCCAACGCCCTGATTGATAGAATTGCAGGAGTTAACGTTAATATAGCTTCAGGAAAACCTGGGGCGACGTCAAGTCTGCAAATTAGAAATCCTACATTATTCGCGGCTTCGGGAAATTTAGGCCTAACAAGCTCTCCATTGTATGTTATTGATGGTATAACCATGACTGAAGATGATTTTAACAACCTGGATGCCAGCGTCGTTGATAATATTACTATTCTTAAAGATGCGTCAGCTGCAATTTATGGTGCAGCGGGTGCAAAGGGGGTTGTTTTAGTTACCACCAAAAGAGGAAAGATCGGAAAGCCTAAGATTGGCTATACTGGCTACTATGGCTTCTCTGATGCAGCAAGTAAACCTAAGCTTTTAAGTGCTTATGATCATGCTAAATATTTAAACGACGGTTATGAGCTAGCTTATGCCCAGGATAACTTAAGGTTTTCGCAAGCCGATTTAAATACGTTAGCTTCAAATTCTACTCAAAATTGGTATGATCAATTGTGGAAGCCTTCCTCGTTGCAGCGCCATACTTTAAATTTAAGTGGAGGCTCTAAGGAGATTACGTATAATATTAATGGTAACTATTACGACGAAGGGGGCAATTTTGGAGAGATCGATGTTAATAAATATGGACTAAGGTCATCTGTAACAGCAAATGTAACGCCCAGCATCACTCTGAATGTCGACTTAAATGGTAGTATGTCTAAAAAGTTTCGGAACTCAAACAAAAACAGTGATGGAAATAGCGAGAATGTAATGATGACTGCTATGTATCTTACTCCGGGCTGGGTTCCGCTAACAATTAATGGCGTTCCAAATAACTGGGCTCAAGCTCCCAATCCTCCTACCGCGTGGAATCCTTTGGCACTTTTTAATTCAGGAACTTATGAGAAAAGTGACAATACTGCTTTAGGAGTTAATACCAGTTTAACCTACAATCCTAAATTTCTTCCTGGTTTGAGCGCAAAAGTTCAATATGCCAGAAATCATGGAGCGTCAACCAGTAAGCAATACTACATCCCTTACAGGGTTTATAATTTCAATCGAACTGGGCAGAACGGATTGTTATATACTGATGTTCCCGCGGCAACGCCAAGTACTCTAATCACCCGTAATGATAGATTAAGTTCTGGTACAGGTTACACGAGGAGTTATCAGTTAATTGCTCAGCTGTCGTATAAAAAACAGATCAAGCAACATAATATCGACGTACTCGCTGTAACAGAGCAAACAGAATCACAAGGAGATAACTATGCCGTGTATAGGGATGGGCAACAAATTCCTGGGCTAGATGAGTTTTTTGCCTTTAATACAGCCACTACAACTGCAGATATTAAAGGTGCTAGTGAGTCTGGTAAGAGATCCTATTTAACCCGCGCGAGTTATTCATTTGCCGACAAATATCTGATGGACTTTGTGGGACGGTACGACGGCTCTGCAAATTTCCCTCCTGATAAGCGCTGGGGCTTTTTTCCATCAATTGGATTTGGATGGAAAGTAAGCGAAGAGAATTTCTTTAAAGATAATGTAACATTTATTGATTTTTTAAAGCTTAAAGCCAACTTTGGCTTAATTGGTGACGACCGTGTAACGAAATATCAATATATCGCCAGATTTACTCAGGCACCTCAAGCTTATTTGTTCGGTAACCAAGTTGTTAATGGAGTAGATCCCAATATTTATCCAAATCCTGATATTACATGGGAGAAATCAAGGACTCAAAATTATGGTATTGAAATGGCCATGTTAAATAACAAGCTAAACTTTTCTGTGGATATTTGGAACAGACATACCTATGATGGTTTTGATGATTACGGAATTGCTGGTATTCCTTGGGTAGCTGGCACACAGACGGGGTTAAAGAATTATTCGGAGCAAGATAATTGGGGTACGGAATTTTCTTTAGGTTATAATAATAAAATTAATAAAGATTGGGGTTTTAGTCTGAGCGCTAACGCAGCTTTTTCGGATGACCGTAGGTTAAATTATTACTATAATGCCTTTCAATCAGTTGGAAATGTGTCGCAACCTTACGATAATCCAATTATGGTAGGCCGAAGCTCTCGTATTTACAATGGATCAAACTATGGATACATCGCAACCGGTATAATAAAGACGCAGGCAGAAGTAGATGCAATATTAGCAGCTAATCCTAACTATTTAATTGGAGGTCAGAAGCCTCAGGTTGGTTTCATGAACTACAAGGATGTGAACAATGATGGGATAATTAATGATAGCGATATCACCCTAATGTATCCAAGGGGTACTGCGTCTGCTTTGGGTATGGGCTTCACTTTCGGACTGAGTTACAAGACCTTCAAGTTGAGTACAAATATGAATTTGTCGATAGGAGGAAAGGAGTTTGTGGATGGGGATGCGAGAAAAGTTCCCACAATTACAGCTTCAGGCGCCGACTTTTGGAAGGATCATTGGACTCCAGAAAATCCCAATGCAAAATATCCGAGATTTGATTCTCCCTTATTTAAAGAAAACTCCACGTTTTGGGCAGTTTCTGGGACAACTGCGAGAGTTAATAACATGACCTTATCTTTTAGCATACCTAAAAGCATAACGCAAAAGGCAGGAATTTCAGATGTGAGAGGCGTTCTTACTGGAAACAATCTGTGGGATATTATAAATCCATATGATTATAAGGATTCAAGAACAGGAAACTTTGCAAGTTATCCAACCTTAAGAACATTTTCATTAGGCTTAAATATTGGCTTATAACTATCGTAATTATGAAAATTTTAAATAAAACACTAATATATAGCTTAATAGCTTTAGGTTTAGCATCTATTTTAGGGTCGTGCAAAAAGGATATCTTTGATAAAAGAGATTTGAATGGGGTTGATACCACGCTCTTTCATGATGAGCTTTCTGCTACTTTATATATAAATAAGGCCTATGACCTGGTTATACCTAACTGGCCTGTCGACAATGGCTTACACAATACTACTGACGAAAAGTTTGGTGCAAATACTTCTTTGTTGTATGGTCAGCTAACTGAAAATAGTGTTCAGGACATTGCTGCTCAAAACAGACAAGGGCAGAATAAATATTTTGATATCCGTAGAATTACTTTAGGTATTGAAGGAATCGAAAGGTCTCCTGGCTTGACAGCTGCTCAGAAGGGGAAATTAAAGGGGCAATTATATTTTTTAAGAGCTTTTGTATATTTTAATTTGGTTAAGCTTTATGGCGGCGTACCTTTAGTTACTAAGGTGCTGGATCTTAATAAGGATGAGTTGGATCTGCCCCGCGCTAAAACCAGTGAGTGTATTAAGCAAATAGTACGCGATCTTGATTCGTGTAAAGGACTGCCAGCAACCTGGGCTCCTACATTTAACGCCGATGGCGGAAGAATTACTTTAGAGGCTGCACGGGCGTTAAAAGGAAAAGTGTTATTGTACTGGGCCAGTCCTCAGTTTAATCCGTCTAACGATGTAACGAGATGGCAAGAGGCCTATGCGGCATGCAAAGATGCTTATACTCAAGGAGTCGCAGAAGGGTTTGCATTGATTCCAAATTACGCCAATATCTTCCTCACCGAGCAAAATAATACCGAGAGAATTATATGGCGCACTCTTGACGCCACAAGTATAAATCCGGCTAAGGGAACGAATATAGAAGCGAATACAAGGCCGTATTCAGAAACAGTCAGTGGTAGCGGCAGCTATCATCCTACCTGGAATTTGGTTAAGGCCTACCCTATGAAAGACGGTCGGCCGGTAGGCGTTGCAGGGTCCGATTTTGCGTACAATGAATTGACATTTTGGCTTAACCGCGATCCACGCTTTCAGGCATCAATTTCGTACAATGGCGATATATGGAACCTTAGCGGAAAAGTAAACCGGAGGCAGTGGAATTATACTGGCTCTTTGGAAGAAAAGAGTGGACCATCAAGGACCGGATTTTATATAAAGCGGTTTTCAAATCCTTCGTTGTCTCCTTCTCAGGCGGTGTATAACAGTAACTCTGCAGGCGGTAATGGCATGGATTGGATTGAAATGCGTTTCGCGGAAGTTATTTTAAATTACGCGGAATGCGCTAATGCGATTGGAAACTTATCAGAAGCTAAGGATATGGTTAGGTTGATAAGGCAGCGCGCCGGTATCGTTAAGGGAAGCGGAGCTAAAGATTATGGTTTAGAGTTGGCTACTGATGTGCCAAGTATGGCTGACCTTATCTTCAGGGAGCGTCAGGTGGAATTCGCAATGGAAGGTAAACGTTACGACGACCTTAGAAGAATGCGAAGATTCCATCTTCTAAGTGGTACGATCAGACAGGGTTATAAATGGGATATGAGAACTCCTGCTTATAATACCACCAGGCCTGCGACACCTAATCCTGCAACACTTTATATAGAAGATCGTCAGCCTTCGGGAATCATACCGCGTGACACGATAAATTTTGCTAACGCAGGTTCAGTGAATAAAGTATTTATTCCGGCAGTGTTTTCGATAGAAGGAACGAATGTCATCAATTATCCCGAGACTTATTATTTCTATCCACTGCCCACTAATTTTAGAACCTCAAGCGTGAAAATTGAGCAAAATATTGGTTGGCCGGGAGGAACGTTCGATCCATTGCAGTAAAAGTAAAGGTAAATTTAATCAGCAGCAGGAATTTAATTTTCCTGCTGATATTAGCTAATTCGAAATTATAAAAATGATGAAAAAGTATAAAGTGATGACTTTTTTGATACTAACCTTTGGAATCGGTGTCTTTACAAGTTGTTTAAAGGATGTTGATCCTCCTGAGTTTAATCAAACCACTATTACCCTAAATGCAGTTGATCCAACCTATTTAGTGGCAGATAAAACAGTTAATCCGGGAGCTACTCTTCCACTGAGTTTTTCCATAACATGTCCCAATCCAATGCAATTTGTGCATGTTGAAAGAAATGGTACAGTAATATCAAGAGATACCGTAAAGACAGGTGATAGAACTTCATTTAGTGCAGAAAAATCGTTTACTGCCGAAACAAAACCGGGAATTTATACCTATCGAATTGTTGCTAGGGATAACGCGGGGGTATATATGGGGGATAAATCTGTTGTCGTTACGGTCGTTTCAGACATTGAATATTATACTGTAAGAAATATTTACGTGCCGGATACAGCTAAAAATAACCCGACCTATTTTTCTACAGCCGATGGTGAGGCTTTGAGTTATACTAATGTTGGCAACAATTCAGCAAAAATTGATTTCGGTTATTTCTATAATTCAATAGATTCAATTGTAGTTAGTAACAAAAAAGTGCCCCTGGGCCACACGATTTATGCTTTAAATGTGTCACCTGTTCCCAGTCAGATATCGTCTTTCGATATCAGTACCTGGACAAGAAATGCAACTTTACTGAAAAAAATTACTAGTCCTACGTTTGTGAATTTAAACTCAGCTAAGGCCTTGAAAGATGCCGGTGCTGCGAATACTTCAGGGACATCAGCTAGCATTAACCAACTAGTCGCAGGAAACGTAATTTTATTC
>CAMLLO010000038.1 GCA_946480915.1 uncultured Sphingobacteriaceae bacterium | reverse complement strand
AGCTTTAGACGGTTTTGGCGTAGAACCCAAAATTGCTTTCAGAGGTGTGGACGGCTTTGATAATATACTTGATGTAGGAGCAAACTTCACTGTGGCAAATAAAGCAGCAAGCGTCATGGCAATTTATCACAGCTCGCAAAGTGCAACTATCGGACTTGGAGCAATTATCAATTCTCTTGGGTCGGTAACAGCTAATTATACCACTTCTACAGCTGCACTGAATGGTTATACCAGCGGCAATTTTCAAATAAGTTTGCAGCTAAATCTGTTGAAGAAAAAAGAAGAAGGTTAATCTAAAAACACGAAAATGCGGCTCGCGAATGAACGAGCCGCTTTTTTTTTAATCGTGCTATAAAGTAATCGATCGGATTATCTCTTTCAATTTACTGGCGGACGCCTGTAACAATTCCTTCTCTTTATCATTAATCGTTAAAGGTAAAATCTCTCTTATACCGTTTTCATCTACAATACACGGTACGCCGAGGTATACATCAGAAATACCATGGTAATTAGTTAATAAGGTGGAAACATTCAGAACCGCAGACTCATTATCCAAAATTGCAGTGCAAATTCTATCCAGGGCCAGAGCAATAGCATAATAAGTAGCGCCTTTCGCTTTAATAATTTGATAGGCCGCATTCTTGGTATTCCCGAAAACCTCTTCTTTATCTTCATCAGATAGGGTAAGGTCTGTTCCGGCTATATTGGCCAAACTCCATAGTGGGAGTTCAGAATCGCCATGTTCACCTACTATGTGTGCGTGTACACTTCGCGGATCGATATGCAGCTTCTTTCCGATAAGGTAACGAAAGCGGGCACTGTCTAATAAAGTCCCCGAACCTATTACCCTGTTCACCGGCCAGCCGGATTTCTTCCAGGTGAAATAGCTCATCACATCTACAGGGTTAGAAGCAATCAGCAGAATCCCGTCTTTATTATACTTTAATACTTCATCTGTAATACTTTCGTAGATGGATACATTGCGCTTTAAAAGATCGATTCGAGATTCGCCGGTTTTTTGTGCCGCACCTGCTGTTATGATGATAATGTCAGCGTCGGCACAGTCAGAATAATCTCCTGCCCAAACTCTTGTACGACTTAAAAACGGCAAGCCGTGATTCATATCCAAAGCATCTCCAACGGCTTTTTCCTTATTAGCGTCGATTAACACTAATTCGTCCATCCTATTCCGCAAAAGCAAAGTATACGCGGTTGTTGATCCTACTGCCCCTACTCCAATTACTACTATTCTTCTTTTCTTTTGAGTCGATACCATTCACCTAATTTATAGTTTTAATGGTATTGAAAGAAAATTGTTTCCGGAAAGCCGCCCCTATCAGGAATCAAATTTCCAAAGGATAGAACCGATATAAGATTAAATCAATCCTAAAAACAAGCTGTGGATAAGCGCTCTATCTTGAAAAAAGCATAGTTTGGGCAGAAGCCACGTCGAAAACATCAATAGCGAAAGCAAGAATAATAAGCAAGCTTATTTCGATGCAGTGGCAAAGCCTCTGTCACCTTCAGCTATTGCAGCATAGATTGCATCCTGAATTCTCGGACGAATCCTTAAAGAATTCAATTTAGTGCTTGCTGATGGATATACTCGGTTTGATAAGAATATGTACACTAATTTCTCTTTCGGATCAGTCCATACAGCGGTTCCGGTATAACCAGTATGACCATAGGTAGACGATGATGCAAGTCTGCACGGATAACCGCCACCTGATTCAGCACGATCGAAGCCCAAACCTCGGCGACTAACATTTGATTGGCGGGAAGTAAACAGCTCCACTGTTTCCGGTTTGAGGTATTGCACTCCACCATATGTTCCACCGTTTAATAACATCTGGTTTAAAATTGCTAAATCATTTGCACTGGCGAATAAACCGGCATGTCCGGCAACACCATCCACAAGGGAAGCACCGCTATCATGTACATATCCCTGTAATAAGGTTTTACGAAAATATGTATCTCTTTCGGTAGGTACAATCTGGTCTTTGTCAAAGCGTCTGCGCGGATTAAATCCAGCAGTGCGCATCCCCAGAGGTTTATAGAATTCGTCTAACACGAATTTATCAAGCGATTCATGAGCCTGGCGCTCGATAACTTCCTTCATTACATACATGCTTATATCACTATAAACATATCTGCCTCTGGTTGGCAAAGGTGTACGAAGCATTTTAGGCCACATTACGTCTTCATAATAATTTCTGCGAATGAAATAATGATCGGCTGCTTTAACAGGATAAAAGTATGAAGAATCTGTAGTATGATCTGCCGAACGCAGGTCGCTACAGAAATCAAGATTCACGAAGCCCGCCTGATGGAGCAATACATCCCTTACCGGGATACCGTTTTTATTGGTATTTCTCGCGTCGGCCAGATAAGTACCTAAACCGGCGTCCAGATTAATCTTTTCCTCCTCATACAACTTCATTGTAGCCATTGTAGTAGCAGCAACTTTCGTTACTGAAGCCAGGTCATAAATATCATTTACCTGGGTTGGATTAGCTCCATCATAAGTATGAGAGCCGTATGCTTTATTAAAAATTACGTTTCCATCCTTCACTACCAAAACAACTGCACTTGGAGTAGCATGCGCGGTGATTGCTTCTTCAACAATATCATCAATCCGGGCAAGTTTAGCAGACTGAATTCCGACCTCTTCAGGCAAAGAATATTTAAGACGAGTTTTTTGTGTAAAATATCCGGAACCAGCCTGGTACTTCGGACTAATATTTTGCGCCAGGCGACCTTCAGCTGCAATTCCCCCGAAAATAACCTGTGCAGTATACCTCGCAGAGTATGACGATTGTTCGGGATTCCAAATCACAGGCATGTTAAAAGCATCCAAACGTTGTAAAGCCGCGGTATTGCCAAAACCGGCAATAATTACTTCCTTGGTTTTTTGTGCCTCCTGTATAAAATCAAATACCCGGGGATTGTAAAGGGTTTCAGGATTTACCTGAATAATAAGAGTTGTGAAGGCAAGAAGTGCGTTTGCAGAGAGGTTTTCGAAATTAAAACTGCTTATAGAATCATAATTCCGTAACATCTTGTCGAACTCGGCAGGGTTTGAAACTCCTGTATTGATACTCGCAATCTGACGACCCGCCAAATCTTTGAAAGGAATGGACTGCAACTGGTTATTCAGCAATACTGTAGACCGCTGATAGTCTTTAATTGTTTGGAGCTGGCTCAATATCTCCTTTTCATTGATAGGATTATCAAAGCCACCGAATAGTACTATCAGTAATATAATTGCATTATAAAGATTATGAAACCTTACTTTTTTGGTCTTGAAATTCCCCTTCACTGTCCCTTGAGTTAAACGTTAATAAATATCCCTTGTACTTAATGTGGAGCACTTAGTTACAATAATCTTCCCTTTTCTTTGATCAGAAGCATCTGGTTATAATTGACTTCTTGATCTATGAACGTTGATATTACACAAATATTCTGAAAAAAAATTAAAAAAAAGATCTTATTTTCAATGTGAAAGTTTACCGCTTTTGTTGTATTGGCTTAAAAATTGCAACAAATAATATACTCACCTTAGTCCGAAGAAAAATATGAAAAACTTCATTCTCAGCTTTATACTATTTACATCAGCAGCAATTTTACCAGCAAATAACCTCCATGCATACCCGGCCTTTGGCACCAATCTACAATCAAAAGACCCAATAAAGGAGCAATATCACCTTCTTGAAAAAGCAGCAGAACGTTACGAAAAGTTATCTGCTGAACCATGGCCCGAAATTACTTTAGCCCCGAAAACCATCTATAAACTGAATGACCGGGCACCTGTGATTAAAGAAATAAAAAAACGCTTAGATCTTCTCGGAGACTTTCGCGGAAATGATAATTCTGAATTATTTAATCAAAGAACAGAAACGGCGATAAAGAAATTTCAATTTCGCCATGGTCTGGAAGAAAATGGAATCATCAACAAAGAACTTGTGGATGTATTGAATATACCATTAGAAACCAGGATATCCCAGCTGCGGATGAATATGAAAAGAATATTGAAAGAAGGTGAAGAAAACCCCGGAACACATATCGTAGCAAACATTCCGGAATATAAACTTCATGTATATGAAGGAAACCGCGAAGTACTTAATATGGACATTGTTGTTGGTAAAACAAGCAATCCGACGGCAGTTTTTACCGATGAATTAGAACAAGTGGTTTTTAGTCCGTATTGGAACGTTCCGGAAAGTATAGTGAGGAATGAGATTTTACCGGCAATGAATAAAAATCCTAGATATTTAAGAACTCACAATATGGAAATTATTGGAACGAAAAACGGCTTGCCTGACATCCGCCAACTACCGGGACCGAAAAATGCTTTGGGAAAGGTTAAGTTTCTCTTCCCCAATAAATACAATATATATTTTCATGACACACCCGTGAAATCTCTGTTCGAAAAAAGAACCAGGGCATTTAGTCACGGATGCATCCGTTTGAGTCAACCATTCGAATTGGCTAAATACTTATTAAAAGATGATCCGAAATGGACCGATGAAGCAATCGAAAGTGCCATGAACTCCCGAAGAGAACGCTATGTAAATCTAAACAACCCAGTGCCTGTTTCCATCACCTATTATACCGCTTGGGTGGATGAATCTGGTAACGTTCACTTTAGAGATGATATTTACGGAAGGGATAAAAGGATGATCACCTTTGATGAATAATTAACAAAATATAAGCCCCTTAACATAAGAGAAGGGGCTCATAAATTTTTTCAGGATATTTACTTCACAGGCTCTAATACTCCGGTGGCATTTTCTACGTGCAGCTTATTCACATTCAAGCCATCCAGTACAATAATTCCCTGTAAAGAAGAGAACTTTTCAGCATATTGCTTCCATGACCAAACCAATTCACCCGCAGGATTATATTCTAAAACCTGTGTACCGCTGGACCCAAATTTCGGCCCGTGTCCCTGCCAATTTGCAACTACGTAATTTCCATTTGATAAAATTTGAAATCCTGCATAAAAATTGGGGTTTACGTCTGCAGGGCCAGTAATAGTTTTAACCAGTTTCCCTGCCGAATCATACACCTGGAAATTCTTTGCATAACCGGTACTCGCAATGGTTTGACCGTTACCTAAACGTAAAGCCTGCCAAACGTGTGGCTTTGCCGGCGGACCGGCAACTTCCGCTTTCCAGATAATATTTCCATCAGCATCGCCTTCAAAAACCAGCGTATCGGCTGTAACCATAAAAGTGCCTTTCACTGTTTCGCGAATGCAACGAACGTATGAAAAACCAGGGTAAACTACTGTACGCAGAACGTCGCCCCTCTGATTAATTTCTACCAGGGCAATTCCCTGCTTATTTTGCCAGTTAGCTCCCGCTAAAAGTGTATTGCCATTGCGTAAGCGCCGGGCGGTTTGTGTTCCGGGGAATGATGTAATTTCGAACACTTTAGTTCCATTCGAAATTTCACGTTCTTCATATCCGTTTCCTGTTCCAATTAAAACTCTCCCCTGCCCTACCAGCTGAATATCACGACCCGCTGGAACAGGCACATACCAGTTTTTTTCAGAATTCGAGATGTCAACATAACTTAATTGAGATAATCCTTCATCACGTAATAAAAGTTTTCTTGTTTTAGCATAATCGGCCTTTTGAGATAGAAGCGGACTACAGGAAGACACAAGCAGTGATAAGGCTGTTAAGAAAAGTAAGCTCAGTTTTATAGACTTTTTCAAATTCATGTTGATACGGATTAAATGATTTAATAATCGGCTTGCGAAAATAAGATTTAATTGCTGATAAATTAATATTTTGGTTTGTTATTGATGTTCATTGACCAAATCACGTCCCAAACCATGCCGCAATTACCCCTGTAAAATGTCTGGATCACACCCTCTTCTAATCTCCGGAAGAAGGTAATTTTGTGTACCGACCAAACGCTAAAAAAAATGAGAAACCTTACGAGCTTTCAATTTATAACCCTCGATGGCTATTACAAAGGCTTGAACGAAGATATAAGCTGGCATAAGCATGGCCAGGAAGAAGCTGAATTTTCTTCTGAAAACCTCAAGTCAGAAAATATACTTCTGTTTGGGCGTACAACATTTGAGATGATGGCTAACTTTTGGCCCTCACCGATAGCTTATGAGAATTTTCCGCTTGTTGCTAAAGGCATGAATAAAGCAGAAAAAATAGTTTTTTCGAAAACGTTGAAAACTGCAAATTGGAATAATACAAGAGTAATAAATAAGAATATCATTGATGAAGTAAGGAAATTGAAACAGTCAGACGGAAAAGACATGACTATTCTAGGAAGCGGAAGCATTGTAAGTCAGTTTGCAGACGCCGGCCTGATAGACACTTATCAAATAATGATTGATCCTGTTGCAATCGGAAAGGGAACATCATTATTTAAAAACATCAGCCATCAATTAGACCTGACACTAATTAGTACCCGTACATTTAAAAGCGGAGTTGTTCTTCTTTCATATGAGCCGAGCTGAACGTGAGATAATCATAAAAAAAAACACGACACGAAGTTTTCGATTACATCAAGATCCCTAAGAATCAGGAAAACTATAACAAATGGGTTATGATGGATCCGAACTTAAAAAAAGATTTCAGAGGAACAGATGGCACAGTTGTTTTTGTATTTGCATGGCACGGTAACAAGCAAGCCGGCGAGGGTGAGCAGGAAATAAAATCCATTCGGGAAGGAGAACGACTTGATCTGGAAATAAGGTTTGTCCGACCATTTGAGGGCCTGGATCTACCCATTACCACACAACCCATTTCCGAAAAATGAAACCCTTGTAACATGGGGCATGATGGGTAAGTCTAAGTATCCGATGAATTTAACGAATTTATTTATAGACAAATTACTCGGAAAAGACCTTGAGATCAGCTTAAACCATCTTAAGCAAATTCTGGAAAGCAATAAAAAGGTTCAATAAACCAATATGGGAAAGAAACAAGCTGAAAATAACACACAAGAAGTTGATGATTATATGTCGAAGCTGGAACATCCTTTCAGAGCTGAAATGGAAGCTGTTAGACAGATCATCATGAATGCTAATCCTGAGATAGCCGAACACATTAAGTGGGCAGCTCCAAGTTTCTTCTGTAAAGGAGGCATAGACAAAGGCGGCATGGCAACCTTCAATCATCGTGCTCAAAACTATGTACACCTTGTATTTCACAATGGGATAATTTTAAATGATGATACAGGCTTACTTGAGGGAGATTACAAAGACCGGCGAATGGCTTACTTTTTTGATATGAATGATGTAAATATAAAAAAATCAAAATTAGAGAGACTGGTTAATAAATGGGTAGAACTGATGAAGAAAAACTCTGTTAACATCTAAAACATAACTATCATGGCAACTATCAATCCCTATTTAAATTTTGCAGGTACAGCAGAAGAAGCATTTAACCTCTATAAATCTGTACTTGGCGGAGAATTTGTAACCATCCAACGGTATAAAGACATGCCCGATGCGGGCAAAGTTTCGGCAGAGGATGCTGAAAAAATCATGCACATCGCTTTACCCATCGGAAACGGAAATATTCTGATGGCTACAGATGCACTTGAATCCATGGGACAAAAGGTGATCCGGGGAAATAATTTTTACTTATCATTAAATGTTAACAGCGAGGGAGAGGCAGATACAGTTTATAATGCTCTTTCTACTGGCGGTCAAGCTACCATGCCCATGCAAAAGTCTTTTTGGGGATCTTATTTTGGAATGCTTACCGACAAATTTGGTATAAATTGGATGATAAGTTACGAGTATAAGGTATAATTACTTGAGGAGCTCCGGGATGCATTCATTCCGGAGAAGTTTCCCCGAGATGCCTATTCCAGATTGCCTTTGGTAATCCAGATGCAATACGGACAATAAAACTGCATAATCAGTTCAACCAGACCAAACAAGAATATAATAAGAATGCTCTAATAAACAACATGAAAAATAACTTTCTATCTTACCAACCATTTAACACCGACCTGGCAGCTCTTTTACTAAGATTAATATTTGGCGGTTTATTTACCTATCATGGATATACCAAACTCATCGCTTATGATCAAATTCTACCGATGTTTACAGACCTGGTAGGCATTGGAGTAAAGACCTCTTTCAATTTGGTAATCTTTGCAGAATTGTTTTGTGGCCTGTTTGTCGTCTTCGGATTGTTAACACGTCTATCCGTTATCCCTATCTTCATTACCATGTTTGTTGCCTATTTCCTGGCTCACGCTAAAGATGTTTTTCAGGTAAAAGAATTAGCCTTTGTATATCTTCTTTTATCAATTGTAGTTTTTGTATTAGGAAGCGGCAAATATTCTGTCGACCGGTTATTGTTTAAGCCGAAGGAATTTTAAGTGGTGAAAATTTCACCCTCTGCATTTAATTAGAGGTTATGATTGAAGTCTTTAAAACGAATATCACCCATCAGTCAGAAGCCGAAACACTTGTTAAGCAAGTGCAAACAGTATTTTCTGGCTATTTTGCAAATTTCGATCTGGATGATTGTGACAATATTTTACGGGTGGAGTGTAAATCAGGAACCATTCATAGCGAAAGGCTTATTGAATTTCTAAATACGATCGGATGCCGGGCCGAAGTATTGCCTGATGAAGCAGAAATCGTGGAGAAGTGAAAGATTTACAATTCAATACATTCAAAAAATCCCTTTCTTACCATGGGATTTTGTTTGTGCAGTCGGCCAGGAAGCTAGTCTTTAGGATCGACATAACTCATCTTTTTTAAAAAATTTTCTTTTTTTTTAAAACTATTCCTCTTTCTCTATGTTAAATCAGTCCACAGCTGCAAAATAACCAGTGCAATTATAGGTGAGATGTTGTTTTTTTTGTGCATTGAGACTGGACTGATCTCTGCAAATCAACTCAATAAATAAATTTTGATCTTTTTTAATTTAATATATACTATGTTTTTCGATTTAACGTTTCCGGTAATTATCTGTGAGCAAAACAATTAGCGTCTACCAACACTCTATTGATACTTAACAGAAGTACGGCGAAAACATTTTTAATACAATAGATCATTAATTTATTTATCTACAAATCATGAGAAAAAGTTCTACAAATCCAACAGCTGAAACATCAGAAACCATTGATTTAATCCTAAAAAACCTTCCAGACCCGAAGGACAATAGCGTCTCAACCATTAAAGACGAACTACTTTTAAATGATCAGAAAATTATTTATCTGGCTCAAAAAAGCAAGGGCTCAAACGGGTTTTATTGGAATATTAATTTATCATAATCATATTTTACCAACAAACCTACTTGTGTGCTTGTGCTGTTCCAAAGCATAAGTACACATACATTAATGTCCTCGACATGGAGCGGACAAAACACAAAAGCCTTAGTCGATCTGTTAAATTCTTTTAACGCTATCAAAGCAGACTATCTTCCCTAATTTATACTTGGGTATATTTACATTTTTGTATTTACACCATGAAAATATTCCAGCAAAGCCTGCAAGTCGAAGAAAAAAAGCGTGGCTTCCATATAATAACCTCCGAAATAATAAATGCCTTACCACAAATCAAAGATCTAAAGTCGGGTATTTGCCAGGTGTTTATCCAACACACATCTGCTTCATTAAGCATCAATGAAAATGCTGACCCGACGGTAAGAAAAGATTTCGAAACGTTTTTTAACAAGACTGTCCCAGAAAATGATCCCGATTATCTTCACGATTACGAAGGCTCTGACGATATGCCTGCTCACCTTAAAGCTTCATTACTTGGCAGTTCCGTTATAATTCCAATCCGAAACGGCAGATTAGCTTTAGGCACCTGGCAAGGCATTTACTTGTGCGAGCATCGGAATAATGGTGGCCGAAGAAATATTATAGTTACTGCCTGGGGAGAATAGATTTTCCTGAATTATGAACCAATAGTCTACCCTGTGTAGAGCTATCTATCCTACGAGAAATGGTGTTCGGTTTAAACCAAATCAACGATCTTGTTAAAAAACAAAATTTCGTCATGTTTTAATCCATTTCGAACTCTTTTTTGCGGATTTGATTATTATTGACGATCAAACACGCACTCAATGGATTTCAGAGAAAAGATAATATTGCTGTTATTGGCAGCCATAAATTTTACCCATATTCTTGACTTCATGATTATGATGCCATTAGGGAATTACCTGATGCCATATTTTGATATCTCATCCCAACAATTTTCAATGCTGGTTGCCGCCTATACTTTTAGTGCCGGTATTTCGGGTTTTCTGGCAGCTTTTTTCGTCGATAGGTATGATCGCAAGAAGGTTTTATTAATGGGCTATTCGGGCTTCTTAATCGGCACATTATTTTGCGCCCTATCACCAACTTACTTCATTCTTTTGATTTCAAGAATTGTAGCTGGTATTTTTGGCGGATTAATCGGGGCACAGGTTTTATCCATCATCGCCGATTTAATACCCTATCAAAGAAGGGGCGCTGCCATGGGAATTATTATGGCAGCATTCTCTGTAGCCTCTGTATTTGGAGTGCCGTTTTCTTTATATCTTGCTAATATTTTCAATTGGCACGGTCCATTTTTCTTTGTAGCAGGTTTGGGAGCTATTCTTATTCCCTTTCTCATTAAATATTTACCTAAAATGGATGCACACATCAAGGAAAACCGGCAGGCGAAGGTGAGCCCATTGGATCTGTTAAGCGATATTGGCAAAGACAAAAATCAATTACTGGCCCTTGCATTGTCGGCAACAATCATGCTCGGTCATTTTCTCATTATCCCTTTTCTGAATCCTTTTATGGAGTTTAATTTGGGTTTCAGCAAGGTACAAACGCCACTCATCTATATGGTTGGTGGTATATTAACCTTGTTTAGCTCCCCTATATTAGGTCGTGTTGCCGACAAGATTGGCAAACACCGTTTGTTTATAATAATGGCTATGGTTGTTACCTTGCCAATTGCCGTGATCACCAACCTTGCTCCAATATCTTTTTACCTGGTACTCAGCGTTACCGGATTTTGGTTCATAGTATCCTCTGGAAGAATGATTCCTGCCCAGGCAATGATCAGTAATGTGGTAACCAGTGAGCGCCGGGGTAGTTTTATGAGTATAAATTCATCTGTACAACAAATATTTGTCGGGATTGCCTCCGTGCTGGCGGGTCTTATCGTTGTTAAAACACCTTCTAATGCCATTCTCAATTACGAAGTTACCGGATATATCAGCATCGTAATAACCTTGCTGAGCATTGTATTTGTATCAAAACTCAATACCAGGCTCCAACGCGAAAATTCTGTTTAACCTGACCAATTAATCAGTATCTAGGCTATTTGTTTCAATATTTTTTTTCCTCGGCTTTGCATAGCTGCGGTCCCGTCTTTTAACAAAAAAACGATTTGAGCTTTCAGCTCATCTAGTACCCAAGTGTAACGATTACTTAGATTGAACAAAATGTCGAGACAGTTCACCTTCACCGCAACAGGGGTTTCAGGATCAATCAACCATTCGAAAGTAGCATCGACAAGTTTACTTAGATCGCACTCTTCTAAATAGTTGCTGCTTCTTTCAAAAAGGCCCATCAGAATTTTTGTATAATGCCTCCTGCAGCTATTATTCTTCTGCTTTGGATAGACGCTCAAAAAATCGGGCAGGCAAAGAAGAAAAGACTCTTTGTTAACGGCAAAAGCATATTCCATTACCCAGCAGGCTCTAAATGCGATTTTCGAATCCGTATTAAACGATAAATCAATAAAATCCCTGAAAGTATCGGTATCAATTGATGCCGATTGGGCAAGATGTTGAACCGCTTTTTTGTCAAGTTTATCTTTTAAATAGGGTAAGAACTCCACTTTTGTCATGTTATTTCCATCTAAAAATAATTCTTTAATTGCATCGGTCAAATCCTATCGATAATCCTTACTTTTGCACCTCAATTTACAAAGCATGATTACAGTATCAAATCTATCACTCCGTTACGGAAAACGCACTCTGTTTGAAGACGTTAACTTAAAATTCACTCCCGGCAATTGCTATGGTGTGATCGGGGCAAATGGTGCCGGTAAATCTACTTTTCTTAAAATTATTTCTGGTGAAATAGATCCAAATACCGGCTCTGTAAGTTTCAGCCCCGGAGAACGGATGGCTGTACTTTCTCAAAACCACTATGCCTTTGACGAATATCCGGTAATTGAAACTGTTCTTCAAGGTCATAAAGAACTATTTAGCGTAATGAAAGAAAAAGACGCTTTGTACGCCAAAGAAGATTTTACAGAAAAAGACGGCGAACGTGCAGGTGAGCTTGAAAATATATTTGCAGAGATGGATGGATGGAACGCAGAGAACAACGCGGCCACCATGTTGAGCAATCTGGGAATAAAGGAAGATTTACATTACAAGCTTTTGAAAGAGCTGGATGGTAATCAGAAAGTTCGGGTGCTATTGGCGCAGGCGCTTTTTGGCAAACCTGATATTTTGCTACTCGATGAGCCTACCAACGACCTTGATATTCAAACAATTGCTTGGCTTGAGGATTTTCTTGCAAGTTATGAAGGAATTATTCTGGTAGTTTCTCACGACAGGCACTTCTTAGACACCGTGTGTACCCATGTTGTGGATATCGACTTTAGCAAGATTACGATCTATACGGGTAACTATACATTCTGGTACGAATCCAGTCAGTTAGCTGCCCGTCAGCGTTCCGATCAGAATAAAAAGTTGGAAGATAAAGTCAAAGAACTTCAGGATTTCATACGTCGTTTTAGCGCGAATGCATCAAAATCGAAACAGGCAACCAGTAGAAAGAAAGCCCTGGATAAAATCAATCTGGAAGAAATTAAACCGTCGAACAGAAAGTATCCTGCAATCCTTTTCAATCACCAGGGACGTGAAGCCGGCGATCAGATCCTTCAGATAGAAGGCTTAAGAAAAGAACTTAACGGCGAACTTTTATTCTCGAATATCAACCTGATGGTTAATAAAGGTGATAAAATTGCCATACTTTCTGAAAACAGTTTAGCAACCACAGCTTTTTACGATATCTTAACAGGGAGAGACAAAGACTATAAAGGAGAATTTAAATGGGGTGTTACCATTAATACGGCAGATATTCCAAATGATAACTCGGCTTATTTTGAAGGTAAGGATGAAAACCTAGTCGATTGGTTAAGAGAATATTCTGATGCAGATAAGGATGAGCAGTTTATCAGAAGCTTTTTGGGGCGAATGCTATTCTCAGGAGAAGAGGTTTTGAAAAAAAGCTCCGTACTTTCAGGAGGAGAAAAAATGCGCTGCATGTTTTCACGCATGATGCTTCAACAGGCTAATGTACTTTTATTTGACGAGCCGACCAATCACCTTGATCTGGAATCTATTACCGCACTCAACAATGGAATGAAAGATTTTAGAGGAGTAATTTTATTTACCTCCCGAGATCATGAATTAACAGAAACCGTGGCTAACAGGATCGTTGAAATTACTCCGGGTGGTGTGATCGATAAGCTGATGACCTACGATGAGTATATCAACAGTGATGTGGTGAAGCAGCAAAGAGAAGAATTATATAGCATGGCCTAGGGCCCGGAAGAGTAACAGATTTATTAAGAAGGTCCGGATGAAAATTCGGATCTTTTTTGCTTAAAGGAGCTATACAACATATTGGTAACATTTTAAATTGAATTTAAGTATTACATTAAAAAGCTCCGCAGTATTCAGAATCTTTTGCATTTTTGATAGGATTAGGTTCAACAAAATAAACAGGTGCTAAAAATCGGATGATGGACACTCAGGAATTTAAATTAGGTAATCTGATTAAAATCAGCCCCAGGGAAAATGAGGAAGGCATATTATTTCTTACAGACATTCAACATTCAAGTGTTATTGGCGAGATGCTGGTTCCAAGACAGGGCTATCATTTCAGGATTAAATTTAATGAAATATTGCCTTTAGAGTTGAGGGAAGAATGGCTTACTTATTTAGGCTTTGGCAAAAGCTCTGCTGAAGAAGAGATCTGGACAGATTCAAAAAACTTTGTTCAATTCAAATTATCAGCCTTTGAAAGCGGATTTATGGAAGATGGTAAAATTGCAGTTGCAATCGACTCAATTCATCAGCTGCAAAATGTTTATCGCACACTTACCGGCGAGGAATTGAAAGGTAGCTATCTGTAAAACTTTAGAATTAATTTAGAACTGCAAATCTTTCTTCATTATCCAGTGTAATTGGGGATTATCCCCTAAAAGAAAAATTTTCGAACCGCATCTCTTAAAACCCCATTGTTGATAAAAATCAGTGGTTTCTGTATCCTTACACCATACTCCCGACCAAAGCACTTCTTTATATTGTAATCTGGCCAACGATACACATTCTTTCATTAAAGCCTCTCCTACACCCGTTCCTTTAAAAGGTATATCCACATATAAGCGGGCCAATTCAATGCCTTTTACCGCAGAATGAATTTCCGGCGGATTTTTGGCTTCGCGCAGTAACGCATAACCCACCAGGGTGTGAAAGCGGTGCGCTAAAAGAATAATGTTGTGCTTGCGATTGACCTCAGACATCAGAGACCTAACAGAAAACTGCAAGGTTAAAAACTTTGCCATATCCTTTTTAGTGCTCTGTTCGGCAAAGCTTTCAAAAAATGTTCTTCGGCTGAAGTACGCAATAATTGCTGCATCTTCGGGCTCGGCCCGACGAATAGTTAAGCTATTAAACATGGTATAAACCGATTTAGTCCATAAAAACAGATGTTAAATTACACTTTTACGGAACCTATCTTTAAATAGTTGACATTTTTTTTACCCTAAGCATAATTTATTTCAACATGCTGAATAAGTATAAAAAATGAAGACACGCTCTTCTCGCCATATCCATATACAAATCACTTCTTAGGCTAACAGAAATCAATTATTCTGGGAGATTTTTTCGTTAAATTGGCAAAAGCCTTGTAATTCGCCACATGAAAACAAAAACAGCTTTACTACTTGAACTCTGGCTGGAAGCCAGAACAAGATTCACTAATCAATTACAAAATCTTACCCGGGAAGATCTAAAAAAGACACTGGCTCCATCTCCAAACAGCTTAGGTTTTTTGGTCCGCCATATCGGAGATGTAGAATTGTTATTTGCTAAGAATGTATTTGGTGGCAAGGAAATAGACGTTTCTGCTGAAACTTTAATTGCGCAGCACGATACAGGCGAATGGATAGACCTGGCTGAGTTAAAAGAGTATGTAGAACATTCGGCAGAAATACTAAAAAGAATTTTAGAGCAACAAACGGATACTGATTGGGACGATCTGATTGAAACTAAAGAATTTGGAACTAAAACGAAGGCGGAAGCATTGGGTCGGATAATATCTCATACGGCCTATCATGCGGGACAGTTAGCTATTATTAACAAGTACGGTAGCGTTTTTAAGCCACTGGAAGAATATTATCAAAATGCCTGACAGCACACAAAACAAAAACCATCTCAAATCTATCCCCCGGCATTTAGATCCCATGGTTCCATCTCTATTTGTAATATCACTGATATACCTAATGTTTACTTAGAAAACAAAAACATCGATAATGTCTGCTACACGAACCTATTGCACACTTGGCGATGATAGATCTTTTCTCTAAAAATTATTTATTACTTCTAATTTTATTAAATATTTCTCCTACAAAAACACGAAACCTCTATGCCCGCAACTACATACAACATCAAAGGTCTCACTGATCAGCAGGTAGTTGAATCGCGGGCTAAACATGGTCCAAATACGCTTAATTACCGGAAAGAAAATGGCTTGATTGATGCGTTAAAAAGTCTTGCTAAAGAACCGATGGTTATCCTGCTGCTGATAACCTCATTGATTTATTTCATAAGCGGGAATCCGGGCGACGGCAGTTTTCTGGCGGCAGCTATCGTATTAGTTGCTGCTATTTCTTTATACCAGGATAAAAGAAGTCGCAACGCTTTAGAAAAGTTAAAAGATCTAAGTCAGCCGCATTGTAAAGTGATCCGGAACGGAATAGTCGTTGAAATTAAAAGCGACGAACTAGTTGTTGGCGACAGTTTGATAATTGAAGAAGGCTCCCTAATTACAGCCGATGGGGTAATTGTACATTCGAACGACTTCTCGGTAAACGAATCTATACTTACTGGAGAATCACTCCCGGTTTACAAAGACAAGGGGAAAGAGGACAACTTAGTTTACCATGGCACCTCGGTAGCAAGCGGATTAGCAATAGCAACTATAAATGCAATTGGCAACGAAACCAAATTAGGTAAGATTGGAAAAAGCCTGGAGAACATACAAGAAGAAAAAACTCCGCTCGAAATGCAGATCACCAATTTCGTAAAAAAGATGGTAATTGCCGGAGCTCTTGTTTTTCTGATAGTTTGGACCATAAATTATTTCAATACTTATGATACGATCAACAGCCTGCTAAAGGCGCTGACATTAGCCATGAGTATTTTACCGGAAGAAATACCGGTAGCGTTCAGCACATTTATGGCTTTGGGGGCCTGGCGTTTAATGAAAATGGGCATCATAGTAAAACAGATGAAAACTGTTGAAACTTTGGGCAGTGCTACCGTACTCTGTGTCGATAAAACAGGAACCATTACCGAAAACAAAATGACACTGGCAAAGCTCTTTGCCTTGAAATCTGCGAAGATCTCAAGTCCTGAAAATGCATTAACCAACGATGAAACAGACCTCGTAAAGCTAGCGATGTGGGCTAGCGAACCTATCCCTTTCGATCCGATGGAAGTTGCCCTGCACACCGCATATACAGACCTGAAGATAAAAGATGAAAGGCTAAACTTTAAAATGATTCATGAGTATCCGCTTAGCGGGCAACCGCCTATGATGACGCACCTGTTCGAAAATAAGGCAGGCGAAAGGATTATAGCGGCAAAAGGCGCTCCGGAGGCGCTGATGACACTCTCAAACCTATCTGAAACCGAAGAACAGCAGATCGAAGAAACCATTAAAGTATTGGGCACCGACGGCTATCGTATTTTGGGCGTGGCCAGGTCTGAATTCAAAGGCGATAATTTCCCTGAAACTCAACAGGAATTTAAATTCGACTTCAAAGGACTTGTTGCATTCTATGACCCGCCAAAGAAAAACATACAAGCTGTTTTTGAAAAATTTTATGCCGCGAAAATTTCTGTAAAGATAATTACGGGAGATTACCCGGCCACTACCACCGCCATTGCCAGGCAGGTCGGGTTCAAAGGATCCGAAAAAAGCTTAACAGGCGACGACCTGATGAAGTTAACGGATGAAGAACTGCAGAATTGTGTGCAGGACACGAACGTGTTTACAAGGATGTTTCCTGAAGCTAAACTAAAAGTGATTGATGCATTGAAAAAAAAGCAGGAAATTGTAGCGATGACCGGCGATGGCATTAATGATGGACCAGCCCTAAAATCTGCTCATATTGGCATTGCGATGGGAAAAAAAGGCACCGAAATAGCTAAACAAGCAGCTTCTTTGATTTTGCTGGAAGATGACCTGTCAAAAATGGTGGATGCTGTTGCAATGGGCAGAAAAATATATGCCAACTTAAAAAAAGCTATTCAGTACATAATCTCCATCCATATTCCCATCATACTTACGGTTTTTATTCCATTGGCCCTTGGGTGGGTATACCCGAATATTTTCTCGCCTGTACATATCATATTTTTAGAACTGATCATGGGGCCTACCTGCTCTATCATATATGAAAACGAGCCTATGGAAGAGAAAACAATGATTCAAAAACCTCGTCCATTTACCAACACTTTTTTTAAACCGAAAGAGCTTACTACCAGTATTATTCAGGGTCTGGCTATTACCGCGGGAACCCTCAGCGCCTATCAGTATGCTGTACACCAGGGCTTGGGTGAATCGCTTACAAGAACGATGGTCTTTACAGCACTTATTTCGGCTAATATTTTTCTGACGCTGATAAATCGTTCCTTTTATTACTCTATCCTCACCACGTTAAAATACAAGAATGGTTTGGTTTTACTCATTATCAGCATAACCATCGCAATCACAGCATTATTACTATTTGTCGATCCAATGACAAATTTCTTCGGCTTTGAGCCCTTAAATTATCAACAATTATTATTGTGTATAATGATTGGATTTCTGTCCGTGATTTGGTATGAATTAATAAAGTGGAGAAAACGGATAAAGGGAACGGAGAATATCTAGCAATAATATTCTTAGCTAACCCTAAAAAAAGGTGATTAAGAGAAAGTAAAACAGATTTAAATTTTAAAAAAAATATCTACTTTTAAGCACCTGACCTTATCAATTATGAAAAAAATGTTTATTGCTGCACTCTTTATGAGTGCGGCCCCCTTTCTGTCTACTGCCCAAGACGAAATTAAATCTTATGGAAAAATTGACATTAGCGACCTTGAATTAAAAGAATGTGCTTTTGAAAAAGATGCAAATGCCATGGTACTTTTCGATAGAGGCGAAGTTTACTTCGATCATCAATTTGACATTATCATGGATCGGCATAAGCGCATAAAGATCTTTAACGAAAAAGGAAAAGACGAAGCGAACATCCGAATCGAATTCTATTCAAATAATCACTATGAAGATCTTTATGATATAGATGCACAAACTATAAATATTAAAGATGGCAAGCCTGTAATTACCAAGCTCGACAGGAAGCAAATTTTCAGAGAAGCTGTTGATAAAAATAGCACAGCCATTGTTTTCAGCTTTCCTGATGTTCAGGCCGGTTCGGTAATCGAATATCATTACAAATGGAAAACACCTGCTTATGGCAATTTCCCAGCTTGGTATTTTCAGTCAAAAATACCGAGTCGTTATTCGGAATTACAGACCTCCATACCTGATATGCTCTACTATAAAACTCAGTATAGAGTGTATCAAAGCATGAACAAAAATAAAACCTCCGCAGCATCAAAGTCATTAGGTTCCGGACAAGACAGTCATGCTTATACGGTTAACACTAAAATAATCGGGCTAAACAATATCCCTTCTTTGGTTGATGAACCCTTCATGACCTCAAGAAATGATAATTTACAATGTGCACTCTTTCAGCTAACCCAAATTCAGCCTATTGGAGGTTTTACCCAAACAGGAGCGGATACCTGGGCTAAAGTTGGGGAGCGACTGGCAGAGGATGAAGATTTTGGAATGCAATTCAGGAAAAAACTGGATGATGAAGACATTCTAATCTCAAAGGCTAAACTCTTAAAAAGTGATGATGAAAAAATCGCCTTCCTTTTTAATGAAGTAAAAAACTCCATGAAATGGAATGGTTTTGATACCTGGTACACAAATGATGGCATACCTAAAGCATGGCAAAAGAAAACCGGCAACTCTGCTGAAATAAATCTGATACTATATCGGCTTTTGAAGCAAGCTGATGTAAAAAATGTCTATCCCATGGCTGTAAGTACACGCAACCATGGAAAAGTGAATATTGCATTTCCATGGATGCGCCAGTTTAACAGAACAGTGGTACATATTCCGGTTGATAGTACTCGCCAGTACGTTTTAGATGCAACAGATAAGTATAATCTATATACGACTATACCTGATAATCTACTTAACTCTTATGGTATTTCTCTGGATAAAGAGCATAAAACACATCGGATAGTATCTCTGGACAACGTTGCACCTTCCCGGAAGAATATTTATATCACAGCTGAAATAAATCCTCAGGGCAAAATGTCAGGAAAAGCGAATCTGGTAGACTACTCCTATCATAAAATACAAGCAGTCAAAAACCTCAAAACCGATGGCGAAGAAAAATATAAGGATTGGCTTACTGACAAGGATAACAACTTAAAAATAAAGTCGATTAAACTGGAAGATGCCGATATCGACAGTCTTCCTCTCAAAGAGATGATCGATTTTGATCTGGAGTTGACTAGTTCGGATGGAGACTATATATTTTTTGTCCCTAATATGTTTTCCGGTTTACGAAAAAACCCCTTTATAAGTGAAAATAGAACTACCCTCGTTGATTTTGGCCATAAAAACAAGTATGCCATCAGTGGAAGTTATAAAGTTCCGCCGGGCTTTAAGGTGGATGTGCTGCCCAAAAACATTAATTTAATCATGCCCGATAAGAGCATCTCTTTCCAAAGAGTTATTGTTGAAAATGAAGGAACCATTGCCGTTCGGTATATACTGGATTATAAAAAAACTATTTATTGGGTAGAGGAATATCCCGCATTAAGGGAGTTTTATAAACAAATTTTCGAATTACTAAACGAACAAATAGTTCTAAAAAAATCTTAATGAAACCATCATGAGCATAGCCCACACAAACGGTAATAATATGCCCATGATAGCTTCATCTCCGTTAAAACAATTATATCCTAATGAAATACATTATATACCAAACACTTTTCTTTTTGTGCGTATGCCTTATCGGGCTGCCTGCTCTTGCTCAAAAAAATTCAATCTCTTCTGAATATTATAAAGCCACAAATATTCCGGACACTTTAAAAAAGAACGCTAATTACGTTACCAGGTATTACTCTCAGGAAACAGTTGTAAAAAGCCCGGAAAAGGCCTCGACCAAGTATCATGTAATAAAAACTCTGCTGAATGAACATGCAGAAAGTGAGGCCGAATTAATTCTGGGATATGATAAAATGACCAGTGTAAACAGTCCTGAAATGTTAATTTATGATGCAAACGGAATCTTAATAAAACGTTATAAAAAAAACGACATGTACGATCATTCTGCGGTAGACGGAATGACTTTAGTTACCGATGACCGTTTGTTGTTATTAAGACATACCGTAGTAAGTTACCCGGTTACTGTGGAAGTAAAGTTTGAATATAATTCCAACAGCGGCTATCTCGATCTGGCAGATTGGAATATCCAGGACACCGAAAACTCAGTACAAGAAGCTATCTGTAAAGTTACTGTCAGCCCCGAGATCGGTTTTAGGTACAAACCAAGAAACATTAAAATTGATCCGGAAAAAACCACAGAAGATGGCTATGATGTGTTCAAATGGAACGTTAAAAACCTCGAAGCTATAAAACCAGAAAGTGGTTCAAAAGCGTGGCAGGTGCTCCCTAAAATTACTTTTGCGACAGACAACGTCTTATTCGGTGGCATAAAAGGCGATTTCAGCAACTGGAACGGATTTGGCGTTTGGCAACGGGAGCTAAACAAAGGATTGACCTCACTCAATCCCGCCAGGGTTGAAGAACTGAAACAAATGGTTTCAGGCTTATCAACGGATAAAGAAAAGGCCAAATTTTTGTACGAATACATGCAAAAAAGTGTAAGATATGTTGGTATCCAACTAGGCATTGGTGGTTGGAAACCGTTCCCCGCCAGTTTTGTTGATCAAAAAAAATATGGCGACTGCAAAGGCCTGTCCAATTATATGCACGCCTTGTTAGAGGCTGTAAACATTCCTTCATATTATGCCATAGTACGAGCAGGAGCTAATGAAGAAGCGGCCGACCCGAACTTCGTAAACAGCCCGTTTAATCATATTATACTGTGTGTTCCCCTCAAAAATGACACCACCTGGTTAGAATGCACCAGCAATACAGCGCCCTTCGGGAAATTAGGAAGCTTTACAGAAAATCGCAATGCTTTGTTGATAACCGACGAAGGTGGCAAACTGGTAAACACTCCTAGAAGCAAAATGGAGGATCATATATTTAACAGTGAAACAGCGATCGAAGTCAGACCTGATGGAATCTCACTTGCCAAAATAAACATACAAGTCACAGGAGGATACCGATCTGATTTTATTGGCATTTCCTATAAGAAAACAGACGAACAAAAAAAAGATATTATAAACACCCTGAATCTTAAACAACCAGACATTTTCAACTTGATTGAAAAAGATGATAAAGACGGAGTAAAGAAGCTTGAGCTTGATTTAGAGTATCAGAAATTAAATGATTTTTCTGCCGGAGATAAATTATTTTTCAGACAGGGTTTATTTGATCTCTGGAAGTTAACCCTGCCTGTAAATAAATCCCGGAAAACAGATTATTTCTTTAATCATCCGGCTATTACTCAAAATAAAGCAGTCTATAAACTTCCGGAAAATATGATGCCCGAATCGCTTCCTTCAAATATAAATCTGAAATTTAGCTACGGGACATACAAATCGGAATTTGCATACAATCAGGAAAAAAACGAGATTATTAACACCGCCAAACTCGAATTAAAAAACCACATTATTCCAGCTTCGGGATACTCCGAAATGCAGAAATTCATGGATGAAGTCGCAAAATCGATGAGTAAAAAACTGATTATCAAAAGAAAGACTTAAAAGTATAGTTCAACATAAGAAAAATGCGTTAAGCAGTTTTCTTATGCTTTTTTTCTTCGGCCAATTCAATTTCATCCTGACTTGCCTGTGGTTCTTCTTGTTCCATGGAAGCTACTTTTTCATATTGTAGCTGAACAAACATCGGAAAATGGTCAGATCCGCCTGCAGCCAGTTTTTCTATATGCATCAATTTAAAATCTGTTGAGCAAAATACATGATCGAGGGGAAATCGCAAAAAGCGGTGTTGAGCATGAAAAGTATTGAAGAAGCCTCTTCCCTTTCGGGGATCTAATAGTCCACTGATTTTGCAAAATAATGATGTGGTGTAACTCCAGGCCACGTCATTCAAATCTCCAACCACAATTACGGGAAGGGGATTTCCTTTCGCTTTATCGGCAACTAATAATAACTCTTTGTCGCGCTCGGTAGAACGTGGATTTTCTTGCGGTACCGGCGGTGTTGGATGTACGCAGTATAATTGAATTTTTTGGCCACAAGGCAACACCACGATAGTATGAATAGATGGTACGTCCTCCTCTACTAAAAATTTCACTTTGGAATTAACTAATTCGAGCTTAGAATACAAAAGCATTCCATAGGTGTTCTCCTGCGGCACTTTTATATGGTATGGATAACTTTCCATAAGTTCCGCAGTCTCAAGTTCCCACCACTTATCGGTTTCTAATAGCAACAAAACATCGGGATTTGCCTTATAAATATTTGCAAGATAGGCCTTAGATTGCCGGTTATACTGCAATACATTTCCAGTCATTAAAGCTATATCCTGCCCAGGAAGCTCGGTTTCTGGCCTCATTACGTCTTTTTTACTTAAAATAGTAAAGGGATAAATCTGATAAAAAAGGTAGCAGACATTCGCAAATAATAAGGTGATATTCACGTACAAGAACTTATCGGGCGATAACTTTACAAATACCATAGCACCGCAGAATAAAATCAAACAAACTACTAACTTTTGAAACCGCGGATATTCAAAAACCCTGAATGCCCAATAATCATTTCGAACGAGCGGAACGAGAGAAATCAATACAAATAAAATACTTAAAACTTCGATTAAAATTTTCAATTGCGTCATTTAATAAAGGGCTTTAAGTAATAACAAAAAAATAGCTAATGTGTGTTTTTGAGAAACAACGGTCTAAACTAACCCAGTCGAGTTAATTGACAAATCAGCTATTAATCTCCGAATAATTGGAGTGACTCTTTGGCTGAGGAAAATATTCTGAAGAAGCTTCCCTATGCTCAAAATATTTGAACGCATATTAGGCTTCTTCAGAATTCTAACTAATAAAGTTAACAATGTATTATTGTCTGTCCTTTGCTGCCTGTGGCGAATCTATAAAAAGACGAATTCAGACAAGCTGCGCTAATCTCTAGCAAAAGGATAACCTTAATCGATTAAACCAATTTGGCATTTAAAGAAATTGGCACCGCCGACAATGCCTTGCTCACCGGACATCCTGCTTTTGCTGCATTTGCCAAACGTAAAAATTCCTCTTCAGAAATACCCGGCACCGTTCCTGTTAAATTCAGTTGGATGGAAGTAATAGAAAAGCCACCTTCCCCCGGCTCGATTTTCACAGCAGCTTCGGTTTTCAACTCAGTTGGAACAAAACCGGCTTCTGTTAATTGAAAGCTCAAAGCCATCGAAAAGCAACCTGCGTGGGCAGCAGCAATCAGCTCTTCAGGGTTCGTTCCTGCTTTTCCATCTTCATTTTCAAAGCGTGCCGAGGTGGAATAGGGCGTATTACTTAACACTCCACTGGTAGAAGTTAATGAACCTTTTCCTTCTTTACCTGTACCGTTCCATACAGCTGTTGATCTTCTTATCATAATTCAATTAAGTTTATTAGGGAAATATATTGTTTTTTGAACAATATTTCCTCCGGGCGGTTTGAATTTTAAGTTAAATTTATTTTCACCTCAGGCCCAGATGCAAAACAAGCAGATTTTTGAAGAAAAAACCGAACTTGAAAGAAAGCTTGGCCTTACCGAAACGCTCTCGATCGTTATCAATCGAATTATTGGTTCCGGAATATTCAGAACACCTGCGCCCATTATGTTTATCACCGCCTCGGTAAGCATGTTTTACGGAGTATGGATTTTGGGAGGCATTGCAACCATTCTTGGCGCTCTGTGTTATGCCGAACTGGTTGCGATGATGCCCCGCTCAGGCGGCCCCTATGTTTTTCTCAAAGCTGCCTATCCTCCGATTATAACCTTTTTACGCGGCTGGGCCATGTTTTTTGTGTCAGAAACTGGAGCAATTGCAGCGGTTGCCTTATTCTTCTCTGAGAATGCCTTAACGGCCTTCAATAGTAAAATAGGTGGCTTGCAGGAGGGAATCTTAGCCATTGCTCTTGTGTTTCTACTCACTGCTGCCAATTCTTTTGGTATACAGCTAAGCGGTGTATTTCAAAACATTTTCGGTTTCTTAAAAGTTGGACTGCTTATTTCAATTATTGCCTTAAGCGTGTCGCATGGAATTGAAAAACAAAACTTTGCAGATGCAGTAGACAAGCCCTGGAGCTGGGTCGGAATCATTTCCATTTTTACGGCCCTGAGATACGGTTTTTTTGCCTACAGCGGATGGGAAGGTGCGACCTATGTTGCAGAAGAAGTGAAAAATCCCAGAAAAAACCTTCCTCTTTCACTATTTCTCGGAATTGGAATTGTGATGCTTTTATATCTCCTGATCAATACCGCCTACTTAAACCTGCTGGGCCCCGAAATTATGGGCGCATCTAAAGGCGTTGCCATCGATTCTATGAAAGTGGTGTTAGGTTCTGCGGGGGGCTTATTAGTGGCGGTCGCGATAATGGTGAGCACTTTCGGAAATGTAAATACGCAAATTTTAGTAAAGAGCCGCACATGGTACGCAATGGCCCGCGATAAATTATTTTTCAACTCGCTTGCACAGATACATCCAAAATATAAAACCCCCAACTATTCTATGTTTGCACAAGCTGGATGGGCCTCGGTTTTGATCCTGCTGGCGACTTTTGCAGAAAGTGCTTACGAAGCTGTAATTGATTATTTCTCCTTCACGTCTTCGGTATTCAATGTGCTAACCTTTGCCTCTGTATACGTTTTACGCAAAAAATATCCCGATATTTTAAGGCCGTATAAAACCTGGGGCTATCCGGTAACACTAATCATTGTACTTCTCATTCAGGCTACTTTTATGATTGTGACCCTGGTTACGGCATTTATCCCTTCGCTTTTAGGAATTGCATTGACTCTGAGCGGCTTGATTTATTATTATTTTTCAGTACCCAGAGAAATAAAGCAGAGCTCTAGCCTGTTATAAATACATTTTTTTACCAGCTTGGGTGTCTCGGGAAAACAGATTTACTTTTTCATCGACTTTAATGGCGTCAATAAATACTCTAAGCCATTAAGTCTAATCTCATACATAGTAGAAAGAAGTATCCCTAACTTACCTGCAGGGAATCCTTTTTGTTTAAACCACACCAGGTAACTTTCAGGCAGGTTGCAAATTAAGTTGCCTTGATATTTCCCAAAAGGCATTTTCATGCTTACGAGGTTCATAAGAATTTCCGGATCCATGTTTCAAACTTACATAAAATCCCAGGTCCGGAAATTAATTCTTATATCAGTCCTTATGGTTTACCCTTTTACAAGGTTTTGTGTTACAATCTGCTAAAATACATAGAAGCTAACTTTGCATCATGCCCATACAAATCGTCGTAAAATTGAACGTTTCCATTGGCATCGGCTTTGGCTGTAAAATAAACCAGATACACCGGAAGTTTTTGTTTAACATTAACATATCTTTCTTTTCCGGTAGCTATCTGACGCATGATATGTGCCCTATCCCAACCGTTTACATTTCGCAATAAGTAAACTGCAAGATCGATAGGTTTTTCTACCCTTACACAGCCATGGCTAAAACCTCTTTTAGACTGACTGAATAATTCGTCGTGGGGTGTATCATGCAAATAAATATTATCCTCGTTGGGGAAGATGAACTTCACATTTCCTAAATCATTTTCAGGGCCAGGCCTTTTTCTAACAATATAACCAAACCCTTCCGAGCCGGCCTGACTCCAGTCAACAGATGATGCACTTACAACGCTTCCTTTATTGGTAACAACCTCCATATTTAATCGATCCAGATATCCCGGATCGCTCATAATTTTAGGAGCTATTTCTTCTCTTAAAATATTAGGGGGGATATTCCAATAAGGGGCCAAAACAACATGCTCGAGTTTATCACTAAAAATCGGAGTTTCGTTCATAGTTTTACCCACAATCACATTCATACTCATCACTTCTTTCGAATTTTCTATCACATGCAGTTTATATTCCGGAATATTTACCAGCAAATAGCTTGGTTCGAAACTTTTAGGAATCCAGCGCCATCTTTCCATGTTTATAATAATCTGCCGGATACGGTTTTGAATGGGGACATTCAATAATTTAACAGTTGCTGGACCAATATTACCATCCGGAGTCTGCCCGTGCAATTCCTGGAATTTTTTTACCGCGTTTACCAGTCTGGGGCCGTAAACAGAACTATCTGCAGATGCGGTTGAACTTTCCCCTCTTCCCAGCAAATCTGCCAGCCTTTTATTTAATAAGGGAACCACTGAAGAACTTTGTCCGGGTTTTAATTTGGTATTTTCTGGTATACTTGGCCAGCCACCAGCTTTCTGTATTTCACGGTACCGGGCAAGAGCTTTTTTTAAATTGGCATATTCCGGATGTAATGGCTGGAACCCGGCATAAGGATACTTACTTTTCCGGGCGCCTAACATTGTTAGTAAAGCTTTGTGAAGTTTAATTTTATTTCGCTTTACATCCCATTCAACCTCCTTATTTTCTCTGGGAGCCACTAGGCCGCGATAATAATCATCAGCAAAATTGAAATAGGTTGCAGATAAAGCAATGTCAAGTTTCTTTTCCAAATCGTTAAACTTGGCGGTGTCTTTTTTTACATCTTCAAGCTCCTTAAGCTTCTCTTCCAGACTGAATAGTTGATATTCTTTCGGATCTAAGCCTTCTTCGTATGATTTATTAATAACATTAAACATCTTTTGGGCCTGTGGAACCAGCTTATGGTCTTTAAACCATCCGAGGGTAAACTTTCTTTCTTTGTAAAATTTCTTCGCCCAATCCAAATGCTCTTTAAATTGCGGCTCAGATTTCATGTACTTCATAATGTACACACTATCCAATATGGGTTGTTTACCCATGGTTACTTTGTCTTTGTTTTTACAGTTACTTATAATCAAAGAAAAAATAAGAAGTGTGAAAATATAAATTCCTGAATGTGAAAATCTGTGCTGATTACCTAACATTTTTGTACTCATTTGTAAATAGTATAATTAGTGGTTAAACGTTTAAAATCGTTAATGTTTTTAATACGGTACTTATTCTGATACTTTTATCCGCCAAAAGATGAATATGGATGTTTTCGGAAGTGCGCTGTTAGATCAATTCAATAATGATGCCGCTGAAATTTTGTGGTTGCATAACTCTTATGGGGATCCCGAAGAAATGCCCGTAGATATTTTTTTCAGAGATTCATCAGAAATGCCTGATCTGGAACTTTGCGCATTAAAAAATTGCAAAGGGAATATATTAGATATTGGAGCTGGTGTTGGAAGTCACACCTTAACCCTGCAGCAATCGGGTTTTGATGTTTCAGCACTTGAAATCTCGAGCCTTGCATGCGACATTATGAAGCAGAGGGGCGTGAAACAAATAATCAATAAAAATTTTTTCTCTTTTCAGGCCGGAAAATACCAAACTCTATTATTGCTAATGAACGGCATAGGTCTGGCGGGAACTATTGAAAACGTTTCGCTACTGCTCAATCACTGTAAAAAATTATTAAAGTCAGGGGGGCAAATTATTTTTGATTCGTCAGATATATCGTATCTGTATGATGAGACATCTTTTCCTGAAGAAAACTACTTTGGCGAAGTATCCTATCAATATGAATACAAAGGAATAAAGGGCGATTGTTTCGATTGGGTATATGTAGATAAAACTCTGATGTCCAGCATCTCCTCCAATCTTGGCTTTACATGCGAGATTATTTTCGAAGATGGACATGATCAGTATCTCGCGAGACTAATGCTCAAAAAATAAAGATACATTTTTGTAACCTTTTTAGCGGTTTTACGGTAAAGTAAAAAATTAAACAAGGCGCTATCTTTATAAAACACTCTCAATATGAAAATACTCATAGCGGACGATGATCTTTTAATGCTGAAAACACTTGAGTTCAGACTTAAGAAGGATGGTCATACAGTCTTTTCAACCCGAGACGGAAGGGAGGCATTAAGCCAAATCGAACAAATTGTCCCTGATTTAATAATCACAGATCTGATGATGCCTTTTACATCCGGCATGGAAATAATTGGTTTTGTCAGACAAATGACTGGAAAAAGAATTCCAGTGATTATTTTATCTGCTATGGGCCAGGAAAACGTTGTTCTGGAGGCATTTCAACTGGGTGCGGACGATTACATTACTAAACCATTCAGTCCGAACGAGCTTTCAGTAAGAGTGCGCCGCTTCATGTCTTAGTCTTTGTTATTTAAATGATAACACCCGGACATCTTTTATTTTTTACCATTTTCCTATCGGCCTTCATGCTAGTGCTTTTGGTGGTCATGTCCTTTGTGTTACTCGCTAAAAACAAACGGGATAAAGAAAGAAACAGATGGCTGGTAAAAACCAATGTATTAATTACAAAAGCAATCTTTTTTGAAGAAGAAGGTGGCGATCTGATTCCAATAAACCAAAAAATTAAAGAACTTCTTAAAAAGCCGCTGTTCAGGCAAACTTTAATTGACGAGTTGGTTGTGAGCAGCAAAAACCTGGCGGGTATCGCATCAGAAAACCTATCGAAGCTTTACATTCAACTTAATTTGAGAAAAGATTCTGAAAAGAATTTACATCACTTTAAGTGGCACAAAAGAGCCAAAGCGATACAGGAAGTCTCAACTATGCAACTTCAGGACTTCACTCCTGAACTTTATGAATTGACAAATCATAAAAACGAGTACATCCGAATGGAAGCCCAAACAAGTATTGTAAAATTTAACGGATTCGAAGGCCTTAGCTTTTTAAATGAAATCACCTATCCCATTTCAGAATGGCATCAGATTAACTTGTTAAAAGAATTATCAAACATATCGTCAAGCGAATTTAAAGGAATAGACGATTGGCTAAAATCTAAAAACGACACCGTAATAATTTTCGCATTGAAGCTTTCGGCCTCCTATCACCAGTTTCAACTGTACGATAAAATTGTAGAATGTCTAAAGCATAATAATCCTAAAGTTCGTTTACAGGCAATAAACTGCTTAAAAGAAATCTACGAAGATACTACGGCCTGGCATTTGATGAGGATTTATAACAATGAATCCAAAACTCATCAGCTTGCAATCTTAAAAGCATTAAAAGAAATTGCTTCGCCAGAGAGCATTTCTTTTTTGGAAAAACAACTAAATTCCGAAGACAATCAAATAAAGCTAGCCGCAACCCGAGCATTGTTTAACTGCGGTGAAGAAGGTCTGGAAATCATAGAAAAGCATCCTATGGCCGCTCATTTCCCGTTGAATGAGATAATTCAACAAATACAAATGGAACGAAAATAATGGGATGGATAGACTTCATAGTGGATATCTCTGTAGGCATGTTATTGTTCTATTCGATAACCTTGTTGCTTGCTTATATCTGCATCGGTTTGTATTCCATTGGTGCGGTAAAAGAATACCTTAATAAAAACAGTTTCGCCGATTACCGGATTCTGGCAGTTTCTCCCGAAGCGCCTTCAATGAGCATTTTGGCACCTGCTTATAATGAAGGGGCCACAGTGGTAGAAAATGCACGTTCTTTATTATCGATTCACTACAATAATCTCGAAGTAATTATCATAAACGACGGCAGCAAAGATGATTGCCTGCAAAAGCTTGTAGATAATTTCGACTTGCAAAAAGTCGACTTCTTTTATAATGAACAAATCTCTACTAAAAAGGTGAGAGGTGTTTATAAAAGCACTAATCCTGTTTACCGTAAGCTGGTTGTAGTTGATAAAGAAAACGGCGGAAAAGCGGATGCCTTAAATGTGGGCATTAACATCTCATCCAACGACTATATAGTTTGTATTGATGTGGACTGCATTTTAGAACAAGATGCACTTTTAAAGCTTGCAAAACCTTTTTTGGAAACTACCAAGGAGCGGGTTATTGCGACCGGCGGAGTGGTCAGAATCGCAAATGGCTGCGAAATTGAAGACGGTCGATTGATCAAGATTAATTTAGCAGACAGCTTCTTAGCCCGGGTTCAAACCCTTGAATATATCCGTGCTTTCTTACTTGGAAGGATGGCTTGGAGCCGTATAAACGGTTTATTATTAATTTCAGGAGCGTTTGGCGCCTTCGATAAAGAAATTGCAATCAATTGCGGAGGGTACAATCATAAGACCGTTGGCGAAGACATGGAACTCGTGGTGAGAATGCGCCGTTATATGGAAGAACAAAAGGTTCCATACAGGGTAACCTTTATTCCGGATCCTTTGTGCTGGACAGAAGCACCTTCCTCATTTAAAATTTTAGGGCGCCAACGTAACCGCTGGACTCGCGGAACGATCGAAACGCTTCTTTTCCACAAAAAAATGTTTTTCAATCCCAAGTATGGATTAGTTGGGATGTTAAGCTACCCTTATTGGTTCTTTTTTGAATTTCTGGCTCCAATTATCGAGTTTTTTGGAGTGATTGTGTTTGTTTTTTTTGCTCTATTCGGAGAAACAGATTGGAAAAGCTTTTTTTACCTGCTCAGTTTCATCTTAAGTTTTGGCTTTTTGTATTCGGTTTTTGCCATCTTGATGGAGGTGATGACGTATAATCAATACAAAGATCCAAAAGATGTTTTTAAACTAATACTCACGGCATTATTAGAGCCTTTTATCTTTCATCCATTCGTTGTATGGTCTGCCATAGAAGGGAATGTTGACTTTTTACAAAAGAAAAGTGCATGGGGCGAGATGACGAGGCAAGGATTTGCTACGAAAAAACTTGATGCCCCCACTATGGTTGCTGTGCCAATTTCTGCACCCGAGGTGATAAATACTCCTAAAGTAGATACGCCCCCTTCAACTTTTAAAAGCAGATGGATAGAAGGAACGCATGCATTTGCTGCCTTTTCGATTAGCTGGCTCGTAGTTTTGCTCTTATTTGCTCTTTTTGAAGTAAACTACGTAGGTTTTTTACATGAATACCCGGAGGATCTTTCAAGAATGATTCCGGCCGCTTTCAGAAATGCTGCTTTATTCTGGCTAAAGTATAACCTCCTTTTATATTTTGTCTATATCGGCATCCATCAACTCACAAAAAAAGGTGCCAAAGTTATTTTTATTATTCTCTTAACCTCTTTTTCCGTCATACAGTTCCTCTTAATTGAATATTTTTCAACATCCCTGCTTCCTCTTGGAGCTGATCTGTATGGATACACGGCCGACGACATCAAACAAACACTTCGGGCTTCCGGAGGGATTAATTTACTTTCTATTACTAACTTAATCTGTACAATAACCGTCAGCATCAGTATAATCACAATATTTCCTAAAAAAATTAAGTTGCACACGTACCTGGCAGCATTACTACCACTAGTCTCGTTGGCACTTATTTGCTTAGGCACCTCAACATTCAGATCAAGCCCATTCAAATCTGACTTTGCAAACAACATAACCCTTAACAAGGCTGATTTTTTTATTTCAGAATCTTTGAGGCACTTTTCCCCTTCCGAAATTAAGGATGCAGCATCAGACGACGTTCAAAGCATTGACGGACTAGCTACCGTTCCTTTCAACTATGTTGATGAAAATAAATATCCATTTCTCCGCACCGACAATACACCCGATGTTTTGTCACCCTTTTTCGACAAATCAGAAACACCCCCAACTATTGTAATTATAATTGTCGAAGGTTTGGGTCGAGCCTTCACCAATGAAGGAGCTTATTTAGGTAATTTTACCCCTTTTATAGATTCATTATCTCACCACAGCTTATATTGGAAAAATTTCTTGAGCCAGGGCGGACGAACCTTTGCCGTTTTGCCAAGCTTGCTAGGGTCCCTTCCCTTTGGTAAAAATGGATTTCTTGATCAGGGTTCTGAACTACCCCATCACCTGTCGTTGCTAAACATTTTAAAGCGGAATGGTTACAGTACTGCTTTTTATTATGGCGGAGATTCCAAGTTCGACAATATGAAAGGTTTTCTGACAGCGAATCAGACCGATTTCATTAATGATGAGCCGACTTTTCCTGCTGGGTATAAAAAGATGCCTGCTTCTGAGGGTGGTTTTTCCTGGGGATATGGAGACGCAGAGCTTTTCAGACGATATCTTGAACTAAACGCATCCGCAAGTAAACCAAGGCTCGATGTCTTACTTACCGTGTCAACCCATAGTCCGTTCCTGATCAACGAGCAGAAAGAATATCTGGCCGCCTTTGAAAGAAGAATGAACGAATTAAATTTTAATGAAGCCAAAAAGACTAGCTACCGGTACTCTGATACTAAATATGCCAGTATATTATATGCGGATAACTCATTAAAAAAATTCCTCTCAGATTATGCCAAACGAGCTGATTATAAGAACACGATATTTCTGATAACGGGTGATCACCGGATGCCGGAATTACCAATGAGTTCTAAAATAGACCGCTATCACGTTCCCTTGATTATATATTCGCCTCTATTAAAACAAGCAGTAGAATTTGCTTCTGTATCCTCGCATTTTGATATAACTCCAAGTATTCTGGCTTTCCTTAATGCAAGCTATAATTTAAAAAGACCCGCAGTTGCAAGTTGGATAGGCGATGGCTTAGACACCACGCAAAGTTTTAGAAACGCACATAGTTATCCATTGATTCAAGCTAAATCCGTCGCTATTGATTATGTAATGGGCAACTACCATTTGAATAACGAGACTCTCTTCGTCCTCTCGTCAAACATGGATGAAGAACCAATCATGGAAAAATCAAAACTGACCTATTTAAGGGCCCAGTTCAATAAGTATAAAAAGCGGAACGAGAAATTTTACCAGGGCGCCCTGTTAATCCCTGATTCTTTATACCGAAAATACGCCCCTTAGGGCAAAAAACCAAAGCTATCTTAGTACTTTAAACTAAAAAAGCACTCGCTATAAACGAATGCTTCTATTAAAAGGAACAAACTCTTTTTAATAAGAACTAGCTTTTCTTCTTTGCTTTGAGGATGGTCTTGCAGACGATGGCCTTCCCTGAGGTTTTTTCCCCTGTCCTGCTGCAGCACCAGAAAAAGTTCTTAAGGTTACATGATACGGATGATCTTCTACCAATGGAATTTCCTGCGCTGTTAGCTTTTGAATATCTTTTAAAAATGGCTGCTCTTCAAATTCACAGAACGACCAGGCTGTACCACTCGATCCTGCCCTGCCTGTACGACCAATTCTATGAACATACGTTTCCGGCTGATTCGGCAATTCGAAATTAATCACGTACTTAAGGTCATCAACATCAATACCACGGGCAGCAATATCTGTTGCAACCAAAATTCTTAGACTTCCGGCTTTGAAACCGCTTAAAGCTTTCTGTCTTGCATTTTGAGATTTATTTCCATGGATAGCTTCCGCTGAAATATTTGCCCGGTTTAAAGACTTAACTAATTTATCTGCTCCGTGCTTAGTTCTTGTAAATACTAACACACTCGTCATGCTCGCATCTTTTAAAAGATGAACCAAAAGAGCTGATTTATCTTTTTTATCTACCGTAAAAATACCTTGACTGATTTTCTCGACGGTTGAAGAAACAGGTGTAACCTCTACTTTAATCGGATTATTTAAAATGCTATGCGCAAGCTTTGCAATTTCCGGCGGCATTGTTGCAGAAAAAAACAAGGTTTGTCTTTTGTATGGAAGTTTTGCAATAACTTTCTTTACGTCATTGATAAAGCCCATATCAAGCATACGATCTGCTTCATCCAATACAAAAAGTTGAATGTACTGCAAATCAACTACACGTTGAGCCATCAGATCAAGCAAGCGGCCGGGTGTAGCCACCAGGATGTCTACTCCGTTTCTTAACTGATTAATCTGGTGATGTGCAGAAACTCCACCAAATATCACTGCATGTTTTAAACCCGTATGTTTTCCATATGATGTAAAACTTTCACCTATTTGAATGGCAAGTTCGCGAGTCGGGCTTAAAATTAAGGCCTTTAAACGGCGCGGACCAGAGGTTTGAGCTGATTTATCAGACAACAACTGCAAAATTGGCAAAGCAAAAGCAGCCGTTTTACCTGTTCCTGTTTGTGCACAGCCTAAAAGATCTTTTTTGTTTAAAATCACAGGAATCGATTGTTCCTGAATGGGAGTAGGATGCGTATATCCTTCTGTCTTAAGGGCCTTTAAAAGAGGCTCAATAAGATTTAAATTTTCAAATGACAAATTTTTAATATTTAAGTTAATTGCTTAACTACCAAATGATATAAATATACAAGGGGGAGTTAATTTGTATATCTCCTCATCTTCAGGATGAGCTTGTAATAGAAGAGTAATCAACTAAAAGAGAATATATGCAAAAATACGTTAAATTTTCTAAACCCAATATTTTTGTTTTCGTTAAACAATCATTAAGATGACACACATCAAAAGTCCAATCTTAATTTCGCAAACGGATTGTCCATCCGATTTCGGATTATGAACAAATATTTTCCGATTTAATTGATATTCCTTTAGAATATGATTTTTTTTTCCAACATTTGTTTCGTTGTCTCCACGACAACGTTTTCATAGGTAGATGTAGGGTCAGGCTTAATGCTTGACCCTTTTTTTTCTTTCTACGCAGCGCCAGATTGTCCAGTTTAAAATAAGAGAATTACAAGAGCTGCCACAGCGGTATTTATAAAATTCACATGGTTATTTTTCAAAACCCCTGCCCGCTCTAAAGTGGCGCCTAGTATAGAATCAGAACAGTTCCCTAGCGTGCCTGCTAATATTATCCACAAAAACTCGCGTCCCCAACCCGCATTTACAGAATAGATTAGCGCGATTATGATCGAGCCAGCCAATCCAAATAGAGTTCCTTCCAAACTTATTACTCCATCTAAACCTTTTACATCTTTTTTAAAACTCACTATGTTAAAATAGCTCCGGCCATATACATTACCCAATTCTGAAGACAGTGTATCTGCTGTAGCAGAAGAAAATGCAGCAGCGATCATTAATAAAGAGAGCTCTATTTTCTGTGGGAAAATAATCGCAAGCAATCCAGCAATACCAGATACGCCGCTATTGGCAAATACTTGAGTCGCAGTTCGCATTCCATTACGATCATCGGCATCACCCAGCTCCGCTTTCTCTTTCCGCTTCCATGAAGTTGCTAAAACTCCTAAAAGAAAAAAGCCCGCAAGTAAAACTACGCCAGGATAACCAACTCCCAGATAGATGAAAACTGTTAGAATTCCACCAGTCAAAGCAGCATCAAGGCTAAGCTTCTTTGTTATCACACTCAGTAGCATTCCGATTAGAATAAAAATGGCTATAACGAAATGTAGAGTCAAAACACGGGTCGATTAATTGTGATACTAATTTTTCGATCAAAAATAAGACAAGTATGAGTTTTTCAATTAGAAATACCTAACAACAATTTTTAGTGAGATACATATATATAGGTAATTCATTTTTTTCAAAATGAAACATAGCCTTCAAAATTTATCCACTAATAATATCCATTTTCTATCGATGATGCATGGCATTTATCTAAGACATCTTTTTCAAATAACAAAACACCAATTAAATGCAAGTCTGCATACAGCAAGCTATTACAAAATTCTTTCAAAAAAATGGAATATATTCTATACGAAGACTATTCAAATCGAGAAATGATCCATTTTCTGTAGGTAAATTCCTAAAGTCGAGCTATTTTAATAATAAACGTGCCGAATATTCAATAAAAACACCCAAAATTCAAACGAATAGTTTATAAGATTTCTATTTTTTTGAATAAAATTTATAAACTTCAATTATTTGACAGTCATAAATCATGTAAATATTAATATTTTAATAAAAATCACTCAAAAAGTATGATTTATATCATACTATGCCGTCAAATACTTAAATTTGTTAGAAAGAAATACAGTATTTAATAGAATACGCTATAAATTTCTATTAAAAACAAATAATTGACATTAAATTTTTGAATATGCTGCAGGAAAAACCAGTTATAGTAGTAGTAGGAAACGGAATGGTTAGTTATAAGTTCTGTGAAAAGCTTATAGCCAAAACAGATAATTATAAATTAATCATTTTCGGTGAAGAGCCAAGACCTGCGTACGACCGGGTTCACTTAAGTGAATATTTCAATGGTAAATCAGCCGAAGATCTTTCTATGTCTTCAGCAGGATGGTATGAAGAAAATAATATCGAACTTCATCTTAACGATCCTGTTCAGGAAATAAATCGTGCAACTAAAACCATCCACTCACTAAAAGGAACTGTTCAGCATTATGACTACCTGGTTCTTGCAACCGGCTCATCTGCATTCGTACCTGATATCCCAGGAATCGAAAAAGAAGGAGTTTTTGTTTACCGAACCATCGAAGATCTTGAGTTAATAAAAGAATACGCCGCCAAAGCGAAAAATGGTGCTGTTATGGGTGGTGGATTACTTGGACTGGAAGCAGCCAAAGCATTATTAGATCTTGGAATCTCCGAAACTCACGTTATTGAGTTCGCTCCAAGATTAATGCCAAGACAAATAGATCAGGCAGGAAGCAGCATGCTTCAAATGAAACTTAGAGAACTGGGTTTACATATACATTTAAATAAAAGCACTGCAAGAGTAGCCGGAGAAGGCAAAATTGAAGCATTAGAATTTACAGATGAGTCATCACTAGCGGTAGACATGCTTGTCATATCTGCAGGAATCAGACCCCGCGATGAACTTGCTAAGCTGTCTGGACTTGAAATCGGCACCAGAGGCGGTATCGTGGTAAACGATTTCATGCAAACCAATGATGAAAGCATTTTTGCAATCGGCGAATGCGCATTACATAGCGGAATGATTTATGGCCTGGTTGCACCGGGATATGAAATGGCCGATGTTGTTGTTGCCAAACTTTCTGAAGCTGATAAAAGCTTTACAGGATTTGACATGAGCACCAAATTGAAACTCATCGGCATAGATGTAGCAAGCTTTGGAGACCCATTTATCAGTGATCCTGATTGTAAAACTGTTTATCTTGAAGATACCAATAAGGGCATTTATAAACGAATAAACATCAGCAACGATGGCACTACTCTTTTGGGTGGTATTTTAATCGGCGATGCAGACGACTATAACATTCTTTTACAAAATGTTAAGAATAAAATTGCTCTTCCTGCCAATCCCGAAGATTTAATATTAGGTGCAAGAAACGGTGCCGTAACCGAAGGCGCAGGAATAATGAGCCTACCGGATGATGCGATGATTTGTTCATGCGAATCAGTAAGCAAAGGCGCCATCTGCGATGCGGTAAAGCTGGATAACATCACCACTCTTGATGGCATAAAAAAATGCACCAAAGCAGGAACATGCTGCGGTGGTTGTGTGCCTCTGGTAAAAGATTTGATTGCCGGAGCGATGAAAGAAAACGGATTATACGTTAAAAATGTAATCTGCGAGCACTTCGACTATTCTCGTCAGGAATTAATCGATTTGATGAGAATCAATAACGTACGTTCTTACGATGAAGCACTTGATCATTTTGGAAGAGGTGACGGATGCGAAACCTGCAAGCCTGCCGTAGCAAGTATTCTTTCAGGACTTTGGAACGACTTAATTGTTAAGCAAGCCCCGATTCAGGACAGCAATGACCGCTACCTTGCCAATATTCAAAAAGGCGGAACATACTCTGTGGTACCAAGAATTCCAGGAGGAGAAATAACACCGGATAAATTAATTGTAATCGGACAAGTTGCTAAGAAATACAACTTATACACCAAAATTACCGGCGGCCAACGTATCGATTTATTTGGTGCGCATGTGAATGACCTTCCAGCTATCTGGGAAGAACTTATTGAAGCTGGTTTTGAAAGCGGACATGCTTATGGAAAGGCTTTAAGAACTGTAAAAAGCTGCGTAGGAAGCACATGGTGTCGCTTTGGTCTACACGATAGCGTTTCTTTCGCTATTGAGATCGAAGAAAGATATAAAGGAATCAGAGCTCCGCACAAGCTTAAGGGTGGTGTGAGCGGATGTATCCGCGAATGCGCAGAAGCTCAGTCTAAAGACTTTGGAGTTATTGCTACCGATAAAGGCTGGAACCTTTACGTATGCGGAAACGGTGGTTCTAAACCTCAACATGCCTTATTACTTGCCAGCGATATAGACAAAGAGACGCTGATTAAATATCTTGACAGATTTTTAATGTTCTATATAAAAACCGCCGATCCGCTTGCCAGAACCGCAACATGGCTGAATAAAATGGAAGGTGGAATGAGCTATCTGAAAAATGTAATCCTAAACGATAGCCTGGGTATTTGCGATCAGCTTGAAGAGGAGATGCAATTACTAGTTGACAGCTTCCATTGCGAATGGAAGGAAGTTGTACAAAATGAAGATTTACGTAAGCGCTTTGTTCACTTCGTAAATGCTCCTGAAGAAAAAGACCCGTCTGTAAACTTCGATTTGATGCGCGAGCAGATTAAAGCGAAAGAATGGTAAACAGCTAATAAGCTTGGCGGACTTAGGATCAAATTCGCCAAGCCATTTTTAAATAAAGATTGATTGATTATTAAATTATAAAATATGGAAGCCGCAACAGATACTTTAAAATGGATTTTGGCCTGCACCACTACAGATGTACCAGAAAACGGTGGTGCCTGTGTAAAACATGGCGAAGAGCAAATAGCTGTTTTTAACTTTACCCGTCGTAACGAATGGTACGCAACTCAAAACTTATGTCCTCACAAACAACAAATGGCCTTAGCCAGAGGGATGATTGGAAGTACCGGCGAAGAGTGCGAACCAAAAGTGGCTTGCCCATTCCATAAAAAATCTTTTTCATTAATATCCGGCGAATGCTTAACCGGAGAAGAATATGAAATAAAAACATACCCGGTTAGAGTTATCGATGATAAAGTCTATATCGGTATAAAGCAAACAGCTTAGTGATAAGTTGTCGTTGTTAAATAAAAGGTCCCTGGTAGAAATACCGGGGTTTTTTATGAATAAATCAGTCGAAACGCAAAAACGTTGAATAGGGAAATCGCATTTAATACAATTTGAACGTCAGACAGCGTCGAAAACGGATGTCTGCGTTTTAAGCCCGTTCTAAACGCTGTCTGACGGTTTATTTTTGTTTTATTTCATTTGAATAGCTTGATTGAATGTTAAGAAAAACCATATTAGCCATTTTATAATTTGCACATTTGCACATTAAACATTTGCATATTTAACCATGCGTGATATCACCAGCAAACAAATAACACTTCGAACAGCACGAGCTATAGCAATTATTTTTTGCTCGCCAGAAACTATATCCCTGATTAAAAACAACCAGCTCCCCAAAGGAAATTTATTTGACGTTGCACGTGCGGCGGGTTTTATCGGCGCTAAACTTACACCACAACTTCTTCCTCATTGCCATCCCGTAACTATCGATGGAATGGATATGAGCTTCGAGTTTATTGACAAGGAAAAACATGCCGAATATTTTGGAAATGATGTTTTATCAAGAGATGGAATTGTAATTCTGGGGAATGCAAAATCAATTGGCAGAACCGGTATTGAAATGGAAATGCTCACCGCAGTATCTGTTGCCGCTCTTGAAATTTACGACATGCTTAAGCCTGTCGACACCAGGCTGGAAATAGGCAACATTAAACTTTTAGAGAAAAAAGGCGGGAAAAGCGATCGTAAAAAATTCTTCTCCACCTCTCCTTCCTGTGCAGTTCTGGTGTGTTCCGACTCTACAGCACAAGGTAAACGACAAGACAACAGCGGTAAACTGATTTGCCAAATGCTCGAGAATGTAAACGCAACAGTTGTTCACTACACAATTGTTCCGGATGAAAAGACGCAGATCCAGGAGCAAATAAAGAAATGGGTAGCTGAAGACATACACTTTATTTTCACAACAGGCGGCACGGGTTTAGGACCGCGAGACAATACTGTATCTGCTGTCAGCGAGATTTTAGAACGGGATGCGGAAGGCATTATGGAAGCGATACGCACATACGGACAGATGCGCACTCCACTTGCTATGATGAGCCGCGGCGTTGCTGGTTCCATCGGACAAACATTAATTGTCACCCTTCCGGGAAGCAGCGATGGCGCAAGAGAATCCATGGAAGCGATTTTGCCCGCGGTTTTTCATGCACGGAAAATGATGAAAGGTGGAGGACATTGAAGGACGAAAGAAGAAAGATGAAAGACGAAGGATGAAAGACAAAAGACGAAGGACGAAAGATGAAGGATGAAAGACAAAAGATGAAGACGAAAGACAAAGGATGAAAGATGAAGGACAAATTTCAATTTTTTTTTTCCTCAAACCAGATAGTTTTTTTTCTTTTACCCTATCCAGTCAGGCAATCTTTTCTCCTTTATCTTTTGTCCCTATTTCATACTTTTAAATTTAAAACAAATGATATCCTACCGGGAAGCGCAACAAATTATTACTGCTGAAGCGAAATCTTTCGGAGTCGAGCTGGTAGATCTAGACGAAGCAGATGGCAGGGTTTTAGCTGAAGATATATTAGCGGACCGAGACTATCCTCCTTTTAACAGATCTGCTATGGATGGTTATGCCATCCGTTTTGCAGACTGGCTTAATGGAACCAGAGAATTTGAAATACAGGAGGTAGTTTATGCCGGTACCATTCCTGCAAAAGAATTAAAATCAAATGCTGCTTTTAAAATCATGACCGGCGCAGCAGTTCCTTTGTCCTCAGATACGGTAATTCGCAGAGAAGATGCAGTTGAAAATGGTTCGGTTGTTTCATTCAATATTCATCAACTTAAGGAATTTCAGAACATCGCCCGCAAGGGAGAAGATTTAAAAAAAGACACCTTAGCAATTCCTCTGCATAGCATTTGCACACCGGCAGTTATTGGCTCGTTGGCAGCTCTTGGAAAGTCTGAAATAAAAGTTGAGGCTCTGCCAAAAGTTGCCTTATTTACTACAGGAAATGAGGTAAAAGCATTGGATGAAGAACTTTCGGATGTGGAAATAAGGAACAGCAATTATTACATGCTTAAGGCATTATTAAAAGTATGGAAGGTTAAACCGATTCTTTACAAACATGTAAACGATAATAAGGCAGAGCTTATAAGCACTATTGAAGAAGCTTTAAATTTTGATATCATTATATTAAGTGGTGGCGTTTCTGCCGGCGATGCAGATTATGTACCGGAAGTTTTGGAAAGCCTCGGTGTTAAAAAGCTATTTCATAAACTTGCTATAAAACCGGGAAAACCAATTTGGTGCGGTAGAAAACCTGGGGGACCAATGGTATTTGCCTTACCAGGCAATCCTTTCTCATCTTTTGTAACATTTAAAATTTTTGTAGAGACGTTTATAGTTAAATCTTTAGGCTTAAATCCATTAACTTCTTTTAAAAGTATATTTAAGGGTAAAAAGCTAAAGAAAACATCTTTCGATGAACTTTTTCCGGCAAAATTCTCTCATTCCGGAACTGTTTTGGAAGCGACTAAACTAAATGGTTCTGGTGATATAAGGCTTGGAATCGACGCGGATGCTTTAGCTGTTCATCCTTCGGATGTGGATACCATTAACGAAGGTCAAGTTATTGAGTATTATAAATTATAATTCGATATGAGAGGCAGCCCCAAGCTGCCATCGACTAAACAGAGCCGATCTCTAACGATTATGAGGCTTTCCCGATGATTGACGGAGCTTTCCTGATGAGTGACGGAGCTTACCTGATGAGTGA
>CAMLLO010000037.1 GCA_946480915.1 uncultured Sphingobacteriaceae bacterium | reverse complement strand
CGAACTTGGTACCTATTTGGTAGCGCTCATTCCCGTAAGGGGCAGTGCTTTTTTCGTACCTTATCTATTCAAATCTAAGGCAAATTCTACACGGTGTCCTGACAGCTCCTATGAGCTTTTTTCCTTCCTTACATTTTACATGCAAGAAAGGAAAAAATCGAGAACATCCACACCCTTTGGGTCAGATCCCAATAAAAGCATAAATTCCCGGCTTTATCCCCTGGTGCAGAGATGTTCGGCTTGTAGGCTCTGTTATAGTAACGGTCCTGATTTCTTAGGGTGAAGAGCTATACGAGGAGAGCAACAGTTATTCACCCTTAAAAAATCCATAACCCAACCTACTCCAAATATTTTACAATTCCCCTTGCGTATCTAATTTCTTCTACCGATATTTGCAAACTCTTTAAAGAGGTCAACTAAAAAAGATACACTTTATACTATAGTCATGTCGAGAATTTGTGATTTAACAGGAAAGATGTCAATGAATGGTTATAACGTTTCGAACTCGAACGTTAAAACCAAACGCAAATTTCATCCTAATTTGCACGTTAAAAAGTTTTTCATCCCTGAAGAAGGCCGTTGGATCACCCTCAAAGTTTCTACTTCAGCTATTAAAACTATTAACAAAAACGGTATCAGTGCCGTAATAAATAAATTCCTTAAAAAAGGATCCATTTAATCAATATTTAAAGAAAAGAAATGGCTAAGAAAGGTAACAGAGTTCAGGTTATATTAGAATGTACTGAGCAAAAAGAAAGTGGCGTACCTGGGATGTCTCGTTATATCACCACCAAAAATAAAAAGAATACTACAGAGCGTTTAGAATTGAAGAAATTCAATCCTTGCCTTAGAAAAGTTACTCTTCACAAAGAAATTAAATAATTGAGATAATAGAATCGAATGATTGATAAGGCAATCATTCAATAAATTCAACATCATCAATTCAATCATTAAGAAAACATGGCAAAGAAAGTAGTTGCAACCCTGAAAACCGGAAAAGGTAAAGAATACTCCAAAGTAATTACGATGGTAAAGTCTCCTAAAACCGGCGCTTACACATTTAAAGAAATTATTGCACATAACGATCACGTTAAAGACGCAATTGAAGAAGCAAAAAAAGTTTAATTACTTTTTTCTTTAAAATATAAAGAGCCGTCCCGATGGAAAATCAGGAGGGCTTTTTTTGTATTACGCTTATTGAATTTGCACATTCAATAATTTGCACATTTAACTATGGGACTATTTGATTTTTTCAAAAAGAAAGAAACTACGCAGATAGAGCAGGAAGCTCTGGAAAAAGGTCTGGAAAAAACCAAGGAAGGTTTGTTTTCCAAACTTACTAAAGCGGTAGTAGGCAAATCTACGGTCGACGAAGAGGTTTTAGACGAACTTGAAGAAATTCTTGTTACTTCCGACGTTGGAGTAAGCACAACCCTAAAAATAATCGGACGCATTGAGGAACGGGTTGCCCGCGATAAATACATCAATACTTCCGAGCTGAACGGAATTTTACGGTCGGAAATACAGGAACTGCTAGCCGAAAACAATAGCAGCGACTTTGAAAGCTTTGAATACGGCAGTCACAAACCGTATGTTATAATGGTCGTTGGAGTAAATGGTGTTGGAAAAACCACTACCATCGGCAAACTGGCCCATAAACTAAAGGCGACAGGCAGTAAAGTAGTGCTTGGCGCTGCCGATACTTTTCGTGCGGCAGCTGTAGAACAACTTAAACTTTGGGGAGAACGTGTCGGCGTACGGGTGGTTGCTCAGCCAATGGGCTCCGATCCTGCTTCCGTAGCATTCGATACCTTGCAGTCTGCCGTGGCAAATGGCGAAGATGTTGCCATAATTGACACCGCCGGACGTTTGCATAATAAAGTTGCCTTGATGAATGAGCTCACAAAAATCAAGAACGTAATGCATAAGGTTGTCCCTGGCGCACCACATGAAATCCTTTTGGTTCTGGATGCCTCTACCGGACAAAACGCCATCGAACAGTGCAAGCAGTTTACACAAGCTACAGATGTTAATGCTTTAGCTTTAACTAAATTAGACGGAACCGCGAAAGGCGGCGTTGTTATAGGCATATCCGATCAGTTTAAAATACCGGTAAAATATATAGGTGTTGGCGAAGCAATGGACGACCTGCAATTATTCAATAAGAAAGAGTTTGTTGAGAGCCTGTTTAAATAACAGAAATTATTAAATTTGAGTATGAGCAACAGCATTATCATCCATACAAAAAACGCAAAGGAGCTCTCTTTTTTACAGGAGTTTGCAAAGAGAATGGGATTCAGTGCTCAAATTTTATCGGATGAGGATAAAGAAAATCTAGGGCTGGCTGAAGCAATAAATCAGAATAATCCCATCGACTCTCTACACCTTAATGAAGCCATTGCTTATTATCAATCTTTAAGCAAAGCAGAATAAGTGCGAGTCCTTTTTAATAAAAAGTTCTTAAAAGACCTGGCAGCTATTCCAACAAAAACGCGATCGACTGTTGAGGACTTAGTTTTTAAAGAAATACCCGCTTACACATCGGCTTCAGAAATAAAAAATCTGAAGAAAATAAAAGGCTTTATCCATTATTACCGGCTTAGAATAGGAGATTATCGAATCGGCCTGAAAATCAACAACGACGAATTAAGCTTTGAGAGAATACTCCATCGCAAAGAAATATATAAAATCTTTCCCTAAATTATAAGCAGCGATTAGTGATGAAGACTAAACAAACAAAAACAGTTACAAGCAGCAAACCTAAAGTTAACGTAATCACACTAGGTTGCTCTAAAAACGTATACGATTCTGAAGTCTTAATGGGCCAGCTGAAAGGCAATGCCATTGATGTAGTACACGAGTCGAATAAGATCGGGAAAGACGATATCATCGTAATTAACACCTGTGGGTTTATCGACAACGCCAAGCAAGAGTCGATTGATACCATACTCCAATACAGCGATCTGAAGGAACAGGGAAAAGTTGGAAAAGTAGTGGTTACAGGCTGCCTTTCTGAGCGGTATAAACCAGAGTTAGAAGCCGAGCTTTCGAATGTTGACGCCTTTTTCGGAACGAACGACCTCCAGAATATTCTAAAAAACCTGGGCGCTGATTATAAATACGAGTTAATCGGCGAACGTTTGTTAACCACCCCTTCTCATTTCGCTTATTTCAAAATTTCTGAAGGATGTAACCGTCCATGTTCGTTTTGCGCCATTCCGCTGATGCGTGGCAAGCATGTTTCGAAATCGATTGAAGAGCTGGTAAAAGAAGCTAAAGGATTGGTTCGTAACGGCACAAAAGAGCTGGTGGTTATTGCCCAGGATCTTACCTATTACGGACTGGATCTGTATGGAAAACGGAATTTAGACGAGCTGTTGCGTCACCTTTCTGATGTAGATGGCCTGGAATGGATCCGCTTACAATATGCATATCCTTCAGGTTTCCCGATGGAAATTCTGGATGTGATGAACGAGCGTTCTAACATTTGCAATTACCTGGATATGCCGCTTCAACACATCAGCGATAATATGCTGAAATCTATGCGCAGAGGAATAGGCAAGCAAAAAACCATTGAACTGGTCGACGCGATCCGCAATAAAGTTCCCGACATCGCTTTGCGTACTACATTAATTTGCGGTTATCCCGGAGAAACAGAGAAGGATTTTAATGAGATGAGAGACTGGGTTGAAGAAACACGGTTCGACCGCCTCGGCTGTTTTACCTATTCTCACGAAGAAAAAACCCATGCGCATTCTCTGGAAGATAACATTCCTGAAGAAGTAAAAGAGCAACGTGTAGAGGAGATCATGGAGGTTCAGCAGTCTATTTCCTTCGATAAAAACCAGGAAAAGATTGGCAAAACATTTAAAGTACTGATTGATAAAAAAGAGGGTGATTATTTTATCGGGCGTACAGAATTCGACTCTCCGGAAGTCGACAACGAGGTTCTTTTACATGCAAGCACCAATTATGCGACAGTGGGCAGTTTTGTTCAGGCAAAAATTGAACGTGCTGAAGATTTCGACTTATATGGACAAATTGTCAAATAAGTATTGCATCAAGGGGGATTTAAATGAATTCCCCTATTTTCGTGCTCACGATGAAAGCAACCTGCATCGATTATAGCGAAACGCATAGTTTTTCAGAAACCCTGCTAAAATACATAGCCGGCGATTCAAAATTACAGCCTTACATTTCCTACTGGCCCAAACCAGAAAACTTCAGCAAGCTAATTTCCCAAAAAAACTCATCGCCTAACCGGGATGTATTGGTAAATGCTTTAAAGAAACAATACGCCGATCCAAGGTACGCTAACGATGATTCAGCATTGGTGTTTCAAAATATTGAGAGCCTTGCCCTAACTGAAACCTATACCGTCACAACCGGGCACCAGCTAAATATTTTCACCGGACCGCTTTACTTTATTTTCAAGATCGTAACGGCAATTAACCTTGCTTCTGAATTGAAAGAAGCCTATCCTGATAAAAACTTTGTGCCGGTTTACTGGATGGCTACTGAAGATCATGACTTTGCTGAGATCAATCACACTAAGCTGGCGGGACAAAAATTTTTATGGGATGAAAATGTAAGCGGAGCAACAGGTAGAATAGACCCAAAATCAATTCAGGCAATCTTAAAAAGCTATATTAATGCATTAGGAATTTCCGAAAGCTCACAAAAGCTGGCAACCACACTTAAGGAAGCCTATTTAAATTCAGACAACCTTGCTGAGGCAACCCGATATTTAGTTCATCACCTGTTTGCCAAATATGGCCTGGTTATTCTTGATGCAGATGATATCGAACTGAAAAGTCAATTCGCAGAGATTGTTAAACAAGATATTCTGGGTAAGAAAAGTCATAAGGCAATATCAGAAACATCTAAGAAGCTCGAGGAGGCTGGCTTCCAAACGCAGGTATATGCCAGAGAAATAAACTTCTTCTATCTTAAAGATCATCTTCGCGAACGGATAGTTTTTGAGAATGAACGATGGGAAGTTCTGAACACGGAAATCCATTTCAACAGAGAAGAGCTGATTGCCGAAATAGACAATCATCCCGATCGGTTCAGCCCAAATGTAGTGATGCGCCCGCTGTATCAGGAAGTCATCTTACCTAACCTGGCTTATATTGGAGGAGGCGCTGAAATTGTTTATTGGCTCCAGTTAAAACGGAACTTTGATCAATTCGGACTGAGTTTTCCCATTTTAATACCCAGAAATTCCGCCCTTATCGCAAATCAATCATTTAGTAATAAGTTACACAATCTAAAAATCCCTGTTCAGGATATCTTTAAACCTACTGAAATTCTTAAGAAGGAATATGTTATAAGGCATTCTCAACATACCTTGAACTTAAACGGCGAGTGGAACGAATTCAACCTGTTATTCGGGAAACTGAAGCAACGCTCTGCAAATATCGACCCTACGCTGGCTGCAAGTTCCGATGCCGTTAAGGCGCGACTGAAAAATGCACTCGCTAATCTGGAGAAGAAGTTCATTAAAGCGGAAAAAAGAAATCATGAAGTCGCTTTAAGACAGATTGAAAACCTCAGGAATACCTATTTTCCTGGCAATAGCTTACAAGAACGTACAGAAAATTTCGGCCTGCTTTACGCTCAATATGGAGATAACTTCATCGCAGAGCTGATTCATCATTTTAAACCCCTCGACTTTAAATTCACTGTCCTAGAATTTTAATTATGGATTCATTCATCATTCAGGAAGAAAACTTAAGAAAATTTACCGAATCTGTTTTTATAAAAATTGGTTGTCCGGAAGAGGATGCAAAACTTGCCGCGGATGTGTTAATAGCTTCCGATTTACGCGGAATCGACTCGCATGGTGTTGCGCGCTTAAGCGGATATATACGCCTGTGGGAGAAGAAAAGGATTAATCCAAAACCCAACATTACGATTGTACATGAAACGGCCACCACGGCAACGGTCGACGGCGATAGCGGATTGGGGTTGGTCGTTGCTCCTTTTGCCATGAAGCTGGCTATCGAGAAAGCTAAAAAATATGGCTCGGGATGGGTATCAGTAAGGAACTCAAATCATTTCGGCATCGCCGGATACCATGCACTCGAAGCAGTAAAAAACGATATGATCGGTTTTGCTATGACCAACGCGAGCCCGCTGGTTGCGCCAACATTCACCACCGAACGTTTATTGGGAACGAACCCCATGTGCTATGGGTTTCCGGCAGGAAAATATCCTCCGGTTATTGTTGACATGGCAACTTCTGCCGCGGCAAACGGCAAGTTAGAAATCGCCCAACGTTCAGGGAAACCGGTTCCCGACGGCTGGGTGCAAAGTAAAAGCGGAGAAAGCACGACGGACCCGCATGCATTGAAATCGGGTGGCTCACTCCTTCCACTAGGCAGCGACAGAGATCACGGAAGTCATAAAGGCTTTGGACTAAGCGCTACCGTGGATATTTTGTCTGCGGTGCTTTCCGGCGCCAATTATGGGCCCTGGGTTCCCCCATTCGTGAGTTTCCTCGATCCTCTGCCGAATCTCCCCGGATTAGGGATCGGACATTTTGTAGGCGCTATGCGTGTAGATGGTTTTCGCCCCGTAGACGACTTTAAAAACCACATGGATAACTGGATTGAACGGTTCAAATCGGCAAAGCCAATAAATGAATCACAACCTCTTGTAATTCCCGGAGAGCCCGAACTGGAAGCCGAAGCTGATCGTAAGGTTAATGGGATTCCACTAGTTAGCTCAGTCGTGGACGATTTAAATGAGATGGCCTCCACTTTAGGGATAGCCGGAATTTAATCAGTCAAATCCGATGACCTCTAAGGTTTTTAAAACCTTAGAGGTCTGGCAATCCCAAGCCTCAATTTCCTAAAACTACTTTCGCTTTTCAAAGGTTATAAAACAAACCAATTAACCTATGGAATCCATGGAAAACTTAAAAACCGGCGTTCCCCGGGATGCAAGTACCGAAAGCATTTGGCAGGGAAGTGTCGAGCGTATCCCAAGTGATACCGGCAAAGACTATATAGTCGATACCACCTTTGACGTGCTCATTATTGGCGGCGGTATTACCGGATTAACCACTGCGATGCTTTTACAGGAAGCAGGGAAAAACTGTATTCTCGCAGAAGCCCACACTATTGGCTACGGTACCACCGGTGGAACTACTGCACATCTTAATACCTTTCTTGATAATTCTTATAGCCACATCGAAAAGGACTTTAGTGAAGAGGCTGCCAAAACCGTGGCGAATGCCTGCAAAGACGCAATTACCACTGTAGCTGATTTCGTAAGTCGGTATCAGATTGATTGCGACTTTACCCACAAACAAGGTTATCTATATGCCGAAACCGATAAAGAAGCATCCGAACTGGATGTCATATTAAAAGCATCGCAAAAAGCGGGGGCATCCGTGCAATATGCTGATAGAATTCCGGTGCCTGTTCCTTTTAAAAACGCAATCGTATTTGATCAGCAGGCTCAAATACACCCATTAAAATATATTTATGCGCTTGCAGAAGAGTTCATAAAAAAAGGTGGCCGAATTCTTCAGAATACAATGATTCAATCCATAGCAAAGGATGGAAATATTCATACTGCTAAAGCAAGTAATGTTTCTGTCAAAGCCGCCAAGGTTGTTTACGCAACACATATTCCCCTTGGTATAAATCTTTTACATTTCAGATGCGCTCCTTATAGAAGCTATTCTCTAGGTGTCAAATTATCTGAAGGTAATTACCCTTCAGATCTGGTATATGACATGAAAGATCCTTATCATTATTTCAGAACTCACGAAATAGACGGTCAGCAGTATTTGATTATCGGCGGCGATGATCATAAAACAGGCCATGGTAAGCCAGAAGAGTCATTTAGATCTTTGGAGAAATATGTTCATGAGCACTATAAAGGTGCTTCGATAGAATTTAGCTGGTCAGCTCAATATTATATTCCGGCGGACGGATTGCCCTACATTGGTAAACTACCTGGTTTCGATGATGATGTTTACGTGGCCGCAGGCTTCGGCGGAAATGGAATTACCTTAGGCAGCGTTTCTGGTATGATCGTACGAGATCTGATACTTGGACAAAAAAATTCGTATACCGACTTGTTTTCTCCCAGCCGGATTAAACCTGTTGCGGGTTTTACAGAATTTGTAAAAGAAAACACCGACGTAGTTTATCATTTTATTGCCGACCGACTATCCGCTAAGGATATTCAATCACTAAACGAAATTCCTTTAGTTGCAGGAGCTGTGGTTGAATATAATAATGAAAAACTGGCGATCTACAAAGACGCCTCCGGCGAAATTCATGCCCTGAACCCCGTTTGTACACATGCAAAATGTATCGTCAACTGGAACAACTCAGAAAAAAGCTGGGACTGCCCCTGCCATGGCGCCCGTTATGATATCAATGGAGAGGTGTTAACAGGTCCCGCCAATAAAGGACTACAGAAAATCGCGATTAGTTAAAACAAAAGCCCGGAAGAGTTTAATTTCCGGGCTTTCGCTTTTCTTTAAAACAGGCGATTAATGTATCGCATCGAAAATTCTGTTCCAGCGTATCTTGCCTAAGAAAGAACCATTCGTATCAAAGCTCATCCAGATAAACTTAGCCTTTCCTACAATATGATCCTCGGGTACAAAACCCCAGAATCTGGAGTCTAAAGAGTTGTGCCGGTTATCGCCCATCATCCAGTAATAATCCATTTTGAAGGTGTAAGAATCAGCAGGTTTTCCATTGATAAAAACCTGATTGTTGTGAACATCAAGTTTATTTCCTTCATAAACTTCAATTATCCGTCTATACAAGGGCAAATTTGTAGTATCGACTTGAATAGTCATATCCTTAGCAGGAACTAAAATTGGGCCCATATTATCCTCGTTCCATTTATATCGTGGATTATGAGGAAAAACTTCAGAGGTATAGACTCCTTCAGGAGTAATTCTCGGTTTAACATCTTCAACAGTTGCCCATTTTTTTATACTCTCAGCCTGTCCAAATGTCATATTTAAAGTATACAATCCATTTGCTTCCTCTGTGTAGGAAATATTCATATCTCGCAGTTTTACGAGGTTTAAGGAAGACCCATCGGTTTTTACAAAGAATGATATTTGCCTCTCCTGAGGATTTTGATTGGGTTTCCCATTGATATAAACCTGAGCATTAATAATAGAAATGGTATCACCTGCAATGGCTTGGCATCTTTTAATATAATTCTCCCTTTTATCTACCGGGCGTTCAACAACCGTGAAACCTGGATCTGATCGTACCGCATTCCGGCCCATTTGACGAACCAGTCCATAATAACTGGCGACCTCTTGTGTCTCCAAAACAACAGTATCCCCTTCGGGATAGTTAAACACAACAACATCCCCCCTTTTTATTGTACTGAATCCATGCAAGCGACGATACTTAATATTTACGCCCTCCCAATAAGCTTTAGTGCTGGTTAACGGCATTGTGTGATGCGCAAAAGGAAATGCAATAGGAGTCATCGGAACCCGTGGCCCGTAATCTACTTTACTCACAAAGAGAAAATCGCCAATGAGCAACGACTTTTCCATTGAACCTGTCGGGATGGTATATGCTTCCAATAAAAAGCTTCTGATAAGCGTTGCGGCAACAACGGCGAAAAGAATGGCATCCGCCCATTCACGCGGAGCTGTTTTTTTATAAGGATGTTTTGCTTTAAATTCCCGCGTGGCCGACTGGCCGAGATAATGAGTATTTTTATCAAATCCCCATACCGGAAACGCAAGAAAAGGAATCACGATGCACGACACATGGTTAACAAAACTAAATTTTCCGAAACTCTTCGCGAAGTCTATTAATATGCCAATCCACACAATAACGTTAATAACCGGGATAAAATATAATACCATCCACCACATTGGCCGGCCGGTTAATTTCAGCATTATATAGAAGCTGTAAATGGGAATAAGTGCTTCCCAGCCTTGTCTGCTAGTTTTTACAAACAACTTCCATAAACCAATATGATAGCCAATAAGTATGGCAATAATTATTACGTAAAATTCTAAATTCTCCATGTAAATCAAATTAATCAGCATACAGCTAGTAGAAACTCCTGCGCAATTTCTCAAATTAGATATACACTTAACTTCTTTGTTACGAAAAATAAAAAAGTCCGAAAGTGATCTATACTTCCGGACTTTAATCTTCTAATTTTTTAATCTAATTAATGTATCGCATCGAAAATTCTGTTCCAGCGTATCTTGCCTAAGAAAGAACCATTCGTATCAAAGCTCATCCAGATAAACTTAGCCTTTCCTACAATATGATCCTCGGGTACAAAACCCCAGAATCTGGAGTCTAAAGAGTTGTGTCGGTTATCGCCCATCATCCAGTAATAATCCATCTTGAAGGTGTAAGAATCAGCAGGTTTTCCATTGATTAGCACCTGTGCGCCCCGTTGCTCAAACGTATTACCTTCATAGACACTGATCGCACGCTTATAGATTGGAATTGTTATGCTGTCAAGTTTAACTGTCATCCCTTTAGCAGGAATAACGATCGGTCCATAATTATCTTCATTCCATTTGAAAGAGTCCTTCCACGGGTAAACCTGCGGGTTATTATAGCCCTTAACCATAATTCGTGGAATGACAGACTTAACGATCGGCCATTTTTTAATTGTTTCTGCTTCCTCTTTAGTCATATACAAGACATAAGTATTCGCAGCTTCAGGCTGATATTCAATATCCATTTCCTGCAAAGTTCGCGGATTAAGATCAGTACCATCGGTAATTACAAAATACGATGACTGTCCGAATTGAGGAGTTTCCGAAGCCTTACCATTTACGTATACCTGAGTATTTACAACACTTAAAGTATCACCTGCAATGGCTACGCAACGTTTGATATAGTTTTCCCGCTTATCCACAGGCCTGTTATACGGTTCATCTGCATCCATAGGATAGTTAAACACTACAACATCACCGCGTTTTATATGGGTAAACCCAGGCAATCTCCGGTATTTAAGACTCAGACCATCCCAGTAAGCTTTTGTACCTGTGAGGGGCATCGTATGATGAGCAAATGGAAACGCTATGGGGGTCATCGGAATACGCGGCCCGTAATCTACCTTACTAACAAATAGAAAATCGCCGATCAGTAAGGATTTTTCCATTGAACCTGTCGGGATGGTATACGCTTCCAGCAAAAAGCTTCTGATAAGAGTTGCTGCAACAACAGCAAAAAGTATTGCATCTGCCCATTCTCGTGCTGCTGATTTTTTATAAGGATGTTTCTTTTTAAATTCCTGTGTGGCAGACTGGCCGAGGTACTGCGTATTTTTATCAAAACCCCATACCGGAAACGCGAAAAAAGGAAGCACGATACTTGCAACATGCTCGCCGAAACTAAATTTGCCGAAACTCTTCGCAAAGTCTATTAATATGCCAATCCATACAATAACATTAATAACCGGGATAAAATATAATACCATCCACCACATTGGCCGGCCGGTTAATTTCAGCATTATATAGAAGCTGTAAATGGGAATAAGTGCTTCCCAGCCTTGTCTGCCCGCTTTTACAAACAACTTCCATAAACCGACATGGTAGGCAACAAGAAGCAGAACAATAATTATATACAATCCAAGGTTTTCCATTAAACTATTTAAATATTAAAATCAAACATATCTTTTACCGAATAAAAACCTTTTTTACCCTGTAACCATTCGGCTGCCAATACAGCCCCTAAAGCAAATCCTGCCCTGCCATGAGCCTTGTGTTTAAACTCAATATCGTCTACTTCAGAACTGTACACTACGGTGTGCGTTCCAGGCACATCCTCAATTCTATGAGACTCAATGAGCAATTGCTCTGGCTTGGTAATTAGCTCCGGACCATCGCCGACAAGCTCATTAACCCATTGGTTCTTCCTGTCTAAACCATCTAAAATACCTTCGGCAATTGTGATAGCAGTTCCGCTTGGCGAATCAAGCTTTTGCGTATGGTGAATTTCTTCGACAAGCACATCATACTGAGGGTAGCGATTCATAATCTTTGCCAACACTTCATTCACAAAGAAAAATACATTTACGCCTACACTGAAGTTAGACGCATACAGCAACGCATTGTTACTTGCTTCACATTCCGCCTTAATCGTTTCAATTTTATCATACCAGCCGGTGGTTCCAACAACCAGAGGTAAGCCTGCTTCGAAACATTTTTCAATATTTGAAATAACAGAAGCCGGAGTACTAAAATCAATAGCTACATCTGCTTTCTGTAAGTTTTCTGTTGTTTTCTGATCGATATTGTTCTCATCAATCTTCAGAACTATTTCATGACCGCGGTCTAAAGCGAATTGCTCTATTATGCGGCCCATTTTACCATAACCTAAAAGGGCTATCTTCATAATATTAATTGAATTTTTATTGCCGGAACCGGCGGAATATATGCGTGAGATACAGAGGGAATTATTGAAGGCTGTATTTTAAAACCTAATTCGTCGCTGATGTCAAAACGAAAAAACTTGGCATCAACATATGCATCAATTATATTTATGGCGTATAATCCCACAGCTGCTAAAACACTCAAATCCCGGTTACGCCGATAATAGTCTTTATACTGAATAAGTGCTTGTTGATCAAGCAATTTGATAAGATCAGGATCCCGCTTTTGGTCCGGAAACTCATCTCTAAACTGCAATTCACTCAGAAACTTTTTATAATACCGTTGGTTGAAATCTACTGCCAAACCCAAGCCAATAAAGCCTCCGTATATGATCGGGACTTTCCACCAGCGACCATTGGTTACCTGGCCCCAGCCCGGTAAAATCGCAGAGCGTCTTATTGCTACTTTGGGTAATCTCTCCAACGCCAGCCTCGCCGAATCTTTTACAACCTCAGGTTTTACTGGTGTGGCAGACTTTAAATTATTTATTGTATCTGATGGAGCATTAAAAACCGGATTTCGTTTTGCGTCGGGATTACGAAGCGTAGAATCAGCAACGAGAACAGTAGAATCGGTCTGCGAAAAGCCCTGCAGCGAAAAACAGCAAATCATCACAAACAGAAATACTCCTAAACGATACATTACCAGTCTAATAGTTCAAGTATACGACTTAAATCATCTTCAGAGACAAACGGAATTTCTATAGCTCCTCTTCCATTTCCCTGAACTTTCAAAGAAACTTTGGTAGCAAACTTAGAGGTCAGATCATCCTGAATTTTCCTATACTCAAAAGAAACTGGTTGAGGTTTAGTTTCGTTTTTTTTAACTCCTGAATTTTGAATATCGCGTACCAGCTCTTCAGCTTTGCGAACCGATAAGCCCTTAGTTAAAATCTCTTTATGAACGTACAATTGCTTGTCAATCTCTTCAAGACCCAAAATAGCCTTGGCATGCCCCATTGAAATCTGACTATCACGGATCGAAGCTTGAATAGCAGGCGGCAATCTTAATAAACGCAAGTAATTGGTAACTGTAGACCGATTTTTACTCACCCGTTCTCCAAGCTCTTCTTGCTTCAAATTACATTCGTCCAGCATGCGCTGAAAGCTTAAGGCAACTTCTATTGAATTAAGATTCTCTCGCTGTATGTTCTCGATTAAAGCCATTTCCAACATCTGCTGGTCGTTAGCGGTGCGAACATATGCCGGAATTTCTGTTAATCCGGCAAGCTTTGATGCTCTTAAACGTCGTTCTCCTGAAATTAACTGGTAAGCATTGTTTCCAGCCTTCCTTACGGTAATCGGTTGTATTAAACCCTGAAGTTTGATTGAATCTGAAAGTTCCTGTAAAGCCTCCTTATCAAACTCTGTACGCGGCTGATAAGGGTTAACTTCAACTTCACTTATTTTAACATGAGATATAAGTCCCGAAGATGACGCCTGGTATTCACCAGAACTTCCATTGCCCCCAAGAGATTTCGACGACTGTACCGATTCTGAATCATCTAATAGCGCACTTAATCCCCTTCCTAATCCTGTTTTCTTTTGATACGTCATGAAATAACCGTTGCTTGTTTTGTTTCTTCCTCGCCAACCATGCCATTTTTGCGAATAATCTCGCGTGCCAGGTTCAGGTAATTGATAGAACCTTTACAGTTAGCATCGTGCATAATAACAGATACACCATAGCTTGGCGCTTCACTTAAACGGGTGTTACGCTGAATAATTGTCTCGAAAACCAGCTCCTGAAAATGAGTTTTAACTTCTTCAACCACCTGATTTGAAAGCCTTAAGCGAACATCATACATCGTAAGCAGGATACCCTCAATTTCCAGATCCGGATTTAAACGATTCTGAACAATTTTGATCGTATTTAACAATTTCCCTAAACCTTCCAATGCGAAATACTCGCACTGAACCGGTATAATCACGGAATTAGCTGCAGTAAGCGCATTAATTGTAATCAAGCCCAGTGAAGGAGAACAATCGATGATAATGAAATCGTAGTCATCCTTTACCTTGTCCAATACCAGCTTCATTTTGTATTCACGCTCTGCCAGATTTATCATCTCGATTTCTGCACCCACCAAATCAATGTGTGCCGGAAGCAAATCGAGGTTCGGAGTTTCTGTTTTTTGGATAGCATCACGGGGTTCTACATCGTTAATGATGCACTCGTAGATACTTGCCTTAATGGTGCGGGGATCAAAGCCAATGCCCGATGTTGAATTTGCCTGGGGATCTGCATCCACAAGCAAGGTGCGATATTCTAAAACAGCTAAGCTAGCTGCCAGATTAATAGATGAAGTAGTTTTCCCAACTCCCCCCTTTTGATTAGCTAACGCAATAATCTTACTCATTCTTTATCCTGGTTTCAAGGGTAATTTGTGCTTACAGAAAGATTAATAGTAAATTAAAATAGTACTTTTGCCCTTCTGAAAGCCATTTAACAATCGCCTAAGATACAAACTTTATACAATTTAATCAGAGCAGCGCCTTTTGGTTTTAAACATATTATCCACAAATGACCACCATTATTGCGAGTACAAATAGACCTGAAAGTTATACATTAAGAGTAGCTGAGCATTACCAAAATATGCTCAGGAGCTTGAATGTTGACGCTGAAATTTTATCACTTGCAAATCTTCCTGAGAAAATTATTCACCCTGCAATGTATGAAAACCAGAAGATAGAAAGCTGGCAACCAATTCAACATTTAATTTCTTCAACTCAGAAATTCATTTTTGTAATCCCTGAGTACAATGGCAGTTTTCCCGGAATTTTAAAGGTATTTATTGATGCCTGCGAATTTCCATCAAGCTTTAGCGGCAAAAAGGCTGCATTAGTGGGTATCTCGACCGGAAAATATGGAAATGTTAGAGGAGTGGATCATATGACAGGTATTTGTCATTATATGAACCTGGATGTGATGTCGCTAAAACTGCATATTCCGCATATTCATAAAGAGTTTGACGAGAACAACCAGTTATTTAAAGAAGATACATTGAAATTCACGAAACAGCAAATTAAGAGGTTTGTTGGATTTTAAGAATCGATATTCCTTTTACAAATCCAAAAAACTTCCTACAACTGCAACAGCGCCTTCAACTTCACATGTCCTGTTTTACTCACGGGCAGGCTTTCGCCGGATTTAATTACCAGCCGGTAAGAATCTTTTTCATACGGCACCAGCTTGGTTATTTCCGAAACCTTCACAATAAAAGAACGGTGCACCCGTATAAACTGTTTATCATCCAGGCTATTTTCGAAAAAATGCATGGTTTTATTTTTCAGGAATACGCCTTCTGAAGTATGAAGTTTCACGTAATCATCATAAGCTTCAAGATAAACTACGTCGGCGATGGGTATGATTTTAATTGAACTTCCTGATTTCACCACGATGCGCTCACTATGAGCAGGAGAAACCGGCGTAGTTTCCAGCAGAGCCTGCATCTGCTGCCTGGCATCCGACAGGTTTTTTCTTTCCAACCACCTTTCAACCGCTTTTTTAAAACGATCTTTAGAAAAAGGCTTCAGCAAATAATCTATCGCATGAGTTTCGAAGGCCTTAATGGCGTATTCATCAAATGCTGAAGTAAAAATCACACCCGGGCGCTGGTCAATTAGTTCAAGCATCTCAAAGCCCGTAATTTTCGGCATCTGAATATCCAGGAAGATCAAATCGGGTTTATACTGAGCAATGGCTTTAACACCTTCAAATCCATCACCACACTCGGCTATAACCTGAACTTCGGGATACTCTTCCAAATATTCTTTAACCACTTCTCTGGCTAAAGGTTCGTCATCTATAAGGATAGCCTTTGTCATACTTGCGGAATCTTAACGCTTGTGATAAAAATATTGTTTTCGCCATAGGTTTCAAGCAAATCAGTTCTTGCGAATAACAAATAGAGCCTTCTTTTAATGCTATCCAACCCAAAACCGGTTCCGCTATTCGGCCTCACGGTATCTTTATCGTAGGGATTTTGAATGGTCATCACTAAATAATTTTGCACACATTTTGCATCGATCGTTATGGCAACTTCACCTATGGTATCATATAAACCAAATTTTATTGCATTTTCTACGAGTGGTTGCAGCAGCATTGCAGGCAATACCAAGCTGCTGCATCCCTCCTGCTGACGAATTTCTGTTTTAAGCCGATGCCCAAATCTTACTTTTTCAATATCTAAATACAATTGCAAATGCTGAAGCTCCTCCGCCAGTGTTACAAATTCATTCTCTTCTTTGCGCAAGGTACCCCTAAGAAAATCCGATAGCTGATAAATCATGGTGCGGGCTTCATCCGGCCTCTTGCCAATTAGCGCACTTATTGAGTTCAAGCTGTTAAAAAGAAAATGTGGTTGTAATTGCTGACGTAAATTATACAATTCAGCATCACGCGCCAGACGTTCGGCATCAGATTTTCGCCGCTCGCTTTCTTTCTGCTCTTGCTGTGTATACCACAGCATGCTGGTTAAAGCCATTCCGCTGGTAACAAGAAAAGCAACGCAAAACCTTATGATTAAAGATTTATCAATTACAGCTACATAAATATCATCAACGATCAGGTCATCATTATAGACTATCCTTAACAACAGAAACCTGGTAATGAACACTGCCAGCGCAGCAAGCAAAGCGCACCAGGCAGTAATATAAAAGTACCTTCCCTTACCTGGCTGATAATATCTCAAGGTATTGCTGACGATTAGTCCCGAAAGAAGAATGGTGACATTATTCACCACAGCGTCAATTATGGAAGTTTGAACATCAAAACCTAGCCAATACAGCGTAGCGGCATGCAAGCCCATCCATATAAGCCAGGCTCCAAAAAGGAAGCTTAAAACACGCTTTGATGATAATAGCGGAGTTGCCACATTCAGATATTAAAAGCTTCGAATATCAATTCCTCCAAAAATGGAAGTTCCCTTTATTACCAGATGCTTTTCTTCAGATATAGCCTGATTCATAAGCACCGGACGTTTATCTTCTATCCCTCCAAAAATTGCAACTAAATCAGACGACACTTTCCAATGCGGAGGAACAATTATTTTTGTGCCACCAAATACTTGAGTAATTTCCAGCTCTACCCTTGGAGAAACAATATCTGCCTGTGTCAGAATAATTTCGGCACCACCCATTATTGCTACTACTTCACCACCCTGAAAGTTTTTAGAAACTATATTTTTCTTAACGCCACCAAAAATTGAGACGATGTCAAGATAATCATCAACCGTGCCCTGAACGGGAGGTATCGGCTCGTTATCTTCGGTAACCCGCTTATCCCAGGTTAGGTCCGAGGGTACACGTTCGCCTTCAGGACCCCAGTTTGTAATCTTCTTTTTCCCTATTATCAAGTACAGTCCGATTCCGATGATTGCAATCGGCCATACAAAATCATGCAAATCCAACTTTGAAAATATTCTTTCAGACAGGAAGATCACTCCGATTGTGATTAAAATCAACGAACTTGGATTGCGAAACTGGTGGCGACGTCCAGTAAAAACACCAACTGCAATTAAAAACATGGGCCAGCTTATCACCCAGTTTGGAATAATAACACCCAGACTTTTTAAAAGCATTATCGCTCCGAAAATCAGCAAAGCTATCCCTACCCATTTTTTCCCCGTACCTAACTTCTTTCTCTTATTTATTCCGTCCATGGTGCTATTTAATTCAAACTTAATAAAATCTTTTAAGGCTCGTTATTTTATCAGACGCATCAAAAAACATTTGTTACGCGCTGAAACCTTCTTTTAAAACAAATTATATTCTTGTTCAAATGTATAGGAGTTTAAATAGGTAAACAATAGATATTAGGCAGACAAGACGGAGTAGTCGGTAAAGGGATAGATTTGTTCGGTTAAAAAGATCAGAACAGAAATTGTTGGGATAATGAGAAAATCAGCATTCTTCTTTTTGGCGCATGCAGCCCCGTGTTCTGTTGCAAATCCTCATTTCGCCACCGAAGGGAGTGGCTCATTCCGGGTTTTCCACGACACCCGGGTTTAGTTTGGCAATTAGTGCCAATGGGGGGGGGTTAACGCAGACAGCGTTCGAAACGCTGTCTGCGTTTTCCTTAATATGCCTTTCTCAGTTGATCCGCAAATTCATCAGGAAGCGGACTATTCTCAACTGCCTTTGCTGCCTTTTCCACATCATATTCGAACCGGATAAGATCAACCTGCATATCAACATTTTCAAGCGTATCATTCAGCGTCAGTAACACATAACACCCTCTTGGATCACCGTCCTTTGGCTTACCAACAGAACCTGTATTTATGATGCGTTTAACACGTTCAGCCTCTTTAATTACCCGCTGATACGGCTTATGAGAATGGCCGCAAAAAAGAATATCGGCATTTGCCTGCCGTAGCAGATCAAGCACGTGGCCTTCCTGAAGATCTTCAAGCATGTATTCATCCACGCTTCGGGGACTGCCATGCACAAAAAGAATGTTCAAGGGTTTTTCATTCAGGTGATATTCCAGGCCCATATGGGCAGGAAGAGTTTTCAAATATGATCTGGCCTCATCATCAATAAGATGGTAAGCGTAGTTTTTACCAGAAGAATCGAATGTGGGCATTTTAACCTTTAAATCATGATTGCCTGCAATGGTTGCAATTCCTCGTTTCCGAATTTCTGCGATAATTTCATTCGGCCAAACATTATAGCCCACCAAGTCACCTAAGCAATAAACAGCATCAGGCTTTCTACTATCCAGATCCTTAAGAAATGCTTCGAAAGCGGGAAGATTTGCGTGAACATCAGAAAAAACTGCGATCCTCATATTATGCCTTACGTAACATATCCGCATATTCATTTGGCAGGCGACTATCTTCCACCGCCTTTGCCGCCCTTTCTACATCGTATTCAAAACGAATAAATTCAACCTTAATGCTGTCTTTATCGAAGAACGAACTATTATCTTTAATTGTAAGGATTACATAGCCACCACGAGGATCACCGTCTTTCGGCTTCCCTACCGAACCGATATTTATCGCGTGGCGGAAACGTTGAGTTTTCCCGATTTCTGATGATAATATTCGATGATAAGGCTTATGAGTATGGCCGAAGCACATAATATCTGCATCTGCCTGTTCCATAATACGCATCATACTTTTTTCCTCCCGGTCTTCAAACAAGTATTCATTTACCTTTCGCGGACTGCCATGTACCAGTAAGAGACTCAGTTTATCTTCATTTAATTGAAAATCAAGCCGGATATGCGATGGAAGAGTTCTCAAATAGGCTCTTTCTTCATCTCTTATCAGTTCATTTGTGAAAGAGATGGAAATTTTGCCCATTTCTTTTTCATGATCCGTCTTATAGGCACATCCGCATTCATCGCTTTTGCGGCCGATTCCAAAATCGTAGTTGCCGGTAATAGTTGGGATGCCTCGTTTACGAATTTCGTTGATTACTTCATTTGGCCAGATATTATATCCCACCAGGTCGCCAAGGCAATAAATGGCATCGGGTTTTTTAATGTCAATATCTTTAAAAAAAGCTTCCAGTGCCGGAAGATTTGCGTGAATGTCTGAAAATAAAGCGATCTTCATCAGAAAAGATTTTTCGTTTATGGATGTTGTTTTTTTGTACTCAAGAGGGCTCCGCCGTTTGAGATATGAGATATGAGATATGAGGTCGCGCAGGGGTTCATATTTATATGTTATTTTATTAACGGATTTCCTTCTTATAATATTTATTTCGCAGCCAAAAAGCCACGTTTACCAATGCGATTAATGCCGGAACTTCTACCAGCGGACCAATAACTCCGGCGAAAGCCTGACCCGAATTTATGCCGAACACACCAATAGCTACCGCGATTGCGAGTTCAAAATTATTCCCCGCGGCAGTGAAGGCAATAGATGCATTTTGCGAATAATCAGCACCCAATGCCTTTCCAAAAAAGAAACTCACCAAAAACATAATTGCAAAGTAGATTACTAAAGGAATAGCAATTCGGACCACATCCATTGGTATCTGAACGATCAGCTCCCCTTTCAAACTAAACATCACTACAATGGTGAAAAGCAAGGCAATTAGAGTGACAGGAGAGATAAAAGGAATGAATTTCCTTGTAAACCATTTCTCCCCTTTCAGGCGGATTATGCTATAGCGGCTGATGAGGCCGGCAGCAAAAGGTATTCCGAGGTAAATGCCTACCGACTTCGCAATTTCTTGTATAGTAATATTTACCACTGCCCCCTCCATTCCGAAGATTGGCAACAGAAGCGTGATAAAAATATAGGCATACACACTGTATAACAACACCTGGAAAATACTATTTAATGCGACCAATCCGGCGGCGTATTCACGACTTCCTTCTGCAAGTTCGTTCCAAACAATAACCATAGCAATGCATCGGGCGAGTCCGATAAGAATTAAACCCACCATATACTCAGGCTTATCATGCAAAAAAGTAACCGCTAGAATAAACATCAAAATTGGTCCGATTATCCAGTTCAGTATCAATGAGGCACTCAATACTTTTGTATTTTTGAATACTTCTCTCAAGTTCTCATATTTCACTTTCGCCAATGGAGGATACATCATTAATATCAATCCTAAGGCAAGAGGAACATTCGTGGTTCCGCTCGAGAACGAATTGATAAATATGGAAGAGGAGGGAAAAAAATAGCCGATTGCAACACCGAGCGCCATTGCGGTAAATATCCATAAGGTTAGATATCGATCAAGGAACCCTAGTTTTTTTCTTTCGGCTGCAGGAGCACAATTAGTAACTGACATTTACTTTTTTTCGACTTATCTGAGTTTTAAAAAGCATCGAAACCTGAATTCAAGTCTCAATGCCTTTATGTTACAATATTAGTAAGGATAGGGAATAAATCAGGCATGAAATCCAATTAATCAAATATCTACGAACAACATCCAGGCTTGCAGCAAGCTTCCTCCGACGGTTTCTGCGCAAATACACTAATGCTGAATATCCCTGTGTCGCCTGCTTTAAACGCAGCCAGTTCCTGCGAATCCAAGTATCTGGCAAGAATATCATCGGGGATTATAATGGCCTTTTCTTTCTGAAGTTTAATATTTTCAAAGCCGTTATTCTTTATTAGATCTAAATAATTTTCTTTTTGGATAGCGCCCGAAATACATCCGGCATACATCTCTGCAGCATTCCGGAGTTGAGAAGGCAGGCTCCCTACTAAAACAATATCCGAAATACTGAAATGTCCCCTTGGTTTTAACACCCTGAAGATCTCTTTAAATACATTATCTTTATTCGGCACCAGGTTCAGTACGCAGTTACTTACAATCACGTCCGCAGTATTAGCAGAAACAGGCATTTTTTCGATATCTCCCTGGCGAAATTCCACATTGTGAAATCCGAGCCTTTCGGCATTTTCCCTGGCCTTAGTAATCATTGCCTCAGTAAAGTCGATACCGATTACTTTTCCGGCCTCACCGGTTTCAGCTCTCGCTACAAAACAGTCATTTCCTGCACCCGATCCAAGATCAACTACCACATCTCCTTTTTTTATTTGAGCAAATTGAGTTGGCAATCCGCATCCCAGGCCTAAATCGGCGTCGGGATTATACCCTTTCAGATTGCTGTAATCATCATTCATAATGTTGTAAACTTCGTCGCTGCAGCAGCCAGAGCCACAGCATGAAGTTTCGTTCGTTGATTTATCCTGTAAAGCAATTTCACTGTACTTTTGCCTTACCAATTCTTTTACTTCTTCGTCTGTTTTCATAATTTTATTTATTTGTATTATTGCAATATTGCGATTATTTAATGCAAAAAATTTTAACAACAGTTTTTTGAACCTTGATAGGAGGAGATGAAATCTCCCAATATGGTTTCAAGCATTTTCCAGTTCTCCGGATTGATGCAATAACATACGCTCACACCCTCTATCGTTCCCTGAATTAAGCCCGCATTTTTGAGTTCTTTTAAATGTTGTGATATGGTTGCCTGGGCCAAACCTAATTCCTCCACAAGATCTCCGCATATACAGGCATTGGTTTTAATGATCTGCTGAATAATCGCGATCCGGGCAGGATGTGCTAAAGCCTTTAATAACTGAGCCAATTTATTTTGCTCGTCGGTGAATATTTCAGATTTCGTCAGCCCCATTACATTGCAATATTACGATTAATATTTTTCTTCTCAAAATTTATTTTTTAAAATATGAGCTTTCTGAACGAATGCAGATAATCACGAAACTCTTTCAAAAAAGACACGTTAAATACATTAAGATTATGTAAGTTTAATATTAATAAATCCTTACAATGAGAGCCCTAAAACATGCTTCAGGGGGTAAAGCTATATTCACATTGGTGTTAATGCTTTGGTATAATCTCAGCATAGCACAGAATTATAGTTTTGAATTTTACGGCAATACCTTCAATTTTGAACTGGATGAGTCTGTTAATGTTAAATTTTCAGACACCTTAAACGAAAAAGTGCTAACTGCATTTTACACATCCATAAACAAATCTAAATACCAGCCAATAGTAGATGCCCTGATTTCTCATAAAGAAAAATACCACTTAAACGACTGGCTATATTACCAGCTAATTCGTAAAACGGCCCAACAAATAGCCCCCAAAGCAACGAACTATTACCGGTATACTTTATACAAGTGGTTTTTTCTGGCGAAAACAGGCTACGACGCAAGACTTGCCCTGGAAAAAGATAAAATTCTATTTTATGTTTTGAGCGACGATGATATTTCTGACATCCCCTTTTATATGAGCAATGGGAAACAGTACGTTTGCTTGAACATTCACGATTATGAAAATATTGATTTAAAAAAGAATAAGATCTATCCAGTTGACATTACTATCCCGGAGGGTAAAAAACCATTTTCGTATAAAGTAACCCAGATGCCGGAATTTAAATCTGAAGACTATTCGGTTAAAAATATTGAGTTCAATTACAAGCAACGCGTTTATCATTTCGATGTATTAATGAATTCCGAAATCCAGGGGATTTTCCGCAATTATCCGGTCGTGGACTTTGCTTCGTATTTTAATATCCCGCTAAGCAAACAGACCTATAGTTCGCTGATTCCAAATCTTAAAAAAAACATTTCAAAAATGAGTCAGAGAAAAGGTGTGGACTATTTAATGCGCTTTACCCGCAACGCCTTTTCATATGAAGACGATGAACAAAATTTTGGCAAAGAAAAACGCTTAACACCCGAGCAGACTTTATTTTCATCTTACAGCGATTGCGACGACAGGGCAGCTTTATTCTTCTGTCTGGTAAAAGAGATCTACAATTTGCCGATGATTGCATTGCTGTACCCTACCCATATTACCATGGCCGTGCAGTTTACAAAGCCTACCGGGAAACCTATAATTTATAAAGGCAAAAGGTATTCAGTGTGTGAGGCAACACCTCAGGAACGCGACTTAAAAGTTGGGCAGTTATCGTCTAAACTTATGAAGGCTGAGTATAAGGTGGTTTATGCTTATGAGCCGTGATTTAATTATACGCAACATGTCTAAAAACAGAAAACCCCGCCTTTTCCAAGGCAGGGTTAAATAAGAACTTTTGCAATATTAATATTCTGTTGTGTTCGGACTAAAATTAGCCCAACCTGATACCCAGTTATTAGTATCCATAGCACCACGATAAGTAACTACATCAAAACCTGTTAAGCCTGTAAAGTTAGCTCCTGTTTTAGCAACTGAACCAGCAGTTAGCGTCAGATTTGGTGCAGTTAAGCTAATACTGGTTATACCTGCCGCAGCTGCATTAGCCAAAGTGGTATTTGATTGTGTATTGGCAAATGTGGTTAAAGCCCCAGCATCAGGAAAATTCGTGCCTGCTGAGCTTACTTTATATATTGCCTGATTTGCAAATACCAGGTTGTTTTTAAACTCGGATTCACCGGCGAATAAACGGTCTCCTGCCTCAACAGTTGCTAATTCGAATGCTGATTTTAAATGATCGATGATTATTGAATTACGAAGAACGAAACGACTTCCTTTACGGAAAATAACTCCGGCATTATGCTTAGCATTTGCATTTGCACCAGGACCAATAAATGTAAAATTTGATAACATTGGTTTGTTAGCCGGAACATCGTTTACTGTACTTCCATTATCGCTTTCTACACCATTTGAAGCACCGCTGGCTGAAGCATCATAAATGTTCGGATCTTTCATGGATATGGCGTATTGAATGCGTCCAACATATCCGTATTCGAAATCAAAATCGTCATCAGTACATCTGTAAGCAATCAGATTTTTGCAGTTCACCGTACCACCAAAGAATTCGAAAGCATCATCGCCTCCAAAAGAAGCCTGGACATTTTCTATAGTTGTACCTGAACCCACTGCAGCAAGAGTTAAACTATTAATCTCTTTATCCTGAGCCAAGGCGATACCTGCATATTCGATACGAACATATTTTAATACACCTGAATTATCAGTGGCTATCGTACCTCCATATTTCGCCACGTCTGTACCTAATACGCCACTTTCGTATTGCGCCTCGCCTCCGGTTTGGTTAATCGGAGCTTTCCCGCAAATAATTAATCCTGCCCAATCTCCAATGCTTCTTTGTCCGGCGGGCTGATTAGATGTAAAAACGATAGGTGAATTTGCTGTTCCTGAAGCCATGATTTTACCCCCACGCTCAACAATAAGTGCGGCATTGGATACTTTATCGCCCCTGATGATTGTACCTGCCTCAATGGTAAGTGTAGCACCACTCATAACCCTTACATAACCGTTTAGTATCCAAACGCGATCTGAAGTTAATGTTTTGTCAGAGGTGATCTGACCTGACAAGGTCTCAGGAGCAAATACTTCAATTTCATCATCATTATTATCTTTCTTACATGATGATACTACCGAAACTGCCGCAATTAAACCAATTAGTAAAAATTTTAAACTTTTCATGAATGTCTTTTATTTAATTTGATGCGAAATTATACTTCTGGCTTTACCTTATGTTTAAGTCTGTATTAACAAATCGTCACTAGAATTTATAATTGAATGATAAATTAATATTTGATCCATTATTACGGGTTCTGATCGTTTGATCTACTTCAGAATACTTTCTATCTTGATTAACATCCTGATAAAGCACCCCTTTTTGATTCAATATATCATTGAAGTTTAATTTTATCTCAGCTCTACTTCCCAACAATCTCCGGCTTATTTGAAAATCAATCACATCTCTGGGGTTTTCGATGATATCAGGGTATTCATATTCGAAACTGCCGTTAACATTATATTTGCCAAAGCCTACAACATTTATTCTTTGTCCGATTCGATTATATAGCGCATTTAGAGACCAATTTCTGCTACTATATAAAATACCTCCATTTATCAGATATGGCGACTGTCCCTGCAACGGTCTGCTATCGTTATTATTAGGGTATTGAACCCTATCCAGGTGAACATCAGATTTAATTAAGGATAGATTTACATATGCGGTAAGATTATCCCAGAAAGATTGATTTCCAAGAAAACCCAATTTTTGTCTTCCTTCCAATTCGATTCCATAAAGACTTGCCTTTTTTGCATTTTGATATGAAATGGCTTTACTTGCCGCAACAGACCCTAATTCAAAAACCTGCTCAATAGCGTCTGTAAAGTCTTTATAAAAAACAGAGGCCGATATAATTTGACCACCAGACGGATAATACTCCCAGCGTAAATCATAATTATTGATTCTTGAACGCTTAAGGTCTTTATTTCCTTTAAGAATATTATTAGTTTCAAAATCAAAGAAAGGCACTTCGGCAAGTTCTCTGAATTCGGCCCTTGCCAGGGTATTTGAATAACTTAGTCGAAAGTTTGTTTTTGCGTTATAACTATAGATTAAATTGGCAGAAGGAAGGATGTCAAAGTAGGTATTATTAACCTCTTTCGATGTCACGTCTTTAGACTTTAATTTTTCAATATATGATTCAGCTCGTACCCCCCAGTTTAGCTTAACTTTATTAGCTACTTCGTTGGTCATCATCAAATAAGCTGAATTTAAAAGGCCGCTCGCATCATAAATACCTCTTGGGTCGGTTATCTCGTCGATCACAAATCCGGAGGCGCCGATATTTTCATCTGCAAATATTTGATCCTGAGGCAAGGAAAGATACGCCTGATTGAAATTATCAGAGTTTGTAACTTTATATCCAAACTGCCTGAAATCGTAGGAACGGGATTTGATTTGATTTAACAATCCTGCTTTTAGCGATTGAGCTTTCTCATTCCACTTAAAAGGAACAGTGTAATTAAGAGCTCCCCCGTATGAATAATCGTTCAGTGACTGGTAAAAACGGCCTGCATTTTTAGGACTTCCTGATCCGATTGGGACTGATGCTAGAAAAGGCTCATCAGTGTTCGCAGAACGCGTATAATAGATTCTTCTTAAATCGGGATTATCTCTGGTACTTGAATTAAAATACAAGTTCCACTCCAACCTGTTATCTCGTTTTCCCAACGAATGCTGGCCTTCCAGCGTTGAATTATAAACCTGCTGCTGGGTTACCTGGATCTGACTGTTACGTTGATCAAAGTTAGGCTCTTCGAAAGATCCGCCAGTACGACTGGTATAAGAGTTCTCAAACGACCTGTTATAAAAATTTTTTAATGAAATCTTTGATTTTTTAAAGCTATAAGAGAGATTAGCAAGGCCGCCAAGAGAAGCGGTTTTATTGTAAATATCATCGTTATAATTAAATGTATAGTCTTTTTCTCCACTGCCGAGAGCATCATAATCAGCACGGCTTTGTTGAATGATATTATTTGAATTCCTGTAAGATAACGATAACTGAACCCCTATTTTATTAGAGCTCGGCAAATGGTAAGAATTGCCGTAATTCACCTGAAAGCTTTGCGCTGGTGACGCCTGTCCGGAGTTAACGCCCCATGAATTGCTTAAGCGCCTGGTTAATTGAACTTTTTGATCGTAAGTAGTATTGATGAATTTTTTCCTGGTTGATGGAAAGGATGATGGCAAGTCTCTGGAACCATCATCGAAAGATAAAAAATCATATTTGCCAGATTCTCCTGATTTAAACTCATTGAATGTTGACGCCGAATTGTAACCTGCCGAATAGGTAAAATCCAATACCCTTTGATCAGGAAAATCTTTAGTCTTTAGCTGGATAGCGCCTCCGGCGAAATCCCCGGGCAAATCTGCGGCTGCTGTTTTGTTAATTACAATTTGATCAATCAAACCGGAAGGTACTATATCGAATGAAAAAGCCTTTCTGTCGGGTTCAGAACTTGGCAATGGAGCATTATTCATCATGGTGGTATTGTATCTGTCACTTAATCCTCTAACCACTACAAACTTATTGTCCTGAATACTTGTGCCGCTAACACGCTTTAAAACTTCGCCTGTATTTCTATCAGGTGAGCGTTTAATCGCTTCGGCAGATATTCCGTCTGATACTCGTACACTGGCTTTTTGACTAACATATAAAGCATTGATATTTTCTGTTTTAGCCGTAGCCGTAATAACCACCTGCTGCAATTCCTGTCCGGATTCTTCCATGATCACATCCAGATTTGTAACCTTGCCTGCCGAAACTATGATATCAGAAATCTTTTTGGTAGGATAACCAACATAAGAAAATTCCAAGGTATAATTTCCTGCTGCAAGGCCGCCTAAGGTATATCGCCCCTCTACGTCACTTGAGGCGCCTTTTGTGGTCCCCGAAGTTTTCACGGAAACTCCTATAAGTGTTTCTCCGGTTTTTTTGTCGTTAAGTTTTCCGGTGATTTTACCGCTACCTTGCGCGAAAGTATCTGAGATTAATACTCCGGTAATACATACAACTAGAGCTAAAATTCTGATAATGAGATTGTGTTTCACTTTTACAATTTTTGATTCGTTGCAAAAGTATTAGCACAATGTTAGCTGCAAGTTACCTGGCAATTAAAGAAAAGTAATATCCATGTTAATTCGATGTTAACCAGCCTGAATAAAAACAGGCAATCCTCAGGCAAATTTAATCCATCAATTAACCCCGCCCGAAATCGTAACAGAAACTTAAAACAGGTTTAACCCCGGAATTGAACTGGATAGATACTTTCGTGAAAAGTAAAACTAACATGAAATTATCACTTACGAAAAGCACATTTGCTTATGTTTTGGCAGCAACATCAATTTCTGCTACAATCTTTACCGGATGCAAGGACGACAAGAAGAATATCGAGGGAACTTCTGTTGTACTTAAAAGTCATTCAGCAACTCCGGTGCTATTAAAGGCTATGAATGGCTTTACAAGTCTTGAACTTTATTCTTTGATTAGTAGCGAAGATGTGTTAAGTGAATCTCCTGGCTTCATTTTCGGTGGCTCCGCTGATGGATCTGGTATTGTAAAAAAACCCGATGGAAACGGATTCTATATGATGGTTAATCATGAAGATAATTACTCTGTATCCAGAATTACATTAGACAAAACATTTAAACCTGTAAAAGGTGAATATGCACTAAACTCAGATGCCGGGCAATGGAGATTATGTTCTGGAACCATGATAACACCCGAAGAAAATGGCTTCGGCCCCTATTACTTATCGGTGGGTGAGAGTGCTGTAGAAGCTATGACTCATAAAATCGATCCTCTATCTGCTGTTTACGACAAGTACCAGTCAAAAGCTATTATAGGCTTAGGGCACTGGAGCGGTGAGAATGCTGTTCCATTAGATAAAGGCGCTTTTCCGGGTAAAACAATAATTATTACAGGTGAAGATGCTTCTGATGCCAGTGGTGGTCAGGTAGCACTTTATCTGGCTAATGCTGTTGGCGATCTTGACAACGGTGAGCAATACATGTTACGCCGTAAAGATTTAAATCAGCGTGAAAGAGACATTACTGCAGGCTCATCCTATGATGTTGAATTTGTAAAGATTGAGAACCATAAAACCATTACAGGAGCACAAATACAAGCCTTAGTTGACCCCTTAAAAGCTATTAAATTCGGGCGTGTGGAAGATATCGACTGCCGCAAAGGCAGCGGGGCAGCCTCACGCGAAATTTATTTTAACGTTTGCGGGCAAGACCCAACCGGAGCAAATGCCGACCTTTCAAGAACAGTAAAAGGACGTGTATATAAATTGGTATTGGACGCAAACAATCCTCTGACTGGAAAATTAGAATGTATTTTAGACGGAGATAATGAAAGTGGGATCGCAAAAGAGTTTCAAAATCCTGACAATATTTGTGTAACGGCTAACTATGCATATATTCAGGAAGATCCCAATACTTATGGCGACGAAACACACGATGCCTATTTGTACCAGTATAATCTAGCGACCAAGGAACTTAAAGTAGTATTTGAATTAGACCATAGAAGAACTGATGCGAACTTCCATCCTTTAGCGTCTGAAACCGCTGAAAAAGGAAATTGGGAGTACGGCGCTTTGATTGATATTTCAGATGTTATTGGAGTTCCAAACACATTTTATTTAGCCATTCAGCCTCATACATGGAAATTAGATAAGTTTAAAAAACCTGATGGTGGCAATAAACGCTCTAATGAAATGCAAGGTAGTCAGATCGTTGTTATTAAGGGATTGCCAAGATAATTTTCTTCTATTTATTTATAGAAGCTGTCTCTTTGTTTGTGCAACAAATGTAGGAGACAGCCTCTTTTCGTCTTATTATATGATTAGATACTTCTTTATTCTCTGTTTTATATGCCTGTTTATTACATTCTCTTGTTACAAAAACGACACAGAGAACCCTTCTGTTTATGTAAAAGAATACTATTTCAAAAGCATAGCTGAAGCAAATAACGAGGCCAAAAAACTAAAAGATGCCATAGAAAGGGAGGATCGGGCTTCAAAATTACAAAGCTTGTTTAAACATGCACGTCTCGCTTATAAAAAAACAGAATTTTTAGCGGAATATTACAGTCCTTTAACCGCCAAATCTATTAATGGACCACCAATACCTGAAATTGATGTAGATGATCATCACCGTATTTCTGAGCCCGAAGGCTTCCAGGTTATAGAACCCATTCTATTTCCAAAATACGATTTAGAAAACAAGAGAAAGCTCCTTGAAGAAACGAACAGACTGATATCTAATTTTGCCCGTTTGAAATATCTTGCGGAAACCAATTCTTTTGAAGATGATCAGATTTTCGATGCAATGCGTTTAGAAGTGTTTCGTGTTATAACTCTTGGCATTTCAGGCTTTGATGCACCTATAGTTCAAAATTCAATACCAGAAGCACGCACAGCCCTATTGTCGGTTTCACATATTCTCAGTTTTTATAAGCAGGGCATCCAGCAAAAAGATCCTGAGCTTTACTCTCAAACACAATCATTTTTTAATAAGGCAGCCTTTTATTTAGAAAAAAACGGAGACTTCAACTCCTTTAACAGGATGGATTTTATAAAGAACTATGCAAATCCCCTCTCATCTATTATTATTAAATCGGCCCGTCGGTTAGGGATTAAATCAGTAATTGGCTTAAGAGCTGTAAATGCTAATGCTGAAAACCTATTTGAAGAAAGATCTTTCAACCCCAACTACTTTGCACCCAATATTGAAGCTCATACCTCAAAAGAAAAAGAAGAATTAGGACGCTTACTATTTTTTGATCCGGTACTCTCCGGAACAGGAAAGCGTAGCTGTGCCTCCTGTCACCAACCTAAGAAAGCTTTTAGTGATGGTTTAGTCAAAAACACAACAATAAGCGGCGATAATCTTTTAAATAGGAATACTCCAACCGTTATAAATGCTGGATTCCAACCCTCCTTATTTTATGATGGAAGAGTTTCATTTCTTGAGGATCAGGCCACTGCAGTAATAACGAATGTTGATGAAATGCATGGCTCTATGATTGTGGCTGTAAGAACATTAAAGGAGAGCGCACAATATACCCGGTTGTTTGAGAATGCATTTCCGGGAAATAAAAGCGCAGTTAATGAATATCATCTCAGGAATGCCATAGCTAGTTATATCCGATCGCTAACCAGCTTCAATTCCAGATTTGACAAATATATCCGGGGAGACAAAAAACAGCTTAATCAGCAGGAAATATCAGGATTTAACCTTTACATGGGGAAAGCGAAATGTGGCACCTGTCATTTTACTCCTTTGTTTAATGGTACAGTGCCACCAGATTTTTCCCGAACAGAAACTGAGGTTATAGGGGTACCAATGTCTTCAAAAATCAAGAAAATAGATACGGACCCTGGGAGATTCAACTTAAGACATCTGCCCTTACATAAGAATGCTTTCCGCACTCCTACCCTAAGAAATATAGCCCTCACTGCTCCGTATATGCACAACGGCATTTACAACTCTCTTGAAAAAGTAATAGATTTTTACAACGAGGGAGGAGGTTCTGGTCTGGGAATAAAATTGGAGAATCAAACTCTTCCTTTCGACAATCTAAAATTAAACACACAAGAAAAGAAGGATATCATTGCATTTTTAAACACATTGACAGATAATGAAAAAGCCAAAGATGTCCCTAAAGTGCTTCCAGCATTAAACACAAGAAAAAAAAACGATCGCGTGCTGTTAACTATTAGACTTATGCGAAAAATTACTCCGCCAGATCACTCATTATTTTAGCAGATAAAAGCGCCAGCGGAATTCCCCCGCCCGGATGAACGCTCCCACCTGCAAAATACAATCCCTCTATCTTTGAAGAAAAGTTAGGATGTCTCAAAAAGGCGGCAAATTTTTTATTTGAACTGGTTCCGTATAAAGAGCCCTGGTAAGATGATGTTCGTGATTCAATTGTTCTGGGATCAAGAATTTCTTCCCGTTCAATTAAGGGTTCGATGTCTTTACCTAAAACACAGCTCAACTTGCTCAGAATATTCGTTTTTGCTTCCGCGATGAAGGTATCCCAATCCTGTCCGGTATTGGAAGGAACATTAATCATTACAAACCAGTTTTCGCAGCCATGGGGCGCATCGTCTGTTTTATATTTCGATGTGATATTTATATAGACGGTTGGATCAGGATAGATCCTTTCTTCTTTCCAGATCGCATCAAACTCTTGCCGGTAATTATCACTGAAGAAAATATTATGAAGATCAAGTTCAGGAAATACGGCCCTCATGCCCCAATAGAAAATCAAAGCAGAACTGCTCCGCTCCTGGTTCAATGTACGTTGCGGAGCCTTCAAATTTGGCAGCAGTTTTCTATAGGTGAACCAAACATCCATGTTTGAAACGACGAGTGAGGCTTTCTCGTCAATATGATCAACTTTCACGCCCTGCACAGCACTATCTTTTATCATAATCTCACCCACCGAAGAGTTATAGATGAACTCCACACCCAAATCTCCTGCAAGTTTCACCAAACTTGTGGTAATGCTGTACATTCCACCGCTCGGGAAATATGCACCGAAGTGATACTCTAAATGAGGAATTACATTTAAAGTGGCTGGCGCCTGATAAGGATCGGACCCATTGTACGTTGCATATCTATTAAACAACTGTACTGTTTTCTTATCTCTGAAAAAAGATTCATTCGCTTTATTCATGCTGCGCAAAGAATCTATTTCAGCTATTTGAAAAATCGACTTTACAGTATCAAAGCTTAAATAGGTTTTTAAGCGATGCAAGGATTGCTCAAGAAAAACATGGTTTGTGATAGAATAGATCTTTCTGCTCTTTTTAAAAAAGGCTTTTACAGCCGATGCGGGATCGGAAGTTTTTGCAGCTATTTCATTAGCAAATTTTTCAGCATCGGACCAGGCAGTAATTAATGTACCATCTTCATAAAAATAATTACACAAGCTATCCAGACGCCTGTATTGAAAATACTCTCTAGGATCTTTTCCCGCAAGGAGAAATAATTCATCTACATATTGCGGCATGGTAAACAAGCTCGGACCGGCATCAAAACGATACCCGCCGGTTTCGAACTCCGATAACTTACCTCCGGGGTACGGATTCGCCTCAAATACCTTTACCGAATAGCCTTTAAGTGCTAAACGTATCGCACTGGCAATACCTGCAATGCCTGCTCCTATTACTATGGCTTTTTTCATTCGGCTAGATATGAAATTTAAGAACCAGATTAGAAACTATAATGTTGCCCCCGGTTTTCTCGGGAACTTTCTACGTCGTTATGCTGCGGGAAAAGGAAGGGTGAGAGTTTTATTTTCCTTCTCCTACTTATTTTTATTTACGTAATATGAAATTATAATTGCCACAATAAATATTACCCCTAAAACAACTGCGCCTAATTTACCATTCTGCTTATCCTTTAGAATAATTGAATACATGACGAAGATTAAGGGGACTACTAAGACAAGCCCAAAGATTAATGATGTGATTCCCATTTTATTAATTTAAAAACTCATTCTCGCCAAAGGGGCGATATCCTGACCAACAAAATCCTTGGCTAAAAATTTGTAATAACCAGCTATTGCAATCATAGCTGCATTGTCTGTACAGTATTCAAAGGAGGGTATAAATACATTCCAGCCATATTTTTCGGCATATTCTTGTAGCGTATTTCGTAGGCCCGAATTCGCCGATACACCGCCAGCAATTGCAATATCCTTGATATTATATTCTTTTGCGGCACGTTTCAGCTTAGCCAATAAAATTGTAACAATACGGTGTTGAACAGATGCGCAAATATCCCTAAGATTATCCTCAACAAAGTTCTCATTCAGCTTTTTATTATCGCGAATAAAATACATTATGGCTGTTTTCAATCCGCTAAAGCTGAAATCTAGTCCCGGGATTTGAGGCTCTGGAAATGCGTATGCCATAGAATTTCCTTCTCTTGCATATTTATCAATTAATGGGCCACCAGGATATGGAAGATTCAAAATTTTCGCTGTCTTATCAAAGGCTTCACCTGCTGCATCATCAGTAGTTTGGCCGACGATCTCCATCTCAAAGTAATCTTTAACTAATACTATTTGAGTATGTCCACCAGAAACGGTAAGACATAAAAATGGAAATTGCGGTTTTGGATTATCAATAAAGTGTGCCAGAATGTGCGCCTGCATGTGATTAACCTCAATGAGAGGCAAAGAGTTTGCAAGAGCAAAAGCCTTTGCAAAGGAGGTTCCGACTAATAAAGACCCTAATAAACCCGGGCCACGAGTAAAGGCTACCGCGCTAACGTCTTTTTTGTTTATTTTTGCGATCGCAATGGCTTCTTGTACTACAGGAATTATGTTTTGCTGATGTGCCCTTGACGCAAGTTCGGGAACAACACCACCATATTTTTGATGAACTAATTGGTTTGCTATACTATTAGACAGTATTTCACCGTCTTTACATATAGATGCCGAAGTTTCATCGCAAGAAGATTCTATACCAAGGATTATTGCCAAAACTGTATATTAAATTTTTTGTTTGTTGTTAAACTACAAAATTATTAAAAAAGTACTCAAAATAACGCTTTGGACATTGGCAGTAATTATTTTACTGACAGCTGCTTTGCTGTTTTCACTGCAGTTTAAGCCAGTACAAACAGTTATAGCCAAAAAAGCGGCGAGTTATCTTTCAAAAAAACTGAATACCACCATTTCAATTGAGGGGCTGTACATCAAACCATTCAAATCGTTAGTGCTCGAAGGTTTGTATGTTCAAGATCTCGACAAAGATACTCTTCTTCATTCGCCAAAGTTTACGCTCGATTTAAATTATTTTTCAAGAAAAGAACGAATCATCTCTGTGAATACGATAAAGATGGATGATGGAAAATTCTATCTGAAAACATATAAAAATGGCAAAACCAATCTTCAGTTCATTATAAACTACTTTAATACCGGAACCACCCAACCAAGTCCAACGCCAAAGAAGAGATATCAGGTGAACCTGGATAAGGTAATTTTAAATAACATTGATTTCAAATACAAAAACTTCAATCGCGTAAGCGTTTTGAAGCGAATTAACTTTGATGATTTGCATTTAAGAAATGTTAATGCAATCGTGTCAGAGATTAACACCCGATCACATCTTTTTCAAGCAAAAGTTCAAAATCTAAATTTCCACGAGAAAAGCGGTTTTTATTTAAAAAACCTGAGTACGGATGCCGCTATAGATTCCAACCGAATGGAATTCACAAATCTTGTTTTGCAAACGCCGCAAAGCCAGGTTTCTGATTACCTCCTTTTGAAATACAACAATTTTAAAGACTTAAATAAATTTGTAAGCAAAGTTTACATTAAAAGCCGCTTAAAGAATTCTGTCGTTCACTCAAAAGACCTCGGCTTTTTCGCTGATAATCTACCTCCGAACTTTGAAGTAAAGGTTAAAGGAAATGTAAGCGGGTATATTAATGATTTAAAGGCACGCAACTTTTATGCTTCAGCCGGACAGGCAACTTATATTAAAGGCAACTTTGATATAAAAGGATTACCCTATAAGGACAAGATCTATGTAAATCTGCGTTTCGACCAGATGCACAGCAATAAAAAGGACGCTGACCGTTTAATCCGGTTAGCAACAGGCAAAACTAGTCAGATTCCTGCTATTGCAGCTAAGTTTGGCCAGGTAAGTTTTAGAGGAAGATTCAGCGGTTATTTCAAAGACTTTAAAGCTACCGGTGAGTTAAAAACTGGTTTAGGAAGAGTAGCAACTGATTTGCGAATGAATTTAAGGGGTCTTCCAAGATATTCCGGCACAGTTAAAACATATGACTTTAACCTGGGAGAATTGCTCGATAGAAAGGATCTGGGCAGAACGAGTTTATCGGCTAAAGTTATTGGTCAAGGTTTTTCAATGCAAGCAATTCAGGAAAACATTAACGCGGATGTAACTTATTTTGACTTTAAAGGATATCGCTATACAAACATTAAAGTAAACGGAAACTATAATAAGAACTTCTTTAATGGCAAAATCGATGTAAAAGACCGAAACATCAATCTCGACTTTTTGGGCGGCATCAACTTTGCCTCTGACCTGCCGGTATTTCGATTTAATGCCACACTTCGTAACACTAATCTTAATAAATTAGGCTTTACAAAAGATACAGTTCAGGTTGATGCGGATTTCCATACAGCATTCAGCGGCAATAATCTGAATAATATTCAGGGAAACTTACAATTACGCCGTATAAGAGTAACCACACCCCAACATTCGCTGGTTGTCGACTCTGTTTATGTCTTGGCCAACGGTATAGGCAATGCACGGTCATTAACCATTAATTCAGACATTTTAGATGCAGGGATCCAGGGTCAGTTCGACTTAAAATTACTACCGTCCTATTTCACCTCGGTTATTAAACAATACGTTCCATCTTTAAAAAGCAAGGGTGGCCCAAGGGGGATACAAAATTTTGATTTCACATTGAATCTGAAATATTTCGAACCTATCAGCCTGATGTTTATACCATCTCTCAGGATACCTGAAGGCGCTGAATTCAGAGGTCGATTTATTTCTTCCGAGAACGTTGCAACGCTCTCTGGTTCAAGCTCATTAATAGAATACAATAAAATCAAAATACATAATTTCATTCTCGATGAATCCACTCAGCCGAATGCTTTAAACGTATTTTTAACGTCCGACAGGGTCGACGTCAGTGACAGCCTTTATATTCAAAACGTCAACGTAGCGAATATCTTTCATAATGACAGCTTATCGCTAAACGTTAAATTATCCGATAAAGATGCTGTCAATCAACTCGATTTGAATGGTCTAGTGGAATTCGACACCGAAAATTTCGCTAGTTTAAGTTTATTACCTTCTGATGTAATCATAAATAGAGAGGTTTGGCGGGTGCCAGAACAAGTGCGATTCAATTATGATAAAGGCAAATTAGCGATCAACCAATTCGTTCTTTATCGTGATAACCAGTATTTAACCCTTGACGGAATTATATCAGCTGATCCTAATGACAAACTGAATGCTGGGTTTAAACAATTTAAACTAGCCACTTTCAATCCCCTAACCAAAACCAAGGGAGTAACACTAGGTGGTGAATTAAATGGAAACATCATGTTATCCTCGGTAACCGGAAAACCGAAAATAGAGTCTGATCTAGTCATCGATTCATTAGTGATGAACAATGTTGCCATTGGCGAATTAACGATGGTTGCCAATCTTGACAATAGCACTAAACTGGTAGACATGGTGGTCAATATTCAGAAAAATGGTAAAGAAACCATGAATATTGCCGGGAGTTATAATGCAAACTCTGATCAGAACACCCTAAATCTTGACCTAGTGATGGATGATAGTGAGCTTGTAATATTCCAACCATTTATTAAACATTTGGTATCGAATGTATCGGGCAATGTATCTGCAAATTTAAAGGTGACCGGCAGTATTTTTGACCCACAAATTAATGGCTCTGCACATTTAAAAAATGCTCATTTAGTGGTCAATTATCTGAAAACCCCGTACAACATTACGGATGACGTAAGAATTACCAACAGTGTCATTCATCTAGACAGATTAGAATTAACCGATATAAAAAACCATAGAGCTTACGCCTCCGGCACTATTAATATGAGAAAGCCCAAAACTCCTTATATTGATATTGTTATAGATGCAGAAAATTTCATGGCTCTAAACACCACTGCAAAAGACAATCCCTTATATTATGGAACGGCATACGGTACAGGAACTTATACTTTTAGAGGCCCGACAAATAACATGCGTATTGTTATAAATGCCAAAACAGAAGCAGGAACAGTTTTTAACATTCCTCTTAATGCGGCAGAACGTGTGGCAAATAATGACTTCATAACTTTTGTGGCAAAAGATTCTTCTTTAACAGCCCGCAAGCAACCATCTTTTAATGGTTTAGAAATGACGTTAAATCTTCAGGTTGACGAATCTTCGACGGTAAATATTATAACCGATCTGGGTAAGCTCAGCGGAAAAGGAACCTCAGAAGCTTTATCACTAAATATTACGAGTTTGGGTGATTTCCAAATGTTTGGAACATACTTAATTACCAGCGGAGAGTTTCAGTATACCGCGCAGGAATATATAAACAAAATCTTCGAAATACGTCAGGGCGGATCCATCCGATGGACCGGCGACCCGACGGAGGCAGAAATTAATTTGACAGCCGTTTATAACCAACGTGCAAGCTTAGCGCCATTATATCTCGCTGCTGGACGCAAACTAGCCAATCCGGAAACAGTAAATGCGGAAGCCGTAATGACTCTAACCGGCGTATTAACTCGCCCTAAGATAGATTTAGACATAAACTTCCCTCAAGAGCCCAGGATCAAAGATGACTTACAAAGTTATTTAAGCGATATTAATAACAGAACGCAGCAAGCTTTAAGTTTTATAGCGCGACGCTCATTCGCATCAAATACAGGACTGGAACTGAATGCGGTTAACGAAACGGTTCTTAGTACAGTAACTGAATTAACATTTAACCGGCTCAATCAAATCCTAGCACAGACATTAAATCTACGATCGGTGGATTTAAACGTACGTTCATTAAACGAGGCAAGCGCGACTTTCAGATTATTTAAAGACAGGGTGATACTAACCGGTGGAATCACTGATGCCCGGGCTCAAACCAATAGTTTTGATGTAATTGGCAATTCCTTTGTGAGAGACGTTGAAGCTCAATATTTATTAAAGAAAGATGGAAGTCTGATCCTAAGAGCATCTAACAGACTAAACAATAAGGTTGTTTTAAACACAAATACAAATACAAATCAGGAGTATGTAAGTGCATTGGGATTAGTGTATCGAAAAGATTTCGACACACTAGGAGAGTTCTTACGTGCTTTGGTGGGCAAGAAACGAATGGAAGAACGTCAGCCTGAACCTCCTCAGGCACCGCCACCACCAATTGACACCAAGCCTTCAGTCGCGATTATGCCCTCTTCGAATGAAAGTACTGGCTCCAGCAAACCTGCGGATAAATAAGGGTTCCTAAAAAGACACCCTAAATATCTTTCATGATGAAATGGCCCATTCGGTCACGCTTAGCCTTAAGATATAATTCGTTATGAATATTTGACTTTATTTCAATCGGAACGTTCTCTACTATCTCGATTCCGTATCCAATTAATCCCGCTCTTTTTGTTGGGTTATTAGACATTAAACGCATCTTTTTTATACCGAGACTACGCAATATCTGCGCGCCTAAGCCGTAATCCCGTTGATCCATTTTAAAGCCCAGCTTGATATTAGCGTCAACTGTATCAAAACCATTCTCCTGAAGATTATAGGCATGCAGCTTGTTAATCAAACCAATTCCTCTGCCCTCCTGGTTCATATAAATAACTACACCCTTTCCTTCTTTCTCGATCATTTCCATCGCTTTGTGCAGTTGTGGCCCGCAATCGCATCTACACGAGCCAAAGATATCGCCTGTGATGCATGAGCTATGGACCCGAACTAATACAGGTTCATCCTCTTCCCAAGTGCCCTTAACTAAAGCTATATGATGTTCGCCTGAATCAATTTGAGTATACGCAACCATTTCAAAATCTCCCCATTCGGTAGGAAGTTTAACAGATACCTCCTTTTTAATCAAGGTTTCCTGGCATAAGCGGTAAGCTATTAAATCCTTAATGGAAATGATTTTCATTTTAAGCTCTTTAGCTATTACCATCAGCTCGGGCAAGCGGGCCATATCACCCTCTTCGTTCATGATTTCGACAATAACGCCAGCAGGTTCAAAACCAGCCATCGCAGCAAGATCTATTGCCGCTTCGGTGTGCCCGGCACGACGCAATACCCCACCATCTTTACCTCGTAAGGGGAAAATATGTCCTGGTCTCCCTAATTCATCCGGTGTAGTTTCTGGGTTTATCAAAGCCTGTATCGTTCTTGACCGGTCTGAGGCTGAAATACCCGTGGTACATCCATGTCCAATCAAATCTACCGAAACAGTAAAATTAGTTTCATGAGATGTAGTATTCTTGCCCACCATAGGGTCAAGTTGTAATTGGTCGCAGCGCTCGTTTGTTAAGGGGACACAAATTAAGCCACGGCCATACTTTGCCATGAAGTTAACCACCTCAGGTGTGGCATTACGGGCTGCTGTAAGGAAATCCCCTTCATTCTCCCGGTCTTCATCATCAACAACAATAATTACTTTGCCAGCCTTAATTTCTTCTATTGCCTCTTCTATTGTATTGAGCTTAATTTCCATTGTAAAGCAAAATTACAAGTTATGTAATGAATTTAGAGTAAAACATTATAATCTGCGGGTAAAAGATAGCTAACGATCTTTCTTTTTTACGAGTTTAAGAAACTGCTGCTTATAGTAATCAACGTCAAAAATCGCTGAATCTATAGCTGCTTTATACGTTAAAAAGATACCTAGTGGGGTTAATACAATAATTGCTATCCACATGCCCAATATTGGATCGATATTTCCGGCTCTTGCAGATTTTTCGCCGATCTGAGATATAATATGATAGATGAGGAAGAATAGCACAGACATTACCACAGGCAAGCCAAGTCCGCCTTTTCTAATGATTGCACCAAGTGGCGCACCAATTGAAAACAGAATTAGGCAGGATACTGCAAGAGTAAACTTCCGATTATATTCTATTATATATCTGAGAATACTGCTCGTATAATCGGTTTTCTCGATTGCTTTAGCACTAACAACTTCCTTAATGGCTTTGGCTTCGTTCATGGCAAATGAAATGGCATTTGAACGGTCATTCAAGGGTATTATGTCAAGCACATTATCTCTATAATCTGGAACTCTATTAACTTTCAGCTCGTTAAGGGGAGCATTCATAGCATAAAGTCTCATCATTGGGATGATCAGATTATCGTAAGTTCTGACGGTGCTGTCTGTTACCCTAATCGTAGAATCCTTATAATATTTCAGTTGCTTTAAATTCATCATCGCATAACTGCTCTTAAACAAATTCTCGTCAGTTCTCTGCATTTTGAAACCTGATAAATCAAATTTTTGAGTGGTCTCTTTGAAATTAAATCGTGTAAATCGCTGCCGCGGATTGTATGAGCCATCTCCGGATTTTTCCTCATATCTAACCCCATCTTTTAAACTTAAGATCAATAAACTCTCGTCCGGAGTTTTTGTCATGACCCCCTCTTTGGCCCTAATCACAACATTGCCATTCGAAGAATTATGATCATAGATAATTATATTATGCAACGTTCTCTCGTCGGGATCTTTCTCCTGAACACGAATACTATATCCCGGTATACTATTGTTAAAAACTCCCTCTTTGATCAAAAAAGCGCCTTTTTGATTCCTCACATCCCATAGCAATGATCCAAACTTTAGATTAGCCACAGGCAACATATAATCGGAGAAAAGAAAAGCAGCGACGCTGAGAATAGAAACCAGAACAAAAAGTGGCGCCATGGCCTTCTGCAGTGAAATTCCAGCTGCTTTAATAGCTACCAGCTCGTAATTTTCACCCAGGCTGCCAAACGTCATAATAGAGGATAAAAGCATGGCTAAGGGCAAAGCCATAGCAACGTTTGTGGCAGAAGCATACCACATTAATTGCAGAATAACATACCATTGAAATCCTTTTCCAATCAGGTCATCGATGTATTTGAATAAAAATAACATCAACAACACAAACATGACTATGAAAAAGGTAACAATGAAAGGCCGTATAAAGGCCTTCAAAACCAACAGGTGTATTTTTTTCACATTACAAAAATAGGGATTTTTAATCCCTATGCTCCTAATACGCTAATCAAATATTCAATTTGATTATCCCAGATTAGCTTCCGTTCTTCCAAAAGATCATCGGGAGCAAAATCTGTAATGCACAGAGCAACATCATTTGTTAATTCATCCTGCAGGATCTCCATTTCGAAATAAAAAACAGGTTCATCATCGACCCACCTGAACTTTACCAGCTTATTTTCCTTGATCGAAAGTAGTTTTGCTTTATGCTCCTCACCATCCCATACAAAAGAATATATTTGGTCTCTGTATTGAACGTCATCGGCGAACCATTGAGCTAAACCATTGGGTTCATTCAAAAAGCTGAATAATATTTTTGGAGATGATTTTACCTCGTATTCAAGGCTAAACTTCTTTTTTTCTAACATTCTTAATTTCCTTTTCTAACCTTCAGAGAGATTTTTAGATTTCTTTTTAAAGGAAAGGAAATTAAACTATATTTGCAACTCCAATTTTTAGGGTGATCTAAAAATTGTGAACAAAATGGCGGGGTAGCTCAGATGGTTAGAGCGCAGGATTCATAACCCTGAGGTCGGCAGT
>CAMLLO010000036.1 GCA_946480915.1 uncultured Sphingobacteriaceae bacterium | reverse complement strand
AATCAGCCGGTTGTTTCTCATGAGCAAGCCACAGCATGCTTCCTAAACGTTTCAGGTCAACATCCTTCGAACGAACGTCATGATGAGAAGGCATAACCAGTTTTTGAATCTCAGCAAGCATCCTCTGGGGGGCTTCCACCGTAAGTTCGAGTATACCGTCCCTTGACGTTTTGGCCTCCTTGGCCACCATATTAAGAATGTTTCCCTGGTTTATTCCGCAAATTGCCGTATGTGGTTCCTCAACAAACGACTCAAATTCTGCAGAATGCCAGTGATAACGGCGGGCTGTCGAATTGCCTGTTCTCATGCCTTGCTGAACTACCGTCCATAGACCTTCATCGCTAACGATAAAGCTATGCATGTATAATTGAAAGCCATCCTGAATGGCTGTGTTATCCACTTTTGCACTTAGTTTGCTACACCTTATCAAATGGTTTGCATCCAATCCTGTACGATCGGATATTGACGTTAGCTCGCTCGGGGTAGCTTTAGAATATTTTCCTTTGCCTCCGCAGATATAAATTCCAAACTCTTTAGAGTGTGGGTTGATGGCCTTTTTTAAAGCTCCCATTACGGAAGTCGTTATTCCGGACGAATGCCAATCCATACCCATCACGGCCCCCAGGCTTTGAAACCAAAATGGATCACTGAGTCGCCTTAGTACTTCAGTTTTGCCGTATTCTGTAATGATAGATTCTGTTATTGCAAGACCAAGTTTTGCCATACGTTCGGCTAGCCATGGTGGAACATGGCCGTAATGAAGAGGTAAATCAGCACTTCCTGAACGTTTCAATGAGATTTTTTTTTATTTAAATTTCCGATTTAATCTGTATCTATAACAAAAGAACATCGTGTTTTATTATTCGAAAAACTTAATGAATTATTAGTTATGTTGCGTAAGTTTTCAAGAATACTTTTGTCTGTGAATTTCAACATCAGACTGGCAGTATAATTGATTATTAATCAAAGCACAAGCTTATCTTTGTGTTCTTCAATATAAAAATAGCCAATGAGACGTGTCCTAGTATGTGATGATGATGTTAGTATTTCTGAAATAGTAGCCTTGGTTTTAACTGATGCAGACTGGGAAGTTTACACTATTCCGGATTGTAATAATATTATCGAAAAAATTGAGTCCATAAACCCGGCGGTAATTTTTATGGATCATAAAATACCAGATGAAGGGGGAATTATAGCGACACAAATTATAAAAAACAATGTGGACTATTCGGATATACCTGTAATATATTTTACAGCGAATGATGATATTGATGCCCTTGCCGAAAAAGCAGGTGCTGACTATATCTTGCAAAAACCTTTTAATATCAAGGAACTGGAAGATACAGTAAGCAGAGCTTTTAAGTCGTATCAGGCTAACATGCCGGAAAAAGAAGAGGAGGAAGAAGAAGATTAATTTATTTTAATACTACTTCGGTCGCACCATACCCGTATCGGTCTTTATAAGCATCCATGTACGTTTTTACTTGCGGATGTTTAGTGATCACTTTTTGTATCTCATACCTCAAAGTTCCGTTTCCAACTCCATGAATAAAAATGATGGAGGGAAGTTTATGAACAATAGCAGCTTCCAGGGCTCTTTGAAAATGGTTAAGCTGAACTTTTAAAATTTCTTCTTTATTCAGAAATTGATAATCGTCTCTAAGTTTTTCTATATGGAGATCGATTTCTTTTGCAGGCTTTTCAATTTCTTTCTTTTCTTCCGGAGCTTTGAAAAAGCTTTCTTTTAATTTTTCAGCGTCAATAACAATTTCCTCTTTATCAATTTGGAAGTTCCATGCCTCCTGTTTTAGCAAGGGAACATGTTTTTTTGATCCTGAGAAATTTTTAGCGCTAAATTTTACATCATAGAATAAAGGTTCTTTCGGCTTTGCTTCCATAGAACTGTAAAAAAGCGCTTGCACAACAAGCTTTGGCCAATTACTCAGTTCTGTTAATGATGCCGAATATATTTTTGAAGCGGAATTCGGAGCTAAAATGCCGGCGAATATTCCCTTAACCAGCTGGTTTTTTTCTGTACTTAAACTTGCCAGTAACTGATAGGAAGTTTCGTTTACCAGATGGAAATAAACTACGGATCCTTTAGCAGCATCGGGTGCTATTGCAAGATAAACACCACTGGTTTTAAATTCGCTTGGCGATACAGACTTTTCTTCCAAAGCCTGATTCTCAATTCCTTTATAAATGTGTCCGTGTACCCGTGTAACTTTGTTCGCAGGCACTGGAATTTCAAAATCATCATCTCCCGTCACTCCGATCATAACATCATCAAAGATTTTAGTGATGTATCCTTCACGTTTTTCATCCACAAAGCGGACAAATTCTCCTAATTTAAAATCCATAGTTTTCTTTTCCTGTCGTCCCACCAGTTGAGGCGGGCATGCAAGGTTCAAAGTTAAACAATGCCCCAGCAATATGCTTTTATCTTATAGATAAAACTTTTCTTTTCAGAAATCATTTTCATTAATAAAACATTTATGGTTGCCTATTGAGGGTTATCAATCTTACGATGACTGGGATTATCTCACCTTAGGTCAACATTATGGTTTGCCAACGAGGTTGCTAGATTGGTCGCACAATGCCTTAACCGCGCTCTGGTTTGCAACCGATAAAGCATTCTCTGACTTATTTGGTGCAAAAAATTCTGTCGTGTGGGTTTTAATGGCTGATGCGGAAGATTATGTTTTAGGGATAGAACAAACTCATCCTTTTGAGATAGAAGCTACCAAGATTTTCAGACCAAGGATTATTAAACAGCGAATAAATAACCAGTCGGGTGTTTTTTCAATACAAACATCTGAGGAAATTGAAAATAAATGTGAACTTGACAAGGTTGAATCTTTTTCAACAAAGCTGCTGAAAATAAAACTGGCTGTAGAACATTTACAGGATATAAGAACGGATCTTAATGTACTGGGCGTAAACGCTTTTTCTATCTTTCCTGAATTAGAAGGCTTATGCGCTTATTTGCAATGGAGATACTTTGAATAGTTAACAATATAGAATGCTAAGAAGAATAAGAAAAATTTATCGTCGGATGATTGCAGGAGTGATGCTTTTCACCGCCGAAGCAGTACTCACAATTTCAATGTTTCTTCTGTCACTGGTGGCTTTCTTAGCAATCGCAAAATATGTCTTTATGGATAAGAAAAAAGACTTTGATCAGTCAGCCTTTGTTTTTCTTGAGTCGTTTATAAAAGAAGATGTTACACATGTGATGGTGTCTTTAAGTGTAATCGGCAACTATCAGGTCATGACAGCTGCAAATCTCCTGTTAACCCTCTATTTTCTCTTTATCAGGAAACATAAATGGTATTCCATTAAAATTCCGGCAATTTCTTTAAGCAGTGTACTTTTAATGAGTGTGCTGAAAATGCTTTTCAACAGGCAAAGGCCAATAATTCCCTTATTAGAACGGGCCAGGGGACTAAGTTTTCCGAGTGGTCACGCCATGATGAGTGTAGTTTTTTTCGGATTGATCATATATTTTACCTATCGGCATGTAAAAAATCCCACACTAAAATCAATACTTATTTCCATGCTTGTTATACTCATTCTATCAATAGGAATAAGTAGAGTTTACCTTAAGGTGCACTATGCCAGTGATGTTATTGCCGGGTTTTGTATGGGAATAATATGGCTTACGATTGCAATTAAGGCTCTTGACAGGATAGAAGTGTACAGCAGAAAAGAGATCAATACAGCGCTGGAAGAGACACCGGAACCTGTAGAGTCATGATAAGAGAAATGCCATTTTTTTGAATGTGATTACTTTGCCGTATAGAAATTTCGTTATTATTACCTTTGGATCATGGGATACAAAAGTTTATCAGAGTGTGTAAGCGACCTTGAAAAGCACGGTCATCTTGTTCGAATTAAAGAAGAGGTCGATCCACATTTAGAAATGGCTGCTATACATCTCAGAGTATATGAAAACAAAGGCCCGGCTATTTTTTTTGAAAATATAAAAGGGTGCAAGTTCCCGGCAGTTTCTAATCTTTTCGGAACCCTTGATCGCTCAAAGTTTCTTTTCAGGGATACGCTTGATAAAATAAAGATATTGGTCGATTTAAAATCAGATCCAATAAAAGCGACTAAAAATCCATTTAAATATTTAAATGTGGCCTTGACTGCCTTTTCAGCACTTCCGTGGAAAGGTCAATGGAATGCACCCATACTGGCAGAAAAAACTTCCATTTCAGAATTGCCACAAATCGTAAACTGGCCCATGGATGGCGGAGCATTTATAACAATGCCTCAGGTTTATACCGAAGATATCGACAAGCCGGGTGTGATGAATGCTAATTTAGGGATGTACCGCATTCAACTAAGTGGCAATGATTACGTTAAGGATAGCGAAATTGGTTTGCATTACCAGTTGCACAGAGGTATTGGTGTGCATCAATCAAAGGCAAATTCAAAAGGTCAGCCCCTCAAAGTAAGTATTTTTGTGGGTGGGCCACCTTCGCATCCTCTAGCCGCGGTAATGCCCTTGCCGGAGGGACTTTCAGAAATGACTTTCGCCGGCGCCCTTGGAAATCGCCGGTTCAGATACTTTTATGATAAAGAAGGCTTTTGTATTTCTGCAGATGCCGATTTCGTGATTACCGGAACTGTTTATCCTAATGAAAATAAACCTGAAGGGCCCTTTGGTGATCATCTAGGATATTATAGCCTCACCCATCCTTTTCCATTAATGAAGGTGCATAACGTATATCACCGCAAAGATCCGATCTGGTCGTTTACCGTGGTCGGGCGGCCTCCACAGGAAGATACAAGCTTTGGCGCTTTGATTCATGATATTGCAGGTTCTGCGATTCCTAAAGAGATTAATGGTTTACATGAAGTAAATGCGGTTGATGCTGCCGGAGTACATCCGCTTTTATTTGCAATTGGAAGTGAACGTTATACACCGTATCTATCAGGAAGAAGGCCGCAGGAGATTTTAACTATTGCGAATCATATTTTAGGTAAGAATCAATTAAGTCTTGCCAAATACCTGTTTATTGCAGCCAAAGAGGATAATTCAGCATTGCATACGCACAACATTGAAGAATTTTTAATCCATATCTTTCAGCGGATAGATTTTACCAGGGACCTGCATTTCTACACCAAAACAACCATTGACACACTTGATTATAGTGGAAGCGATTTGAATTCAGGATCTAAGGTCGTTTTCGCCGCTGCCGGCGAGGTTAAAAGAGAACTGGTTAAGGAATTACCCCCGATCTTTGGCCTGCCAAGGCCGTTTGATAATTATACGCTCGCAATGCCTGGGGTATTAGCGGTAGAATCACCTGCATATGTTTCGCCTGAAGAAACCGCTAATCAGATTGAGATTTTAAACAAGCAGTTGAGATCGCACCAGGGTACTGATATTGCCTTACTGGTATTATGCGACGACGCAGGTTTTGCTGCGTCGAATATCAATAATTTTGTATGGATAACCTTCACACGCAGTAACCCATCTCACGATATTTATGGCATTAACAGCTTTATCGAAAATAAACATTGGGGGTGTAAAGGGCCATTAATTATTGATGCCAGAAAGAAACCACATCATGCACCAGAACTGATAAAAGATCCGGAAGTTGAAAAGAGAGTTGATCGATTAGGCTTAAAGGGAGCTTCCTTACACGGCATAATTTAACAAAATGCTGTCGGTGTTTCTGCTGACAGCATTTTTTATTTCCTTTATATCATGTTAAGTAGTTTCGTATACAGAAACACTTCCATTTATATTCATAATTTCTGAAACCCGAAAAGCTGCATCAGCATCATGAATAGTGATGCACACAACAGATCCGCCACCATTCACACTTTCATCCAAACCACTTGCACCATCAGCCTGCTTGCTAGACGAAACCTCAATCTCATCCTGACTGTAACCTTCTTTTATCAAATCACTGATGGTATTCTCAGCTTCCAGACTGTCATCAAACACTCCGCAAATAGTTTTACTGTATTCCGGCTTGGTTTTCTTTCTTCCAAAAAGTTTATCCAAATCGAAATGCAGGTGATTGTAGAAATCCTCTTCTTCATTTAAAACATCATTTCCAGTAAGTCCGGATCCCTCAGCCAGTAAATCTTCTCCGGCATAAGCAAGGCGAACCATGTTTTCAACACCCGGGTTTACATGACCTTTTTCATAGTCTGGCAAAGCATTTATAAGATCAGAATTTAAAGCTGGGATGAATAAAAAATTATCGTCCTCATGTAACTCAGCAGTTCCGATAGGAGCAAGGATCTGCCGTAAATTTTCATCAGTATTAGCACTGTGTAGTTCTATAACCAGATACCTGATCTTTTTTGATTGTATATCATACAACAGTTCAATAACACGTCCAATTTCATGGTTATGCCCGTCCCTAACTTTAAAGTTTCGTAAATCATATTCTGCATCAATTTCAGAAAGATCATGTAAACCAAGTTCTTCGAGTCGAGTATGTTTGTAGGTTGTATCTGTAGTCATAATTTTTCCCGATGATTTATAAACTAACACACAGATCGTCAGTATTGTTCCTGTAAAGTGAATATTGGAGAAGCCTGAAAACAAAAAGGTCTTCAAACGGGGAGAATGAAGACCTTTTAACTAACCAATTATAAACCTGCCACAAATATACGCCAAATATGAAATCTGCAAAGCAGTGTAGTAAATTTTAACAGTTTTTTAACATTTGGATTATGCGAATAAGATAAATAAAAAAAACCTTGTCGTTCGACAAGGTTTTAAGGCTGTATTTGGTTAGTTTGGAAACTAAAGGTATGTATAATTATGATAATTGCAAAATATTATCTGAAATATTTATCTGAATTATGTTTTTGATAAATGGCCTGTTGAGAAATTAGTCAGGTTTGTTATTAACTTATCTGAACGAGCGCTCATAAAATACTTATCTTTCACCCTCATGGCCTTAAGTATCGCATCATTAAATTCGGGAAGTAATGGTAATTGTTATTATGTTGCTAATCAACATGATGCTGTGTTGGTTGATGCCGGAATATCGTGCAGGGAAACTGAAAAAAGAATGGCAAGGCTCGGATTATCGATGCATAAGGTTAAAGCTATTTTTGTTTCTCACGAACATCATGATCATATTCGCGGAATACCTGTACTTGCTAAGAAATATCAAATTCCAGTATACATTACACCCGGAACCTTGCAGCATGGAAGCCTCACATTAGAGCCACATTTGCTGAGGCATTTTAAGGAGTACGAGGATATTATGGTTGGAGACCTTTGCATTTCCGCTTTTCCAAAGTTTCATGATGCAGCAGAGCCTCATAGTTTCATCATCAAATTCAACAACATACATGTAGGGGTTTTCACTGATATTGGTGCAATCTGCGATCATCTGGTCAATCACTTTAAACAATGCCATGCCGCTTTTTTAGAGGCCAACTATGATGATGAGCTTTTAGAGCGCGGCAACTATCCGTATCATCTTAAAAAACGCATTCGTGGAGGTAAAGGGCATTTGTCAAATAAACAGGCCTTTGAAATGTTTACCGCGCACAAGCCTTCCTTTATGAGTCACCTTTTATTGTCTCATCTTTCTAAAGATAATAATTGCCCTAAGCTGGTCGAACAGTTATTTACAAGTCAAGCTGGAGATACTCAAGTCATCGTTGCTTCCAGATATGTAGAATCGAAATTGTACCAAATTGGTTCGGATTCTTCAATTAATATTAGTCCCGGAAAGCCAAGCCCGAATATTGAGTCGCAATATTCTTTATTTTAATCATCAAACATTTTTAAGAATTACATTGACTATAATCAGAATATGAAAGTTGTTATTGCTGAAAAACCTTCTGTAGCACGCGAATTGGCCAAAGTGTTTGGAGCTACAATAAAAAAAGATGGATATATAGAAGGCAAAAACTATTCGTTTACATGGGCATTTGGACATCTTTTGCAACTGGCGCCACCCCAGGATTATGGCTTTTATGGTTGGCGTGCTCAGCATTTACCGATGCTTCCGCAGAAGTTTAAACTTGCGGTTCGAAAAATTAAAACCAAGGATGGTATTGTCGAGGACCCGGCGGTACGCAAGCAACTTGATACGATTAAGAACTTATTTGATTCTGCAACAGAAATTATCGTAGCGACCGATGCGGGGCGTGAGGGTGAATTAATTTTCCGCTACATATATTATTATCTCAAATGTAAAAAGCCTTTTCGGCGTTTATGGATTTCGTCACAAACAGATCAGGCTATCAAAGATGGATTTAGAAATCTAAAGCCCGGTACCGATTACGATACCTTATTTTATTCGGCGCATTGCCGTTCCGAATCCGACTGGCTTGTCGGCATGAACGCTACCCAGGCTTTAAGTATTTCCGCTGGAAATCGCTCTGTGCTTTCTTTGGGTCGTGTTCAAACTCCAACCCTTGCGATGATCTGTGCACGTTATCTTGAAACCAAGAACTTTGTTCCACAAATATTTTATCAGGTAAGTATACAATTATCAAAAAATGGTCAGCTATTCAAAGCTATTTCAGTCGAAAATTACAAGGACAAAGAAAAAGCCCAGATAGTATTCGATAAAGTTGAGGATGTAGCTTCAGGTTTTGCAGTGGGCGGAAATATTATCAATGTAGAAGCCAAAACAAAAAAGGAGCCACCTCCTTTACTGCATGATTTAAGTAGTTTGCAACAAGAGGCCAACAAACGTAAAGGTTATACTGCAGATCAAACGCTGAACATCCTTCAAAATCTTTACGAGAGTAAGTTGATTTCTTATCCCAGAACAGGGAGCAGGTATATTGGAGATGATGTTTTTGCTGGAGTACCGCAGCTGATAGAAAAGCTTCGCAACCATCCTGATTTTGGAAAGCAGGCTGAATTTCTAAGTACTAATCCTTTAAACAAGCGTAGTGTAAATGCGAAAAAGGTAACAGATCACCATGCGATATTGCCAACAGGCGAAGCGCCGAATTATTTATCCGAAGATAAACAAGCGGTATATAATATGGTTGTGGGCCGCATGCTGGAAGCTTTTCATAAAGAATGTATTAAAGACCTTACCAAAATTAGTATTGAATCAGGCGCTAAGTTTGTGGCTAACGGTACGGTAATCCGTTCAGCTGGCTGGAGATCGGTGTATAATGAAACCGATGATGAGAAAACGGAAGAAGAAAATGCGACTCTGCCAAAAGTAGATACAGGTGAACAGCTTCCTATCGAAAACAAGGCTCTCCTTGAAAAGCAAACCAAGCCAAAACCTTTATATAATGAAGCCAGTTTACTAAAGGCACTGGAAACTGCCGGAAAAGAGATCGAGGACGAGGAGTTGCGATATGCAATGAAGGATGGGGGATTAGGTACGCCAGCGACCCGTGCATCTATTATTGAAACTCTGATAAAGCGGGAGTATATTATGCGAGAGAAAAAAAATCTCGTTCCCTCGGACAAGGGTTTAGCTGTTTATGAAGTGGTGAAGGATAAAAAGATTGCACAAGCTGAGTTAACTGGAAGTTGGGAAAAGCGGCTTGAAGAAATTCGTTCTGGTGCTTCTGTGCAAGAGTTTAAAGAAGAAATAAAGACGTATACCAAAACTATTACCGCTGAATTGCTGGTGGCAGGAAAGGGTTTGGCAGAAATTGGAGCCACAGCGCCGGTTAAAGCCTGATAGAATTCCTGATCTGTGTAATCGCCATTCTTTCAAAACTATCGTTCTGTAGTGGATGTTAAATTAGCATTGTATAAACAAAAAACATCTAATATGGCAACAAGAGGAGCGAAGGCTGAGCGGAGGGAAGTGAACTCTTCTCAGGAGTATGAAGTAAAATATTTGGCCGAAAAGCTTGGAGTAAGCAGCCAGGCAATTGGGGGAGCTAAACGCGCCACCGGTTCAAATGACCGTAAGGTAATTGAAAAATATATTAAGGATAAAGCCAAATAGAAGAGCCAGGCTATTGGAAATACACTAATAAAAGCTGTCTTTTTTTAGGCGTTTAACAACTATAACAAGAGGAAATGGCATAATTCATTTCCTCTTGTTAAGCATGGTGTTTTAAAATCTCAGTCCAACGGTGGCAAAAATACTGCTTCTTTTACTTTGAATTTCTGCTGATTCCCCGCTTCCTGTTGAACTGTAGTATCTGTAATCTTGTGAAAGCAGATAAGGGCTTGTTGTATAATTTGAGGATAAATTTGAATAGGTTAAATCAAAGGATAAGTTGTTCACCCTATAGCCGATCCCGGTAGAAATTGTATTTGTTGTATAACTGCCATTTTGGTACGGATTGCCATTGGTAGAATATCCCGCTCTAAGCATTATAGGATTAAGTTTAATTTCTGCACCGACTTTCAAGTTTACTGCACCTTTATACAGATCTCTGATATCGCGATTAGTATTGTTGGATGCTTCCCTTTCATCCGATGAGAAGTGAATGGAGGCATAATCAACGTATTCCACATCGCCGGTAAGTAAACCAAACTTATTTACGATAATTGCTAGTCCGCCGTTGAAGCGATAAGGAGTTCTCAATGTGTAATCTGAATCATAAAATTCCTCGTCACTATTGATGGTTTCTGTTTGTCCATTAGATTTATTGAAACGAGTACTAAGTTTTTCAGAAAACGTTTCACCTATAGTGTACCATGTTGGAGAAATAAAGCTCATGCCAAACCTCACGTTAGGACTCGCCCGATAAATAAATCCAAGTTTGGCATTAACACCTGTTCCTTCTGTTTCCTGATTTGACTGATAAGATAACCTATACGCCGCATCTAAATATGGCTTGGTTTCATTATAAACAGTTAATCCGGCCTGGTCTATTCCTGCCTGATCCAGTGTTAATCCCGATTCGGTAAATTCTCTATCCGCGTTAAAGTTAATCGATGCAATGCCTAATGAAGCTCCCAGGTAAAAGTTGTTGTTGTAATTTCCTCCGACAGAAAAGTTCACCTCAGACTGACTACCAGAACGAAAAAGAGTGTTATTTTGGGTGTTATTTACATCTGTGATAGGGAAGTATGTACCTGAGGGTTGATCCAGCTCAACTAAATGGCTGTCATAACCTGCTGTAGCCAGTAAATCATCGGGGTTTGAAGCCAGGTCACTCATGTAATCGCCGAATGAACTTCTGGGGTTTACTCCTCCGTATTCTGTAGTGGCGTTAAAGTTGTTTGTTTTGTTATAGGCTACACCAAAGTTAAAACTAAGCCATCCTGAAGAAACATCAGAACTATTATATTTTTTTGTGGGATTGTAAAAAACGATACCAAGCTGATTAATTCCAGCCCGGTCTTTTTGACTGCTTGCGCTTGAGTTTAAATAATTACTCTTTATAGTGCTGTTTGAAATGTCAGGTGTGAAACTAAGTTCGGATCTGGTGAATAATCCCAGACCGGCCGGGTTAGAGGCTAATGAGCTTGCATCACCCCCTAAAGCCGTTTGGGCACCGCCCATAGCTCTGAACCTGGCAGTAACTCCTTGTTCGGTTTGTGAAAATCGTAAGGCATCTTCTGCGTATTGCGCAAAGCCTGAAGTTGCGGGCAATAGCATGCCCGTAAGAAATATTAAGTTCTTAAATTTCATAGTATTTTCTAGTGTGTGTGTCTAATCAGATTATCTGCCGCCCCTTGATGGTCTGCTTCCGGATGAACTGCCGCTTGAACTTCCGCCAGAGGAGCTTCCATTTGAACTGCCACCACCATAGCTACTACCAGATGATGAAGGTGCAGGACTGGAGCTTCTCTCAGGGCGAGAATATTCTCTTGGCTCCGGACGGGGAGCTGGTGCAGTTTGTTGTCTCGGTTCAGGTGCCTCCTGTGTTCTTGAAGGTCTGCTGGGTCTGCTTATGTCGGAAGTAGAAGGTTGCGCAGATGTGGAACCAGTACTTACCTGTCCAGAAGAACTTATTCTACCATCAGGTGTGTGGTTGTTTGGAACTGAAGCCCTGTTGGGTCTGCCTGTCGGAGGAGTATAGATCCCGGTTTGTGGATCATTATTTCCAATTCTGCTTACCCCGCTTTCGCGGTTAGGCCGAGCTCTGTGATTTGGATTATTGTAGACGCTTCCGCCGCCATAATATCCGCCTCCATTGTAATATCCGCCTCCATAATTATAACCCGGATAAGTGTTATAATAAGAATATGGCCCCCAATAGCCATTATTATAAACAGATCCGTAATAACCATAGTTATAGCGTGATCCATACCTGCTGGTATTTATCCAAACCGACACACCTGGTCTATATAACCATGGGTCGTAGAAAAAAGGATCATAAGAATAACTATACCACGGATTATAACCGTAAGAATAACGGTAATCGTAATAAGGTCTGTAAGGTGAATTATAATAAAATCGATTTATCCTTGAAGAATAAGTGTAGTCATCGTAATACCTGGTGTCAGTATCATCGTTATCCCTGTAAAGCTGTTCATCCGTACGGTAGGACTGTTCTTGCCTGTTGTTTTGAACTCTTGCAACAACAGGTGTAATTACTTTTGCTCTTGCTTCAGTATAATAAACATCATCATTACTATCAGCTTGCCCCGCAAGCCGAGTAGTTGAGCAGGAATTCAGTATTAGGGCTGAAGCTGCAAAAACCGGAAGTAGTAATTTTTTCATTGCGTGTGTGTTTATAAGGTGTGTATTTATAAAGTGTGTGTTTTATAAATGTGTTTATAATTAATGACGAAATCAATATAAAATTGGTTGCATCAATAAACAAAATACCTCGACTACTTTTATAACTTTGCCGCTTAAGTATTTGTGTTACTAAATTACAAATAAATCTTTTAAAAAACACTATGAGTAAGGGAATTACAAGCAGAAAAGACGATTATTCTCAATGGTACAATGAACTTGTTACAAAAGCAGATCTGGCCGAACATTCGGCGGTGAGAGGTTGTATGGTAATAAAACCCTATGGATATTCCATTTGGGAAAAAATGCAGGCAGCTCTCGATAAAATGTTTAAAGATACCGGACACTCTAATGCATACTTTCCCTTATTTATTCCTAAGTCGTTCTTTTCCAAGGAAGCTTCCCATGTTGAAGGATTTGCTACCGAATGTGCCGTAGTGACTCATTACAGGTTGAAAAATGATGGAAATGGAAATATAATTGTTGATGAAGATGCCAAATTGGAGGAAGAATTAATTGTTCGTCCCACTTCAGAAACAATCATTTGGAATACCTATAAAGGTTGGATTCAATCCTATCGCGATTTGCCGATTCTGGTGAATCAATGGGCCAATGTTGTACGTTGGGAAATGCGTACCCGCTTATTTCTTCGCACGGCGGAGTTCTTATGGCAGGAAGGGCATACCGCCCATGCAACTCAGCAGGAAGCTGTGGAAGAAGCTGAACGTATGCTTGATGTTTATGCAGATTTTGCAGAAAACTGGATGGCTGTTCCGGTGATAAAGGGTATAAAGACAGCTAATGAACGCTTTGCAGGTGCCTTGGAAACTTACTGTATTGAGGCGTTGATGCAAGATGGGAAAGCTTTACAAGCCGGTACTTCCCATTTCCTGGGACAAAATTTCGCCAAAGCTTTTGATGTGAAGTTTACAAGTAAAGAAGGTAAGCTCGATTATGTCTGGGCAACGTCGTGGGGCGTTTCAACGCGATTAATGGGTGCTTTGATTATGGCTCATTCCGATGATTCCGGATTGGTATTGCCGCCAATGCTCGCCCCAATTCAGGTAGTAATCGTGCCGATTTATAAAGGCGACGATGAGTTTAATGCAATCTCTGAGGTTGCAGATACCTTAGCCAAGGAATTAAAAGCTAAAAACATCTCGGTTAAATACGATAATAGGGATACACAGCGCCCCGGATTTAAATTTGCTGAATATGAGCTTAAAGGTGTGCCCGTTCGCGTTGCTTTAGGTGGGCGCGATCTGGAAAACGGAACCGCCGAAATTGCCCGTCGTGATACCAAAGAAAAAGAAACGGTTAGCAGGGAAGGCTTAGCAGAGAGAATTGAAACTCTATTGGACAATATTCAAAAGAATATCTACCAAAAAGCTCTTAGCTTCCGTGAAGAAAACACGACAGAAGTAAATTCTTACGACGATTTTAAATCTGTTCTGGATACGAAAGCTGGTTTTGTGGCTGCACATTGGGATGGAACACCTGAAACTGAACAAAAAATTAAAGAGGAGACCAAAGCGACTATTCGCTGTATTCCTTTGAATAATAAGCAAGAAGAAGGGGTTTGTATCTATAGCGGAAAGCTTTCAACACAAAGGGTTTTATTTGCCCGGGCTTATTAAAAGAATTTGGCACCACGATAATGGAGATGTGCTTTTAACTGCGCACTTTTATCTCAAACCAAAGGCGAAACAGAAGCACACAAAATATGTGAGAAATTCCTAAGCGCATTGCACAATGAGTCAGGGTGCGATGCGTTTGTATTCGCGAGAGTTTAGCAAATCAGGCTCGTGATTTTGAATAAAAATTCAATTGCTAGAATTAGCGCCGTAATTTAATAGATTAGAAAATTGGAAAATAGGAAGTCGAAAGTTATCAGAGATTTAAGAGTTATAGGAATAGCAGAAGGTATTAGTTTTTTAGTGCTTTTGCTGATAGCTATGCCTGTGAAATATATTATGGGAAACCCTCTACCCGTTAAGTATACAGGCTGGGTACACGGGGTTTTATTTGTAGCCTATGTGTTTGCTGTTTTGCGCACCGCATGGAGTTTAAAGTGGGATTTAAAGCGAATTGCATTGTTTCAGGCAGCTTCTTTCGTTCCGCTTGCTACTTTTATTCTCGATAAAAATCTTAAAAAAGAACAGGAAGAGCTAGCCTTAGAAGTGGTCGGTGATCGGGTGCAGGAATAGGTTTTCTTAAAAGTATTCAGTTGAATGGTAATCGGTTTTTGACTGTGCTTAAACGTATCGGTATTCAGTAATAGGTTTACGGGTTCAAAGTTCCGACTACAGAACTCTGACTTTCAAAACACGGATCACTGACTACTGATTACCCAACATCAAACTCAACTTACTCCGCACTCTTAAATTCAGAAGTGGTGTGAAATTGTACATCTGGAAAATCACGCTTTGCCAGGTTAATTGCCCAGTCGTTATCCGCCAGAAATACTGGATTTGAATCTTTGTCATACGCAATGTTGGAAGCTCGTCGATAAATGATATCCTGAAGCATTTTCTTGTCGTTGCAGGTAATCCAGCTAGATTTTTTGAAGGTAAGCGGACGGAACGCACATTTCGCTCCATATTCATTCTCTAAACGAAAGCTTATAACTTCGAACTGAAGTTCGCCGACAGTTCCGATTATTTTTCTGTTACCTGGTTGTTGTACAAAGAGCTGGGCAACGCCTTCCTCGGTTAATTGCTGGATGCCTTTTTCCAACTGCTTGGTTTTCATTGGGTCACGGTTCTCTACCTCTTTAAATATTTCAGGTGAAAATCTCGGAATTCCCTTAAACTGCAATTTCTCGCCTTCGGTTAATGTGTCCCCAATTTTAAAGTTGCCGCTGTCGTATAATCCAACCACATCTCCCGGCCAGGCTTCTTCAACTAAACTTTTTTCGTTGGCCATGAAGTCCATCGGATTGGAAAACTTTAGTTTTTTATCCAGTCGGGTATGATAGAAAAATTTGTTCCGTTCAAATTTTCCAGAACAAATCCTTAGAAAAGCAATCCTATCGCGATGATTTGGGTCAAGGTTGGCGTGTATTTTAAAAACAAAGCCGCTGAAGTTTTTTTCAGTTGCTACAACAGTACGTTCTTCTGCTTCACGTATAGAAGGACTCGGTGCGATGTTGATGAACGTATCCAATAACTCGCGGATACCAAAATTATTGATAGCGCTTCCAAAAAAAACAGGAGCTAGCAATCCCTCCAGGTACATTTCGGTATCAAGAGGTCCGTATATACCTTCAATCAGTTCTAAGTCGCCTTTAAGTCTTTCCAGTTCTTTCTCTTTAAGAAATTTTTGTAAGGTGCTATCCTCTAGGTTTTTAACTTGTATAACGGGTTCTGTTACTTTAGCTTTATCAGGCTCAAAAAGATTTAGCTGATTTCCGTAAATATTGTAAACACCTTTAAATGTATATCCCTGTCCGATTGGCCACGATTGTGGACAAACGCTGATCTTTAATGAAGTTTCGAGTTCATCTAATAAATCGAATGCGTCTTTTCCTTCACGGTCCATTTTATTGATGAAAATAATAACCGGAGTGTTACGCATCCGGCAAACTTCCATTAATTTCTGAGTCTGCTCTTCAACTCCTTTTACACTGTCAACTACCAAAATTACACTATCTACCGCAGATAGAGTTCTGTACGTGTCCTCCGCGAAATCTTTGTGGCCAGGCGTATCCAGGATGTTAATCCGCTTGCCTTTATATTCAAATCCCATCACAGAAGTCGCCACAGAAATCCCCCTTTGTTTTTCAATTTCCATGAAATCTGAAGTGGTATTCTGGTTCGCCTTATTTCTTTTTACAGCACCTGCGGTGTTAATGGCACCACCAAAAAGAAGAAATTTTTCGGTTAAAGTGGTTTTTCCGGCATCGGGGTGACTAATAATGGCGAAGGTTTTTCTTTTTTCTATTTCGGGATTGTTCATAAATGTCTTGTGAAGGAAGAATGAAAGCTTACTAGAAAAACAAAAGCTGAATATGTTGTGCACTCTTCATTGAGGCGCAAAGGTACGGTTTTTTAAGAATCCCCGAAAGGGAAACCCTGGGATAAATTATATTTCCTTTCCTGCTAAACAGGAGGTTTTTTGGTCGAGACGAGTATAAATGCTTTTCAAAACAGATTGAAATGTTGATGGTTTTATAATAGAAATATTTACAACCATGGAAGATGCAAGAGTTATTTCCGGAACCTCACTTGAGGATATATGGACACAAATAGATGCAGATTTTAGTCAACATCCCGACTTATTGGAATACAGCGCTATAATTGAGCAGCAGGGGCGTTCCGTGAGTCTGGAAATCGACATAGATTTAGGTGGTGGATTCGAAGGTGGCTATGCACTTACCCGCTTTATTTCCAATCTAAAGAGCTTTGATAGTTTTCGATTTTCTTTGCATCGTCAGGATCTATTAGATGAGGTAGGCAAGTTTTTTGGTATGGAAGATATTAAAATTGGCGACCCGGAATTCGATAAAAAAATAGTGGTTAAATCAAATAATCCCGAGCGGATAAAAGATATTCTAGATTTACCCCAAATAAGGGAAGTGATTCAATCACTCCCGAATTTTGAATTTCACATCGCGCATCATCATTCTTCCAATACTGAAGTAGAATCCGCATTTTTAGAACTGAGGATCGACGAAGGTATTACAGACACGGCAACGCTTCGCCCAATTTACAATATATTCTGCTTGATACTGGAAAAGGTCGATTTTAACAGCCGCTCCTTTTTAAATTATATCTAGCTTTTCTAAGTTCTATTCTCTTAGGTAATAATTTTTTCTCAAGTAAAAATATACCCGCAAACATCTCTGAGCTGATTTATAAAAAACGTGATGCCAAAGTTACAGCTAATTATGTTGTATAGATTTGATATTGATTTTCAAGTTATTTTTAATCTGGTTAAAGAGAATTTAGCTCGATATATTAATAGTGTAATGTATTTATTTACAATATGTTATTGTTGTATTTTATATGCTCTGTCAAATTGATATAAATCCAATAAATAAATATAGGTACGATTATTAATTGTTTTTCAGAATAAAAAAAACGGGGAAATATTTCTCATTTTGAGTATTAATTTGCATATTTACTTTGTCGTTTAAGTTAATATGTTGTGTAAGATGTTTAAAACTGACAGGGAATATGATGGAGCTTGTTTAAATAATCTATTCTGTATGAAAATATGTCTTGTGCTCTTACTTGTTACGGCTTCCATGATTGATCGTCTCTTCCTTACTCAACTCCCGGTAGATACACACCTAAATGTTATAGAAGCATCTATCGATAGTCATCTCGTGTATATTATAATTACGGCCGCTGTGCTCGGAGTTATAAAGGTCAAAAAAGTGCCAGGTAATTAAGCAACTTTTGAATTCATTTCTGAGTTATTCAACCCGTGTTTTTATAGCTAAATTAAATAAAGATATAAAAGTCTTTTATTTAAATTATTTCTATATTTGCCTTACAGATGAGTATATTTTCAAAGACATGTGAGTATGCCATGCGGGCGGTATTTTTTATTGCCCATAGAACTGTTAATGGCGGAAGAGTTGGTATCAAAGAAATTGCTGCCGGTATAAATTCGCCCGAGCATTTCCTCGCTAAGATATTACAAGATTTAAGCAGGCGAGGTATTGTGCAGTCTGCTAAGGGACCTCACGGCGGATTCTATATGGATAAGTCTACTTTACAAAAACCTCTTTCTCAAGTTGTAGAAGCCATTGACGGGAATGGGATATTTGTTGGTTGTGGCTTAGGATTAGAATATTGTTCGGAGGATAATCCATGTCCAATTCATCATCAGTTTAAAGACATCAGGAACCAAATACAGGAAATGCTTCAAAATACTACAATAGAAGAGTTCAATGGTGATTTAGCTTTGGGAATTACAACATTAAAAAAATAAAAATTTTAAATTAATAAAGATAAAAAGGTATTAATATATTAAATATGGGGAGGATGAAGTCGGATATATTAAATCTTGATGATATAGTTCTGTTTGTGAATGTATTTTACGCCAAGGTGCAGGAGGACGACCTGATCGGCCCGGTGTTCGGAAGTGTAATTCTGGACTGGCAGCCACATCTTGACAAGATGTATCAATTCTGGAATGCTGCATTATTTGGCGTTCCTGGTTTCAGAGGAAACCCATTTGCAAAACACGCGCCTTTAGCCATTGGGCCAAAGCACTTTGAGAGATGGCTGAGTTTATTTCGGGAAACAATTGATTCAAATTTTGAAGGTATTATGGCCGATGACGCTAAAAACCGGGCAGAGCTTATGGCCGCGATGTTTTTAAAAAGACTTGAGGGTTTGAACGGCGGGACAGATAAGGTGATAGTATAAAGATGAGTGAAAGACAATACAGGAAAAGTGATATAATTACTGTAACTGACGTAGCAATGTTGGTTAATCAGTTTTATGATAAGGTGAGGCAAGATGGTCTTTTGGCACCAGTGTTTAATTCTGTAATTAATGACAATTGGGAGTCGCATTTAAATCGAATGACCGATTTCTGGTCAACAATACTCCTCTATACCAAAACATATAAGGACGACCCGATGCCTAAACATTTGCCTCTTCCGGTTGCAAAAGAGCATTTCGATCGATGGCTGGATCTTTTTAATCAAACGCTTGATGAGCTGTTCGAGGGATCGATTGCCGACACTGCGAAGAAAAGAGCGGAGAATATTGCCAGAATAATGATGGTTGTGAAAGAAGTATCAATAAACAACTGAGTCACGCAAGTGTGAAAAAAGATATAGTACTTACTGTTTTTTGCGAAGGAGAGACTTTCATCATCAAAACATATGCAAATGAATATCGTAATTTGATGATGCTCATTTTTGACAAGATTTATGTTGAGGAGTTTGGCGATTGTTTGGGGATGGGAAAATGCGGGACATGTTTAATTGAAGTCATGGAAATGCACTTGCCTTTATCTTCTTATGAAAGAAATGAAGGAACAACGATCAACAAAGCGGGAATTACAAATCCCAATGTCCGTTTATCATGCCAAATACTCGTTGATGCTGCTCTCGATGGATTGAAGTTAAGTATTATAAGATGACATATTAGATGGAAATATCACACTAGTTTAAAAGAAATGATTGATCATTCATTACCTGTGGTTTATTCATGCTCAGGATGCTCTGATGCAGCCCAAATGGCCAATTATATGGCTATCAAGCTCGACCGTGCAGGATTGGCAAAAATGTCGTGCATTGCAGGTGTAGGGGGCGATGTGAAAAAGTTGGTTCATACCGCAAAGAAAGCAAAGGAAATTATAGCGATTGATGGTTGTCCGCTTGCTTGTGTAAAAGCATGTTTAGGAAAACACGGACTTGCCCCGACTGTTTATTATCAGCTTAGCGATATGGGCGTGAGAAAAAATGATCATGAAGATTTCGACACCATACAAGCGAATGAGCTTTTACAAGATGTAATAGATGATTTAAAGCAAAATAAATAATCAATAAGTACAAATAAATAAATTATGAAAAAGCAATTTTTAACACTTTTTACAGCAGCTGTATTTTTAGCATCCTGCGGAGGCAATAAACAAAGCGAAGAATCGCAGAGTACTGGAACAGAAACAACAACCGAAACGCCAGCTGAGCAAACTGAGCCTGCAGCTTCAAACACTTTCGAGATTTTTGGAAGTGATCAGATGAAATTTAACGTAAGCGAAATTAGGGCTAAAGCCGGTGAACCCATAACGGTTACAATGAAAAATGCGGGTACTATCGCAAAAGAAGCCATGGGACATAACTTTGTTGTGTTAGCGAAAGGTACTAATGTAGAGGAGTTTGGACAAGCGGCGATGAATAGTAAAGCAACTGATTACATTCCTGAAGCTCTGAAATCTTCAATAATTGCACATACCAAACTATTGGGACCTAAAGAATCGGATACAATTACCTTTACTTTAGAAAAAGGTGAGTATGATTTTATATGCAGCTTTCCGGGACATTATAGCACTATGAGAGGAAAGATCATAGTAGAGTAATCAGACCGATAATTGAATTTGATTTTTGTTTTGTTGAAATGATGGGCTTTTTGCCCATCATTTTTTTGTTAAAAGAGTATCGTAATTGCAATAATTTAGTTCGCTTTGATATTTCAACTATCCAGAACAGCAGATCAATAATTTCTATAAAACTGGCTGATTTTAGCTGTTAACTGCTGATATATTGGTTGGGTAAACTGTATAAATAAATCCTGAGGCGCGGGCGGGGGCACGTCTTTATTTTTGATGATCTGTTGATATTGTTTTTCTAAAGCTCGCTGGTCGCCGTTATAATATCCCCACTGCGACTGCCAAATATATGCTCCCGGTAATTTTTCCTGACTTAGTACTCTGCGTGTATATCCGTCCAGAATTCTAAGGTCCAATAAACCTTTAGATTCTACAGTTCTGGTAAATATATGCATAGTGGCTTTTGCCTGTCCGTATACTTTTCTAACTTCCTTTTTGCTGCTTCCACCCTGCGTTGGCGTGGAAGCAGGAGGAGTGGAGGGGGCGCCGCAGGAGCCGATTTTGTCATTATGATCAAGGTGTGCTTTCAAAGCGCTCTCGGCAACAATGATTGTTTGGGATTGATTTGAGCCTGGCGCCGTGTGGCAAATAGTTATTTTGGTTTCATTTGAGCTCCCGCCAGCATTGTTTCCAGCAGATTGACCAGCCGAATTAGCCTGTGGTACATCAACCTCATAAGTTGCCAGAACTATACTGTCTTTTATGAGATCCATTTCTTTCTCATGCATGTAGGTTTGTCCTACCACAAAATCATCAAATACAAGTTGAATAATATGATCTGGCTTATTGATCCCTAAGCGCCTGGCTTCTTTGGTTGTGTAGAATTTAACGAAACGATTTACTGGTGCCTGCAGCAAAAATTCATTGATTTTATTATCGAAGAATTCATTGCTGATTTTTAATGCCTGGCTATGCATCGGAATTGGTTCTACGACAACTCTGATTGTGGCGTAGTATTCTGCGTCTTTTATCCTTTGTTCGGCGTCTTTGTAGTTTCTTATCCAATTATTTGCTTGAGTGAAATGAGTGAACGCACTTCTTGCTTCATTCCGGTCGCCGTTTTTGCCTTTTTCCAGCGCCTCGATGCCTGCATCAAATCTATCGGAAGCAGCATTGAGCCTGGCACGCTCGTTTTCAATACTGTAGCTGTCAGGATTTGGAATTGCAGACAAACACCCAGGGCAGCGGGATATTTCATCGTATAAACTTACCAGCGATGCATACTCACGAGCTATGGGCTCCCATTTAAAGCGGTCGTAAGATGCTTCCATGTTTTTGATCCTGTTTAAATGCCATTGCTGAGCAAGTGGATAAGTCTGCTTTAGAATTTCAAGAGACTTTTTGTGGTCTGTATTGCTGCGTAAGCGCTTAACCGCTTTAAATATTGCTTCGTCATAATTTCCCTGTTGCATGGCTTTTTTTCCTGATGTACAGGAGCTGACCAACAATACAAGAGACAGTAAAAAAGTTAAGGTTTTGATCATCAGTGTATTTTAGTGTTAATTCTTCCCGGAAAGGAGGAAAGAAGATCGTCCAAAATGTTTTTTACGGCAGCTTATCAAAAATTGTTGCAATCCCTAAAGCATTTGAAGAACGTCGTAGAAGGAAGAATTTCTAAGTATTGTTTTTGATAAAGTCTTTTACAAGTTTGGAAACCGGATTATCTCCCTGAAGAAATTCGTCGAAATATTCTTTATGCCCCGTCTCTGAAAAACTATCCAGGTGTTTGTATTCAGAAATCCCGATTGGTATGAATGCCAACGGAAAATCCTCAAAATAGCGGTGGCTGATAGGTCCATCATATAGCTTAATTAATGAGTGATGTGCAGGATGTTTTTTCTCATTATCAAACTCTGCTTTTACTATTTCTTTTATACCTTCCTGGACCACCAAGACATTATTCATCGCCAATATTGCGATTCCTGTAATCTTATTCTCTTGCCTGACTTTGCGGTTTGCAGTTAAAAAATATTCGACATCAGAAACAGAAAGATTTTTCATTGCACTACTTACATACAGTATTGCCCAAAGATTGCTATTGTTATTATCATCCATTTGCTCTCTATCTTACAAGTCTCGAAAGTAAAAAAATAATTGGTTTTATCGGCAATATGTTCATTAAGGCTCGTGAAACCAAGGGCCTGTGCCTTCTTTTTATTCTGCGTTATGGATGGGTCAACAATTCAGGTCGCCAGCCAACCTTTTGTAATGACCAGGCGTACCTACAAAAAATCATTAACGAACAATTATGAATATAATTAAACTCTACTCAATTAAGAACCTCATTTGTGCTTTATGTCTTCTTTTCATTGTTTCTTGCAGCAAGAAAAGCGATGAGGAGCCAATAGTATCGGCCAGCCTTATTTCTAGTTTAGCGTACAGTCCTAATTCCCTCAATCTTCAATCAGGAGTTGCTGGTACTTCGGTTAAACCTTCTCTATCCGGGACTTTGCCTGTTACCTTTAGTGTAAGTACTTCGCCAAATAATGGCGGGATTACAGTTGATTCGGAAGGGAAGATAAAGGTTGCTTCGACTGTTACTGCAGGTACTTACAATATTTCTGTTACGGCGATTAATAGTGCCGGGTCAAAAACTTTCGATAATGTGTACTCTGTAACGGTAAGCACTTCTGGTTTGCCCCAAAATTTAAGCTATTCGCCTAATTCTATTACTGTAAATCAAGGTACAGCTTTTGCCTCTGCAGCTCCGTCAATAACAAGTAGCAGCGCTGTAAGTTATTCTATAAGCACTGTGCCGGCAGCATCAGCTATCAGTATAAATAATTCAGGCGTGATTTCGGTCACCAATGCTTTAGCCGGGGGGACATATTCGGTTAGTGTCACAGCGACAAACTCAAGTGGAAGCAGGGCTTTCGCAAATGCTTACACAATTACGGTCAATGCCGCCGGCGCGGCCTCTGTAACCTATACCAATACGGTTAAAGCCATAATTCAAAGTGATTGTGGAACATGTCATATAAATGGCCCTCAAATTAATCTCGGCACTTATGCCAATGCGAAAACTAATATTGATGCAATATTGAGCAGGATCAAACTAGCCCAGGGTGCAGCAGGGATGATGCCCAACGGTGGAACACGACTGCCTCAGGAAACTATTAATTTGGTTCAAAAATGGAAAGATGACGGATTATTGGAATAACTTCCAATGGAACTTTAATCGCTTCGCTGGTAGTTAATTGCGAAATGAAGAATTTCAGTATCGATAATTATATCAGGAATAGAAAAATGATGAAAAATAGCCGGGAAGCCCTACAAAGTTTAATTGCTGTTTTTCATCATTTTTATTTTGTTCATTACAAAGTCAGCAATTCTATCACAGCGAATCAGATTGAATTCGAACAACTGATTTGATTTGTAATAGCTACTTAATTCATTTCGTAATAATGCTTTTGCTCTGGTTAAACGGATTTTTACATTGGACTCGCCCAAGTTCAGAATTTCCATCGTTTCGTTCGTGCTCAATTCCTGAATTTCGCGCATAACAAATACCAGTCTGTATTTCTCGGGTAATTTTGATACAGCTTGTTCAAGAACTGCTTTTAATTCTTTGTTCATAATATTCTTTAAAGGGGTGTCATTATGATAATCAATCGGGTTTTGGGCCGCAAGAACTTGTAATCCTTTAGTTTTCTTTTTCTTATGCAGGAGACTTTCATTGATGATTATTCTTGTTAACCAGGTGCTAAAGGCGGCCTTATTTTGAAACGTTGAAAGATGTAAGTAGGCGTTAATGTAGGCAGTTTGCATAACATCTTCTGCCTCCATGTCATCATTAACAATGGATAAACTTATTCTATATAAACGGGTATTATACTTACGCATCAATCCTTCATATAGGTGATCTTCACCTTTTAAGATTCTTGCAACAATTTCTTCGTCGCTTAATGTGCTAGTATTTGTAATATCAGCTGAATTCATTTAAACAGAGATTAGTATAACATTAAAGAGTATTACAAAGCAAAAGGGTTACAGATTTAAAGAAAAAGATTTGTAACTTACTTTAAAGTTAAGAGGTTTTTGTGCTAAAATTGTTACGAAACACTGAATCCCTCTATCCTCCAATTCGTATAAAGACCTTTTAATTTACCTACTGTAATGTTTACTAAATGAATTTTATAAAAAACCTTTCAATTCGCAATAAGCTATTATTAATTTCAATTTCCCCTTTAGTTGCACTTTTTTATTTTCTTGGCACTTATATTTCTGATGAAATAAGCAATAGAAATACCATAGAAATTGTTTATTCGGATGTTGTTAAAGCTGAACTCTTATCCAATGTCATACACCAGCTGCAGCAGGAGCGAGGTTATGCAATGGGGTATATGCTTAGTGAAGGAAAAGAAACAAAAGCGGAATTATTTGCTCAATATCAACAAACTGATAAAGCTATTCAAAATTTTCAGCAATTCACAGCCGCTCAGGATTCGAACGTATATACCTCACTTCGTATTAAAATATCAGAATTAAGAAACAAAATTATTTCGAGTGGTGCCACGCCGGATAGTATTCAAAATGAATTTGCTGAGGTGTTGTTGTCTTTAGTAGATGAAGTAAACAATACTGCTCTTTATTCGAAAAACCCTAAAGTGAAAAGTTTGCTGAATGCGCATATTTCCCTGATCTATGCGAAAGAGTATTTTGGAGAGCTAAGGAGTGAACTGAAGCAGACTCTGATGTCAGGAGCATTTCAAGGTAATGGATTTGCGGAGTTTTCATCTTTAAAAGGTAAGTACGAGCTTAATCTTGAGAACTTCAAAAAGAACACTTCGGCCGAATTGGCAAGTGTTTACGGAAGGGAAATGGCCAATGCCAGTGTTTATAAAGTTAATAAGATTATTGATGCTGCATATCACAATCAGTCTCTTGTAAATTTCCCCTATTCTTCTGATGACTGGTGGGCTAATGGAGTGTCGTTTCTTAATACTCTTAAAATAATCGAAGATCATTCTTTGATGGCGATCCGGAAGACGGCTGAAGATCAGCTTGAGGAAATATCAACTTCAATCACACGGAATATTTTAATTGCTTTGGCAATCGTGCTCTTTACCATATTTCTGCTTTATTATATTATTAGAACCTTGGTTAGTTCAGTTATACAAATAAAGCAGGCTGCCGACAGGATAACACTGGGTGATTTGGATTTATCGGTCGCTGTTGATTCCAAAGATGAGATAGGAAGTCTTGCCTCTTCATTTAATCAATTAATTGAAGTTTCTAAGGAGTATGCTAAAACCGCTGAGAAAATTGGTGGCGGAGATTACTCTGCCGACGTTAAAGTGCGAAGTACTGTCGATGTATTAGGTTTATCTTTAAATAATATGAAGCATAACCTTCAAAAATTATCCGAAGAAACCGCGACCCGCACCTGGCTTCTTAAAGGAAATAGCGAACTAAACGACACAATACGAGGCGAAAAACTATTAAGAGAACTTGCTCAGGATATTATTATCTATCTTGCTAATTACCTAAAGGCCCAGATTGGAGCTATTTATCTGGCAGAGAATGATGTTTTAAATTTATATGGAAGCTATGCATTTCATAATAGAAAAGGCAATTCAAATTCTATCAAAATAGGGCAGGGATTGGTAGGCCAGGCGGCATTGGAAAAGAAGCCCATCATTTTCAGCAGCATTCCTGATAATTATTTGAAAATAAACTCGGGTCTGGGAAGTGTTGAGCCTAAAAACATCATTGTTTTTCCGTTTTTATATGATAAACAAGTGCGGGGTGTTATTGAAATTGGTTCGGCGGCTGAATTTTCGGAACTCGACTTGCAGTTTTTGGAATTAGTTGGTGAGAATATTGGAGTTGCCTTTAATTCTTCTCATTCCCGAACACAATTAAAAGAACTGTTAGAAGAAACTCAGAGACAAGCTGAAGAGCTTGAAGCTCAACAGGAAGAGCTGCGGGAGACAAATGAGGAATTGCATATGAAGACGCAGTTGCTGGAAAAATCGGAAGCCGAGCTAAAAACTCAACAAGAAGAGCTTCAGCAAACAAATGAGGAATTGGAAGAAAAGGCAAGTCTGTTAGAAGAGCAAAAAGATAAGCTGGAAGTTGCAAAAATGGAGGTTGAGACCAAGGCCCGCGAGTTGGAAGTTACCAGCAAATACAAATCTGAGTTTCTTGCCAACATGTCTCATGAATTAAGAACACCACTTAATAGCATGCTTATTCTTGCGGAGCTTTTATCTGAAAATAAAAGTAAGTCGATGGGTGAAAAAGAAATAGACTTTGCCAGGAATATATGCAGTTCCGGAAACGACCTTCTGAATCTAATAAACGAGATTCTTGATCTTTCAAAAGTGGAATCAGGCAAGATAGAACTCGATATTTCTAAAGTTACTATTTATGAACTTGTTGAAAATCTTGAATCACTTTTTAATGAGGTTGCTAAAAACAAATCAACCGAGTTCGAGATCAATTTCAATAAAGAAGAATTTAAGCACCCATTCGCTACCGATAAATTTAGGCTGGAGCAAATTCTTAGGAATCTTCTTTCGAACGCGTTTAAGTTTACCAGCAAAGGTGGAAGAATTGCCCTGGATGTTTCGATTGTACAGTCGATAGGTAACTTTAAAAATAAGAAACTGAATGGGTTGGACAAGGTGATGGCATTTTCGGTGCGGGATACAGGCATAGGAATTCCGGAGAACAAACAGAGTGTAATTTTCGAAGCATTTCAACAAGCAGATGGCTCTACCAAAAGAAGATACGGAGGCACCGGATTAGGTCTTTCAATTAGTCGTGAACTGGCCAATGCACTTGGAGGTGAAATCCATTTGGAAAGTTCGGAAGGCAAAGGAAGTACATTTACCTTATATCTTCCTTTAGAGTTCGATCCCACTCTGATTGTTCCTGTTGAAAAAGAGATATCTGTAAAAGAGGTTGTTAAAACTGATTATAAGTACGAAAATCTGTCTCTTGAACTAGGTGAGGAGGTTTCTGATGATCGATATGCAATTAAGGATACTGATAAAGTTGTTCTGATTATAGAAGATGATAGTTCATTTGCTCACATCCTTTTAAAATTTGTTCGCGAGAGAGGCTATCTAGGAATTCTTGCTCACCAGGGGAATACAGGTTTAAGTCTGGCTAGACATTATCGCCCGGATGCGATTATTTTAGATATGAAACTTCCGGTTATGGAGGGGTCGGAAGTTCTTAGAAATTTAAAAAATGATCCGAATCTTCGGCACATACCGGTCCAGATAATCTCGGGGTACGACAGGCGTAAAGAAGGTTTTGAACTTGGAGCCTTCGATTTTGTTAAAAAACCCATATCGCAAAGCGACTTAAACTCTTCTTTCGGGCGAATCGAAGAGTTTATTAATAGAAAGTTGAAGAAGTTGTTGATTGTAGAAGATAATAAGCAGCAGAATAAAGCCATTCAGGAACTCATCGGAAACGGTGATGTGAAATCTTTTTCGGCATTCACTGGCGAGGAAGCCCATAATATGTTACAGAAGGAGAATTTCGATTGTATAATTATTGATTTGGGATTGCCAGACATGAGTGGTTTTGACTTAATGGAAAAAATTAAGGCTGCCGAAAAGCTTAAGAGAATTCCGGTAATCGTTTATACAGCAAAAGATCTGACTAAAGAAGAGTCTTCCAGATTGAATAAACTTGCCAACACTGTAGTGCTTAAAACAGTCGATTCAAACGAGCGGCTTTTGGATGAAACGAGTTTGTTCCTGCATCGGGTTGAATCCAAACTTCCTCTAGAGAAACAACAAATTATACGTAAGCTTCACAGAACGGACGAGGTTTTGAACAACAAGAAAGTTCTGATTGTTGATGATGATATTCGAAATATTTATTCGCTAAGCAATGCACTGGAAGAAGAGGGTTTGAAATGCATTACTGCAGAGAACGGTAAAGAAGCTATTGAAATTTTGAAAGAGCATTCGGATACTGATGTTGTTTTAATGGATATTATGATGCCGGAAATGGACGGCTATGAATCAACCCAGGAGATCAGAAAACTGAAGCGTTTTGATAAATTGCCAATAATTGCTCTCACTGCAAAAGCCATGAAGGGCGACAGGGAAAAATGTTTAAAGGCAGGCATGTCTGACTATGTTTCAAAACCTGTAAACATTCAGCAGTTGCTTTCCTTGCTCAGAGTATGGTTGTACAAGTAAATAATTGAATTAAGTTATAGCGATTCATCTAATTTGCTGACAGACAGATAAATGATATTGAAAGAGGAGTTACAGGACTTACTGGCGTCGCTTCGGTTTGTATATGGTTATGATTTTACAGAATACGCAGAATCTTCAGTAAACAGGCGGGTTGTGCATTTCATGAAAGCCAATAGAATTGATTCGGTAAAAGAATTAAAAGAAACATTGATATCAAATGAGTCCACATTTGCGCAGTTCATTCAGGACTTTACCGTGAATGTTACCGAAATGTTTCGAGATCCATCTTTCTATTTGAGTTTGCGACGAAATATTATTCGGCGACTATCCACTTATCCATTTATAAAGATTTGGATTGCAGGTTGTTCTACCGGAGAGGAAGTATATTCGATAGCTATATTATTGAAAGAAGAAGGCTTGCTTGAGCGATCTGTGATTTACGCCACGGATATTAATCAAAAAGTGCTTCAAGAGGCAAAAAAGGGAGTTTTCCCCTTGCATTTAATGAAGTTATATACATCGAACTACCAGCAATCTGGCGGGAAGAATTCATTTTCAGAATATTATGTGGCTAAATATGATTCCGTTATTTTCGACAAGAACTTACGAAAAGATATTGTTTTTTCGGTCCACAATCTTGCTATCGATAAATCATTTAATGAGTTTCAGCTTATTCTTTGTCGTAATGTTTTGATCTATTTTAATCAGAGTTTACAAAACAAGGTCATTAATTTATTTCACGAAAGTTTATGCCCATTTGGCTACCTGGGTTTGGGAAACAGAGAGTCGCTTCTTTTTACTGATCGACAACAAAACTTTGAAGGGGTAGACAGAAAGGAACGCATTTTTATCAGGAAAAGCTAAATTCATTTTCTTACCTTATTATAATTTGATTGAATTCTACCAGGATAACATTGAAAAATATTGATTTACCTAAATCTGCACTCCCTATGTCTTTAAACAAGAGAGTAAACATTTTAATTGTTGATGATAAGACAAGCAATATCTATGCGCTCGAAAATATGTTGGCGAGTCCAAGCCGCAATTTTTTTCAAGCTACTAACGGAAAAGACGCGTTAAAGATCGTTTTGAACGAAGAGATCTCCTTAATTATACTCGATGTTCAAATGCCCTCTATGGACGGATTTGAAGTAGCTAAGATTATCAAGTCCAATAAAAGAACAAAAGATATTCCCATCATATTTGCATCGGCCGAAAAAAAGGAACGCGAAAGCATGATGAAGGGCTTTGAAGAGGGAGCAACTGATTATCTTTTTAAACCACTAGATAAAGAAATCACCGAAGCAAAGGTTGCGGTGCTTTTAAAATTACATCTTCAAAAAAAAGAGCTTGTTCAAAAAAACTTAACTCTTGAAAGGTATGCACTGCTGATCAATAATTCAGCGGATATGATCTGTATTATTAATACAACTACTTTGAAATTTGAGGAGGTTAATAATGCCAGCTTTCCTCTGCTTGGCTACACTCCTGAAGAAATTATAGGGACTTCGCTTTTATTTTACCTTATCGAAGAAGAACATTATACGATAAACAAGCTAATCAGGGAGGGTAGAGATACTTTTTCGTTCGAAACCCAAATTTACGATAAACAGCGAGCGATTAAATGGTTCCACTGGAATATTGTGAGTAAGAAAGGTTTGTGGTTTGCCAACGCAAGGGATATTACGGCTGCAAAAGAAGTTGAAGAGATAAAGAATTACTTGGCAGCTGTAGTAAAGCAGTCAAACGATGCTATTTATCTACACGATCCGGAAGGAAAGATCATTTCATGGAACGAAGGGGCAGAAGTTAATTATGGCTTTTCAGAGTCAGAAGCTTTGAATATGAAAATCTGGAATATCGTTCCGAATTTTTTACTTGAAGAGACACAGGAAGTTATAAATACAATTTTGAGGGGAGAACAAATTCAAGCCTTAGAGACAAAGAGAATTACCAAATACGGGAAAATTATAGACGTTGTATTTTCTGCATCGGTAATTACTGATTCCAATAACGTTTTGAAGTCTGTTGCTATCACCGAAAGGGATATTACCAAGCAAAAGAAATCTGAACTGGAGATCTATAATTTAAATTCCGATCTAACGAGAAACGTTGCACAGCTGGAGGTAATCAATAATGAGCTGGAATCATTCTCGCATTCAATTTCTCATGATTTAAGGGCGCCATTAAGGGCGATTAACGGCTATGCTAACATTATTCAGGATGAATATAAAGCGCAGTTTGATGATGAATTAACTCGTTTGTTTCAAATTATTCAGAATAATGCCAAGCGAATGGGTGTGTTAATTGATGGTTTGCTTGATTTTTCAAAATTGGGCCGCAAGGAAGTTAAAAAGTCGTCTATTAACGTGAATGAAATGGTGACACAGGTGTTAAAAGAAATGAGTCATTTGATTCAACCTCATACAAAAATTGAAATAGCCGATCTTGGTTATGTGGAAGGAGATTATACTTTAATTTATCAATGTTTTGTGAATCTGGTTTCAAACGCCCTTAAATATTCTTCAAAGAAAGCAGAACCTCTTATCGAGATCGGTTCTATTGCAAATGAAAATGAATTTGTTTATTTTGTTAAAGATAACGGTGCAGGATTTAACATGGACTACGTAGATAAGCTATTCGGTGTTTTTCAACGCCTGCATACCGATGAAGACTTTGAAGGCACAGGTGTGGGCCTCGGGATTGTTAAACGGATTGTTGCTAAACACGGCGGTAAGGTGTGGGCCGAAGGCAAAATTGATGAAGGCGCTACTTTTTACTTTTTACTACCAAAATAAAGACTTTACGAATCTATACATGGATCAACAAAAAGCAGATATACTTCTCATCGAAGATAATATAGACGATGCCGATCTCACCATCAGGGCACTTAAAAAAAATAATACAGTATTCAGTCTTATTCATCTTAAAGATGGCGAAGAAGCGCTGGATTATATTTTTTGTAAAGGAAACTTCGCCAACCGCGACAGTAGTGACCTTCCTAAAATAATTATTCTTGATCTTAAAATGCCTAAAATAGATGGCATAGAGGTCCTAAACAGGCTAAAATCTGACCTTAGGACAAAAATTATACCCGTTATAGTGCTTACTTCATCTAACCAAACCAAAGATATTCAGGAGTGCTACCGACTTGGCGCCAACAGCTATATTGTTAAACCTGTAGAGTTCGAGGGATTTGTTTCGACCATTTCAAACATCGGCCACTATTGGTTGGCACAGAATCAATCTCCGGCTTAATCTTCCTTGCTATGAAAAAAATTAAGATTCTGATTTTAGAACATGATCCAAACGATATTGAATTGCTTCAATATCAATTAACAAAAAGTGGATTGATCTATGATTTTGTACTTGTAGATAACAGAGAACGCTTTGAGAATGCGCTTTGCGATTTTAAACCTGAAATAATATTGTCTGATTATTCACTGCCATCTTTTGATGGTTTAACAGCATTTAATATAAAAACAGAGAAAGCACCTGATATTCCGTTCATTATTGTTTCGGGGACGATTGGCGAGGAGAAGGCTGTGGAATTAATCAAATTGGGTGTAACTGATTATGTACTTAAGGAGAATATGTATCAAATAGCTCCTAAAATTCTCCGAGCCCTAAAAGAAGCTGACGAGCAGAATGAAAATAAGCGTGTAAATAATTTGCTTGCCTCCAGCGAAAAAAAGTACAGAGAGTTATTTCATTTAAGTCCTATACCGATGTGGGTATTCGATCCTGAGACTCTTCGTTTTTTAGATGTAAATGAAGCAGCTATAAAAAATTATGGATACAGTTTAGAGGAATTTCTAGATCTTACACTTAGAGATATAAGACCGGTGGAGGATATTGAAATACTCGAAAGTTCGATACGCTCATTAGTTGCCATAGATCAGAATTATTTCTCAAAAAAACTGCGACATAAAAAGAAGAATGGAGACTTGATTTATGTAAGTGTTCAAACCAACATGATTGATTTCGGCGAAAAAAAAGCAGGGTTAGTTTTGGCTACAGATATTACTGAAAATGTAACATACATCGATGCCATTGAAGAACAAAATAAAAAAATGCAAGAAATAGCCTGGATGCAATCTCATGTAGTCAGAGCGCCATTGGCACGAATAATGGGTTTAATAGATTGTCTTAACCATTCGTCAAATACAGAAACAGAAAAACTGGAAATGTTGGGGCATGTAATAAACTCGGCTGTGGAACTTGATGATATCATCAGAGAAATAGTTAGTAAGACTGAAAAAGTAAAGGTTAGCAGGAATAATGAGTTTGAAAGTACTAGTAGTTGATGATGATGAAATAATTGTTTTTCTGCATAATATGATAATGCAAGATAATGGAATGGCCTCAGATTCTTTGAGTTTCCAAAATGGTAAAGAGGCTTTTGACTATTTAAACTCAGAAAACAATTTAAATCAGACTTGTCTGGTGTTATTAGATATAAATATGCCTGTTATGAATGGCTGGCAATTATTGGATAATATTCAGTCCGCACCGTATGCAAAAAATATTCATGTGGTAATGGTAACTTCATCTATCGACACTGAAGACCGTGAGAAGGCAAGTCAATATCCTCAGGTTATTGCATATTTCGAAAAGCCTTTAAATAATAAATCTCTTAAACAATTAAAAGAATTACCTCAAATCTCTCCCTACTTTAAGTTTTAGATTCTGGGTATAATCGACAAAAGTAGCGTCCCACCTGGTTTGCCAAATATAAACTTGAGTATTGTGCGTCTTGAAACAGATTTTTGTTTTTGAACCAAAAGCTGTGAATTATGGCACATAATGTGATTTTTTCCATATAATCTGTTAATCGTTTGCGATAGGAAAGATGAATAAGGTATAATACTCAATATCAAAAGTCGGTTTCAGGGTCATAGATGAATGTTTTTGAAATATTGTCTGTTCTTTTTCCTCTTAGATGCACATAATAAAAATAACCTAAACCTGCCGTCAGGTTTAGGGTTGCCTTAAGACATATGCCTTGTAAATAGTTAATTGTTAACAATTTAAATTCATTTACCATGAAAAAGTTGCGTGTCTTATACACAGTGCTGATAGTCAGTGTGTGTGTTGTCCAATCGTGTAAAAAAGATAATCCTCAAATTTTCAAGATGGGTAATCAGGAATTTATCTTGAATGCCTCGAGCAGTAATCATTTAGAAATTCAGGCTGGCGAGTTAGCAAAAACCAGAGCCCAGCTGGATACAGTCATAGCTTATGGAATTCGGACGATAACAGATCATACGGCCGCAGAAGCCCGTCTTGGCGACCTTGCTGCCAGAAAAGGCCTCGGTTTAGCGCAAAATTTTCTTAGTCACCACGCAACGAACTTATACATTCTGAGCCAGGTTACCACTCTTTCTTTTGACAAGAGATTTGTCGAACTGATGGTTCTGACAAACCAGGAAATGGTTAATCTGTTCAGCCTTGCAGCCCAACCCGACGGCGTTCCTGATGCTGAAATACGTAGCTGGGCTGCCGCTGAGCTTCCGGCATTGCAATTGCATCTTACGGAAGCCCAAGCGCTATATTTATTAGCAAAGTAACATTTTGTTCTGCGTTTGTTCCGGCTTTCCCATGAATAACGGGTGCATGCCTGTCTCATAAAATATCATTAACAGGTCTGAAAATTCCTCGGGTTTGTTAATGATATTCTTTAAGAAATTATGCCCGATGCCGGTAGGTCTACGTGTTTTAGATGTAAGCTTCAAGTTCGAATGCAATTGATTTGATTTTCGCGGTTTCCTATTTAAATAAAAACCATTGTCATTCTGGGCACTGACGATAGTCATTTGCAATCGGATTATATGGCGCTAGCTTTATTTAGATCACAAAACCTATGTCTAACTTATTTATTGACGGAAAAACGGCTATCATAACCGGAGCAGGCTCTGGAATTGGTAAAGCGACCGCAGAACTTTTTGCAAGGGAAGGGGCAAATGTAGTGATATCAGATATCAACGAAATACATGGTAACAATGTAGCCGACTCAATTACCAATAGTGGAGGCAAGGCTTTTTTCTTTAAAGCCAATTCATCACTCCCGGAAGATAATGAAGCCTTGGTTAAGGAAACGATAAATCGTTTCGGCTTGCTTGATATCGCTGTGAACAATGCAGGCATTGGCGGCCCTTTGGCTTTAACCGCCGAATATCCGGTTGATGGCTGGCAGAAAGTAATCGATATCAATCTATCGGGAGTATTTTATGGTATGCGATATCAAATTCCCGCGATGCTTGAAAAAGGCGGAAGCATAATTAACGTTTCTTCTATATTGGGAATGGTGGCCACAAAGCTATCTCCTGCTTACACAGCGGCAAAACATGGCCTAATTGGACTTACAAAGGCGGCAGCACTTGAATATGCTGATAAAAAGATCCGGATAAACTCTATCGGCCCGGGGTATATTAACACACCTTTGGTTATAAATACATTGGATGAAGCTTCCCGGCAAACCCTTGCGGGCATGCACCCGATCGGGAGATTAGGTGAGCCGGAAGAAGTTGCAGAACTCCTCCTGTGGTTGGCCTCGTCCCGCTCATCCTTTGTAACGGGTTCTTATTATCCTGTCGATGGAGGCTATTTAGCACAATAGATATAAATTCAAATGTAGATAGTGCATACAATATAAGCTTTGGTATGAATAACTCTCTAACTTTAAAATATCCATCGCTGTATGACTCGCTTTTGGAATTAGCACTCGACCTGCATTGGTCATGGAGCCATGCGACGGATAAAGTTTGGAAGCAGTTGGATCCTGTGCTTTGGGAGTTGACACATAGTCCATATGTGGTACTGCAAACCAGCTCGCATCAAAGAATTAATTCAGTTCTCGATGATCCGATCGTAAGAGACCTCGTAGAAGATCTTATTCAGGACAAAAAGCAGCGAGCTCTGGCGCCGGGATGGTTTCAGCAGTCCCATCCTGATGTTGCACTTAATGGAATTGCATATTTCAGCATGGAGTTTATGCTTAGCGAATCTCTGCCTATCTATTCGGGCGGCTTAGGGAATGTAGCAGGCGATCATCTAAAATCGGCAAGTGATCTGGGTTTGCCGCTAATAGGCGTTGGACTTCTCTACCAACAGGGTTATTCCAGACAGATGATTAATGAAGATGGCAGCCAGAACTACCTTTTTCCATATAACGATCCAGGGCAACTTCCCATTTCGCCTTTACGAAACAAAAACGGCGAATGGCTGCGTATTGAACTCAAACTTCCCGGCTATTCTTTGTGGTTGCGATCCTGGAAAGTACAGGTAGGTCGCCTGATGTTACTTTTGCTCGATAGCAACGACGCCGCAAACATTCCCCGGCATCGCGGGATCACCAGTGAACTATATGGAGGTGATAAGGAATTGCGACTTGCTCAGGAATTAGTATTGGGAATTGGGGGCTGGCGTCTTTTACAAGCGATCGACTTTCATCCTGAGGTGATTCATTTAAACGAAGGACATTCTGCGTTTGCAATTCTGGAAAGGGCCGCACATTTTATGGATCAAAACGGACAAAATTTTGAGGATGCACTTGCCAGTACTCGTGCAGGGAATATTTTTACCACCCATACCGGAGTCGCTGCCGGCTTTGATTGCTTTTCAGCCAGATTTATTGAGGAATATATGGGAACATATGCGCAGGAGCGGCTTAAAATATCAATGCATGACTTCCTTGCCTTAGGCTGTGTAAATCCCGATGATCCATCGGAATGCTTCAATTTAGCCAATCTTGCAATAAAGGGATGTGGGCAAATTAACGGTGTGAGTAAGGTTCATCAACAAGTAAGTAAAGGTTTATTTGCGCCTCTTTTTCAACGCTGGCCCTTTGCCGAAATTCCTGTAGGGGTTGTTACAAACGGCGTACATATGCCCACCTGGGACTCTGCGGAGGCCGACAGGTTTTGGACGGAAACTTGCGGCAAGAATCGCTGGCTGGGTTCTTTAAGCACCTTAGAACAGAACATCCGCTGTGTGCCTGACGAAAGAATATGGGCGATGCGGTGCGACTCAAAAAAAACACTAATAAATCACATCCATTTGCGTTATTCAAGGCAACTTGCTCTTAATGGCAGGTCGCAGGCGGAAATCGGGAATGCCGGTCGTATTTTTAATTCTGAAGTGCTCACTCTGGGATTTGCCCGGCGTTTCACCGAGTATAAACGACCAAATTTATTATTAAATGATCCTGACCGTTTGCATCGATTACTTACACATACGGATAGACCTGTACAATTAGTGATTGCTGGCAAACCCCACCCACAGGATATGACTGGTCAGGCCATGGTGCAAGAATGGATAAAATTTATTGATCAGAGGGGCTTAAGTAGTAAAGTTATCTTTTTGAGCGATTACGATATGCAGTTGAATGAGGAACTGGTGCAAGGCGTGGATGTGTGGCTCAATACGCCCCGAAGCCCCTGGGAGGCCTGTGGAACCAGCGGAATGAAAGTACTCGTAAACGGTGGACTCAATCTGTCGGTTTTAGATGGCTGGTGGAATGAAGCCTATGAATCTGATATTGGCTGGGCAATCGACAACCGCTATGATATACCGAACGTCAGCGATAGAGATAAGGCAGAGGCACAGCAAATGTATCGACTCCTGGAGGAGAACATCATTCCTGAATTTTATAATCGAAATGAGAGGGGCATTCCTGCCTCCTGGGTAAGCCGCATCCGCGAAAGCATGGCCCGGCTGACAACCAGGTTTTCTGCAAACCGTTCGGTACGTGAATATACAGAAAACTATTATTTACCCGCTGTCGCAGGTTATCGCAAAAGGGTCGGTGATAGTGGAAGAACAGGACAGCGTATTGCAAATTGGAAGCGCGAGTTGGAAGAGAAATGGAAGAGGCTGTATTTTATCAACTCATTTATTGAATACATCCAAGGTTCTTACCGGTTCACAGTAAAAGTTTTCATTGGGGATTTACCGACAAAAGATATATGTATTGAACTCTATGCAAATGCGGACCATGGCGCGAACATTTTCAAACAGGAAATGACGGAATATGTAAGTCTTGGCGAAGGTGTATTTTCATTCTCGCTTATAGTGGCTGCCACCAGGCCTGCAACAGATTTTACAGTTCGAATAATTCCTGTCAACGAATCATTAGCTATTCCATTAGAATGTTCTTTGATTTTATGGGAACATTAATTTTATATACACTTAAATTTTTTTAAAAAAATGATTTATTCGCAACGCCATCAAGATTTTATATATAAATTAAAAAACACTTATTATCCGTTTATAACACCTATCTTTAAAAAAACGCTCGCACCTTCATTTATTCTCCCCAGTATTTTCTTTCTTACTTGGTGATTTGACTTAATATTTCATCAGACAATATGAACAGGATAAATGAATGCTTTTGTTATTACCGGGTTTTTAGAAACGATACAGCGGTGAAAGCAATATCATTTAATGATTTTAAGCCGGTAAGACTAAATGGTTCTAAACCAAATTTCTCGCTGGTAGCGGATGGAGAAATGTATCTTGAATACGAGAGCGAGGTTAGTGCAATGGAAAAGGCAAAAGAAGGAGCGTTGAAATATATTGAATGCTTAATTAAGCAAGGTGCTGAAAGTCGTGAACGATTATATCAGTACCGATATGATCATTATGAAGATCTAAATATCAATTTACTTGATGCAAGAATCAGGACATTGGAAAAACTTACATTAAAAAAATAATATTATGAGTAAAGACAAAGGCGGTAATAAAGAAAAGAAAAAACCGGCCAGTACCGAGGGAAAAAGACAAAATCTGATTATCAGAGTGGAAAAAACTCTGTATCGAAGATTGAACCCATTACTAAAAAGAAATAAATATCCCATGAACTTTATATGTTGTTAAAAAAAAGAAAATTGTTAGCCGGTGAGAATATCCGGTATGTTGGAAAACCCTTTCCGGGATTTATAAACGGACAGCGATATATGACCTTTTTGAGTTATAAGAGCAATCTTGAAATTATTGTGAAGTATAATGGATCGGAAATTATTGTTTTCGAGTACCTCACCGAGCCTATCGGATAATTTTTCCTTTGAAAAGCTTTAGCTAAGAACCCATCGCTCAAAGCCTGGAAAGCCTTCGTTTTTTGTCAGTTGTTTAAAAACGGAATCGCGTGAAATACCAATAAAGCAGGAGATTCATTTGATGTTCGACCGATTATTGGATATAGCATAGCAGAGAATTGGCGATAAGCCTCAACATCCCCCGAAAAAAGGCAGTCTCATCGTTAAGAGCTTTTCCATAGCAAAAATATCTCAAATTTGAACTAATCACAATCATTGAAAGCCTAAAAACTTTATAAGAAAATCTATGATTCTCTTAACGTATAGCTAGCAAGCATTGCAGCGAGCTTTATATTAAGATTTTCATCATTCTACCTTGATTTATTATGAAGTTTCATTACAAAATTTCAGCATTATTAATTTTGCTGTTCTTTCAGCTATTGGTTTCATCTTGTGCAAATGTAAAAAAGGCAAGATATTTTCCAGATCAAAAGGACGGAGAAATACTTTCCAAAAACATTGCTATTCAAACGGTAATTCAGCCTAACGACATTCTTAGCATTTCTGTCAGTAGCTTAAATCAAAACGCCACGGCTATTTTTAACTCGCCCAATTATTCATTTGTAAGCTCCACTAATACCGGGATTGCCATGCAGTCGCCGGGATATCTTGTAAATCCTGACGGATTTATACAGTTTCCGGTCATATCCGATATCAAAGTAGTTGGCCTCACAACGAATCAATTAAGAGGTCTGCTAACTAAGAGTCTGCTAGATAGAAAGCTCCTGATAGACCCTATTGTAGTTGTCCGGCTTCTTAATTTTAGGGTAAGCGTATTAGGAGAGGTTGCCCGACCGGGAGTTATAAATGTTCCGAGTGAAAAAATATCACTTCTTGAGGCGCTAGGTGCTGCAGGGGATGTAACTGTATTTGGACGAAAGGATAACATAATGGTTATTCGGGAAGAGAATGGCGGTAAACAAATTAAACGACTGAATCTCAATTCGAGCGAGATCTTTGGTTCGCCCTATTATTACCTTAAGTCAAATGATGTTGTTTATGTAGAGGCAAATAATGCAAAAGTTAGCAGTTCGACACGCAGCTCTCAATTGCTTCCAATTGTTCTGAGCGGACTCTCTTTTGCAGCTATTATAATAGATCGACTGGTCAAATAAGTAATTACATCTGCCATGGAATTAATACGAAAAACCACCGACACGAGGGAATCGACTATAAACGGTCATTTTATATATAAATTTTTACCCTACTGGCCTCTATTTGTTTTATTGGCAGTTCTTTCAATAACAGCTGCCTGGTTTTATTTACAGTTTACTACTCCACTTTATGAAACGAATGCACGCATTTTAATTAAAGATGAAAATAAAGGTTCGGAAGATTCGAAGGCCTTAGAAACCTTTGATCAGCTTGCTCCGAAAACTACTATTGACAATGAAATCGAAGTATTGAAATCTAAAACATTGCTTTATGAAGTAGTTAAAAATCTGGACCTGTATGCTCCGGTGTTTGAAGAAAAGCGACTTAACAGTCCTTTGGCCTATATAAGTTCGCCAGTGTTGGTGTTTACCGACAAGCCTGAAGAGATTAACAGAGCAGAGAAAGTATACTTTAGGGTAACCAATTCACGAGTTATTATAGAAAACAAGAGCTATCCAGTAAACAGATTTGTGAATACTCCGTATGGGAAATTAAAGTTTATTCCAAAAATCAATTTTAGCCGGCCTGCTGATGCTAAGTTTTACTTTTCCTTAATCTCTCCGAAGGAGGCTGCTTCTTCAATCGCGTCAAGACTAAGGGTAGAACCTGCAAGTAAGTTATCAAGCATAGTGAATATCAGTTATAAAGACGAGGTTCCGCTGAGGGGAGAAGACATTGTAAACGAGTTAATTAAAATTTATAACTCGTCGATAAGGCACGAAAAAAATGAATTAGCCAAAAATACCTCCGAATTTATTGAAGATCGTTTATCGAAAGTTCAGGATGATTTGTCGGGCATTGAAAAAAACTTGCAAAACTATCGGTCCAGCCAGGGGGCAATTGACGTAGGAACACAGGGGAAATTATATCTGGAGAACGTAAGTGCAAACGATCAGAAGGTAGGGGAAATAAGTATGCAGCTTTCAGTTCTCGATCAGGTAGAGGATTATGTTCGCTCAAAAGATTTAAGCAGTGGAATAGTACCCTCGACGGTTGGTGTAAATGATCCTGGATTAAGCCAGATGGTAAAAAATATTTATGAATTACAGATGGAATCTGAAAGTCTTAAAAAAACTACCGGAGAAAATAATCCCTTACTTGTGTCTTATAGAGACCAAATTCAGAAAATCAGGCCACAGATTATTGAGAATATTCAAAACCAAAGGAGAAGTTTACAGGCCAGCAGAAATAATCTCACTTCAACCAATAATAGTTATTCTTCAGCACTAGAATCAATTCCTGAGACTGAAAGAACTCTTGTTGATATAAAACGCAATCAAAGTATAAAAAATGATATCTATGTTTTTCTTCTTCAAAAATTGGAAGAAACCACCTTGTCTTATGTATCAAATGTGGCCGGAAGCAAGGTTGTCGATTGGGCAGAGGCATCTAATAGTCCGGTTAGTCCAAATCGCAAGATGATTTATCTATCCTCTTTATTATTTGCAATGTTAGCTGGGGTTGGTGTCGTTACAGGGAAAGAATCTTTACGCCGAAATGTAATGTTTCAAAAAGACATTGAGGAACTAACTCAGTTACCTGTGATAGGAGAGATTACAGCAGATAAATCGAAGAATGTAATTGTAATTGGGAACAGGCAGCGGACTCTGATAGCCGAGCAGTTCAGAAGATTGAGAGCCACACTTGGTTATTTAGGTGTAGGTGCAGAGAAAAAAAGGATTCTGGTTACTTCGGCAATCTCTGGCGAAGGCAAAAGTTTTATAGCGGCCAATCTTTCTTTAAGTCTGGCATTAACGGGGAAGAGAGTAGTATTGCTTGATTTCGATCTTAATAACCCTTCTCTTGATTCGAAATTAAACGTGGAGCAACACACAGGGATAACCGAGTTTTTATTGGGTGAAACCAGTGCGGATAAAATTATCCAACAAACTGATTTGGATGAAAACCTGTTTTTGATTTCGCCCGGTAAATTACCCAGAAACCCTTCAGAACTAATAATGAACGGCCGTGCAAAAGAGCTGTTGGATTATTTGAATAAATTTTTTGACTACATAATTGTTGATGTAGCGCCTGTTGGACCTGTCTCTGATGCTTATATTTTGTCGCCTTACTGCGATGCTACATTGTACATCGTTCGACACGGTTTTACCCCTAAAGTATTTGTCGGCCGGATTGATGAAAATAACAAACTGAATAAACTTACGAATGCAGCAATCGTGTTTAATGGTGTTTCTAAACGCGGATTTGCCGGCAACTACGGTTATGGTTATGGCTACGGCTATGTGTATGGGAATATCAATGACAATAAAAATAAAGAACCCTTAATCGGGAAATTGATTGAAGGCAAAAACAGCGAGTAGAAAAGCTCTCATTTGTATGAGTTGGTTAAACAATAGTTTAAATTAAATGAAAGTTTTCCATAAAGGCCTGGCGGCTAATTTTTTTTCTTTAAGTATAGTGCAGGTAGCCAATAGCTTTTTGCCAATAATCACCTTCCCGATAATCGCCAGAATTATCGGTCCCGAGAAATTCGGAGCCATAAGTTTCGCAGCTGGAGCTGTAACCTATTTTACTTTGTTAATCAATTATGGCTTTGATCTGAGTTCGACTCGCGCAATAGCAAAAAACAAAAATAATGTTGCTGAAAGAAACAGGGTGTTTTCTGAAGTATTGTTTGCCAAGATGTTCTTGCTCGGCGTTTCAATCCTGGTTTTTATAATCGCTCTTGTAAATATCTCTCAGTTTTCGGGCGAAAAAAAGTTATTGATTTTTACTTTCCTGAGCTGTTTTGCGTCCGTTATAACGCCTAATTGGTTTTACCAGGGAATGCAGCAGCTATACAGGGTAGCACTTTTCAATTTTATTTCAAAATTGTTGTTTACAGTATCCATATTGTTTGTTGTCAGGGAGCAGAAGGACTACGTGTTACAACCTTTAATACTAAGCATTTCATCAATTATAGTGGCAAGCGGTTCTTTTGTTTGGGCCATTCGGAAATATAAAATTAAAATTCATGTAATAGGTATTACAGACATATTCAGGGTTTTATGGCGAGAGAAGATGATATTCTTTTCGGGTGTAGTGATTAATTTGTACACTGCAACAAATATCATTATTCTGGGTATTGTGCAAACTACCCGCGACGTGGCTTTTTTTTCCGCTGCATCTAAAATGATTATAATATCCCAAACCTTAATCTCCACACCATTAAGTCTTTCTTTATTTCCCCTTATCGGAGAAAGCTTCGGACAAGGCAGATTACATGGAATTGAGCGGGTTAAAAGAATAACTCCGTTTATAACTGTGTTTACTTTCATTGCCGGAATTTTGGTGTGGATAGCAGCTCCTTTAATTATCCGGATCTTTTTTGGCGCAGCATTTTACGAGGCAGGTACGGTTCTCCGGATTTTATGTTTCATCCCCTTAATCGTAGCTCTAAGTGACTTGCTAGGCATTCAGACCATGATTAATCTAAATATGGACCGTCCATTCTTCAGCATAACTTTAATAGGAGCCATTTTCGGTTTCGGTTTAAATTTCCTCCTCTCGAGCCACTATGGCGCCGAAGGAACTGCCTGGGCCTGGGTATTAAGTGAACTGGTTATTACCGCTTGCATGTGGCTGTTTTTGCTTTCGAAACAAATTCAATTGTTTGACTCGACTTATTTCAGGTATGCTCATTTTGCGGACGTTGCACGGCCATTTTTATATTTCATCCGAAACAAAATATATAAAGCGCAATGAAATTATTCGAATAACCAATACATCAACTATCCATATGAGTACAATAGCAGCTGTAGTAGTAACCTTTAACCGTCTTGATCTATTTAAAGAATGCATTTATGCGCTGCGTGGGCAAAGCAGAAAACCCGACTCCATTATAGTGATTGATAATAGCAGCACCGACGGAACCACCGCGTGGCTACAGCAGCAACAGGATTTAAGGGTAATCTTGCAGGAAAACGGAGGAGGAGCTGCGGGATTCTATAGAGGCATGAAAGAGGCCTTTGACCTGGGATATGATTGGATCTGGGTGATGGATGATGATGTAGAACCCTCATTAACCTGCTTAGAAGAAATGCTTTCTGCTAACGAAGAGTATAATAACTCGTTTGACGTTCTCCAGCCCAACCGACAATTTAAAGACAAAAATGCCGAGTGGTATTATGGTACAAAATTCAACTTCTACAATCCCTTCCGGCCGGAGGTTGTTAAGCACATAAAAGTGTCGGACTTTGGTGAGGTTAAAATTAAAAAGTTCGCTTCATTTCCATTCGAAGGACCGATGTTTTCCAGAAGAGTTATCGAAATAGTCGGCTTTGCAGATAAACGCTATTTTATATGGTACGATGATACTGACTATTCGGCTCGAGTGCATCTGGCTGGTTTTTCAGCCGGTTTGGTTAGAGATGCAATCCTGATAAAGAAAATCATTCCGCCTTCAAAAGGAATTAAAATCGACTGGAAAATGTATTACCAGATTAGAAATCAAATAATTCTCGACAGAAAATTTGGCAATTACTTCATCGCCATTTCCAGGGCAGCTTACAATAATCTGCACAGGATGTTAGTGGTTACCAAGCAATCGCTGGAAAGTAAAAGTTTTACTAATTATTTAAAAGAGCTGGCAGACATTATGAAAGCAATGGCGGATGGCTTCAGATTTAAGTATTAACAATTAATGTAAATATTATGGCCAAACTTGTTATGATGCTTCGTGTGAAAGATTTATTGTACTTTGTGCATGAGTGGCTTG
>CAMLLO010000035.1 GCA_946480915.1 uncultured Sphingobacteriaceae bacterium | reverse complement strand
CTACAGTTCCAACGTTTCCGTTGTTCTTGCGTATTTTTACTTCTACTATTCCCGAAAAGTCAAAATAAACCATGGAAGCATCTTGTACCTTGTCCATGTCCACCTGTACCCTGTACTCATAAAGGTCTTTCCATTGTCCACCCGGCTTTCGCACCTGCACAGTAAAATCGTCATTGTGCATGGAATAAAAAATGGCTTTGGGGACGTCATAGGTGACAAGGCTGTCTTGGGCGAAAGTCACTTGAACAGATGTGTAGCAGATTAATACAGTAACAAAAAAGAACAACTTATTCATAAATTAGGTGTGTTTTTTTATTTCAAATTCGATTTCGGGTATCTTTTTTTTCAATGCTCAATTTGAAGATAAAGACTTTTCCAGGCTATACTATAATTTAACTCCTTTTGTACTCACCTTTTTGATATTTCCTGCCTGATTAAAATTGAGGCTGTCCAAACAAAGCTGACGCAACACAAAATCCTTCTTCTGCGGGAAAATCCGATGGTATAGGATATAATCCTGGTTCTTTACTCTAAATACTGTATGATGCCCGGGCCCTATAACTGTACTATCGCTTGCAGTATTTAAAATAACACGTTCTTCAGGCTCAACAAACGGCCCAAGCGGACTATTAGAAGTGGCATAGCCAATCTGATAGGTCGGGTCAATTGCTTTACCTTCCGAAAACATTAAATAATATCTGCCGTTTCTCTTGATCATGTGGGGAGCTTCAAAATAATGCGGAGTGGTAACTTCGAGAGGTTCGCCTTCAAAGGTTTTCATGTCTTTTTTCAGCTTAACAGCCATACAGTGACCATTTACCCAATTCCATCCTGAACCCCAATATAAATAGGCCTGCCCGTCGTCGTCTATAAAGCAGTCGGCATCTATGTTGTGCATCTGCGGAAAATCTGTAAATTTTATCAGCGGACTATTGTCTTCTTTCAAGTTTTTCCACGGACCCAGTGGACCTGGACTAACTCCAGCCCAAACTTCACTGCCAACAGACACATACATATAAAATTTATGGTCTGTGCCTCTAACAACGGATGGAGCCCAAACCATATGCTTGTTTGAGGTAGGGCTAGTACACAAAGACTTAGTTGGCCAGTTAAGATGGTGGCGCTTAAAACTCACGAAATCCTTCGTCTCAAACACCGCAAGCTCCTCGCCTCCCCATGGATCAATTGTAGCATATATGTAATACGATTTTTTGTCTTTTACAACGGTAGGATCGGCAAAGTAACCGGGCATTACGGGATTAGATATTTTTCTAGTGCCAGGTTGTGACCTGACAGAACAAGAAAGGTTAATTAAAAGGCTTAGTAAAATAAGGACTGACGTTTTCTTTAGCATAATTTCTTCCAGTTTGCTAAAAATAGTAAATAAATCGGTTTAGCATGACTGACAGAAGAATTTAGTCGAGTTAACTACATGCTCCGGAAAAGTCAAAGAGGTAGTTGCCTTTGCCCCTCCTTTTATTCTGTAGATCTAATTTTTTGCCACTAATTAGCTATGATAACATACTGAAAGTCGAAGAGAAAGGATTGTTCTTTTATGAGCAACCCTTTCGAAATTCGGACAATTTTCCGTTAATACTCCCCGCCGGAGTAATGTCGAACCAATTTAGTTACACCAGTTTTTACATCCACAATGAAAGTAAACCGGTTGTTGTTTCGAAATCCATTTCTGAATATGAACAGATCGGATCTCCACAACTTTCTTGCTTGATCCATTATCACGCAGGCAAAATCGCACTTCGCATAAAAAAAGCGACTAATTTTTACATTAGTCGCCTTTGTACCCCTGACCGAGAATACTTTGAACACTTAGAGCGCTTTCTAATGATTCTTGAGCCCGTTATTTTGGATTTGAAGGGTAGAGGACTTTTAAAATAGTCGGATTTTTCAAAGCTGATTTAGCCGAAATTTGCCTAAAATACATTCCAGCCGGAATAGCTTTGAACCGGGAAATTTTGAGATTTGAAAAGAACTAACCACCACGTTATCTCCATTCTTCTATTTTCTATTCAGGGAAATATAGCTTCCGGATTACTGCGTTATTTGAATCTTCCTTCCGTTTACTTTTACCGGTGCTCCGGTTTTAACCCAGCCCCGATAACGGATATTCAATATTGTACTCTCAGCACCTGCTGATTCTATGGCAAAAACAGACTTTCCCTCCTGCGGAAATATTGTTTCCTGCTTCAGTTTAACCCCCTTCTCTTTCCAGTTTAATTTTTGGTATTGTTGTAAGTTATATCGGCAAGTCTGAACTGTGTTCTTCGTTCTGGGTATAATCCGGCCGTAAGCATATTGCTTTTATCTACTTTATACATTACTGTTGAGTGGGCAGAATAATTTGTGCGATCGAAACTTCTTTCTCCTACTACTTCATTTAATAATTTAGTGGCAAGACCTAAGCGGATATCGTCTAAATCGATCGTTTTATTGTTTTCTATAGATATACCGTGTATAGTCCTCGCATTGTATCCAATAAAATCAACTTTTAAATAATAGTCTCCTGCTGCCAGGCCATCAAAATTAAAAACACCTTTTTCATTACTAAGCATTCCATCTACTAAACGTGCGTCCGCAGTATTGTAAATACTAACACTGGCACAATCCACTGGTGCTTTAATGAATCTATTACGCGGCCCTTTAGTTTAAACAGAGCGAAAGAAATTTGAGGAAGATGCTACAAAAAGCTAGCAATTCCCACGACAATGCCCTTGATATATCAACCTTTTATTTTGGGTTAATAATATTTGAGATATTGCCCTTTCCAATTTCCAATAACACTTCACTATTCAAGTTTTTAACAGATGGCAATGTCTCAAAACCATTTTCTAGCTTCTCGTTATAATAAAGAACATTATCAACATCAATTTTAAAGGAATTTTTTAACGCGATTAACGAATTGTTATCCTTAGACTTTAGCATTTTTAATCCTGATAGTTGTGCTCCTACAACATCATCAAGAAATACAACATACCTGCTATCAGGCTTTTCAAAACCAAATGTGCTATTTTTTACCGTAAGCTCTTTTACATGTCTCGCCCACAAGCCGTACGAAGGCTGAACATTAAGGTTTGAAACATTATACTGACCTACTCCCAGTTCAGGAGGTACGTTTCCTTTATCAGAGAGCGGATTTCCACCTTTCACAAGAACATGTACATCATTAAAAACAATATTTTTAATGTAGCCGGTACGTAGACCATTGGGTAATTTAAAATTCAAGCCGCCTTCCACTACTAAAGGATCAGGAAGGCTATAACCTGCAACAACAGGGGTTGCCCTTTTTTGCTTACCATCAAAAGGTTTCCATCTTTTATCTGCATCTCCGTAAGAACTTCCACCATAGACTTCAAAAACATCAACACCGTTAATTATGATATTTTCAACTACTCCGATATTTACATTATTTACCAACAGCTCGTCATGCCTAACGCCATTGTCATCAAATTTATGACGGCTAACATTTGCGCCCAGAATACGGCCACGATTTGATATGGAAATAAAAAATGGCGTCGTAGTTCTATACATTTTTGAACGTGAATGAATTGTCCCTGTATGGCCACAATTAAGATGTACATCCTTTATGTGGGCACCATCATTGGTTGAAATGGAGAAACCCGCTTTATTAGCACCAAGCACGTAAATATTGTCTACATGAGCATCCATTATATTATCGGCAGTTTCCGATCCAATCTGAAATAAATTACAATTAGTATCGCCAATAATATTTCTGACCATAAAATGTTGTGCCGGACGGGTAAACCCGAGAGAACAATCAGATCCGGGTTTTACGATATCATCAGAACTTACCTTACAATAAACATTCGTAACCGTAACATTATTACAGGCCATAAAATCATAGATATCACGAACATTCGATGTGCTATTTCGACCAAAATATGTATTGTGTACATTGATATTATCAGTACCTGTGGCCAATAGCACAAAGTGACCTGCCCTATCAATATTTAACATGTTATTTGTATCAAATATTTTCGCGCCGTTATTAGCTATATAATATGGTTCATCTTTGTTAGGATCGTACCAGAGATCTTCCTGGCGATAAAGCCCCCCTATTTCAAGATTGGTACAAAGTTTTAAAGCAAACATTTTATCAGCCCGATTATCAGGAGCATTATTCATCACTTTATCACCGGTCACTAAATTCCCGTCACCGGAAATACGCCCGTTTCCTATTATCTTAACATTATCCAGTCTTTCACCGAAAAACATGGCATTTCTAAAGAACGTATGCCCCACATCTTGTTTTGTAAGCCAATTTTCCGGATTTACATATGGTCCCGGATCGGTTGGCGAAAGACCTGAACGATATTTTCTGTCGCTGAACCAGGTCGACTCCGGCGCATCTGCTCCCTTTATTGCTTTAATTGTGGCCCCTTTATCTACATAGAGATAAACATTGCTTTTAAGATGAATAGTGCGAACATTATAAATACCATCACTAAAAAGAAGAGTACCGCCGCCAAGCTGGTTAAGATATGCAATAGCTTCATTTATTTTTCGAGTATCGTCCTGTTTACCCTCACCGTTAACACCTAAACTCTTCAGGTCCATCTTTCCCGAATAAAACCGGACGGTATTCGAAAATCCTTTATTTTCGCCTTCCTTAATTAATAGTCTGAAAAAATAAAGTTTGTTCGGCTCTAAGCCTGAAACAGTTGCAGTAAAGGCTTTAGCTTCAATTTTTGCCTGCGAAGTTCTCCAGCTCTTGCCCTTATCCAGAGACTGCATTAATTGAATATTTGAGGCGGAAGCGGCATTCCATTTAAAGTTTACAGTGGTATATGTAGTTGATGTTTCTCTATATTGAAGTTCTCTATCTATTACTCTTTCAAAATCCGAAACAGTACGTGTGACTATAACTGCTGTTGTTTCAGACCCCGTGCCTGCACTTGTAAGAACCTCGGGTTCGGATGTAGTATAAGTAGCGCTGAATGGATAAGTTCCAACGTTATTAAACTTTACCCCACTAATTACTATCTTAAGATCCGTGCCGTTTGCGGGTCTTAAATCCAGGTGCCTAAACAAAAGCGTTGAACCGCCATCAGGAGATTTTGATATTCCGAAATTTCCTACTTTTTTATATTTATAATTTGAGCCTACACGGCCAATAGATTGCGTGGCAAGATCTTTTAGCTTTACATCTCCACGACCAATTACATTAACAGTGGTATTATCTGGAGTAGCATCTACTCCAGGTGGCAGATATATTTTAACTGTTGTATTAGGACTTCTCTGACCTGCCGTGAAGTAAAGTATTAAATCGCTTTTAGCATTAAGAGTTACCGTTTGTTGTTCCAAACGCAGCTGACCAGCAAGTGCCATTCGTTGTACTGCAATGTGATAGGTTTTATTTCTTTTTCCATCCTGTGATGTTACTATTAAACGGTCGCCATTTACAAGATCGGCATCTGTTTTGGTAATACCTTCCCTGTTAATAATCTTATATTGTTGAATTGAACCATCCGTAGAACTAATTTGGAGCAAAAGTTGCTTAACCCCGATTTTAGTTGACACTAAGCCTTCATCTTCAGGGGTATCGACCGTAAATAGGTATGTACTGCCTGTAATAACGACTACACTATCTTTTGTAATTTTAGCAAGGTGAGTGGCATTTTTGCCAAAGGTAATTTCTGTTCCAGACTTTGCCGCTAATACATGCACTGACAGAGAAATCATGGCTGTAAAGGTCAGCGATAAAAACTTATTCATAATAACTTAAGGATTTATAAATCGTCACCAATGCCATTGGTTTGCAGAGGTAAGTATTCTTAAAGATATAGGTTTTCACAGAGCGGAAAGAACCTTTTAGCTAAAATGAATATACAGTTGATTAACATGCTAATAGAACATATCGAGTCAATTTACATTTTACTGACTGGCTGTTTCCAGGCCGTTTTTTCAGTTTACCGGCCATTCATAAAGTGGAATATCTGGTTGATCAACGGGCCAATTTTCCTGCATTCCTTTATACCAAATAACGTTATACTTGATTGCTATATAAATGATTGATAAAAATTAAGATTACCAACAAGCTATTTAAGGGTATATTTTTCGGTATTGATAAAAAGGGTAAAAAAACTAAGCAGTACAAACCATAGAATGTAAATTATTATATACATATGAGATCATTATTTTCTAAAGAAGCATCCAAGCTATTTATAAAGAATACACTGTTGCTCCTATCTATTTTGACGCTGGGCTGTGGCGTTAACAAACCCTCAGGCACCTTTAGAAATGACAGCCAAATAAATCAGAAACTAATCCCTACGGGCAAAAAGGTTATCTTTTGCTCTAACTGGGCGGAGTTTGTAACCGCTGCTAATAAAGCTATCCCGGGCGATGTAATACAGTTAAAGAATGGAACCTATTCAGGAAATATTACTTTCTCAAAAAGCGGAACGGCCGAACAGCCTATTACAATAATTCCCGAAAGCCGTGGAAACGTTATCATTAATGGCAATTCTCAATGGGTAATTGGTGGTAAATATATTACTGTCGACGGATTTTATTTTAAGGAGGGAACGAGTACCAATCCTGTAAATTTCACATTAACCTCAAGCCATTCTCGCTTTATAAACAGTGCCATTACAGGATGGAACCTGGGGAGTGGAAAAGATACCCGACTGATAGGTATAATGGGTACTTTTAATGAAGTTGGCTATTGTGTTCTGAGAGCTAAAGATACGCCCGGCATGATGCTGGAAGTTGTAAGGGCCGCTCCTGCACGGAACGATCATACCATCCACCATGTATATTTCGGCTATTTTAAAGATCCTGGTGCAGGCAATGGCTTCGAAACCGTTAGGATCAGCACAAGCGGTTACTCACTCTCCAGCAGCCATACAATTTTAGAAAATTGTGTTTTTGAACGTTGCGACGGTGAGTCGGAAATAATCTCCAGCAAAAGCGGCCACAATATCTTTCGGCATAACACTTTCCTGAATTCGGATGGGGCACTTACTTTGCGCCATGGGCATGATGGCCTTGTAGAAGGGAACTTTTTTATTAACACTCTTGAAAGGACCAGTTCAAGATGTAATGGGGTTCGTGTGATTGGAGAAAGACAAATAGTAAGAAATAATTATTTTCTAAACCTTCCGATTAATTCGCAGGCAATTCAAATTGAGTACGGCAATACAGTTCCGCATAAACTAACATTTTATGATCAGGTCAAAGATGCAGTGATTGAAAACAATATCATTGTTAACTGCGATAAGGGAGTAAAGATAGGCGCAGGAAAAAATCCTGCCATGGAACCTCCGCGAGTTATGCCTCCATACGGCATATTTAGAAACAATATTATTGTAAGCAATAAAGGAAGCAATGCATCAATGGAAATTGAAGACGAGGTAATCCTAAATAGCTCTTTTACATATTCTAATAATCGGATAAACGGGAAGCTGGTTACGAATCCAGCTTTTGTTCATTTACCTGATGGCTTCATTAAAGAGGGGCCCGGTACCCTTCAAAATAAAAGAGCAGAGATTCCAAAGATGAACGTAAAACCATCTTATCAGGACGATATTGCACCGGCCTGGATCCAAGTTAGACTAAAGTCACACGACCCGGATTTTGTAGGTGTACCCTGGTAATCACATAAATTGATCAGTTAAGTTAGTGATAATAAATAATTGATTATAATTACATTATTGAAAATAATCAACTTGATATTAAATTACTATACAATGTTATCATTCGACAGTTAACAAGGCGGGAAATGGCCAAAATCGCCCATCCCGTTTAATGGTGCGATATGGGGGCTGAATAAGGCCTCGAAAATTAGATATAGGTACAGATAAGCAATGTCTTGTGATAAAGATCGTTAGCTAAGAGAACAGGCTTAAAAAAACCAATAAGAGCTTCTCATCTTGTCTGTCCGGGGTAGATCTGGATGGTAGGGTTCAGAATCTTAACGAGGTTATGTAGATCAAAGATTTACATAAGCTAGGACATTGCGCTCTGTGAAAACAAACTTAAATGTATTATCACTTTTTACCAATTATAAAATCAGCAAACAAGACTTTTTCATCCCGTAAACGACCGGAGTCGTTGAGGCTTCGATAAATCCCCCATTTAGGTCGAATAAAGGTTGCCTCGGCACGCCACAAATCCATGCTAGCAGAAGAATAAGACAATAAGACGGCTCCATCACTCACCCTTTTCAAAACAAGCTCATAAGTACCATTAGCACAAAATTTTATTTTTTCGGTTGCTTCTATCCAAGTATCTTCAAAAGGAGCCAGCTCTACTATTTTTACTTTTCCTAAAGTAGAACCGCTGGTATTGCCTGTATGAATAATCTCTAATTTATTGGGGCTTCCATATCTGGGTGTTATCGTAATTAATGGCGAACCATCGTTTGTTCCATCTCCAGCCTTTATCTGGTGAATATGAGTAAAGCTCGAGGAAGGTTTAAAAGCGGCAGCCAGTTTAAAATTCCATTTAAAAAGCATTTCGTCGCCATTAAATGCTTTTACATTGCTCGGCGAAGAACCATAGGTCTTTATTTCAGTACGTTGCCTGTCGGTAGCCCCGCAGCGATCATCATCGGGAGTTACATGGGCAAAAAATGCGAAAACGTTTTTATTTAGATTCGCATCGAATTCTTCAGTAATATGAGGGCCAAATTCGGGGTGCCTGCAATCTGGAGTTTCTTCAGGAGAACCACCCAATATACTACCAAGTAATTGGTAAGTATTTCCGGGGCCGTCAGCATTAAGCCTGACAAGGGTTCTATAAGCCAGCTCATCATCTGGCTGAGAAGTTACGGTTACCTCATTAAACGCTGTATAAAAAGTATCAATGGCCAGAGTATCTGGAAGATAAAGAGTTCGATATTCGAATTTGCGCCCGGCCTCAAAATTTTCTAAAGTTGTATTTTCAGAGGCTGGCAGAACTTTCACGAAATGTTCAGTCGCAAAAGCATCCGTATATTTCACTTCTGAGTGCAATAGCCCAGTTTCGGCACTGTCCCAGCTAATCATAGCGGTTAAGGCGTTTTTATTAACAGCAACACTTTTTAACGTGCGGTTTTTCAAAGAACCTTCGTAGATATCACCATAAGAATGTTCGCTTACACTTACTTTCTCGGAAGAATTACCAGCTGCATTATATGCAGAAACTGAAAAAACATAATTATTCTCTACTAAATTATTTACTATCACCTCCATATCCGTCTTTCCGGAATTCACAGCAACATCCACCCACTTAAGCTCTGTATTCCAATAAACACGGCATTTTGTAATTCCTGCATCAGGTGAAATTTTCCAGGAGAGTTTTACCCGGTTTTTTCCAGGAAAAGCTGTCAGTAATGTTACTTTTTCTACTTTAACAAGCGATTCTTCATTAGTAATAGCGGCTTTTTTCTTACATCCAAGGTTGAAAATAAGTAAAAGAACGATTGCTGAAAAAATTTTTGAGGGAAAATTAAGTTTCATAACATGGTAATTAAATTTCATTTCTTAAAGCAATAGGTGAATTAAAAAGGCCACAAAACTGAAGCTATTATACCTTCAATCTTATGGCCTTAATCGTTTAACGTCCAACAGTTATAGCCCTATTTTAAAGAACTTATTTATTATATACTTCAAGTTCTGAAACATTAATATTAGAACTTTCGTCTCTCAGACCAATATTTACCTTGACATACCTTGCCTGAAGTTTATTAAATACATTTTTGTCTTCTGCGTCAGGGGCTCCAAATTTAATAAAAGCTCTTTTCCACTTTGTACTTGTACCTACAGTCGCTTCCGTGGTTGTTAATACTTCGTAGTAAGTAATTTTGTTCGGATCTTTCGTGAAATACACTTGAGTTGTTGTAATATCCATCGAAGAACCAAGATCCACATAAAACCAGACGTTCAGATCAGCGCGCTCACCGCTACTAGGCTGCCATTTAGCTGCATTGGAACGATCTCCATCTGTTAACGCTTGTGTTGCTGAACTACTTGCAGTTACCTTAGTAGTTAAAGCTAAATTCGCAGGACCTGATGGTGGCGGTGGAGGTGGTACGTATAACGTGGGCATAACCTCTCGATAATCTGTATAAAAAGCATCAATTGCAGTTGAAGTTGGTAAATATCCGGTTCTATATTTGAATGATGTACCCTCTTTATAATCTGGCAGCACATTACGGTCCAAAAACACCCCGGGTTTACGTGGGTCAAATACAACCTTAGTTATTTGCACAGTTCTTAATTGACCGGCGATATCTGTATATTCAACATCCACAACATTTGCTTGTTGAGAAACTCCAAACCATTTAAGTTTCACTTCTTTAGTTGTAGTATGGTATTCTGCAGAATCCAAGGGTCTATTCGAAATAGAACTTTGATAAGTATCTGCATATACTTCCCCAATTACTTCTGATTTTATAGAACTATGTCCATCCTTGTCGTATGTATACACATCGAAAGTATAAACACCTTCATCTAAACGATCTATAATAACTTCAACTAACTGGTTGCCTGATGTCCTTTGAATATCCATAACTACCGAATCCTTTCCGGGATTCCTAACTCCTGGCCCAGGAACTGTACCGTCTGGCAAAGCCGGATTATTCCAAAACACCTTTACCTTATTAATTTTAGGATCTGAAACCAGAGCCCATGTTAATTTATTCCGTTTGTATCCTGGGAAGGATTCTAAACTTTCAGGCTTTCCAGTATAAATAGTTTCGCCTCCTTTAAGAAACTCCGCTTCAGGTGCTCCTTTCTCACAAGAGGCAAAAAGCCCTGTTGTGAGAATAAGAAGAACACAGTATTTAAAAATATGATTCGCTCTCATAATCGTCTTATCTAATGTTGTGATTATTTAATTTGCCCCCATAACTTCATTTCAGACATGTGGAGGAAGCCAGTAGAACCTTCTATGGCCGCCCAACTATCAATATGTTTCCACGCAATATATCTCACAGCAGGAGTTCCAATTGGAAACTCATACTCATGACCGAGTCGAGCAATTTCCACGTCATCATTATTAACCTGCCCGACCGGCAGCCCTGAAGGCTTTATCATGATTTGGTGATCAAGCAATTGCCAACTATTAGGATCTGTTGGCGTATTTGTACCCCATATTTCCCATTCATGAGGATTTCCATGGCTATAGAAATACGTATGATTATCGTCATGCATCCTTTGCCATATTTTATAGCGGCTTAGTTGAACTGTTACTCCTAAATCCATAGGTATCCAAATTGGAACAGGGTTTCTTTCATTGGTATGAAATCCACTATTTCCGATTTTACCGTCAAACAAATTACCTAGTGGCCATGAGCTAAGATTTCCTGGCTCAAGCACCGGATCGCCCGTACTGGGAAGAGGTGCTACTTGTGGAACAGGAAATTTCCCTTTCGCATAGGTGATTTTTGAAACATCAATTTCTTCCTCATAAATTGGGGTCAACACTTTCTCTATAATTTCAGTCTTGTTTCCCCATGTATCTCTCACAAAAAAGCCAAATTTCTGTTCAACTGATGGTAATCCACGCACAGAAAAAACACCATTTTCAAGACCCGTATAATACGCATCAACATCTCGCCACTCGTTTAAATTGGTATCCCATACTAACACTCCAATGACGATATTATTTGGCAGATTAGCATTAGATACCGGGTTCTCGAATTTCACACTCATGCCTCCAAATGACTCCACAATATCTAATGATTCCAGAACAAGGGAAATAGAGGGAGCTAGTGGACTGATTTTTACGCTCACTGGCGCTGAGGCTTTTTCGGCCCGGCTTATAGCATATAAAATCACATCCTGTTCTTTGGTATCTCCTAATCCTTCGACAACTACGTAGTTTTTGAAATATGAAGCTTTTGATTCTACCGTTGTACCGTTACGCTGATATACAGCTTTTACATATAAAAGGTTCGGGTCATCAGGTAATGTATAACTGATTACCGCTCCGCCAGATACATTTTCCACTGAAGGATTGATAATTGGTTTTGGAGCGTTTCCATTTCCATCAATGGGTTTGCTAAATTCCTCTTTACAACCATATAACAGAGTAGCCAGCAAGAAAAGCGAAAATAAAATTCTGAATTTTTTCATTTCTAAATAGTTTAATTTTTACCAGCCCGGATTTTGAACCAAGTTTTTATTTATTTGCATTTCTGAAAGCTTTATTGGCCATAAATATTCTTTCATTGTGAATCGTTGGTTATAAAGCAATACCGGCCTGTAAAAAGAACTGGCACTTTCCTGAAGTATATCCCAGCCTCTTACCGGAGCATTTAGATCTTTATGCGCCTCTTTCCATCTTCTTAGATCCCAAAATCTGTGACCTTCAAAAGCCAGTTCTATGGCACGCTCCTGATGTATAATCCTTCTAAGGTTATCCTTTTGCTTATAATATCCCGGAGTATTTGAAAATTGATCCCATGCTTCTTCAACAGATGGAATATCTGCTCGTTCTCTAACCTTATTAATCCATTCTGTAGTTTCGGAATTATAGCCATTTAATTCATTTAAGGCTTCAGAATACATTAAATATAGGTCTGCCATTCGCATTTCAGGCCAGGGATAACTAACCGTATTACTTGTAATATTTCCATCATTTGCAGCCGCAAAAGTTTCTATATTAACAAGTTTCTTCGGATAGTAACTGGTTATAGAATAATTACTAATACCTTGTCTGGCAGATATCTCTCCTTTTCTTCCCTGAACATAATTTAGTGGAGTATTTACACTATAATTATTTTGCCAGTTGCCGAACCAAATTCCTCGGTCAAAACCTAGCGAAGCATAAAAACGAGGCTCTCTATCAAAATGCAACTTTACAGTTCGCTCGTTATCTGCAATATAAAAACGTTCTGCCTCGACCGCAGTTCTAAGTGCATAACGATCATTATAATCCCAGGTTTTATCATCGGTTATGGGCAGGCCATTTCGGGTATAAAATATCTCCGCCATTTTTAGAGTTGGAGAAAGGAGTCCTTTAGGACCAGAACCACTGGTAGCATTCGGTGCTATAATAGGCATTGACCAGCGCTGCATATTCACATCAGCCTTACTATTTGTATTTGCCCAAATTATTTCAAGATTATTATCTCTTGCAGTTAATGCAGTACGGAAGTCTAGTTCTGTTCTAATGGAATCATTAATAACATAACCAGGCTTGTCCACGAATTTATTTAATCCAAGACCTTGAAGATGGCAATAGTCTATCGCTGCCTTACAGGCATTAACAGCGTCTTCCCATTTTTTAGATTCATACACAGGATTAAAGAGTTGAACTCCTCTTTTATCTTTAAAATTAGAATATTCAGGATTACCATTAAATAAAGGGCTTGCTGCTGTTACTAAAACTTTTGCTTTTAATGCTAATACAATTGGTTTAGTTATTCTACCCAATTCCGACTGTTCAGTTCCAGCGAGCTTTTCTGGCAAATTGTCGTTCGCATAAGCTTCATCTAATAATTGAATAATATATTTTACTACCTCATCAACTGGCTCTCTGTAAACTTGGACTTCATCCGGTGAGGCCGAAATAGGTAAATTATCGCGAATTATTGGAATGGGACCATACATTCGCATTAAATAAAAATGATAATAGGCTTTTAGAAACTTTACTTCAGAAATCCATCTTTCCCTTTCAAAACTGGCAAGCTCTTCCACTTTTTCGATATTTTCAAGAAAGATATTGCAATCACGGATACCCTGGAACAATGGCCGCCCCTGCCTGCTACCTTCCCAATAATTAGCATAGGGGTCCGAGACATTCTGGAAGCCTAAGGCAATATTATAGATATCTGTATTTACATCCATGGGAGGCACAGGATACCAAACTTCGTCTGCAGAGTTGAAAGCAGGATTAGTATTAAAGTGGCCATGCCGTGGCATGTAAGAATAACAAGTAAATAAATAGCGCTCTGCAGAAGAACGGAGATTAAACGCGTAATCGATTGTCGCAACGTTATCGGGAACAACATCGAGATATTTATTACACGAGGATAAAGCTCCTATGAGTGTAAGTATAAATACTATTCTAATTTTTTTCATCTTTGTTTTTTTAAAATCCAACCTGAACACCAAAGTTTAATACTTTTTGTACTGGATAACCCAAGCCTTCGCCTCCCATTTCGATGTCCCATAATTTGAATTTACTAAGGGTTAATAAATTGGTCGCACTGGCATATAATCTCAAATTTTCCATGCGAAGCCTTTGAGTAAGTTTTCTTGGAAATGTATATCCGGCGTCTACTTGTTTTAACCGGAGGAAAGAGCCATCACGCATAAACCATGTACTTTTTTGAGTATTGTTACTTTGTAAAGAACTACCAGATCCATTTTGAACAGGGAAAGAACTTAAGCGTGGCCACAGGGCATATAAGTTGCGATCCTGTTCTGACCAATGATTGTCTGCATAAGCTTGTAGCAATTGGTTTTGGAGTCGGACGCCTTGCAACTCACTACCGTACCTGTATTCAACAAATGGAGCAGTCGCCTCAGGATCTATCCAGAATGAAGATCTCGCAGATCCCTGAATAAAGAAGTTAAAATCAAAGTTTTTATAGGTAATTGCCGGGCCAAAACCATATACTATTTCAGGGCGAGTTGGCATGCCAATCGGTACTCTGTCTAACTCAGATATTTGACCATCGCCATTTATATCTTTAAATTTAATGTCTCCACCCATAGTAGGTGCATTACCGAAATTTTGAGTAGGTGAGCTTCTAACTTCCTCGTCGTCAACAAATAAGCGTTCTGCTATAAACCCCCATTGTTGAGACGTGGAATGACCAACTCTGTACAACCATGGCTGAGCATAGGCAGGTTCTTCATAGGCTCGGAACATGTTACGAGCAAACGTAAAGTTGCTACGAAGTCCAATAATTAAATCTTTTTTAATAGCCTGATTGTAATTCAATTGGAGCTCGTAAGATCTCGATCTGGCTTTACCCACGTTCGCCTTAGGAGCACTTCCCTGTAAACCCATACTTTTAGGTATAGATTTTCTATCCATCAGGATATTATATCTATTTTCTGTAAAGTACTCAGCAATAATATCCAGTTTATTCCAAAGCCCAACTTCTAGGCCGAAGGTGGAATTCGCTGCAGTTTCCCAGGTAATAGCCTGATTTTCGTACCTGTTAACAGAAATTCCAGGGCGCGTATATGGAGAACTGCTGCCGAATGTTGCACCGTAAGCGCTATTGCTCATATTTACTTCCGACAAGTAAAAAAACCTATCGTCTTTACTGCCGATGGCATCATTACCAACTAATCCATAGTTTCCTCTTATTTTTAATTTACTTACAGTATTTAATAAGGGCTCAAAAAACTTTTCATTTGAAATTTGCCATGCTAAACCTGCGGAAGGAAAGAATCCGAATCGTTCTGTTTCATAAAATCGCTCGGACCCATTATAACCAAAGTTAAATTCGGCGAAATAGCGATTATCATATCCATAAGTGGCCCTTCCAGAAATTCCGAAATTTCGCGAGGCTAAAGACTCTTGAAGTGTTGAAGCGTTTCCATCAAGCCTCGAACTCATAATTACTACTCCTGTACCGCCAATTGTGTGTTTATCATTGAATGTACGGTTATAACTTAAAGCGGATTGAAAGTGAAACACCGACGCTACACTTTTATTACCTTCAGAATAATCCAGGAAGTCCCTTCCAGTATCGGGATTGATAGGTATAAGTTTATAGGTATTGGTTAACTTGTCATAGCTTCCGGCGCTATATAAGAATGGATTGTATGCACGGGTAACATCGAAAAATGCAGTTCGATTAATATTAGTCATTGCATTAAGAGAAAGCCCTTTAGTAAGGAAACCAAAATCCTGTTTTAGTTCTACCTGTGCCACCATCAACGATCGGGATTCTTGCTTATAGCCCTTAACCATATCAGCATAAGGGTTCAAATACTCACCATTGGCTGTATTACCAAACATGATATGTTTTGCTGTCCCCCCTGTTCCTTCTTCAACATTGTAATACGGCTGGAACAAAACCGGATTTGTACGCATTATTTTTTGATACATCCCTTTACCACCATCGAGTGGTCCTTCATATGCATCAAAGTTTCCGTTTAAACGAATTCCGACCTTAGTGGCCTTTGCCACATTTAACTCAACATTTGAACGAAGGTTAAAGCTTTTAAGATCAATATTACTGTTAAAATTATTGCGTTGATCAACTTTTAAAATTCCGTTATCCTGATTTACAGCACCCGCCACATAATAGGTGGCCACTTGGCCACCACCACCCAGATTAAAATTAAAACGCTGATTCATTACCTGATCTCTTAGTAGCTGTTCTTGCCAGTTCACGGCCGGGAAAACTGTTGGATTTATACCAGAGATGGTATTATCGATTTTACTTTGAGAATATGGAGTAGATTGATTAGGCATTCGGGTTATATACGACTCATTATGCAATTTCATGTAGGTAATGGGATCGGCTAATTCAACATTCCGTGTGGCAGATGATAGAGAATTTTCAAAGCGAACATTGATCTTTGGCTTACCCACTTTTCCCTGCTTGGTAGTGATAAGAATCACTCCGTTAGCTCCCCTCGCACCGTATAAGGCATTAGCTGAAGCATCTTTTAATATTGAAAATGCCTCAATATCATCGACTGTCAAGCGAGCCAAATCGGTGGTTGAATATTCCATGTTATCGATCAGAATCAAGGGATCCTGCTTGTAACCGAATGTAGTTGCACCTCTAATAAAGAACTCTGCATTATCTCTTCCAGGTTCTCCACTTCTCTGATAGGCGATAACTCCCGCTAAACGTCCTGCTAATGCTGTAGTAAGATTACTTGAAGGAACCTTTAATTCACTAGGCCTAATAGTGGTTATAGAGCCAATAACCGATTCTTTCTTTTGTGTACCGAAAGCTACAACCACGGCATCATCCAGCATCTGAGAACTAGCCTTTATAGTCACGTTGATTACTGTTCTATCTTTAACAGGCAATTCTACAGTGGAATACCCTATCATTTTAAAAACCACGACAGAGCTCTCATCAGGTACATCTAAAACATACTTACCATTTAAATCCGTTGTTGTGCTAATACTTGGATTACTTTTTACGTAAACCAGGACCCCCGGCATAGGACCAACTGAATCAGAGACCGTTCCTCTGACTTCTTTAACAATGGCAATTGCGTGAGTGGCCTTCGCAAGCTTGTTGTTTTCACTTAAATTAAACAGGAATTTTGAGGAAGAACTTGAGAGTGCTGCACCTTTTAAATCGATCGTTTTATCATGAGAGTAAGCACTCCCGCAATAAAGTGAAAAGACAATAAAAAGCAACCCCCATCTACTTTGAAGTAATGAAGCGATCATATAGTTGTATTAAATTAATAATTAGACAGTTACGACTTAAAAAAACACATTTAGATACACAACCGGTTGCGTACCTGATACGTAAAAAGAATTTTGTGCTCCAAAAAAGAACAGCGACTGAAAAAGATGGCAAAAACTTTTAAAAAAGCACTCATTAGTTGGTGATTTAAACAAAACAAAAGCTATAATTGACCCAAAAACTTAAACTATTTCTTATGTTAAAAGAAAACTTAACTTTAATTTTACTTCTGTTTCAGTTTTTGGAATTGTTAATTGGTTAATATAAAGATACCTTAATGTACCGGACCTTATTTTACATAATTGGCTGATTATTCAACTATGTTGGCATAAAAATGCTTTTTTCAATTTCAAAACGACAATTAAGAAGATTTAAATTACCGATTACCAGCTATTTACAATTCTATTTTAGTTGTCAATCTAACATCCTCAGACGAGGATCCTATAAAAATTTTAAATGAACCATTTTCTACTACTCTTTCCATACTCTTGTTTAATAAGGAAAAATCATTTTTCGAAAGCACCATCTTAACTAACCTTTCTTCGCCCGGCTGTAGATGTATGCGTTGAAAACCTTTTAAACGTTTTACATAGGTTGTAACGGAACTTATTTCGTCGTTCAGATATAACTGAGCAACTTCATCCCCTACCCGGTTTCCAATATTTTTAAGCTTGAAACTCACCATTACCTCGGCATTGCTTGCATAGTTTTGAGTATTAACTTTTAAATCGGAATATTCAAACTTTGTATAACTCAACCCAAAGCCAAAAGGATATATAAAACCTTTTACATCAGCATCTCCGTTTCCGGCGGCGCCAGGTTTCAAAGGAAACGAGAGTGGAATTTGCCCGGCAGATTTAGGAAAAGGCACCGAAAGTTTACCACCTGGATTATATGTACCGAAAAGAACATCAGCTATAGCTGTACCCATTTTTTCTCCCAGATACCAAGTCTCCAGAATAGCTGACATATTTTTATTCGCAAAATTTAAACTTATTGGACGGCCGTTAACTAAAACTAAAACAGTAGGTTTTTTCAAGGCAGCAATTCTGCGCACTAAAACATCCTGCTTTCCTGGTAAGTCTAAACTCAATCGTGATTTAGATTCACCCACGGTTTTATCATTATCTCCAACAGCAAGTATAATAACATCAGCTTTAGAAGCCACAGAAACCGCTTCATTAAGCATCAGGTTTTCTTCATCAGATAAATCAAATTCTTCTATATCACTTTCAGGAAAATTTTTATCAATATGATCGATTCCTTTAGCATAAAGTACATTTACTGACGCAGGTAAAGCTGAAACAATACCGTCGAATACATTTACAACCTGGCTATGCGTAGGTCCATATCTGGACGATAAGCTTTTTTGTTCTTTCGCATTGGGGCCGATAATAGCTATAGTGCGTAAGTTCTGTTTATTTAAAGGGAGCGTATTATTTTCATTTTTCAACAAAACAATTCCCTCTCTGGCAGCTTGAAGAGCCAAATCCTGAGCTTCTTTATTATGAACAATTTTATCAGCTGCGGCAGTGTCTACAACATAAGGAGAATCAAATAATCCAAGCCAAAATTTTACACGCAAAACTTCTCTTACTCGTTCATTTATTACCTCCATAGAAATACTGCCATTATTTATTCCTCTTCTTATTCCTGCTAAGTAAGGCTTAGGACTTTGAAAAGTAGTGCGAACATTCATTCCGGCTTCCAGAGCTATTCTTCCTGCATCAGCCGTATCCTTCGCAACTTTATGTTTGCTAAACAAATATTCAAATGCCCAGCTATCGCTCACTACATATCCACTAAATCCAAATTGTTTTCTAAGTATCTCTGTAAGAAAGTATTTAGATCCGATAATCGGGATGCCATCATAATCGTTGTATGAAGCCATGGTTCCTTTCGCACCAGCTTCCTGAAAAGCGATTCTAAAAGGTTCAAGGTATATATCCCACATTTCTCTCGGTGCTACTTTTGGATCTGTGCGGACGTCGCCATCGCGACCGCCAATAGGGATACTATATACTGCGAAATGTTTGGTGGTGGATACTACTCTATGGTTTTGTATTCCTAAAATATTTTGCTTTCCTAACTGCCCCACAAGAAAAGGATCACATCCATATGTTTCTTCTATGCGCCCCCACCGTGGATCTGAGGAAACATCCAAAATTGGCGAATAAACATTTGTATAGCCCAATGCTTTTGCCTCTCTGCCTGTAACATCTCCAATTTTATAAACCAAGTCTTTATTAAAACTTGAGCCTTGTGCTATTTGGGCAGGGAAATAGGTGGCTTTCATATGATTAAGGCCCCTTATCCCTTCAGATGTAAAATCAACCGGAATCCCTAAACGCGTTTCTTCAATAAAAAATTTCTGAATTTTATTAATGGCAGAAGCGTGAGAAGAATACGGATATGCATATAAAGTGTCCTTTCTTAAACCGGTAAGTTGTTCGTCAATATTTGCTATGCCATCTTTCCAAACACTATCTTTCCATCCGTCGGTAGGAAGATGATCTTTAAGAACAGCGCCATAGCCATACAAAGTTGCTAACTGGCAAGTTTTTTCATTAACATTCATTTGGGATAATAAATCCTCTACTCTCGTTTCTTGTGCCTGGGTAGGGTCTTCGTATATATCCTTTTTGCCATTTTTATTAAAATCAATCCAGCCTTTTTTATAGATGGGTTTTTGTTGTTGTGTAAAAGAAAGAAGGATAACGAGAACTAATAAAGTTGGAGCTATGTATTTAATTTTCATCGTATAAATTTTATACCAGATTTTTGGTATGTTAAAGGGTAAAAATTTTATTCATCAACACCCATTTTTCGCCGGGCTTAACTCCGGGAATCGGCTGTTGATACTGCCACATCAACTCTTCCCATTTCTGCACAACCGCGCTTTCTGCATCACATTTAGCTTTGGCCTCAAAACTGAATGATTCAGAAACATCCATTATCATAAACAACCGGTTAGCATACCTGTAAATTTCCAGAAATTCAATTCCTGACTCTTTAATTCCCGCTAATATTTCGGGCCATACTTTTTTATGCCAATTTTCATACTCGGTAATAAGATATTCATCATCTTTTAAGTCCAATGCAAAACAATGTCTGATCATATGTTACGTAGTTTTCAACCTAATCTTATTAATCCTTGCTGGAACCCACATGTGGAATCCAAAAGTTATAATTTTACCGCCGCCTTATTCTCTAAAATATTTTTCTTACGTAACAACGCTTCCAAATAATAATAATCCGCATAACTTAAGGGAACATCCACTTCACTTTTAGATGGAGCTGCTCCGGTGCTATGCAAAAGAATAAACCCTTTTGCCTCACCCAATGGAGCAATATATTTTGTACTTAAACTATGCATTGCTTTATCAGCACTTTTTCTGAATGAACGTCCCTTTTTACTGTATGTACTTAATTCATATAAGCCCGAAGCCATTACAGCAGCGGCAGATGCATCGCGTGATTCGTTTGGAATATTAGGAGCGTCAAAATCGCTATAGGGAACAAGATCCTTAGGCATATTCTTATGATTCAGCATAAAGTTTGCAATATTTTCTGATTGCTTTAAATAGCGCGGATCTTTTGTTTCGCGATAACACATTGCATAACCATATAAGCCCCAAGCCTGGCCTCTTGCCCATGCAGATTCATCAAAATATCCCTGATGAGTATTCTTTTTTAACACCGCACCCGTCTCAGGATCATAGTCTAAAACATGGTAAGAGCTATAATCGGGACGAAAATGATTCTTCATGGTAGTGTTTGCATGAGAAACTGCTATTTTATAGAACGTTGAATCACCTGTTAATCTGGTTGCTGCAAATAATAGTTCCAGGTTCATCATATTATCAATAATTACTGGATTTACCCATTTATCTCCGCTGTGATCCCATGAGCGAATAACGCCGGTTTTAGGATTAAAGCGGGTTGCAAGTGTTTTTGCCGATTCAATGATTACTTCTTTATAATGGGGATCATGAGTTAACCGATAAGCATTACCAACGCTACAGTATATTTTAAAACCCATATCATGGGTACCACCATTGGTTTTTTCCTTTTCAATTTCTGTTGTAAACTTTTTCGCTTGTTCCTGCCATTCCTTACTTCCGGTATATTCAGAAAGATACCACAGAGACCCCGGAAAGAATCCACTTGTCCAGTCTCGGGAAGCGACTATTTTCAGATTTCCATTATCAAGAGTTCTTGGAGATATAAGTTCTGGCTTATTAACATTTTTCGCCTTCTCAATTTCAAGCAACATTATAGACGTTTGCTTTGCAGCATGATCAAAGGCCTTCCTAATATTTGGTTTTTGTGCAAAAGAGACACTTTGAATTAAAGCGATAATGATTACTGCTGAGATTGATTTATGATTCATTTTTTATATTATTTATTTACCGGGATCAGTTGAACTTCCAGCAATTTCATTAATTCTATTTTTTTAATATTAATTGGTATTATGGTTAACTTATTCCTTCCGGCTTTTACGCGGGCAATACCTAAGTCTTGAGTAATAACCGAGCCATTTTTTTGTGTGGAGTCAACCTCTGCATCTTTAGAAAACTCATCTAGTGTAAGTTTAAACGTTCCGCCAGAACTTGTATCAGTAACATATTTTAAAACCACCTTATACGACGCTGGCTCTAACGAGTAAAAATCCCAGGATAAATATTGCGGTTTAGACTTCCAGTTTTCCACATAGTAGCGGTTTGTTTTCCCGTCACCAAATCGAAAACCTTCACCATGAGTATCTGCATCAAACGCCAGTAAACGATTGGTAAAAGAACTGTCAAGAGGGCGAATTGTATCTGCCTCGACTTTCCCTTTAATCTCAAGTACAATTACAGAATTAGATTTATCGGGAGCTACAGAAGGTAAGTTAATACTTATATCAGAAGAACTTAAACGTTTTACAGGAAGACTATTTTTCGAACGGTCGACTAAAAAGTAAGCGGCATTTATGTCGCTCTTTAATCCTCCAACAGTTAATTTTCCATTTTTAGGCCAATCAAACACATGAAGATATATTTTATTATTATTTTGCGTAGCTACTCCCCAGGCTTGTAGCGGGACTGGAGATCTCTCTGTTCCAAATATACTTTCCTGGTTTTTATTGGTCCATAAGCCTATGCTATCCAAAATCCGTATGTCTCTTTCATCAAAACTGCCATCACCCTTGGGTCCAATATTGGTTAACAAATTCCCCCCGCGAGATGCTGCCTTAGCCAAAAGCTGAATAAAAAATTTAGCTGATTTATGGCTGTTATCATGTTGAGAATACCCGTAGGATTCGTTGGTGGTTGGAATAGCTTCCCAATTTGCTTCTGCAACGGGACGAAACTCAGCCGGACGATCACCAGTATTAATGTAATCCCCAAAGTTCCCGGAGGCGCCACGGGCTAAACGACCATTCACAACAATGTTCGGATCAGTTTCGCGGATAGCCTTCAGTATTCTGATATTTTCTGATAAGGGTAATTTATGCGGTGTATCAAACCATAGGATATCTGGATGATATTTGCTTATTAATTCTTTTATTTGAGGGATCGCTTTGGCATCGACATATTTTACCGCTTTGGGCAACCATTCGGGATGTGTATCAAACCAGTTAGCGCCACCCACAAGTTTATCGCCTCCTGGATTTTGATATTCCCAGTCATTTCCCGGAGCATCAGGATGTTCCCAGTCGAATGCATGTGAATAGTAAAAACCGAACTTTATCCCATATTTTTTTGCGGCAGCAGCCAATTCAGCCATTGGATCCCGCTTGAAGGGCGTTTGATCGATAATGTCGAAATCAGACACTTGAGAATTAAACATTGCGAAGCCATCGTGATGTTTTGCCGTAATAATAAAATAGCGCATACCAGCTTTCTTGGCATTTAATATCCATTCTTCGGCATTAAATTTTACTGGATTAAACCTATGTGCTAAATCAAGATATTCTGCCCGGGAAACTTTTTCTTTTCGCATTAGATGCTCTGCATATCCACTCACAGTTCTACCTTTCCATTCGCCGGCAGGCAACGAATAAATACCCCAGTGAATAAACATTCCGAATTTCGCATCCTTCCACCATTGAATGCGCTGATCATGGGTTTTCATGGATTCTTTCCACCATCCGTTTCGAGCTTCATCTATAACTTTTTGATCACGATCTTTTGCATGATTAAACATTTCCTTGTCCTCATCTCCAGCCGTCTGACTGTACGCGCAAAAATTAACTGAAAATATGATTAGGAACAGAAATATTGATCTTAAGTTCGTTTCTATCATGGGGCTACTTTTAGTGATTTTTTGATTTACAACCATATTAAAGGATGTCTAACGGGCAAATTTCTTATTACTTCTTCAACCGTGGGATTGTGTTCTAAACTTTTCCAGGTTGAAAACCAGGCATTCTTACCAAATGCCTCTGCCCCCAATACCAGGAAAGGTTGAGCAACAGGCCAATTGTCCCAATACATCACATCCTTTGCAAAGGGCCATTTAGACTTATCGGCCACAAAAGGATATAAGAATTCAATCCCTCTTTTAATAGATTTTCCATCAGGAGTTTGGTATGACCATAAATCGTGATTTTCGTCTGAAAGAATATGGCAAAGCGTGGTCATTGCATCCAGATTAAAAAGCGAATAACCATAAGGCTTCGTCCTTTTTATCTCTTTTGGAAAACTGCCGTCAGCAGCCATTTGAGCGGGCAAAAATACTGTCTTATAACGTTCGCGACAGAAATTCATCAATTCGGTATTCCCGGTAAGTTTAGCGAATGAAGCCACCTGCATAGCCCAGCAGGTTCCATGATTATTCTCAGCGTTCATTTCATCTTTGCCATACTTATGTGTAGTAAGCCAGGTAAGATACTGTGAAAACCATTTTTTAATTCCAATAAGTGCGGCGTTATCAAACTCACTTGCATTTTGCATCACAAATACTCCCTGGGCAACCTCAATCAATTGAATCGTATCTATTATACCTATTCCCCGACCAGTGAACCGCCCTTTAATTGCCTGAGCATATAACAGATTTGGATTCATTAAAGTTGCTTCATCAATAAACCAAGCTCTTAAATGAGTTAGAGCATGCCTTATGTATTTTTGATCACCAGTAGTTTTATAGGCCGATGCCAATGCACCTATTATTTTACTAAAACGAATCATTGCGAGTCGGTGAGCGACAAAATTACCAGGATTTGTCATTCCATCTTTTTGGATATAAGCACTATCGGGATGAGCGGGATTTGGCCACCAATAATCGCCTTCAGAATAAAAGTCATGCTTCCCGCCTACACTTCTTGCAGAAGTTTGAGCGGTAACAGTAACAGGTTGCTGGAGTAGGGCCCATGCAGCTTCTTCCATTATTTGCTTCTGCAAAACCTTAGTGACTTTTTTAGCATATGACTTTTTAGAGGCAATTTCCTTTGGAACTCCCTGCGTTGAAATACCCGTCAGTATAAAACACAAGCAAATTATTTTAAACCTCATGTTCATCTTGCAGTCATAAATTTCCATGTCACTTTACCAACTGTATTTGGCTTACCTTTCTCAGCACCAGAAATAGTTCCTTTAAACTGACCATTTTTTTGACGCACTACTCGAATTTGTCGCCACGAAAATTGTCCCTTCTCATAATTAAAAGTTTCACCATCATCGTCATAAAGATTGTATGAACCAGGTTTCTCGCCGTAATGTCTAATTTCAAGATCTACTTTTTGTCCTGCCTTAGGCGACTGTAACAAAGGGGGCATCATCGGTATAATCCCTCCATCTTTAACATACACCGGAATTTTGTCTAATCCCGGAGTTGTTGTAATAATTTCGCCCTCTCCTGCAAACTCCCCGGTATAGAAATCATACCATTTTCCTTTCGGAAGAATAACTTTTCGTGAAGTTTGGCCAGTAAACATGGGGGCAACTAAAAGATTTTCGCCAGCCATATACTGATCTTTAATCTCTTTTGATGTTGCTTCCGCATACGGATTTTCCTGAAGGTTTACATTAGTGGCAATCTCCTTTTTCACGTCCTGCTTAAAGCCTTCTTCCAAATTCATTGCTCTGAAAGGAGGTGTTCCTTCGAAATGATATTTAGCAAATTCAGTGTACCAGTAAGGCATCATTTTCATACGAAGAAGTGCAAATTCTTTTACGTCTTTTTCAACCTCAGGATAGGTCCAGGGCTTGGTTCCGGTTGACCATGCATTAATCATTGCCATCGGCGAGAATACGTTAGACTGGAACCTTCTTAACCACTCTTCGCTAGTTTTTGAGGCACGGACTTCGGGTGTCCATAGAACTCCGGCAAAGCCGCTATTAATTAATGCTGTAATAAAGTCTTCGTGATTATAATAGTCGTTATAAATTACATAAGGGAAAGAAGTACCGCCTCCATTAGAAGCACGAACGAGCCCGAAAGTGCGCTGATTGCGCTTTTTAAATAGTTCTGCACTATAACGCATAGCAAGCAATCCGTAAGTCTGACGCATTTGCTCGGCACTAATGCCCGAAGGAAAAGTAGCTACATCTGGCCATAAATAATGATCATATCCATCTACTTCATCAATTTTATATCCGCTTATACCAATATCTACCTGGTCTTTTTGCAACTGAGAAAAGAATAATTCTCTGGCCTTAGGCACGTTAAAATCAGGAACGACACCTAACCAAACTGTATGAGAGCTGGTATAAGGACGAATTTGTTTGTAAAAAGGAGCATCAGGAGACACATATGGATTGATCCATAAATTAAGCCTTATCCCCCTGTTCAACATATCTTTTACGAATTTCGAAGGCTCAGGAAAGCGATTTTTATCCCATTCAAATGTGCCCGGATACGCTTTACTTTGCCAGCCTGGTTCAAGACCAACAAAATCAAGGGGATAGCCTTTTTCGGCAAATGCATTTACCTCTTTTTCAACATCCTGAGCAGTGGATTTAGTCATCACCCGTTGAGTAAATCCAAGACCCCAACGCGGAGGAAGATAACCACCTCCATTGAATAAATTATACCGTTTAACAGCATCTAAAGGCTTTGGACCGGCAAATACATAAACTTCGACTCCTTCAGCAGGAACTAAAATTTCAACTGCGTCAGAATAGGGGCGTGAAGACCATGTTTTATCGCTATTTCTGTCTTTTGGAGTTGGAAAATCAGGACTATCCTTTCGAACCCCCGATCCTGCCCAAACTTTTATATAACGGGCAGAATTAATAAAAACGCCATATCCGTTTGACGACACATAAAAAGGTGTCGGGGCATGTGTGCGACCATTATCTTTACCTCCGTAGTGATCTACATGTAATTCTAATATTTTCCCGCGTTGATGAACTGTCTGAAAATTTAAACCGAAACCATATAACTGCTCTTCTTTCTTTAATGGCAAACGCAGATAGGTTTTTCCATCAACTACTTTAAATTCAATATCCTGTTTTGAAAGCGGAAAACTGGCATTGCCGAGTTTAGCAAGAGCCTCTTTATTTGGCAAAGCTCCGGAAACTTTTAATAAGTCATATGCTTCTGGCTTACCCACGACAGCTTTCCACACACCCGGTTGCGTAACCACCCATGAGGTTTCCTGAGCAAAAACTGTTGATAGTTTACAAATAGAAAACAGTGAAAATACTAGTAGTAATTTTTTCATAAATCGCTTAGAAATCATTGTATTAAGCATTAGATATTTAAACTCCTTTTCAATACTTAATACTTATGGTTTGCTTAAAGGAAGTCCTTCTTTATTGGTCAATAAAATAATACTGCAAATAAGGGGATTTTCAATCTGGTTTATTCTATCTTTTTGCCTATTAATTCAACTATATTGGCAGATATAAGATAACTATACATGTAATTAAGTTGATACAATTGAATTTCAAAAGGAATATCGGGGTATTAAAGATTCTTAATTAATTAAATTTTGCTCCACGTACAATTGCAGCTCTCGCATTTTCTTTGGCATAAACACACTTACTTTATCAAAGTCAGTTCAAGCAACTCCCCCGGCCTTGTATTGAAGCTAAACGTTTCACCACTAAGCTTCTCCGCAAGCTTTCCATTTCTTTTCAATTGCACATCCTTATTGAACCAAGGATTCTCAATGATACAAGTCCGCCCTTTTTCACTTAGTAACTTAACAAATTCAATATTTTTATTTTTTAAACTGCTGCTTACCAAAAAAGCACCATATGCACGAAGCTGATCAAAACTTGCCCCTTTATTTTTGTTCCAATTCGGGAAAATACGAATAACGCCTTCATAACTTTGCATCAGCATTTCATTAATAGTTAAAGGCACAGCCGCCAGTGTTTCAATCCCCCCACCGTCTTGTGTTATCCAGAGATTTGTATTCGATTGAGCTTTAATCCTTTCCTTTAAGTAGTTTAATATTTCATCCGGATTATACCCTACCCTAACTGCACCCGGGAAAGAAGTTTCTATCCCGTTACCCAATGTATTACCCCAATTACTTTTGCTTGTACTTCTATCTTTCCAGTGCGATACATCACTTAACAAAACCTTATTAAATTCGGGATCTGTTTTAGGACCGGCTACTCCGCCGGGCAAAATCAATCCGTGAATAGAAACACGAGACAAGCCTGAGGCTTTCGGATTGTCTGGTGAAGCGCTTTTTTCGACACTTTTTAAAGCCATCCGCCCATCAACTTCCCCAAGCGGAAACTTACTTAGATGCGTAATAATATGGTTCCATTTTTCCCGGCGATTTTGATCAACGTCTAAATAGGTACTAACATCAACCATTCCTTTAAAAAGCATTTTAACTAATCCCAATGAAAGTGTGGAATTAAAATCGCCTAATCGATCTCTCCATTGTCCATTATGGCGAAGATTGGGCATTACTTCATTAAAATGATCCATATAAATAACATAGCGCCCATTTTCAAACTTTAAATAATCCTCCCAGAAGTTAGCACATTCAAGAATATAAGGATAAACACGCTTTGCATATGCACTATCGTAAGTACTGTAAAAACGCATCATCATATTTCCAACACTAAATACAGCATTGATTTTTTGGCCTAGAAATTTATAGCCTCCGTCGATTGTGTTTTCTGTGGTGCCGTAACGTCGCTGCATTTCTTCTGGAGTAAGGGGCCATCGAGTGGTAGCCAAACCCTTTGGACCAATACCGACAGGATAATATATCCCACTTAAATTCAGCAGATTCTTTGCATGTTCTCTTCCTTTTTCCATATAATCAAGAAGAGGCTGGTCAAAATTATTAACCTGATCAATATAATTAGAAGAATAAGCTGCCCAATAAGCCGCCTGGTAATTATAATTTAAATGATAATCGCCGCCCCAGGCGGAAGAATCCTGAGTTATAAAAGGCCCCCAGATACCCGGAGAAAATTTATCACCACGAGAACTACACGCAAAAAGATATTGTGAAGCATAATAGTACTTTTCAAGAAAAGGATCGGAGAACTCTACTCTAGATAAATTCCAGAAATTCTTCCACCAGTCTTCATGCTCGGTACGTATGAATCTAATTGAACCAATAGTGAAAGACTGAGCTTCGTTGATAGCGCGTTCTTTCCAGTCCTTTCTGTCGTGATTTGTATAAAGTGTAACTGATAGTATTACTTTTTTACCAGGCTGGAGATTGATGATTTTATTATCGGATGATGATTTACCCAATACGTTCAACGCTAAAGCCACATTACTGGGCCATTCCAAAAGGGCTGTATTTTCAAAGGACCGGGTTACCCAATTAACCGAACCTGTTGTACCATTGGTGTTAACTGAGGTATTCCCTTCCGGAGCCCAGAGATTGAGCTTCAACTGACATGCCTTATTTGAGGTAAATTCGGCAATTACTGTATTCCTGGTTGCAGCAACCCATGTATTCAGAGAAACAATAAGATCATTTTTAATAAACTTCGCTTTTATTTCCGCTTTATCCTGAATTTGTTCAGCATAATAGGAAGCTCCTTCTAAAGCGGCTATATTAACATCTAAGCTGCCTGGAAGTGAAATTCCGCCCCCAGGATAAACGGGATAAGCTCTCCAAAAATCATTTTTCCCCAAATAAAATTTGAGAGCTTCTGGCTTCCCCCCTAATGTTAGCCCAATATCACCGTTTCCTGCAAGTGGTGCATCCGGAGTTTTAGAGGTAGGGATATTATTGGGAGGAGCATTAAAAACTGCCTTATATCTGCCTGCATATATTGACTGTGCGTGTGTGTGGGCACCCAAAGCAATGAGAATAATTATGCAGAGGCTGGTAATTTTATTTTTATAGGTCATATAATTACCTGTTTTGTCAGGATTGAATTGATTTACATTTGATATATACATTCTATCTAAAAGAACAACAACAAGGTTACTCTGAACAATACATTTACTATTAATTTGAATGCAACTTATAAAGAAATAATCTACCACAGACAGATAGATTATCTTATCATTCAACTATCTTAACTCTATTTAGATGTAATAAAAAAAATACCGGATCGAACTGTATTAATTACTATGTTCAAGAAATTAATCCGAACACATTTCCTCTTATATCAACACATGAAGCCAATTAGTAGTGTCTTTGTCTTATTGCTTTTACTTGGTGCGCTGCCATCAGGGGCTCAAATAACTAAAAGAAACCTTTTACAGCAATTTTCTGAACAAACAATAGCACAATCTTTAATTCATAAAACGGATTGGAAGCCTTTTCCAAAAACACCTGAAGAATGGAGAGGTAAGTTTACAGACAGTATTCTGAATAATTTCATAAAAGCTGGTGAAATAGCCCTCAAAAAAGAATTTAAATCTATTCCTGCCACAGTAACTCTGGAATTTGTAAGAACCGGTAATAGAAGCAATTATTCAAAAATATCTTATGAAAAACGGGAATTACTTTGGGACCTTGCATTGGCTGAATCCATTGAAGGTAAGGGCCGCTTTTCAGATCATATGATGGATGGTATTTGGTCAATTTGTGAGGAAACTTTTTGGGGAATCTCTGCGCATTTAACCAATCAAAAAGCAGGTAAAGGGCTTCCTGATGCCGAAGACCCTATTATAGATCTTTTTGCAGCTGAAACAGCCTCTACACTTGCATGGACCGATTACTTCGCTGGTGCTGCACTAGAAAAAGTATCACCACTGATAAGACCGCGAATTAAATATGAAATTGAAAGAAGAATATTTAGGCCAATGGTAACAGCGAAATATTTTTACTTAGGAAGAGGAAACCCCGAAGCAAAGCTGAATAATTGGACACCATGGATCATGTCGAACTATATCAATGCAGTTCTATTAATTGAAGATGATGATGTCAAACGTGTCGCAGGTTTAAAATTTGCGATGAAATATATCGATCAATATATTAATGGTCTTGGTGAAGACGGCGGTTGCGATGAAGGCCCCAGTTATTGGTTTGGCGCCGGAGGGACGGTATTTGATGCCTTAAATTTACTTGATAATGCCACCAATGGAAAAGTGAATATATTTAAAGAGCCATTCATTCAAAAAATGGCTTCATATATCTATAAAACACATATTTCAAATGAGTATTTTATCAATGTTGCTGATGCAGCTCCCAAGCTTCATCCCAACGGGGTTATGCTATACCGGTTTGGGAAAGCAATTGGCGATAAAAAGATGATGTCTTTCGGCAGCTGGACATATCATCAGTTTGATACTAATTCCTATACAGTACCCAAAAATCACCGCTCACGTGGATTGTTTGATCTGATAGCCATACAAGAATGTGCTAAGTATCCAGCAAATTATAAAAATGTTTCTGATGTTTGGCTGTCTGACGTTCAACTGATGGCGGCTAGATCAAAAAACGGTTTCTTTTTAGCTTCACATGGAGGACATAACGGGGAAAGCCACAACCATAATGATGTAGGAGATTTTATAATATACCTTAATGGAGAACCTCTAATAATTGATGTAGGAGCCGGGAATTATACCGCTCGCACTTTTTCATCTGATCGTTATAAACTGTGGTTTAACAGCTCTTCATTTCATAACCTTCCTACGATCAATGGTTATCAACAATCGGGTGGAACTTCCTATACAGCTACGAATGTTCAGTATTATTCCGACGACAAACAATCATCACTTATTATGGACATTTCAAAAGCATATCCCGCGGAAAGCGAGATTAAATCCTGGCTAAGAAAAGTAGAATTGAATAAAAAGGGTAATATCAAAATTTCTGATAATTATCAGCTTAGTAATTCTCCAAAAAGTATTGCACAATCCTTTATGACTGTTTGTGGAACAGATATAACAAAGCCGGGTAGAATTGCTTTCAATCTTCCGGGTGGTGAGAACGCCTTTTTAGATTATAATGAACAAGATTGGGAAGTAAAAAAAGAAAAAATAGAATTATTAACAGAAGAGGATGGCAAATTTAAAAGCAACTGGGATGGAAAAGATATCTGGAGAATCCTTTTAATAGGTAAAAAAAACCACCAGTCAGGATCGTCGATCTATCATATTTATCATTAATAACCTGAGTTCGATTACTAATATTTCATAAATGAGGTTTGGGCATCCGGGGCGGCCTTTTCGTGGCAATCTTTTGCCCAAAGGAAGAGGGCGAAAAGAATTTTCAAGCAATCGCCAACCTAAAATCCGATTAATTTAAAATGTCGAGCTCAAAAATGGTTGATGGAACGGCAATCACGAATTTTTAAATCGAACTCAGGTTAGTAAATATAGTTGTAATGAGAAATAATTTAAAAGTGGTTGCCAAAAAAATCCCTGTCAGATCTTGGGCAACCACTTTAATATATTTAAAAATTAAATTAATTATTCCTATTTCCAATCAGGATTTTGTTCCCAAATACTTCTCATTATATCCATTTGTCCTTGTGGAACAGGAAATAAATAAGATTTAAACACCCGTTTAGCACCAGCTGAATTATGAGGAATTGTAGGAATAACTTGTTGAGCGGTTCCCCATCTTATCAGATCGTTATAGCGCAAGCCCTCAAACGCAAGTTCAACCCTTCGCTCATTTCGTATTATGTCACGTGTCAAAACGAGTTTTGGTGGCATATTAACCCCGGGTCGGGTTCTAACATCGTTAAAAGCATTTAAAGCACGTAGGTCCATTCCCTGACCACTTTCAAACATAGCTTCAGCGTACATTAAAAGAAGGTCTGCATACCGCATTAATACCATATGCTGATCGCTAAGAGTAGCGCCGGAAGCGTTATTCACAAGAGTGTCAACACCTTTTTTAAATGCCATTTGAGTAAAAGGAATTTGTCCTTCAGCTGTACTTCCTTGTTGCCTGAAACCATTTGGATTATAGGCCCATTGATCTCCTATTTCGAAAATAGTCATATCACGTCTTGGATCGTTGGGTTCGTAAGCATTACGCAACTCTACCGTTGGAAAAACAGACATACGTCCACCTACAATCTGATCATGAGAATGATAATCAAGCGGAGCATCAAATTGAACCGAAAACATAATTTCCCGATTATTAGCCTGTTCGCCAAAGAATATTCCGGCATAGTTTGGATGCAATTTGAATGGATTAGCAGGATCACCGATTAAACTCCAAGCCGTTTCTGCTGCTTCTGCAAAACGTTGATTATTTAAGAGTACACGCGTTTTTAAGACTACAGCTGAGCCCTTAACCGCACGGCCATTAGTGTATGCAATATTTGGTAAATACTGTATCGCCAGATCCAGGTCTTTCAGAATTAATTCATGAACTACTTCAGTTTTAGGAGATCTTGATATATTCATATATTCCCCATTAAGAGTAGCAGGAATAGTAATTATTGGTAGTGCCCCATAAAGCTGAGTTAAGAAATTATAATAATAAGCTCTCAGGAACAGCGCTTCGCCTTTCATCTTGTTTCTGGAGTCTTCGGCCATATTTGGTACCCTGTCAACATTCGCAAGGAAATAATTACAAGCAGCAATTCCCTGGAAACCAATATTCCAGCTCAGACTGACAATACCACCCGTAGCGGTATTATGCTGCCCCCGCATAACAGCATCAAACGACTGGTAATTGGATGTGGTTATTGCATTATCAGACAATGCTTCCCAATAGGTAAAGTTACCACTTTGACCTGGCCCGTTAGAGATTATGGGTTCTTTAAGCTTGGCGTAACAAGCTGTTAAAGCCATATTAGCTTCTGCTTCTGTTTTCCAGTAATTTTCAGGATTAGGAGCCGATAAAGGATCCTTATCCAAAACATCCGTACAGGATATCACAACACTGCTTAACAAAATAAAGCAGACTATTTTTATATATCTTTCCATGTTTTTTCTACTAAAGAGTTGCTTTAAGACCGAATGTGTAAATTTTTGCCTGAGGATAAATTGCTCCACGGCCAGTTGCCGAAGCACGTTCAGGATCTACTCCATCAAAAAACTTAGTAAATGTTACCAGGTTATCACCAGAAATAAATAATCTTAAACCTTGCACCCCTACTTTACCAAGCATTGTCTTTGGGATATTGTACCCCAATTGAACATTCTTTAAACGCATATATGAGGCATCACGCAACCACCATGTTGATACCTGTGTATTAGGAGCATAGTTTTCATTGAAAATATGCGGAATGGTATTAGATGTACCTTCGCCATCCCACGCATTTAACCAAAATGTTGGAGGAGGACTGGCTTGCCTGAATGGGGCTACACCCCATTCCTTCAGATATATTTTACGTCCCTGCACCCCCTGTAAAAAGAAGCTTAAATCAAAATTTTTATAATCAGCATTTAGTGTAAATCCATAATTAAATTTAGGATAAGCTCCACTCACTACTGTTCTGTCATCCGGACTTACTTTTCCATCTCCGTTTAGATCTTTGTATTTCATATCGCCAGGTTTTGGCTTTACAACTGGAGTGGGGCCGTTATCAATTTCTGCCTGATTTTGATAGATCCCATCAAATACATACATATAATAAGAATTATAAGGCAATCCTTCTTCCCTCACTAAACCAGAGCCATCAATTTCACGGGCACCGAATTTTACCAGTTCATTTTTATAGGTCTCGAAATTCCCTTGAACCCTGTAGTGAAAACCTCTTATCCTATTTTCATACCCCAAAAGAAACTCCCAACCAGTATTCTTCATTTCTCCCTTATTTACCGTCGGGCCAGCAATACCAATATGTGCTGGCACTTGCAATTCTCTAAGAATATCAGTTGTCTGTCTGGTATACCAATCAAGAGATCCAAACAGCTTCGATCTGAATAAACCAAAATCAAGTCCTATATCGCTAACAGTCGAGGTTTCCCATTTCACATTTCTGTTGTTTAAATCCGTTTGAGTAACCCCTTGCTGCAATGATCCGTTAATGTTATATAAAAATGGATTTAATACCGGCTGGTAGGGATAAGGCATTGATTCGCCAAGAATATCTCTGTTAACATTCTGATTACCTGTTTGCCCCCATGAAGCTCTTATTTTTAGGTTATCAAGTAAGGTTATGTTATCAAGGAATGACTCTTCAGACACTCTCCATCCTGCTGAAGCTGAAGGGAAGAAACCCCATTTATTTCCCGAAGGGAATCTTGAAGAGCCATCGTAACGGAAATTGGTTTCAAACAGGTATTTTTCTTTAAAGTTATAATTAAAACGGCCAAACAAAGATTGTAACGCCCATTCATAAGCATATCCATCAGCTGTTTGCCCGCCGGGAGAAAAAATACCAAGTTCTGTTAAATCATTAGATGGAGCATTTCTTTTAAAGCCTTGCAGACGTTCGTACCTGAATGTTTCCTGGCTTACTCCTAATAAGGCAGAGATATTATGAATTTCAGAAAACGTTTTTGCATAATTAAGGTTCGCAAAATATGTCAGTTGAAGATCATTCTCCCGGCGGGATGTTAAATTATTTTCTCCTACAGTGCCATTAAACGCTGGTGTTGGTGCGAATACCCCCGAGCCGTCAGGAACGTAGAGATTTGTTGGAATACCAATAACATGAACATTTGAATTTCTGTCATTATATTTTACAGCTCCTCTAAACTCCCCTTTTAAACCCGGCAGAATATCTACATTAACAAAGGCTGATGCCAATGTATAATAATTCTTAATTTCCCTTCCTCCGTTTTCGGCAAGCGCTACCGGATTCTTATTTCCACTTTCTTTTAAAAATGCTTTAGAAGCGTAACGACCGCTTCCATCGGGCAAAACAGGCTTAAAGGTGGGGTTCGCAGCCAAGGCACTTAAGATCTGATCTTCGGTGGTATTTCCGTCGAAATTGTTATTTAATGCCGTTTCATGTCGCCCCCCATTTGAGAATGAGATGTTGGTACCAAATGTAACTCTGGAACCCAAATTAGTCCTTAGATTAAACTGAGCATCGTAGCGCTTATAATCGGTGGCAATTAAAACTCCCTCCTGATCCAGATATCCAAGACCAAAGTTATATGTAGTTCCTTCTTTACCGCCGTTAATACTTAGAAAATGTTGTTGCAATGGAGTACCACGAAAAACAGCATCCATCCAGTCATAGCTGGGATATTGTTCAGAAGGTTGCCTGTACAAATCGATTTCTGCAGGAGTATATTTTTGATTTGTAGAAGTTCCGGTGTGATCTATTGCCTTGTTTAATAACTCCATAAATTGCACAGAGTTAGTAACACGGTCATATATAGAAGTAGCTTTTTGGCTGCTAAGATTAAGACTATAATCAATATTCAACCTGCCTGCTTTACCTGTTTTAGTTGTAACTAATATAACTCCATTCGCAGCTCTCGAACCGTAAATAGAGGCAGAAGCAGCATCTTTAAGAACAGATATACTTTCTATTAAATTAGGGTTTAAGTTATTAAGTTCTCCCTCTACTCCGTCAATTAAAATAAGAGGATTGTTTCCAGCCTTACTGAAGCTACCTAAACCACGAATTTGGATATTCGCATTTTCTGCTCCTGGTTGTCCTGAATTCTGTGTGATTTGAACACCAGGCATACGCCCTTGTAGCAATGCGGTAGTATTGGGTGCTGTTCTAGTTATAATTTCATCGCCGGAAACTGAACTCACAGCCCCCGTCAAATTTGCTTTCTTTTGTGTTCCGTATCCAACAACAACTACCTCTTGCAAAGATTTGGATTCAACATCTAACATCACATTTATCGTTGTTTGATTATTGACCGGAACCCGTTTAGCTACAAATCCGATGTATGTAAAAATTAAGGTGCCATTTTCTGGTGCTCTCAGTGTGTAATACCCGTTTATATCCGTCGTTGTTCCGATAGATTCTCCTTCGACTTTTACAGTTACTCCAGGAAGAGGTCCCTGGGCATCGGAAACTTTTCCCTTAACAACGATATCTGTGTTTTCGTGCGGCAATTCGGGATTGACCATAGAATTTTCTATATTAATAGAGCGCTTATCATAAATTACGATTCCGCTTTCAACTTCATTAAAAGACAGATTAGTATCCTTCAGTAACGCTGTAAGTATATCTCCTAAAGGAGCATCGTTAAACTCATGAGAATTGATAGAGCACTTCTTTAATGTTTTAGAATCATAGGAGAATTTGATTTTACTCTTCTGTTCTAAGACTTTTATGGAAGCATAAAGCGAAGTGCTCTCAAAAGATATAGTAACTGGTGTTTGCACAATCTGACTTTCAGCTGTGCTTGCTATCAATAATTGGCTCGACAGCAAAACACCCGAAATTACCACCATAGAAAGTTTCATGTAGAAAGTAATTAGGTTTATAAATTTTCTTGTCATATTTGTTTGTTTTTAATTTTTAAAACGGGTAGTTAAAACTAGTTTTCAGACTTTTAGCTACTTATTGATCAATACCCGCTGGTAACGGGTATTGATTTTTCAAATACTTTATTGGTTAATTGGTATTTAGAGTTACCTCCTTCCCTTTAATTTTATAATCCAGACCATGTATCATTTTTACTATCTCCAGAACCTGGCTTAAGTCCTGCTTGGAAGAATAATGAATTGTGGACTTGCTGTTCTTCATCTGATCTTTTGGGTAGGATATATTAACATTATAATTATCCTCCAGGGATATAATTATATCTTCAAACGACACATCGTATAGATTCACTTCATTGGTTTTCCAATTGGCGACCTTCTGAGCATCAACAGCTCTTGTATAATAATTTTGAATCTTATTCTTTTCCAGAATAATTTCCTTATCCTTTGTTAAAACAGTATATACTTTCTCCTCTGAACCCACTTCAACTCGTCCCCTTGCAACAGTTACTCTTACATCCTGCGTACCATAAACCTTAACATTGAATGCTGTGCCCAATACCTTGGCATACACCTTATCATGCAATACAACAAATGGGAATTCAGGCTTATGCATTACGTCGAAAAACACCTCACCCTCTAATAGGTAGATTTCTCGTTTGGTACCAAAATTTTTAGAATATTTTATTGCCGACGCTGCATTTAACCACACCTTAGAGCTGTCTGGTAAAAGAAAAAACCTTTTACTTCCTTTTTCTGATCTTACTATAATGAAATTATCTAAAGGCTGAATAGAAATGAACAGGTACGTAAATGAAGAAACTAATAAAAGTATGGCAGCTACTTTCAGGATTATACCAGATGTAAAAAGATTTAAAGACGAAGGTTTAATCGCAGAATGAATATTCCGAAGCATCTGAGCTTCCACATAATGCAAATGATTTTCATCCGGAGATGGCAAATCTTCGAGTCTTTCAAAGTTTTCACTTTCCCAGCGATTAATAATCTGCTGCTCCTCTTCGGACAGGGGTTCTTGCAGGCGCCCCTGTAATAGTTTTGTGATGAACGATTTTTTCAACTTAAATAGTTTATATATGATATATACAAACTACGGCAAGCCAGGTACCAGAACTTTTAATAATTTAATTGGAAATTTTAATATCCAAACGGGTACGAAGTATTTTCAGCGCGTTTGAAAGTTGATTTTTAACAGTGCGGGGAGCAATGTTAAGTTCCTTTGAAATTTCCAAAACTGATTTATGTTCCCGACGGCTTAGAATAAAAACCTGTTGCATTTTCTGCGGTAAAAGTTCTATTTCGCCATTAATTCTTGTAGAAAGTTCCTTGGCAAAAAAAACCTCCTCATTTGTTGGAGTATGTGTCGTTGGAGATAATATCTCGTCCATTTTTCTCTTCTTTAGAGTTTCCTTCCTGTAAAAATTTATTATATTATTTTTCAGGATAGTAAAGAGAAAAGCTTGTACACTCTTGCCGGAATTTAGATTTTTCCTATTATTCCAAAGAGTAACGAAAACATTCTGAACCATATCCATAGCTTCATCCTGAGAACAAGTCGACCGGTAAGCAAGGTTATATAAAGCCTTCCAGTTCCTTTTATAAAATTCATTAAATACAGGAATATTTCCTCCCTTTAATAAATTTATTAACTCTGCTTCAGAATAATTTTTCATCAGAGAATAGCTTAGTTCTAATAATCAAGAGGATTTAGTACTAAATCCTCCGAGTTTCATACCTATTTCGTTGTTTTAATTATATTATAAGGGTTGAATTACATATCGCTTCCCTTTTTCCGTTATAAAATCAATCGTGTAATCTTTCTCAATAGTAAGATCAGCTAATTTAGCTAATGAATTCTTTTTATAGGAAATATTTTGGGAATGAATACTCAATTCATTTGGATTTTCCCCTTGAAATGCCGTTGTAACGACTCCAATAACTTTTACCGGCACCTTTGTACTCAGACGACAATTACCTCCTGATGCTGAATATATTTCGGCTTTGGTAAGTTTGTTGTTTTCCCAAGCTATATCAACTGTAAAGTTTCCTCTTGCTTTTACGCCTTTGATCGATCCTTTTGACCACTCTTTGGGCAAAGCAGGCAATAAATTAACGGCACCTGTATGACTCTGTAATAGCATCTCCGTAATTCCGGCAGTTGCTCCAAAATTTCCATCAATCTGGAAAGGAGGATGTGCATCAAATAAGTTAGGATATGTTCCGCCTCCGCTCATCTGCACATTCGTTAACTGAGCTGGCGGTGTAGTTGAACTAGTAAAAGGCATTGGTGCCGGCTCGACAGTTTTCGCGGGATCTATTAGGGTTAAACCCGCCTTTAAAATTTTCAAAGCATGATCACCGTCCTGTAACCTTGCCCACCAATTAATTTTCCATGCCATAGACCAGCCTGTACTTACATCACCGCGATGAATTAATGATTGTTTAGCAGCCGCCGCTAATGCTGGCGTATTTTGAGGAGTAATCTGAGTGCCAGGATAAAGGCCAAATAAATGGGATAAATGCCGATGTGAATCCTTCGGATCATCCCAATCTTTAAACCATTCTTGTAGTTGCCCGTGTTGACCAATATTATATGGATATAACTTAGCTCTTGCTTTCTCCAGTCGCATACGGAAATCCGCATCGGTCTTCAAAGCTTTAGCTGACTCGATGCAAGCAGTAAATAGCTCACGAAGAATCCCCATATCCATGGTGGTGGCCATACTTACTTCCATATCTTTCCCATCAATTTTGAAAACGTTTTCGGGCGATGTTGAGGGATTTGTAACCAGGTACCCGTTCTTATCTTCCACTAACCAGCTCAGCATAAACTCAGCTGCACCTTTCATCAAGGGATAACCTTTCTCGCGCAAAAAATTCTTATCTCCGGTAAATAAATAATGTTCGTATAAGTGAGTACTTAACCAGGCACCTCCCATAGGCCAGGCAGACCAACGAGGCGCTCCTTTGGGATCCCAGTTGTATCCACCGGTTGGTGAGGTTTTTGCCCAGATATCTGTATTGTGATGAAGCACCCAGCCCTGCTGAATACCATAATTCACTTTAGCCGTTGTTTCGCCGTTTTTTGCCAGCCGACTAATAAAATCAAATAAGGGCTGATGCAATTCTGAAAGATTCGTATTCTCTGCGAGCCAATAATTCATTTGAGTATTTGCATTTACCGTATAATTACTACCCCATGGCGGTTGAACATGATCGTTCCAGATACCCTGTAAATTGGTTGCCTGAGAACCTGGTCTTGAACTTGAAATCATCAGGTAACGACCAAACTGATAATAAAGAACTTGTAATTCCTGATCATTTCCGGTTTTCCCCTGACGCGATAATCTTATGTTAGTAGGTAATTTGGATAAGTCAGGATTTGAACCCAGGTTAAAACTTACGCGATTAAATAATTTTTTATAATCGGTAATATGAGCAGTTTTAATTGCAACAAAAGATTTAGGATAAGCTTTAGTAAGATTGGCTTTCGCCTCAACAGAAGGGTCCTTCCCTTCTAAGCCCGGCGATTTATCAAAACCATTAAAACTTGTGCCATCGGTAAGATAAATAGTTACCGCATTAGCACTTGCAACATTAATCGTATTGCCCACAGCGGTTGTAGATCCGCCCTCCGCTTTTATTTGAACATGCACTTCTAAGTTCATCCCTTCACCCTTTGGATTTTCATCATACTCAATCTGCTTTGGCTCAATAGCGCGATGAGCGACATGTATAGGCGCCTTTCCTTTTAACACCAAATAATTAGATGTTGGTGCAGATACGGTATACCTTAATTTACTCTGCATGCTGGCAATAAAACTTATGGCATTTTTTTTATCGGCGGTAATGTGGATAGTCATAACCTTATCGGGATAACTAATAATAGTTTCACGTTTATAATTTACTCCTCCGACTTTATAACTTACTGTATTAACTGCATTATTCAGATCTAATTCACGGCGATACGAAGTCGCTGTCGAATCTTTTAAATTAAAGTCTAAAAACAGATCAGCCATCGTAAGGTATCGCGCTGAATACGGACCTTGCAGATTTTTCTTCCATATATCTGCAGCTTTAACATAATCGCCATCCTCAACCGCCTTCCGTACCAATGGCAATGCCGCTGGTCCCTTAGGATTATTTCCGGGATTTGGAAAGCCCGACCAAAGCGTATTATTATTCAGTTGGAAACGCTCCTTATTTACGCGACCAAAAACCATCGCCCCAGTTTCGCCATTACCTAAGGGCAAGGCTTCTTCCCACATCTTCGCAGGTTCATCGTACCATAATTTTAATTTTGCATCATTCTTAGGGCTCTGTGCTGAGGCGCTTACGACGCTAAAAATCATAAGGGAAAGCAGAGTTCTATGTTGAATCATAAACTTAAAAGTTAAAAGTATATTCTTTACCCGCCATCGTATTAAAATCATAGTCGATAAAAGGTTTAATTAAAACTGGATTTAATTTTACTCCGCTGGAAACTAAAGGCTCTTTGATTTCAGGTAATTCGTAAAAAGGATTTGGATTCTTTCCTTGTGCTTCTTTAAGCTTTGTTGCGCCAACAGCGCTTCCTGTATTTAAACGCAGCCTACAATTGCCACCAAGTTTAGATTTAACTTTTAACTGGCTGATTTGATTGTTTTTCCAACTAATAGCTATCTCAAATCCCCCCCGGGCAACCAATCCGCTCACCTCGCCGGTCGACCAATTATCTGGCAAAGCCGGTAACAAATGGATGGCTCCATCATGAGATTGAACCAGCATTTCCGCAATACCCGCAGTACAACCAAAATTTCCATCAATTTGAAAAGGCGGATGTGCATCAAGCATATTGGGATAAGTTCCACCACCTTTTGTGTTGACACTATCCTGGCGCCCGCCAACTAATTTTAGTTGATCTGTAATTAGCTTATAAGCATGGTTTCCATCTAAAAAACGAGCCCATAAATTTACTTTCCAACCCATGGACCATCCTGTTGCCGGATCACCGCGATAAAGTAAAGAAGTTTTGGCGGCATCAAATAGTTTAGGCGTTCTGGTAGCAGATATCTGGTTACTGGGATATAAACCATAAAGGTGTGATATATGGCGATGCTTATCATCCGGACGGTCAGAATCATGCATCCATTCTTGCAACTGTCCATATTTTCCAATTTGCATAGGAGCGAGTTTTTTTATTGTTGCATTTAACCTCTGACGGAAAGTTTCATCAGTATTTAATAGTTCAGATGCTTTAGCGGTTTTACTAAACAAATCAAACAAAAGCTGATTGTCCATAGTGGTTCCAGCAGCTATAGAAACTCGTTTTCCAGCAACATAAGTATTTTCGGGTGAATTAGATGGAGCAACCACCAACCATTTATGGATAGGCTGTTCCTGCAAAACATCCAGATAAAATTCGCAGGCGCCTTTCAATACCGGGTAATATTCCTGCAGAAATTTCTTGTCGCCCGTAAACATATAATGCTCCCACAGGTGCTGACTTAACCAATTACCTCCCATTGGCCATAAACCAGCATATGGTCGATCTACCGGACCTGTAATGCGCCACAAATCAGTATTATGGTGCGTAACCCACCCCTTAGCGCCATACATCACTTTTGCTGTTTCCCGACCTGTTACAGATAAATCTTTTAACATCTTGAATAATGGGTCGTGCAGTTCAGACAAATTGGTTACTTCTGCAGGCCAATAATTCATTTCAGTATTAATATTGATGGTATACTTACTATCCCATGGAGCCAGCATTTTATCATTCCAAATACCCTGAAGGGTTGGAGGCTGATTTCCGGGCTGAGAGCTTGAAATCAACAAATACCTTCCAAACTGAAAATAAAGAGATGCCAGGTGCGGATCATTTGCGTTTGCAAACTCCGCAATTCGCTGATCTGTAGGCTTATTTACTGCACTATTTACCCCAATATTCAGCTTAACGCGATTAAAAAATTGCTGATAAAATTTAATATGATCAGCTAAAGCGGCTGTATATTTCTTTTTTATCGCCTTATCAAGAAAAGACGCAGCCTTCGTTCCTGCATCACCACTTACATCCTTGTAATTTACAAAGTTTGTGGCTATAGAAATATAGAGGGTTGCGGCATTTGCATTCTTAATTATCCAGCTGTTATTACCGGCAGATACCTTACCTCCTTCTGCAATGGCTTTCACCTGCGATTCAAATTTAATCCGGCCCTTTTCTCCTTCATGATCTGAAGTTGTACCTGATAATATTAATTTATCGTTTTGAATTCGCTGTTCGCTCTTCTGAGGAGAATCCATGAAAGCAGTGAAAGAAATCTTACCCGGCTTATCCGCTGTTACACGAACAATCATTACCTGATCGGTAAACGATGAAAATATTTCCCGCTTGTATTTTACACCATCTAGCTCATAAGTAACTGTTGCCACTGCTTTTTCGATGTTCAGATCACGATAATAGTTTTTAGCGTTCTGGTGCCCATCAAATTCAAGAAACAAGTTGCCTACAGGCTGATAGATCATACCACTGTTCTTTTTAGGAAACATTTCTACGTCCGCAATGGCCTGAGCTTCTTCGAACTTACCGTCGAAAAGTAGCTTCCTCAATTTTGGAATCGCAGCGCCGGACTCAGCAGTAATGTTATTATTAGGCCCACCAGACCATACGGTTTCCTCATTTAACTGTAATTGTTCCTTAGCAGGATTCCCAAATACCATTGCACCCAAACGTCCATTCCCGACAGGCAAGGCTTCGTTCCAGTTTTCTGCAGGAGTGTTGTACCACAATTTCAATGTATTATCAACCTTTAGTTGAGAATAACTAAGCGTAGAAACAAAAACTAAAAGAACTAAAATAGAGGCCAGTCTAACCATTTTTATAGTTTAAAGTGTTAACATCGCCGTAGGTATACCTTCAGACTTTACTGCTACAGTGTTTTTTCCATTACCTGTCTTTAAACTTATAATAGCTCTTCCATTATAAGTCTGCACTTTGCGTGAACCGGTAGAAGTACCCTGATTATCTATCAGTTCGCCATCTCCGGCAAGTTCAAAGCGAACCCAATTAACAGCATCAAGGCATTGTACATTATTATTATCGAATAATTTGGCTTCAACTGTCACTACACCATTCTCCTCTCCGATTTTAGTTAAAGTAAGCTTTGTTGGCTTTGTCCATTTCTCCGTTTGATATTGAAATGAAATATGATCTTCTACAGTAGTTTTGCCACTTCGTGCAACCACTCTGATTGTATTATTCCCAACGTTAAAAGGAGCAATCCACCGTAGGCCTGCACAAGGAAAGTCCTGACTGTTGCGCTTTTTGGTTCCCAGACTTTTTCCGTTCAGGAAAAGTTCAGCCTGCTCGCAGTTAGAGTACACCTTTATCATCTTCTCTTCCGCAAGCTCGCCCCATCTTACCGGCCAGGAATGACCATAAATATGAACCATTGGCTTCGACGTCCAATAGGATTGAAAGATATAAAATGCTTCTTTCTTAGTAAAATCACGTTCAATTACCCCTTTTTGGTTCATATAGGGAACCGGGTTATCCGGGCGCACCGGTGTAGAGAAATCTTTAAAAGGCCATTGTGCTGAACCAGTTAGCCAGGGCATAGTTTCTTGCTCTTTTAAATGCCAGTCAATCAGATTTGCCATATATGACTCGCTCCAATCACCATCTTTAGAAACGCGGGCGCTACCGCCAAACAAGGAAGCATCTCCGGCACGTTCATCGGCCGCTCCGGCACGCTGTACTTTAGACAAGGCGTTATCCGGATTCTCAGAATGACGACGGGCATGGCTGTCTCCCCCCCATTCCACATGCAGGAAACGTTTTACTTTATTAAACTCTTCCATTGAAACCTGTTTGTATTCGGTATAAATACCACGATACCATCCAGCCCAGATAGAAGGAGAATATACATCTACAATATCTTTGCAAAAATCGCAGCGGCGTATAGCTGTTTTTCTCGAAGGATCAAGTTTGTGTGAAAGATCATTCAATTCGGTCATGTAAGTTCTGATTGCCTCTTGATCAAAAGTGGGAAAA
>CAMLLO010000034.1 GCA_946480915.1 uncultured Sphingobacteriaceae bacterium | reverse complement strand
TTATCAGGAAGACTCCGTCAATCATCAGGAAAGCTCCGTCATTTATCAGGAAGACCCCGCCAATTATCAGGAAGACGCCGTCAATTATCAGGAAGGTTCCGTCAATCCTCAGGAAAGCTCCGTGGATGCGGACACCAAAAAGTGATAAAAGCATTCCTGCTACGTGCAACTACCTAATCGCTTTTTCCTAAAAGTCTAATTTCTTTTCACGAAACTTTCGACATGTGTTTTTAATCCCTACTTTGTATTACAATCAGCATGTGCGGTATGAGGATATTTAAAAAGCTGAAAAACAGATCTTAAAAAGACACTCGATGAACTTAAAGTACAGCACAATGAACAAGCTTAACAGGATATTCCTGTTCTTTCTCCTGTCCACTGGAGGAACTTATGCCCAACAGAGTACTTACCATATAGAAAATCTGAGTAAGCCTGAAAAATTGTTGCCAACCGTTGCTCCCGATAAGTTATTTGGAGGGATACGTAAGAATTTTCTCAAATTGTCGGTTACAGACGACTTGGCGGAGTTAGGAACACGGCCCGTTATTACAGGCTATTTACGGGCCTACCAGAATCATTATCCTGTGACCATCAGTCCTGACATTGCCTGGCTGTTGATATGTCAGGGATTTTCTCATCATGTGAATAGTAATCCGGAAGCATTAAGGTCATTGCTCGTAGATTTTAAGAATAGAAAGGAACTGCGTGTTACGCGGAATATGATCGGGACAGAAGGTCTGGCCGTTTTTCCATGGGAGAGTGTATTCCCCGAATTTGTACAACAAATCTCTGCATACACGGGCCAGAAACTCGCAGAAAACTTATCGGCAGATTTTACGACCACTACGCCCACATCGCTGATAGCTGGGCAGATTACAATCATGGAATCCATGAAAGAGTTTTTTAACTATAAAGTCGTTATGGTGGGCTGTGGAATTCCCGAAGTTACAATTGAGGGAAGTGTTGACGATTGGGAGAAGATAATCAGGCGCTTAGATTATCTGTCTCGTTACGATCTGGAATGGTGGACTTCCGAATTAAAGCCGGTTATCCGGAAAATAATAGATACAAAAAGAGGGAAGTTCGACAAGGATTTTTGGATGAATATGGTAAAATATCACAAAACCGGAGTGTATGGATCCTATGACGGTATTGATGGCTGGTTTCTCAAATTCTATCCCTATCTTGAAGGTAGTGCTACCCCAGCAATAAAAGCGACTAACCATTCTCAAGATTCTAGTAAGATTAGAACACCTTTCTCAATTAGTCCCATACAATCCGCCGGAGTTATTATTGCCAACAGGAAGTTAGACCGAACTATAAATCTTACGCGATCTAAATTTAACGAGATTAAAAGCATTGGTATTTTGCCGAAAGAAATGGCATGTGTACCGTTTTTATTTGAAATTCAGGATAATGCCAAAAATATTGTGGGCATGTATAAAATGGAATTTTGGGCTGGTTTCATGGGCGTAAAACAAAATCAGAGAACCTTTAATATTAAGCCTGAAATTGGTTGGGCTGTAAACATGCTAAGCGAGGAATGACAAAAGCCTCAAAGCGGGTGTCGGTTTTCAAGCTGGCATGCGTGTCACATGTGCATTTTGATCGATTTTTGTATTTAACACACGCGACACGCGAACACTGAGACACGAATAAGTCCTGGCATTTCGAGTATATCTTCCCTGTTATTTATCTTCAGGATGCTTCTTTAGCCATTCAGGATATTTATTAAGCACTTGTTGCGGGGAGTAGGTATACCAGCCATATCCGTCGCGTCTTTCGCGGTCCACTTCTGCAAGAGAATACACTACCTTGCTGTCGCGGTTGCAGAACATTGGCCTATGAGTCTTCAATTCATAAAACCTTGTCCAGATCGGCGCTGCGGCAGAATCTGTTACCACTACTCTGTCGGTTCTGGAAACACGGTAAGAGCTTGCCTGGGGCTGAGCCTGAACGGTTTTAACCACTGTATTCATGATGGCAGATTCTCTGAACCATCTTGCAGCGTTATGTACGGCGCTGATAATCTCTTTTTTAGGATTATCTATTTCCATTAAGAAAAGTACAAGATCTGCACTCTCTTTGTTACAGATACTTGGCGGTTCAAATTTACGTGCCCAGGCTGGCTGCAGGGTTATTTCATCATGCTGCTGACACCATGCTGTGGGTTTGCCTGAATCATTGATCTGGGTTTTAACAATGCAGTCCAGTCCCTTTTCATAAGCAGCTTTGAGCCTTTTTCTATAATCGTTTGTTAAAAAATCGTATTCAGGCCGATTGACATAAACATCACGTAGAAGGGTCATGATCCCGGTAAAATTCCCGTCGTTAAAAGTAATGTGCCTGCTATAATTGTTTTCGAGCGGATAATATTGAGGCCAGCCCCCGTTCTGGTATTGTGAGGCCAGAATGAAATCAAAACCTTTGAGTGCTGCCGTTTTATATTTACGGTCTTTAGTAACCGTATATACATTCGCCAGAACCACTATCTGATTGTATGTACTTCCGTTATCAAAAGTAGTATGGAGGTCATTCTTAGCAGCCCGTACGCTATCTTTTTGATCGGTTGTAAGTATGGCGAACACATCGTAATTCTTTGGCCATCCGCCATTAACTTTTTGAAAGAGTAAGATATTGTCTGCGATGTTTACCAGCTCGGTTGGTTTATATTTTGGTCTGCCCGGTCGCGCATTGATGATGTTGCCTTTGTCGGCTATGCCATACCAGTGATTTGCATTGTCTGCAAATGGGCCCGGATCAACTTGCGTATATTGAAAGCCTCCATCGTTTTTTTGAGCTCTCGCAGATTGGCAATAAAGTGTGCAACCTAATCCAAGTAGAAAGATGGCAACTTTAGCCGGCATCAGGTTTTTATATTTCATTTTTAAATTTGGCTAATAACCGCTGGTTTGGTATTTCGATCTTAAATTGAGGGAAAGCTACGTAAAACCACTTGTTCTGGATGTAATATTTTGTTTACCTCTGAGCTTTGCATAAGCCGATTTGAAATGGGGATTACTTTTGACAACCTCTTAATGTCAGCTTAAATTAGCCGAGGTCCATTGATCATTTTGGCTTGTTCAATGAACAAATTTAAATAAGCGCCAGGTAGCGCACACAAGTCGCGTGTATTTTGAGTAAGCTTTGTATTCGGCTGTTTAACCAGGGCCAGCAATGCGAGAAACAATTTGTAAGGAAAACGAAAACGGCTATAAAAAGAAAGGCCGCTCTTTTCGGAGCGGCCTTAAATTACTTTCGCTAATGATTACCAGTAAGATACGCTATAGCTATTGCAATTAAAGTTTGCACCACCATTAGTATTAGTGATTTCAAAGCCATATTGTACTTCACCTAAAGTGATATTGCCAAACCATCCTCTAGCTTGTATCCATCTTTGAATGGCAAGAACATCAACAGTACCACTGTTTGTTTTGCTTGTTCTCAAGAAGGAGTATACATTATTACCGCCATTATTTCCTCTGAATACGTTCCATGTGTGGCCACCAACGGAAACGTTGGTATACACAGGCACAGGATTGCCACTTGAATTCCAGTTGTAAGAAATCGGTTTAATGTTACCACTTCCGTTTGAGTTGCTGGTATAATTCATCCAAAGCATTGTTTCATGCTGATGATTGTTATCCCATATATCGTAGGTAGAAGACCAAGCACCGCCCGAAGGTGTACCGGCATTAAAACTTGATTTGCAACTGCCAAGGCTGCTTAACGATCTTCCTACATACTTAGTTGAATTAGGATATGATTTGATACCACCTCCTGTGTGGTTACACCATACACCCCAGTTCGAGTAAGAATTAGCCCAAATACTTTGAGGACCATAATTAGCGCCCCACACATTGTTGTAAACGGTGTAACCTCCGTTAGACCAGCTTGCCCATCGGTCGCTAGAGCTCCATACCGCTTTTACAGATGAAGTCTCAGGTGCTGCAGGGTCTTCTTTTTTACAAGCTGTTGCTAATGCCATTACGGCCAGAAATAAAATTCCTTTTGTTTTCATGTTTTGGTTAATAATTATTATTAGTTAGTTAATTAATTTTAGATATGCTTACTTGAGAGGTAAGCTTATCTGATACAAATAACCAGAAAGGGGAGACATTCGTTGTAAATTTATAAGGGCTCATATGTTAACTGCTTGCAATTCACCGTGTTTTAAGTAATTGAAGTCAAAAACATCACTATTTACATACGTATTTTAACAAATGAACCCCTTTTCGGTAACTTTTCTTTATTCTAATCTTTATTCTTACATTAAAGAACATTGTTTAAAAGACAAATCAATAGGGGGCTTTGTCAAATCTGCTTATTTTCGAAATAAAGATTGTAACGATCCGAAAAGTTAACGGGTTCACGTTCGTAAAACAGAAGCTCTTTGATTTTTGACAATAGGAAAGATTAACGCGAAAATATAAGGTATGAACAGTTCTAACACACAAAACCAACGTATAGCAAAAATGGCCTTCGCCTCTGTCTATCCCATGTATGTAGCAAAAGTGGAGAAGAAAGGCAGAACAAAAGAAGAGTTGCATCAGGTCATGAAATGGTTAACAGGCTTCGATGATCAGAAGTTGCAGGAATTAATAAAAGAAGATGTAACTTTTGAAACATTCTTCGAACATGCTTCGCTCAACGCCAATGCCCACCTCATCACGGGAGTAATCTGCGGCTACCGCGTGGAGGAAATCGAGGATCCTTTGACACGGCAGGTGAGGTATCTGGATAAGCTGGTGGATGAGTTGGCGAAAGGCAGAAAGATGGAGAAGATTTTGCGCGGCTCGTAAAACCTTAAATTCATTCCCAAACATTAAACAACAGGCTTTCTGAATAAAAAGTTCAGCGCAGCGCTTCTTATTCAGTGTTTATTAATCTGTAAAGGCTCCTCTTTCATGCTTCTACACTATACTTCCACCTTCTGTGAGACCACAACCAAAGTTCTGGTTTTTCACGAATTTTCTCTTCCAGTTTTCTGGTATAGGTATTCGTTATCTCTTTTTCGGCCGTAAGTTCAGGCCTATCGAATAAAGTTTCAAAAGTACAATCATAATACCCGCGTTTAGAGCGGTTGATGTGACAGTAAACTACAGGATCTTTAGTCATCTTAGCCAGTTTCTCTATACCTTGAAAAACCGGCGTACGCTGATTCATAAATTGCGTAAAATATTTTATTTCCGATTTGGCGGGTGTTTGGTCACTCACCATAACCGCCACGTACAGTTTATCTTTGTATTCTACGATCTTTCTCAATGTACTTTTCATGGGGACAAGCGAGGCGTTAAACTTACTTCTCATTTTATTTACCAGCTGTTCAAACCGCTTATCACTAATTGGTTTATAAATTATAATCACCGGCTGCGGAACTAAAATCGAAAAAATCGAAATAATTAAACTTCCCCACTCCCAATTACCATAGTGCCCGGTTACTGCAATTACCGATTTGTTGTTCTCAAAATGATGGGTAACTTCTTCAATATTATTTAACTTAAAACGCTTCTTTACCGTTTGTTTGGAAATAGTAAGCATCTTTACCGATTCCAATATCTGATCGCATAAAAAGTGATAAAATCCTTTTGCAATAACATTTATCTCGGACCTTGTTTTTTCTGGAAAAGATTTTCTAAGATTATCATAAACCACAGTCTTCCGATATTTAAACAGATAGAACAGGATAAAACACAGCGAATCAGATATTACGTATATAACCCTGAAAGGCAATAGAGAAATAAGATAAAGTAAGCCAGTTTCAAAAGAAAATAGGATTCTTTTCATAAATATTTCGCAAGATTATGATTCTAGCAACGCTGTTATTTCTTCCTTGTTCATGATATTCAAGAGTTGTATTGGGATGTGAATTAAATTCTCATTCCCTAAATTTTCCAGGCCGCCTTAGTTCGTGTTTTCGGCGAGCTTGCGGATGCACAGCTTGTTAAGAGTTAGTATATCACACATTTCGGCTTACCACCACCGGAAGAAAATTCCCCTGATATGCCTTTGGGAAGATTTTGAGAATTTACAGAAGCATGAAGCGGGAAAAAGGGGTTAGATTCTAGGTACTAACAATAGAAGTAACATGGCATTGTATAGACGGTATATCTCTGCCCGGCCTAAAAAATGAAACCAGCAAAGCTCTATACAAGGCTTTACTGGTTTATTGTTCCAATTTCCATCGGAAAGAAGGGAAGCTTTTATCTTTAGTTGCTTATAATGTTGCGCTCTTTTGAACAACAACGTTTCTCATTCTCATGTAAGTTGTTCCGGTGGGACCTGGAGAGCCGGACGATCCTTCCATTTGATAGTTGAGAATAATATTAAAACGTTTGCCCACAAAATTTGCCCCGGTGTGAGTGGCTTTTAAAGTGCCATCTATCCAGTACTCAACTTTAACATCGGTAGCGTTGATTTTGGTAAGATAAGCGGTGTAAGTGTGCCAGTTTGCCGGACTCGAAATTACGTGCCCCTGGCTAGACCAGCCACCACTGGTGTTTTTGTAAGTGTTTGTCCAGGTAGTAGTGCTGCCTTTAAATTCCATGATATCGGCTTCTGGTGGCCATGAATCCGCCCCGGTGATCCACCATGCCGGCCAGGTGCCTCTTTGGGAAGGACTTTGCACCTCGGCAGAAAATCTCCATTTTGGATAAGTGTCATTAACTACAGGTATCGCCTTAGCGTGAACTGCTCCTGAATAGTAATGTATTGGTAAAAAAGGGTCTTTGTTACTGTTTCCTACACCGGAGGTTGGTGTACTTGTAAATGTAAGGACACCAGCGGAAACCGAAATATTTTCAGTTCTCATACGTGCCGTTCCATTATGGTCAGATCCCCAGGGATACAGATTGTTCCAGTAAGTACCAAACGAACTAAAAGAGCTTGCAGGGATTACAGTCTGCCACGAAACAAGTGTTTTTGCGGAACCTTTTTGAGGCACAGAAACAGCGTCGCTGGCTTCCTGGGCACTTTCTTTTTTACATGAAGTGATCATTGCAATGCATAACAACGCAACGAAAGTGAATTTACATTTTTGCATAGTTTTATAATTATTTAGTTAATAGGTAGCTTCCCTCTAAATCGCAGACAGAGGAACTAAATTGATGCAAATCACGCACAAATAAGGGAGTGAAGGCGGGGGTAAATTCAGCTTTTTTAGGGGAGATCCTGGACTACAGAAATTACAAATTCTTTGCCCATTATCGAACAATTCTTCGGGGCTGGAACCTCCCCGAATGCCAAAGGCTAATCAAAGAAAATCTTACATGAGAATAAAGATTCGCGGATACGCTTCGTTTTGGGAAGAGCTGTCGACAATAAATTTATATTTTTCTTTTTGCAATCGATCCCGGTATCGATTGCGCGATTTATGTCCTCGCATTTCTTTTAGATTAAGTTTGAAAAACGTAACATTGAGCTACTAACCCAATTCTATCTTTCTGTCTACAAACCTTTTAGAAAAACTAATTACTACAATGAAAAATCTAAAAATCTTCGTTTTTATTATGGGCATTGCAGCCATTGCATGCAAAAAAGAAAACAATGTAAGTCTCGCAACAGCGGAAGAGGCTACTTCCTCAAATGCTAAAAATGCAGCACAAATTCAAGCCAGCGTAACAGTGACTACCGAATCTGCATTAAAAACGGCTATTTCGAATGCAAAAGCAGGAGACATTATTACCGTAAGCGGAACTATTAAACTAACAAGCACCCTTCAATGCCTAAACAGTGGTACATCCACGTCAAAAATCAATTTTACAGGCGGTGTTTTAGATTGTTCAGGTATTTCATCAGGCTGGGGTGTTAAGGTAAACGGAAGTTACTGGAACATTACCAACATGACGATTAAAAACTCACCGGATTGCGGCCTCGTATTTCAAACCGGCGGGTATAATTATGTTTACAATGTTAAAACCCTTAACAACAAGGATTCAGGGCTCCAAATATACAATGGATCACATCACAACAACGTTAGCTATTGCACCTCGAATGAAAACTATGATACAGCAAATGGCGGAGAGAATGCTGATGGATTTGCTTGTAAGCTAAGCGCCGGATCTGGAAATAAATTCGACCATTGTACAGCCAACCACAATTCTGATGACGGCTGGGATCTGTATGGCCAACCTTATACAGTAACCATTACCAATTGTACTGCAACCAACAACGGTTACGGAACCAATGGAGACGGGAACGGATTTAAGCTTGGAAGCGCCGGACAGTCTGTTCCTCATACCGTAACCAACTGCACCGCTAATTACAACAAAGCATGGGGATATGATGGTAATGGTAATACAGGCCATATTACCATTACCGGAAGCGGTGGTACCGGAAATGGTGCGGGCTTATTTACAAGAATCTATTAATTCTCTCTCTTAATTAATCAATATCGACAGAATTTTAGGTTGGGTTATGTTTAAGACTGTGTTATGATCACTATGAAGCCGCCGATACAAATATGCATGGTCACTTTTTATTTGAAAGCCAAATTTAGTTACAAATCAAACCGTGATATTCAGTTATGAAAAAACTAGTAATATTTATACAGGGTGGTGGTGAAGGGGGCTATGAAGCAGATTCAAAATTAGTGACTTCATTACAGGATGCATTAGGTGAAGGTTATGAGGTTCGCTATCCTCGAATGCTCTCCGACGAAACCCTTTCTGATTTCGGGTGGCCGCAGCAAATCGGAAAAGAAATTGATATGATTAAGGATGATGCATTTTTAGTTGGCCATTCTTTAGGAGCTTCATTATTATTAAAATACCTCTCCGAAAATAAAATTACCAAAGTGATCCGGGGGATTTTTCTTATCTCCACTCCATTTTGGATGGGAGAGGAGGATTGGGTACAGGGTCTAAAATTGCAGGATGGTTTTGCTGAAAGACTCCCCGAAAATGTCCCGGTTTTTCTTTATCATAGTGTGGATGATGAAGAGGTGCCATTTACACATCTTGATACCTATGGACAAAAGTTGTCAGATGCAACTTTACGGCAAATAGCAAAAGGCGGGCATCAACTCGATAATAACCTGGCCGCAGTAGCTTTGGATATTAGGTCATTATGAACATAAGCGCTTATGCTCGCTGCTTTTTTTGATTTGCTCCTTAAACTCAGATTCAGCCTGTATTGAAAGAGTTTCGCAAAACACTTACAACGAAAAAGTCATCCGGATCAAACCCTGGGCTAGTTGAAATTATTGAATGGATTATCGTCTATTTCTCTTGTTAGTTTGGTGAAGCCGATTACTTCATTATTATCATCATGAAGGGCGGTGATAAGAATACTACCCCAAAATATGGCTCCTCCTTTTTTTACTCGTCGGCCGATGTGCCTTGCCCGACCCTCTTTCTTTGCCTGCTCGATTAATTGTTCGGGTAAACCAGCTTGTCTGTCCTGGGGTAAATAAAATAACCTGAAGTTTTGTCCTAATATCTCTTCTTCTTTATAACCCTTTATCTTTTCGGCTCCTTTATTCCATGTTAAAATAGTACCGTCAAGATCGAGCAGTATAATAGCATAATCTTGTATTTCGGCTATCATTTGTTCATGTAGCTTTTCAAGTACTGCGCGCTTTTCCATAATTTAATAACAAAAATAACGAAAAAATGTTGCAAATCCACATCGCAGATGGCTAAAATATGGCTTAGGATAGCGTTTCGTTCAATTTATGATATAACAAATAGGTAATCATTTTTAAGAAACTCTTCAATCATGGCCTCGACCGGGGGAAGGTGTTTTAGGGGTATTGCGAAGGTTATCCGACTTGATTATCTACTTCATCCGTTCCTTAATCCAATCTGTCATCACTTTTAGCGCTTCCGGAGCAATAGTCTCTTCGATCTTCACATATTCATCGGCTCTGCCGGTACTTGCCGTTTGAAACATGTGATTCAAGCGAGGAAAGCTTACAATTTTAAAGTCCTTGTTTCCTGCCAATGTTAAATATTTTTTGAATCCTGCAAGATTTTCAGATGCAGATACCTGCACATCCTTTTCTCCATTCATTACCAAAACAGGTATTTTTAACTTTGTAAGAGTTGTTGAAGGATCGTATTTGATAAAATACCTCATCCATGGCATAAACATACGCGAAGCCAGTGCTGCTATGTTTTTATCAGAGCCTTCGCCCTTAAGTTTAGCCTTTAAAAGCAGGTCGTCAGATTGTGTACTCCGCCACTTTTCGAAAGCATCCGGAAAAGCCTTCTTAATCTCTTCTACATCTGAATAATCTTCGTTTAACTGAATCAAAACATCCGTTAATTGATTTAGATTCGATACGCTTTCTTTATCCAGGCCCTGACCGATATAGGAATCTTGCAGTTGTTTTCTTAATAATTCACTCCCTTTAATGCCAACTCCCGCCAAAGAAATGATGAATGCTACATCCGAAGACTGATTTGCAGCTAAAGGAGCAATTATACCTCCTTCACTATGGCCAATTAAACCAATTTGCTTAGGATTTATCTCTGTCCTTGTTTTTAAATAACTTATTCCCGCAAGCACATCTTTGGCAAAGTCGGCCGAAGTTGCAGAATATACATCGCCTGTTGTTTCACCGATTCCCCTGTCATCAACACGAAGAACCCCGATTCCATTCCTGCTTAAATGATCGGCGATTACCCAAAATAACTTGTGTCCAAACAAGCTTTCATCTCTGTCCTCCTGTCCCGATCCTGTAATCAAAATAGCTACAGGAACTGGCTTGTTCGAGGCAGGCAGAGTTAATGTAGCTCCGAATTTTATACTCTTGTTCGTGTTAAAATAAATCAGCTTTTCCTCCTTATAAGGAAAGGGAGCCTTTGGCATTTGCGGCCTTATTAATGCCTGAGGTTCAATGTTTTTAACACGCTTCAGAATTAATGCAATGCGGTTGCCTCTTTGCGTCCATGCTCCTTCAATAGCAGATTTATCTGCACTAAATTTCCCCGAAAATCCTCCGCCGATAACAGCAGAATACGCCTCTAAGCTATCCTCGCTTATCTTTAGTTTTGATACTGGTAAATCGAATCCTCCCTGGTCCGGACTGTCGAATGCCGCTTTTTGTGGCTTTGTTAAACTATCGAGTGATATTTTTAATATTAATCTTATTCCACCCAGTTTTCCTTCCCACCTAGTATTTTTCGGCAGTTCCTGAGCTGAGATTTTAAAGAAAAAGACAGTAAGAAAAAATAGCAGAATGTTTTTCAATGAGGACATAATTATAAAGTTTAGTGATTGTAAAATAAGTAATTATTAGCGGAAGCCTGAAGGAAACGTTAAGAAAGAAACCCACGCCAGGTATTTATCATATAAGCATCCTCACTCATCATACAAACACCCGCACTCTCACACAAGCAATTTCTTTTACTTCTTAAATCTTAATTCAATCATTTATATTTGGCCAAAGTTCTTTACTTTATTTCAACAGTAAGGTTTCTTCAGAAATGAAGAATTAAAACAGGAACCGTGTGTAAATCACGGGCTGTCGCGCAACTGTAAGTAACAAAAAAAAGTGTTGTCAAACACGTCCATTGTTAGCCCCAGGTTAATGAGAAGGACGATGACACCGTTACAAGCCAGGATACTTGCCTCACTGTCAGACAATGCTTTCGCGTACAAAGCTGTAGTCAAAGATGAGAATGCACGGAATTTACCTGCATTATTCTCCCTTTTATTACAATTCTTCCCGAAAGCATACCGAAAACCGTAAGGAACATTAATTCAATTAATGTTTTAACAAAAGTTTTATGCGTATGCTCAAAAACAATCTGGGATACCCTCGTGTGGGTGCCCGCCGTGAACTCAAAAAAGCCTGTGAATCGTATTGGTCAGGCAAAACCGGTCAGGAAGATCTTCTGACTACCGCAAGGAAATTAAAAGAAGATAACTGGCAAAAACAGAAGGAAGCCGGAATCGATCTTATTCCCTGTAACGACTTTAGCTTTTATGATCAGGTGCTCGACATGTCTTTGCTCCTCGGAGTAATCCCTGAAAGGTACAATCCGGTTGTTACCGAAGTAAAAGAGAACAGCGAAATTGATCTCTATTTTGCAATGGCAAGAGGATATCAGAAAGATGGCCTCGATATTAAGGCGATGGAAATGACTAAATGGTTTGATACCAATTATCATTACATCGTGCCCGAATTTAAAGCTAGGCAGGCATTCAGAGTGTTTTCTACAAAGCTGTATGCCGAGTTTAACGCGGCAAAGCAGTTCCTCGGAAAAGCGCCAAAACCAGTGTTAATAGGTCCTGTTTCTTATCTTTTACTTGGCAAAGAGAAGGAGGAAGGGTTCAATCGTATCGACCTGATCAAACGCCTGCTTCCGGTGTACATCGACTTGTTAAAAGGATTGAAAAACTACGGCGCCGAATGGGTGCAATTAGATGAACCTTTCCTGTCGCTCGATCTGTCGGGGAAGGATAAAGAAGCTTTCGCGTACGCTTATCGCGAAATCAACAAGCAATGCCTCGGACTTAAGATATTGCTCGCTACGTATTTTGAGGGTTTAAATGAAAATGCAGAATGGGTTGTTAACCTTCCCGTTACTGCTATTCACCTTGATTTAGTGAGGGCTCCTCATCAGTTAGAAACGATACTTAAAATTGTGCCGGAAAATCTGACACTCTCATTAGGCGTAGTAGACGGCAGAAATATATGGAAAAACAATTATCAGCAGTCAGTAAAGCTGATTCGCGATGCGATAAATGTGATAGGGAAGGAGCGGATCATGATTGCGCCGAGCTGTTCTCTGCTTCATGCTCCTTTTGATCTTGATCTAGATACCGGCATGGAAGAGGAGGTTAAAAACTGGATGGCTTTTGCCCGGCAGAAATTAAATGAAGTGCACGAGCTGGAACAAATCATTGGGGGGAATGACAGCTTACTGGAAATAAATAAACAGGCTATTCAAAGTCGCCGTTTGTCTAAGCGTATTCACAAACCAGAAGTTAAAGATCGTATTTCGGCGATTACTGATGAGCACGCTTCCCGCGAGAGCAACTTCTCTGTTCGTCAGAAAATTCAGCATGATCTGTTTCAGTTTCCTTTATTTCCCACTACAACAATCGGTTCTTTCCCGCAAACAGATGATATCCGGCAGTTAAGGGCAAAACTCAAACGTGGCGATTTAACGTCGGAGCAGTATGATAAAGCCATAGCTGCAGCAACTATTGAAGCTATACGCTGGCAGGAAGAAATTGGACTGGACGTGTTGGTGCATGGCGAGTTTGAACGGAACGATATGGTTGAATATTTCGGAGAGCAGCTGGATGGTTTTCTGTTTACCCAAAATGGATGGGTTCAAAGCTACGGCAGTCGTTGTGTTAAGCCACCGGTTATTTATGGAGATGTGAGTCGCCCGAATGATATGACCGTTAAATGGAGCAGATTTGCACAGGCGAATACCCGAAGATTTATGAAAGGGATGCTTACCGGACCGGTAACCATTCTTCAATGGTCCTTTGTCAGAGATGATCAACCGCGCTCTGAAACTGCAAATCAAATAGCTTTGGCCATTCGAGATGAAGTGGTCGCATTAGAAAAAGCCGGAATACAAATCATTCAAATCGACGAACCGGCAATCAGAGAGGGTTTGCCGCTGCTTAAAAAAGATCACCAGGCTTATCTTCACTGGGCAGTCAAAGCCTTCCGTATATCAGCAAGCGGAGTGGCTGATAAAACTCAGATTCATACCCATATGTGCTACAGCGAGTTTAACGATATTATTGAACACATCGCGGCAATGGATGCAGATGTGATTACAATTGAAACTTCACGTTCGCAAATGGAGCTTTTGGAAGCTTTTTCGGATTTTAAGTATCCGAACGAAATTGGTCCGGGCGTATATGATATCCATTCACCGAGAGTGCCGTCAGCAGAAGAGATGGTAGACCTTCTGGAAAAAGCAGCAGCGATATTTCCTGCACGAAATCTTTGGGTAAATCCCGATTGCGGTCTGAAAACCAGGAAATGGCCGGAAACAAAACAGGCCCTCATCTCTATGGTTGAGGCTGCTAAACAAGCACGAGTATTGTTTAAAAACAGCTTGATCGCTCAATAATAGCTATACCGCAGAACCTTTTTATTGCGGTATAATTTACCGAAAAGTACCAGTGGTACCACTTTAGGCCACTGGTACTTTTGAAAAAAAAGGATTAATAAGCTTTGGTTCTGCCGATATAAATGTTCTTTACGTTGTAATACGTATTTGAAGTCGGACCAGGCGAGCCGGAAGAGCCTTCCATCTGAAGGTTGATAATAACATACATAGGTTTATTTACAAAGTTGGCTCTGTGCACAGCTTTCCATGCTCCATCTAAATAGTAGTGGATATCTACGTCTGTTGCACTTACCTTATTGATCCAAATTCTGTAATTGTGCCAGCTGCCCGGCGAGCTTACAGTTACAATTGTTGAAGACACATCTGATGACGTTCTGAACGTGTTAAACCAATTTCGGCTGTCGCCCTTAAATTCCAGAATATCACTTTCCGGCGGCCAGCTATTCACCCCCGTAAGCCAAAAGGCGGGCCATGTTCCGAAGGCAGATGGCGCCTGGAAGTCTCCTTTAACCTCGTATTGCGGGTACTGGTCGTTAATCAATACGTGGTGTTTTGTATTTACGGCCCCCGAATGATATCTTATCGGCAAATACGGTTTAGAAGTACTGTTGCCTTCGTCCCAGCTTATACGTGTCGCTTTTAGGGTAAGTACACCTCCGGATAGATAGACGTGATTGTGATCAGTACTGCTGGCATACATACGAGCCGTGCCATTGTGGTCGGAGCCCCATGGATACAAATAATTCCATTTAGACTCAAAGGAGCTGTAGCTGGAGAATGAAGAGGCATCGAGAACCGTTTCCCAAGCCATGGTTTTAGAAGAATTTTTGCCCGGATACAAGGTATGCTGATCGGCATTTACATTTGTTTGGGTGTCTTTTTTACATGAAAAAAGACAGAATGATGCACATAGCACCAAACATAGTGTCAATTTATTTTTCATTGATTAGATTTTGTGCAAGCATTTGGGTGATGCTTGCGGTTTATAATTTGTTTATAGGCAGCAAACTTAACAAGGTCTTTGCTTTAAAGTGAGGGGTGAATCGGTAGGATAGAGGGGTGTAATTGTGATCATATAAAGGTGAATTACAGTAATTTAAATCTTTTAAGGATTCATGATTGCTGCATATGTGAATCTTTAACTTGATCAGTCTGTCTAAAATCTAAAAATCTAAACAATCCCTTGTCTTAAAGCTTTTTACATAATAAAAACCTACTGCTATGGCACCAGAAGAAAATATTCCCGAAGAGGAAGAAAACAAAGAGATAGAATCGCTAAATGATAATACGCTTGGAAATAGTGTAATAAGCTCGGACGGGGCCGATTACGACTCTGACATGGAACGATATAAGCAAGCTATTGCAGCTTCTGAAGCCGCATATACTTTAGAGCCAGAGAAAGGCCTAACTCCCGATCCGGATACCTTGAATAAACAAGAGGAAAAGGAGAAGAACAATATTAAAAAGTAGAAGAGTGCTTGTTTCCCGATACCTTTTTCAGGATCCGGAAAACAAGCATCTTTGTCTTTCATTTCCGACGCGGATATACATATCCGTTCAATGGAGATATAAATTTATTTACCTATTCCTCTGGATAAAGGACTTGAAGCCATAATTTTTAGCGCCTGTTTTTTAGTGAAGCCCTCTTTCCTTAGCGCTTCAAAATAATTCTTATTCAGCTTAGCCAATTCAGCCAGCTTTCCGGGCTCGTTATAATATTCCAATGAAGAATTAAGAATCGACTTCATTAACATGTTGTAGGCAGGCCCGATTGCGTTAAGCATCGCTCCCGGAAAATCTGACCTGGCTGAAGGTGTTTGCGCAAGAGGAGTATGCGGTTGCTGAACATCAGATGTTCTGGATTTACTAAGATCTACCCCGTAAAAGTTAAAAGAGTAACGGTCTCCGGCATTTTCAATGATATTAATGGATTTTGTGTGACTAGGCAGGGCTTTGAAAAAGACTTTAAAATTCAGACTTTCTTCGTCTTCTTTAAACTCGTGCTTCTCTGGTGCCAGAGGAATACCTTCTGATTTTATATATTCATATTTGGTATGGTCGGGTGTCTCGATATAAATTTTATCGCCTAATCTTACCCATCCAAGATTGTTTTTATGCTCAAAACTCACAATGGTAAATTTATCTGTGGTCTCAATTTTTGTAATATAGCAAAGCTGGTCATCGACAGTTTCTACATATGGATTTAGAATGACCTGTGCAAAAGATGTAAGAGAGCTGACTAATAAAATAAATAAGGCTAAATAAGGTTTTTTCATGTTGTTTATAAGTTTTGATAAATATATAATTAATAGTTAAGAAGATGTTCGCTTCGTCTACAATTATGCAGTGTCTTGAAAAAATACTGGAACGTTTTTTTGATCAAAAGGCCGTGGCAGAGCATTGAGGAGAGCAATGTTCGAAAGAAATTCGGCTGTGTAAAAGAATTCTTTTTTTGGAACAGGATGCCACTAAATACTGTTTAGATGTAAAACAGTACTTCTATGGCTTACATTGACTACTATAAGGTATTAGGCGTTGACAAATCTGCATCCGAAAAGGATGTGAAAAACGCGTATAGAAAGCTGGCCAGGAAATACCATCCCGATCTTAATCCCAACGATGCGGGGGCTAAGAAGAAGTTTCAGGAAATAAATGAGGCGAATGAAGTACTGAGCGATCCTGAGAAGCGAAAAAAATATGATAAATACGGTGAAAACTGGCAGCAGGCTGAGGCTTATGAAGCAGCTGAACGTCAAGGACAAAGTGCAAGACCACGTGGTCAATATGCCGGAGGTGGGGCTGGCTTCGGATCGTACGGTGATACGGGCGACTTCTCCGACTTTTTTGAATCAATGTTTGGCGATATGGGCAGATCCGGCTCTGGTCACGGCCGACAGGTAAAATACCGCGGACAAGATTACACGGCAGAACTTCATTTAAGTTTGGAGGAAGCAAGTACAACTCATAAACAAACCGTTACCGTTAACGGTAAAAACATCAGAATAACAATTCCCGCCGGAATTGAAAACGGGCAAACCATCAAAATAGCAGGGCATGGCGGCCCGGGTGTAAATGGCGGCCCTGCCGGCGATTTGCTCATAACATTTCTCATAAGTCCTGATCCTCGTTTCAAGAGAGATGGAAAAGATTTGTACGCCACGGTAAAGCTCGATCTATTTACCGCAGTATTGGGCGGTGAAATTACTGTAGATACCTTAGGGGGCAAGGTTAAACTTAAAGTTAAGCCCGAAATGCAGAATGGTACAAAGGTGAAATTGAAAGGAAAAGGATTCCCAGTTTATAAAAAGGATAACGAATTCGGCGATTTATATCTTACGTATGATGTACAAATTCCTCAAAATTTAACAGATAAGCAAAGAGAGTTATTTAAAGAATTGTCTCAATCCTGAAACTATGACAAGCGAAGACTTAATAGCCGCAAATGATTTTTGTGCGTTTTATCACATAGAATACTCATTCATAGGGTCATTAGAAGATGCCGGCCTGATACAGCTCGTGATACTCAATGACCAAAAGTACATTGAAAAGAGCCAACTGCAACAATTGGAAAAGATTATTCGTCTGTCTCAGGATCTTGAAATAGATGTGGCTGGAATTGAAATAATAATTCATTTGTTATCGAAAATGGAGCAGATGCAACAAGAGATTATTTCGTTAAAAAATAGGATAGATTTTTATGAAGATACCATGTTTTAAAATGAAATACGTCGACAAATTTTTAGCGTCTGTTAAAATGGGACATCTTAAAATAGAAAGAACATATCATAGCAATGAATTTAAACCCTGAACGCAGAAGCTGTTCCGGCAGTAGCACTATTAACGGCTTATCGGGATCGATTTGTTTTGGATTTCCCGATCCTTCCATAATCAACAATATTTCCCCAAATAGTGTTCAGCATCCCTATTGCTTTCGCAGTGTCGTGAGGTGATCTGCCACCACGGACAATAAACCGAGCAGTTTCTTTCTGAAATGAATCGCCTAACCCTATGATTATTAGCGTGTTTTATCAAAGCATTACGAGATAAAGGTAACTTTTTTTATAAATTTGAGTATAAGTTTTCGAATTCCGGAAAGCTAAAACATAAGCAATGACCAATTATTATTACAGCAGATTCAGAATATTATCATTTGTATTATTGAATTTGGGAGTTTTTCTAGGCTCGGGTATATTTATACTGTTAAATGATTTCAATTTCTTTGCGACGATAGGCGGATTGCTTTTGATTTCTCTTGGCATATTTTTCATCTGTATTTACCGACGGATTATCGTAGCTGTTTTCAAGCGTCAGCCCGCTTTAAGCATCACAGCTGCTAGCCTTCAGTGTGTTGGAACAAGGGAATTTACCTGGGAGGAGGTGGAATACTATCGGCTTAAAAGAGGGCTTGTCAAATCTTCAATTGTAATAAAGTTGTATGATACCAATGAAGATGAAGTTCGTTTGAAAAGGAGTATTAGAAGTTATTTTGATAGAATTCCGCTCATCTCTTTCAATAGAAGTATACTTATTGTTGATCTTACTTTTATAATAGGAGTAGACGAGTACATTGTTCAAACCTTTGAGAAGTACGATCTTATCGGGCAGGAAAGTCAAATGATTGCCAGCTAATCTAATCTGTTCAGCCGTATCGAAACCATAATTGCTGATTTAATTCGGAATCCTGATAAATAAAAAAGCCCTTAGATCGAAAGACCTAAGGGTTTTTTGTATTTATAATTTAAACAACAACTTCTTTCGGAGCCACAATCTCCTCAGTTCCGTTTGCAATTGAAGCGATATATACTTTTAAATCCCGACTGTATTTTTCTTTATATTTCTTTTTTACTTCTTCAACTACTGCATCCACAGAATCGCTATCGATAAGGTTAATGGTACAACCCCCGAATCCGGCACCCATCATTCTTGATCCTAAGACCCCCGAGATTTGCTTGCTCGTTTCTACTAAAAAATCAGCCTCATCACAACTTACCTCGTATAAGTCTTTTAAACCCTCATGGGTTTCAAACATTAGTTCACCTACTGCTCTGAAATCGTTTCTTTCCAGGTCTTTACATGCTTTTTCCAGCCTCTCGATCTCCTGAATAACATACAGACAGCGCTTATAAACAACCTCATTAACTGGCTTAACATACTTGTCCAGCATTTCTTCTGTAACATCGGGCAATCCATTTATTTCCGGATGAACTTTTTTAATTAGTGCAAGGCCACTTTGACACTGTTCTCTGCGTTCATTATAGGCAGACGACACTAAATGGTGTTTTACTCCGGTATCAAAAAGTGCAATTTTAATATCTGTCGCCGAAAAAGGAATGTAGAAATACTCTTCTGTGTTACAGTTAAGTTTAATTAAATTACCTTCTTTGCCAAATAAACTTGCAAACTGGTCCATTAAACCACAGTGTACTCCCACATAGTTATGCTCAGCTTGCTGTGCTATTTTAGCAATTTCTAGTCTGGATAAGCCCAAATTGAATAAGCTATTGATTGCATATGCCGTAGCGCAGGTAATAGCAGCCGAAGAAGATAAACCGGCAGCAACGGGGATATCTCCACCAAATACAATATTAACTCCTGAAAGAAGTTTCCCCGCTTTTTTATATTCGTTTATCACTCCTAATAGATAATTAGGCCAAAGTTTCCAGGCCGGTTCCAGCGCAGTTAATGATGCCGAAAATTTATCGCTATAATCGGCGGCATCAATGTTTATTTCATTATCTGCTCTCGCTCCGATAGCCAGAAAAATATATTTATTGATAGAACCGGGCAATACCGAGCCGAGGTTGTAATCGGTATGTTCTCCAATTAAGTTAACTCGTCCGGGAGAACGGACAATTAAAGGCTCTGAATTATATTTTTCCTTGTACAGATCTACTATACTTTTAAGATTTCCCATAAAACTATGATGGTAATTTATTAATGGTTATTTTTCTTTCCTTTTACTTTAGTTGGCGAACAATTGTTTCGTTTCTCCATCCAAATGCGAAAATAAATCATTTCTCTTTAAAAGTAATATTCTCGTTAACTCAAGGGGAAAAAGAATTTCCCTAGAGGCATGCTTCACAACAAACTCCAATTATGTGCTAATAAGTTACGGGAAACAATTTAAAACATACATCTTTGCGAATTATTAAAAACGTCTTTTTAATACTCGGAGGAGGATACATGGATTTTTTGCATACCATCTTAGGCGATGACATACAAGCAGGCTTATTAATTATTTTAAACTTAATTGTAATTGAAAGTCTCCTTTCGGTTGATAATGCCGCAGTTCTGGCAACCATGGTACTCGATCTTCCTAAAGAGCAGCGCAACAGGGCTTTAAAATATGGAATAATCGGTGCTTATGTTTTTCGCGGAATCTGCTTGCTGATAGCCAGCTGGTTGGTTAAAATATGGTTTTTAAAACCTTTGGGTGGTTTATATCTAATCTGGCTTGTTATTGATTATTTCAAAGGGAAAAACAGTAATGAAAGTGAATCTGTCGATAAAAACAGAAGCTGGATCTATCGTTCAACAGTAGGAGTGATGGGCACCTTTTGGTCGACGGTAGCATTAGTAGAAGTAATGGATTTAGCTTTCTCGATTGATAATGTTTTTGCGGCCGTTGCGTTTACAGATCATATGCCTTTGATTTATATAGGCGTATTTATTGGAATTCTGGCGATGAGATTCGTGGCTCAAACCTTTGTTAAGTTAATAGAAAGATTTCCTTTTTTGGAAACGCTTGCCTTTATTGTGATCGGAGTTCTGGGATTAAAGCTTCTAGCCTCTGTTTACACTCATTATGCAGGAGGATCTGCGCTCGCGCAATTTCTTGAAGGTGAAAGCTTAGATTTGCTGATCTCAATTTTTACCGTTGCCATTTTCATTATTCCTGTGATCTCTTCTTATCTTTTTAACTATCCAAAAAAATCTGTAGAAGGTGCCGAAGTGGCCCATTCTGCAGAATATGTCCTCGAACATCAGGATCAAATAGTGTCCGAATCTGATGAGGGGCAGAAATCCAGATAAAGTTATTTGAGATACCTTGAAAATTCTGCCACCAAATACAAATCCTTTTTTAGAATATCTTATAGCTCATTAAAATATCAAAACATCATGTTAAAACGTCTTTCACATCTTCTTTTAATTCCTATCGTTGTACTATCCGTTTCTTGTGGGCAAAACAATGCTCAGAACTCCGAAACGGCAACAGATACAACTGGAACTTCCGCAGAGAATAAACAAGCAAGTCCTGCAAATGGCACAGCGCCTGCTGCTACAGAACAAAAAAAGGACCGGAAACCAGCTGATGCAGCGACCATTCTAAGCAGAAAGCAGGTCCCGATCCTATGCTATCATCAGATAAGAGACTGGCGAGCCGGCGATTCTGAAACAGCTAAAGATTACATTACGCCTGTTAATACCTTCAAGGCTCACGTTAAAATGTTAGCTGATAGTGGGTATACTTCAGTGCTTCCTGATCAGGTTTACAATTATCTCGTTTATGGCGATCCGCTGCCACCAAAGCCTATAATGTTTACTTTCGATGATACCGACCTCGATCAGTTTACGATAGCTGCCCCAGAATTAAAAAAGCATGGTTTTAAAGCCGTTTATTTCATAATGACAGTTTCCATCGGTAGAATGGGCAGGTTTAAGTATATGAACAGCGAACAAATAAAGCAACTGTCGGATGAAGGAAATGTAATAGGGAGCCATACCTACGACCATAAAAACGTTAAGAAATATCAGGCCGAAGATTGGGTCACCCAAATTGATAAGCCAACCCAACGTTTGGAAAAAATCATTGGTAAAAAGATTGACTATTTTGCTTATCCATTTGGCTTATGGAACAAAGAGGCAATTCCCGAATTGAAGAAAAGAGGGTTTAAAGCAGCATTCATTTTAGCAACCTCACGAGATGAAAATGATCCCTTATTTACCATAAGAAGAATTATAGCAAGTGGTTATTGGTCTGCGAAAACTTTAAGCAACAGTATCAATAATAGCTTTTCGGGTAAAAGGAATTAACAGGGAACGTTGCCAGCACATGGGTGCGAATATAAAATTAGAGGCTTGCATTTGTAAGCCTCTTTTTTATTGTGAAATTTGCAGCAAATTATTGCCGATACTTTTAGAAGTTCTATATTTAATTTCAAAAGGAAAACCGTATGTCCCGATTAAACCTGCTCGAAGAAACTCGTTTCGAAAAACTACCTGTAACCGTATTCCCCGATCAAACACATGCTTCAAAAGAAGTTGCCCGGCGCATTGCCAATCTTATTCGTGATAAACAAAGAAAAGGTGAGAGAACCGTGTTAGGCCTGGCAACCGGGGTAACTCCGATTGGTGTTTACCGCGAGTTGGTTCGTTTGCACAAAGAAGAAGACTTATCTTTTAAAGATGTGGTAACATTCAATTTGGATGAATACTATCCCATGAAACCGCAAGCCGAGCAAAGCTATGTTAGGTTTATGAATGAAAACCTGTTCGATCATATTGATATTGAGCGATCTAATGTTCACATCCCGGACGGAACGCTGCCGCCAGAACAAATTCATCAATATTGCCTTCAGTATGAACGAGAAATTACGCAGCAAGGTGGTTTGGATTTACAGATATTAGGGATTGGACGAACCGGACACATCGGCTTTAATGAACCGGGATCAGCTCCAAACTCGGGCACTCGTTTAGTAACGCTGGCAGATTTAACACGCACTGATGCTTCCCGCGATTTTGGGGGAAAAGAAAATGTTCCTACCAAAGCCATAACCATGGGTATTGGTACCATATTCAAAGCCCGGGAAATTATCTTAATGGCCTGGAATCGGAAAAAAGCTTCGATTATCAAAGACGCAGTAGAAGGGGAAATTTCGTCGGATGTTCCGGCAACTTATTTACAGCAGTCGGACAAAGTTGAGTTTATATTAGATGCAGATGCGGCGTCAGAACTTACTCGTTTTAACACGCCCTGGTTAGTTAAAGATTGCATCTGGGATGAGCCCCTAATTAAGAAGGCTGTCATTTGGTTGTCGAAGCAAGTTAAAAAGCCTATTCTTAAGCTTATCGAAGAGGATTATAATTCTAACGGAATGGCTCAGCTTGCTACTGAAAGTGGTCCGGTTTACGACATAAACATTCGGATGTTCAATCTTATCCAGCACACCATTACAGGCTGGCCGGGAGGGAAACCTAATGCGGACGATAGTCAGCGTCCCGAACGCGCAAATCCAGGCGTAAAACGATGTCTTATTTTCTCTCCTCATCCTGACGATGATGTTATTTCAATGGGTGGCACATTTATGCGACTCGTTGATCAGGGACATGATGTTCACGTCGCGTATCAAACTTCCGGTAATACTGCTGTTTGGGATGACGACGCGCTGCGTTATGTTGAGTTTGTTCGCGATTTTAGCAAATCAATCAATTCGGATTCTGATAAGGTTGAAACAAGCTATAGCTTGATGCGAGAATTTATAGAATCCAAACAGCCGAACCAAGCCGATATTAAGGAACTTCAAACAGTAAAAGGCCTGATAAGAAAAGGGGAAGCTATCGCAGGTGCACGTTTTGTGGGTCTAAGCGACGAAAATATCCATTTTATGGCTTTACCGTTTTATGAGCAGGGGAAAACGGGAAAACTTGGCAACTACGAAGAAGATATTCAAATCACTATGGCTCTGCTGCAAAAAATAAAACCTCAGCAGGTTTACGCCGCCGGCGATTTTGCCGACCCTCATGGTACTCATAAACATTGTTTTGATATCGTTCTGGAAGCCTTGAGCCGTTTAAAGCGATCCGAAGCATGGGTTAAAGATTGCTGGTTATGGCTGTATCGCGGCGCCTGGCAGGAATTCCAAATCCACGAAATCCAGATGGCTGTTCCTCTGTCTCCAAAACAGGTTTTGAAAAAGCGCAATGCGATATTTAAGCACCAATCGCAAAAGGACCGACCTGTTTTTCCGGGCGAAGACCAGCGTGAATTTTGGGTAAGGGCAGAGGAACGAACCAGTCAAACAGCTCGGGAATATGATGAGTTGGGCTTGGCGGAGTATGAGGCAATGGAAGCCTTTGTAAGGTGGGTATTTTAAATACAATAATTGCAATATGACTTGTAGACTGTTTCCTCAATCTACAAGTCTCCTTTAATGCTCATTTATTCCGTATCTGAACCATCCAAATACATTTGGTCAATCTCGCTCGCGTATTTTGTTTCAATTACCTTTCGTTTAGCTTTCATGGAAGGGGTTAATTCACCATCTTCGATGCTGAAAGGATTCCGTTTAACAATAAAGTTTTTTATCCTTTCAAACTTTGCAAGTTCATTAGAAAACTTTCGGATGTCTTCCGTAAGCCATTCTGTAATTTCTTTGTCCTTCACAAATTTTTCCGAACGTTGAAAAAACTCATCGCCCATGCCAAACGTTTCCTGTAAATTTTCTTTTGGCGGAACTATAATAGCTGTAAGGTATTCTCTCTTATCTCCAATCAAAAATATCTGCTCTATTTTAGGGCTTTTTAAATAGGTGTTTTCTACGGGAGTAGGATAGATGTTTTTTCCATAAGCATTCACGAGCATATTTTTAATCCGGTCGGTAATTTTCAAATTACCTTTATAAAACCGGCCAATATCACCTGTGTGGAACCAGCAATCAGGGTCAATAACCTGCTCCGTCTCAATGGGTTTATTCCAATACCCCTTCATTACACAATGTCCTCTTGCTAATATTTCACCTTCCTCGCATTCAAACTGCGGATTGAATGAATGGTTGGTTTGTATTGCAAGCATTTTTTTGGTTTCCACATCTTGTATCCCAATTTCAATTCCGGGAATAACTCTTCCTACGGTCCCAAAAATCTGTCTGTGATACTCTGTTACTGCTAAAACCGGCGATGTTTCGGTAAGCCCATAACCTTCCAGAACTTTAATTCCCAGGTTCCCAAAAAACTCACCCACATTTTTGGGTAGGGCTGCACCTCCCGAAAGGAAGAATTTTAGTCGTCCTCCGGTTTTTTCTTTAATCTTATTAAAAACGAGTTTTTCGGCCAGCTTCTGCTGAGCACTTAAAATTAATCCGGGAGATTTCCCGGTCTCTTTGCTTTCGCGATAGGTTTTGCCAATTTCAAGCGCCCACAAAAATATTTTCGCTTTGGCACCGCCTGCCTGAGTTCCTGATTTTATCGCTTTGTCGTGGATACGCTCCAGGAGCCTAGGAACACAACTCATTACAGTTGGCCTTACCTCGGTCATGTTTTTGGCCAAAAGTTCCAAACTTTGAGCAAAGGCTATTTTACATCCTGCGGTTATGCATACATGGTATGTGGCGGTGCGTTCAAAAACATGAGAAAGTGGCAGGAATGATAAGAAAATATCTTCTTTTTCAACCACCGGAATTTGTTCCAATGAAGCTCTTACATTTTCAACGAAGTTATGATGACTCAACATTACTCCTTTTGGGATGCCGGTAGTGCCGGATGTATAAATAAGAGCTGAAAGGTCCGAAGGGATGATACTCTCCAGTGCAGAATCTATAGCTCTTTTATGTGTGGGATAACATTTTCGGCCTTCTTCTAATACTGAATCAAAAGAGATAACGCCTGCATTAATATTTGTGGTTTGAATGTGCTTTTCATAATCATCGAATATCGGTATGATGCGAATTAACTCCGGGCAGTTATTAGCGATTTTCAGAATCTTTTTCAATAAGAAGGGGTTGCCGACCAATAGAGTTTTTACGCCTGCATCAATAAGAATATATTCTATTTCATTCTCTGATAGGGTAGGATATATAGATACGTTGACAGCTCCGATTTGCTGCAATCCCTGATCATAATATATGTACTCAGGCGAATTTTCAAGGATGAACCCAATCCGGTCGCCTTTCTGAATTCCAATATCGATCAGGTAAGAAGAGACCGCATCTGCGTTTTCCAGGGTTTGTTTATAACTGATTTCTTCCCATGAAATTCCTTTCTTATGCATAAGAAAGGGGTCATTTTCTGAATGAATCGTGGAAACTACGTTTCTTAAAAGTTTGGGAATGATATCGGGTTTAAGCGTCATTTTTAAATTACCTGCGACAAGTATACAGAATATACCTAAACACAAAAAGGGGCAAAAGCCCCTTTTTGTTGTAGTTTTTATGAGATTTAAACAGAAAAACTTTCTCCGCAACCGCAGGTTCTGCTAGCATTCGGATTGTGAAAGTTAAAGCCTTTACCGTTTAAACCATCCGAGAAATCAAGTTCTGTGCCTGCCAGGTACAAAAATGACTTCATATCTAAAGCCATTCGAACACCTTTATCTTCAAAGAACTGGTCGCCTGGTTTTTCTTCATTGTCAAAATCAAGCTTATAGGATAAGCCTGAGCAACCACCTCCCTGCACAGATACTCTTAGAAAATACGTGTTGTCCAGTCCTGAATTTTGAACCAGTTCTGCAACTTTTTCTTTTGCTTTATCTGTTACTGTAACCATTTTTATTTTAGTATAAAGTATTTAGTATAAAGTAGCAAGATACACGAACTTATTTAGAGCGTTTTATCTTGATACTTTATACCTTATACTTGATTCTTTTTTAATCTAGTGATGCGCTTTTTCAGAAACCAAGGCTTCTAATCCGTTTTTCACGCGATAGTCGTTAATAGCAGCTTTAATAGCATCTTCTGCTAAAACTGAACAGTGGATTTTAACCGGTGGTAATGCAAGTTCTTCAACAATATCCATATTGTCAATTGCCATTGCATCATCAATGCTTTTTCCTTTTAACCATTCTGTAGCTAAAGAAGATGAAGCGATTGCAGAACCGCATCCAAAGGTTTTGAATTTTGCATCAGTAATTACATTATTAGCGTCAACTTCAATTTGAAGGCGCATAACGTCTCCACATTCAGGAGCTCCTACTAAGCCTGTTCCTACGTTGTTTTTGCTTTTATCAAGTGTTCCAACGTTTCTTGGGTTAGTGTAATGATCGATAACTTTATCTGAGTAAGCCATAGCTTTAAGTTTTTTGTAAGTTTTATGTTATAAGGTGTAAGTGCGTCTCGCTTAATTTGCATATCTGCACATCAAATCATCTGCACATTATTTAGTGTTCAACCCACTCTACTTTGTCCAGATCAATTCCTTCTTTAAACATTTCCCATAAAGGAGAAAGGTCGCGAAGGTGATTAACCGCTTTTTTAGTTTGTTCAATTGCAAAATCTACTTCCTCTTCGGTTGTAAATCTACCTAGTCCAAAACGTATCGAAGAGTGTGCCAAATCATCTGATAATCCTAAGCTTTTTAAGACATATGAAGGTTCTAAAGATGCTGAGGTACAAGCCGATCCGGATGAAACAGCCATGTCTTTCATCGCCATCATTAACCCTTCCCCCTCAACGTATTTAAAAGAGATATTGGCAACATGGGGAAGTCTGTGTTCGCGATTGCCATTAACATAACTTTCTTCAAGTGTAGTTAAAGAGCTTTCAAGTTTATCGCGTAAAGCGGAAAGGCGTTTCGCTTCGTCTGCCATTTCTAATCTGCAAAGTTCACAAGCTTTTCCAAATCCTACAATTCCAGGTACGTTTAATGTTCCGGAACGCATTCCTCGCTCGTGGCCTCCGCCATCCATTTGTGCGGTAACCTTAACCCTTGGATTTTTTCTGCGTACATATAAAGCACCAACGCCTTTCGGGCCGTACATTTTATGTGCAGAGAAAGACATTAAGTCAATGCCATCTGCTATAACATCTACCGGGATTTTTCCTACAGCCTGAGTAGCGTCGGTGAAAAATAAAGCGCCATGTTTGTGCGCAATAGCGGAGATCTCTTTTATCGGCTGAATTACTCCAATTTCGTTGTTGCCGTACATAATAGCGACAAGAATGGTTTTATCAGTCATAGCGTTTTCAAGTTCCTGAAGATCAATCAAACCATCAGATTTAACTTGAAGATAGGTGACAGTTGCGCCAAGCTTTTCAAGATGTTTACATGCATCTAATACAGCTTTATGCTCGGTAGTACAGGTAATTATATGATTACCTTTGTCTTTGTACATTTCAAAAACACCTTTTAATGCAAGGTTGTTGGCTTCAGTGGCACCTGATGTAAAGATTATCTCTTTCTCGTTAGCACCAATCAGTTTTGCAACTTGTTCGCGGGCGTAGTCTACTCCTTCTTCAGCAGCCCATCCAAAAGGATGATTTCTACTCGCAGCATTACCAAATTTCTGCGTGAAATAAGGTATCATTGCCTCAAGTACTCTCGGATCCATCGGAGTGGTAGCGTTGTTATCTAAATATATTGGAAGATTCATATCTAAAACTAAAAACTATATTTATCTACAAAGATAGTAAATCTTTTAGCTCATAGTATTCTTAAAACTAGTCTAAATATAGACAGAAAGTCATTTTTACCATAAATAAACATGAATAAAATAGAGCATATTGGTATCGCGGTGCGGAATATAGCCCAAGCTTCGGATATTTACGAAAAACTTTTAGGTGTAAAAAGTTATAAGCAGGAAACTGTTCACTCAGAAAGCGTTATTACCGAGTTTTTTAAAGTCGGGAATGAAAAAATTGAGCTTTTGGAAGCAATTTCTGCCCATAGTCCGATAGCTAAATTTATTGAGAAGAGAGGAGAAGGCATTCATCATATCGCCTTCAGTGTTGATAATATTTTTACCGAAATGGCACGGCTAAAAAACGAGGGTTTTCATTTATTATCTGACCATCCTAAGCGTGGAGCGGATAATAAGCTGGTTTGTTTTCTGCATCCAAAAGATACAAATGGCGTTTTGATTGAACTTTGTCAGGATTTGTGAAGCAGTTTTTCTACTGAATGCTGCATTTGAAAAATTGAATCTCAAATCTTTTGAAAAAATGTATTTGAAAATATGTCAAATTCATATATATTTGCGCCTCTTAAAAAGGAATGAACCATGAAGGCTGATTTGCATCCAAAAAATTATAGATTGGTAGTTTTTAAAGACATGTCTAACGACTATTCTTTTCTGACCAAATCTTGCATAGAATCTAAAGAAACTATCAAATACGAAGATGGTAATGAGTATCCACTTATAAAATTGGAGATCTCTCACACCTCTCACCCGTTTTATACTGGTAAAATGAAACTTGTTGATACTGCAGGACGTATTGACAAATTCCGTTCTCGTTACAACAAAAAGTAATTAAATTCTAAAATACTTGAAAGTCCCGGTTTACGCCGGGACTTTTTTTATTTTTGCCCTCTATGACTATCATTCTTTTTGATGATTCTGCAAGAAATAGTTTATTTCCACTGACTTTGACCCGGCCCGTAGCCGATTTGAGAATCGGTATTCTTACGATTGCCGCAAAATGGAAAAAACAGCTAAAGTCTGAGGTTTCATTCCTTACAGAAGATTATTTGCAGGAGAAATTTCCTTATCACACCTCTGAAGATAATATTTTCATCAATGGCTCTGTTTGTCCGAATCAAGCTTTGCTTGAGGCCATTGATAAACTAAATGATGGAGAGCTGCTAATAAAAAATGAAATTCACATCGCTGTTAAGCTAAAGCAAGCAGATACCTCCGGTTTCTCTGATCAGTCAAAATATAAACCTATTGAGTTTCAGGGCGATTTTGTCAGAGTAGCCTTTCCTGAGGATATTTTCAGACTTAATGATATTGAACTGAGAAATGATTTCCAACTTCTAACTTCAGGACGTACATCATCTAAACTAAGCAGCAGCAATACTATTTTAGGCGATGAGATTTTTGTTGAAGAAGGAGCGGTAGCTGAATGTTCAACCTTTAATACCAAAGAAGGACCAATTTATCTTGGGAAAAATTCTGAGGTATGGGAAGGATCTATGATCAGGGGTTCCTTTGCTTTGTGTAATGATTCGCAAGTAAAAATGGGAGCTAAGATTTACGGAAAAACTACAATCGGTCCTTTTTCTAAAGTAGGAGGTGAGATAAATAACGCCGTAATCCATGGTTATTCCTCTAAAGGTCATGATGGCTTTTTGGGTAACGCAGCCTTGGGAGAGTGGTGTAATATTGGTGCCGACTCCAATAATTCTAATCTAAAGAATAATTATACAGAAGTAAAGCTATGGGATTATAACAAAAAGTCATTCCGTAGAACAGGAATGCAGTTTTGTGGACTCATAATGGCAGACCACGCCAAATGCGGAATTAATACCATGTTTAACACAGGGACTGTCGTTGGGGTAAGTGCCAATGTTTTTGGGGCTGGTTATCCACGGAATTTTATCCCCGATTTTGCATGGGGCGGAGCCCAGGGATTTGAACTATATGCTTTGAATAAGGCTTTTGAAACTGCAGATAAAGTGTTTGAAAGACGAGGGAGAGTATTCGACGATATCGAAAAGAAAATCTTAACCAATGTTTTTGAATTAACACAATCGTATAGAAACTTTTAACACAAATAATAATGAGAAAAAAAATTGTTGCCGGTAACTGGAAAATGAATTTGGATTATACATCAGGAATGACTTTATTTTCTGAAGTATTACATATGGTTAATGACGAAGCACATGGCAATCAGGAAGTAATTGTATGTCCTTCTTTTGTTCATATTCATAGTTTGGTGCAACTTGCAAAAAACAACACCCGGGTAAGTGTTGGTGCACAAAATTGTCACCATGCCGAATCTGGCGCATATACTGGCGAAATATCGGCTAATATGTTAAAATCAGTTGGTGCTGCGTCTGTAATTTTAGGACATTCTGAGCGCCGTCAGTACTTCGGCGAAACAAATCAAACTCTTGCGCCAAAGGTTGATGCAGCTTTGAAAGCCGGGTTAAGACCTATCTTTTGCATCGGCGAAACGTTGGAGGAAAGAAATCAAAACATACATTTTGATTTAATCAAAGCTCAATTAACGGAAGGCATCTTTCATTTGTCTGCTGAGGAGTTTTCAAAAGCTATTATTGCCTATGAGCCTGTTTGGGCTATCGGTACAGGAGTAACTGCGACATCAGAACAAGCGCAGGAAATACACGCGTTCATCCGGAAAGAAATCGCCGCTAAATACGACACAGAAACCGCCGAAAATACTACTATTCTGTACGGTGGAAGTTGTAATCCGAAAAATGCTGCCGAGTTGTTCGCTCAGGCGGATATTGATGGAGGCTTAATCGGAGGTGCTTCATTAAAATCCAGAGACTTTACGGACATTGTTAAAGCCTTTAATTCTTAATAATTGGGATATTTAGAGTTTGTTTTCAGTATAGAGACCAAGGAAGATTATCAAAGAGACCTGCTCATCAATGCACTGGGTGAGGCAGGCTTTGATACCTTTGAAGAAACTCCGGAGGGGTTTAATGCATATATCAAATCCTCTGAATTTAATGAAGAGGATTTTCATAATGCTTTATCACCATATAAAGAAATCTACTCTTTTTCCTGGGAACAGAACCAGGTGGCTCAAAAGAACTGGAACCAAATTTGGGAAAGTAATTTTGAACCTCTGCTTATTAAAGAGCAGTGCTACGTCCGTGCCACTTTTCATCAGCCAAAACCAGAATACCCTTTAGAGATCATTATTGACCCGAAAATGTCTTTTGGTACTGGCCATCATCAGACAACAACTATGATGATGGAGTTTATATTAGAGGAAGATTTTCGTGATAAGCGTGTATTGGATATGGGATCTGGTACAGGAATACTTGCGATATTGGCTCATAAACTTGGTTCAAAAGATATTACAGCTATCGACTATGATGCTATCTGCTATGATAGTATGATTGAAAATTCCCGTTTAAATCATACTCCACTTAATCAAATTCTCTGCGGATCTAAGGATGTCATCCCCGAAAGGGAATTTGATATTGTTCTTGCAAATATTAACCGGAACATACTTTTGGATCAGTTCGATCGTTATTCAAATGTGTTGGCACCCGGGGGAGAACTGTATATAAGTGGTTTTTATTATGCAGATTTAGAAAGCTTAATTGACAAAGCCTCTACCTTGAATTTGTCGTTTGTGAAGAAAAAATTGCTGGATACCTGGTGTTCTGCAAAATTTTTAAAACAAACTTAAAGCAAATCTCTTTTAAATAGTATCTTGTAACTTTAACAAGATTTTTATTACAAATTACACTTAATGCGAGTACATTTGATTGCCATTGGCGGTAGTGCAATGCATAATATGGCAATTGCATTATCTCTAAAAGGATATATTATTACCGGTTCTGATGATGCAATATACGAGCCATCGCGGTCCCGGTTAGCGAAATATAAAGTCTTGCCGTCTAAGCTAGGATGGTTTCCGGAAAATATTACCAAGGATATAGATGCCGTTATTTTAGGGATGCACGCCCGGGCAGATAATCCCGAATTGTTGAAAGCGCAGGAACTGGGGTTGAAAATATATTCTTACCCAGAATATGTTTATGAACAATCTAAAGATAAAATAAGAGTTGTAGTAGGAGGGAGTCATGGAAAAACGACCATTACATCGATGATTTTGCATGTGCTCAAGGCATGTAACAAAGATTTCGATTACCTGGTTGGAGCGCAGCTTGAAGGCTTCGAAGCAATGGTGAAAATATCGGACACTCCTCTTATAATCATAGAGGGTGACGAGTATTTAGCATCTCCGATTGACAGGCGTCCGAAGTTTCATTTGTATCGGGCTAACATCGGTATAATAAGCGGAATAGCCTGGGATCATATTAACGTATTTCCCACTTTTGAAAATTATATAGAGCAGTTTAAAATATTTCTTAATACGATTACGCCTGGCGGGGTTATAATTTACAATTCAGAAGATGAGCAGGTAAGATCTGTTGTCGAGAATTCATCGGCTTCTTTAACAAAGATTGGATATTCCGAACCACAGAGCGCGACAGAAAAAGGCATTACTTCTCTTAAAGTAAACGCTGAGTTAATCCCTCTTTCAGTATTTGGAAGACATAATTTGCAGAATCTGGAGGCCGCGCATTGTGCATGTAAACAATTGAATATCAGCGACTCTGATTTTTATCAGGCGATGAGTTCTTTTAAGGGGGCAGCAAAGAGACTGGAACTTTTGGGCAAGAATGAGAACACGTCAGTGTATAAAGACTTTGCACATTCGCCTTCGAAACTAAAAGCTACACTTACGGCTGTAAAGGCGCAATTTCCCGACAGGGAGTTGGTTGCTGTAATGGAACTTCATACGTTCAGCAGCCTGGATAAAAAGTTTTTGGATGAATATAAAGACTGTATGAATACAGCCGACACTGCAGTTGTATTCATTAACAGACGCACATTTGAACAGAAAAATATGGAGCCATATACCGAATATGAGGTAAAAAAGGCTTTTAATAACGATAAGTTAATTTTTTTCAATAATTCAGAAATATTGGTCGAATTTTTGAGTTATATTAATTATAAGGGTAAAAACTTGCTTCTTATGAGCTCGGGTGATTTTGGCGGTGTAGATTTAAATATACTTGCAAATAAAGCTCTGGCAATTTAGATGCTTAAACTAGAAGGGTAAATGAAAACATTAGGTAAAAAGATTAGGCTTTTAAGGCACCAAAAAGGTTGGAGCCAGGAAGATGTGGCGAAAAGATTGGATATTTCGATCCCTGCGTTCTCCAAGATTGAAACAGGAATTACAGATATCAATTTGTCTCGTTTAGAACAGATTTCAAAGTTATTCGATATGACAGTAGTTCAGTTATTGACATATAACGATACCGAACAACAAGAGAAGTATATTTCTGAGTTAGAAACGATGACAAAAAAACTGCAGGAACGGGAAACTGAGGTGATTGACTTACAAAAGAAGATAATTAATCTTTTTGAGGAACTCAGACGTTCTAAAGTAATTGCATAAAAGAATAGGCTCATAAAATGAGCCTATCTTTTAAAATATTTTTCTCATTGTTAAATGTTTCTTTCCAAAAGAAGCACCTGTGGCTTCATGTATCGAAAGCATTTTATCGTTGAAATCTCCTACCCACGATAATTCCAATTCCTGATACTGGTTTAAGGGTAAAACATATTCTTTCAGTTTAATGAACATCGCCGATTCCAGACCGTGTTTTTGGAAGGTTTTTTTCGTACCCATAGCAACAGCACGCATTCTCGACACACCCTTCCATCGGTAATACAGGAATTGAATCTTCTCTAAAATTCCAAGCTTTCCTTTTAGAGGTTTGATGATCTGATTGGCATCTGGTAAGATAATTACAAAAGCTGCGGGTTCATCATTTATGTAAGAAAACCAGATTAGCTTTTCATCCATAATTGCTTTCATTTTTTTAAAGCTATCGTAAATAGTCGCTTTATCAATCGGGACAAAATTTTCAAAATCCTGCCAGGCATCATTATAGATCTCCATGAAATCAGAAGCATATTTCTCTATGTTCTTACTCTCCAGGTGCCTGAACGAATAGCCAGGTTTCTTAGCCACCCATTCTGCGATTTTTGTAAAACGCTCTGGAAACGGCTTGTTAACTTCAAGATGATTGGTTATTTGCTCATACATTGGCACAAAGCCATAAGCATCAAAAAACTCCTTGTAATAAGGCGGATTATAGTTCATCCCGTAAGATGGATGGGTGAATCCTTCAATCAATAGTCCCCAGAAAGAGTCATTTTCACCGAAGTTGATCGGACCATCCATAGCTTCCATTCCTTCGTTCTTTAGCCAGGCTTGAGCTGTGTCGAAAAGTTCGAATGCAACTTTTTTATCATTTACGCATTCGAAAAAGCCTATTCCCCCGGTTGGTTGTGGAAAGGTGCTGGCTTTTTTATCGTTAACGAAGGCGGCAATTCTACCTTTGGTATTTCCTGCCAGATCTTTGGCAATCCAGCGGATTATTCGTCCATGCTGATGGAAACTATTTTGTTGAGGATCGAATATTTTTTCAATATCGGTATCTAAGGGACATACCCAAACGGGGTCGTTCTCGTAAATTTTTCTGGAAACGTTTAAGAATTCTCTGACTGTTTTTTTATCTCTTACTTCGGTTATAACCATATTTGGTTTTAAATTAATATAAAAAAAGCATTCAGTTGGCTGAATGCTTTCCATGCAAAGAATAAATTTTATTAAAAATCGTCGTCATCATCAACCAGTGAATCTAAGTCGTCAAATCCTCCCAGATCATCATCTAAAGGACTGTCAAAATCATCATCGTCATCATCATTCAAACGTTTCTTAGCAATTGGATCTTCTAAATTCGTTTTTGGACCTTTTAGGCTGTCGGTATTATCAAACTTTTTCTTTGGCGTTTTCATCTTTCAGATTAATTATTGCTTACCATAAAAATAATAAGATTTTTAAAAAGTATGCTAAAATTTCGCGCAATTAAAATTAATCTTGTTTTTCTCCCACCTGGTTTTCATTTGTCTGAATATCATTTAATTGTGGTAATTCTGAACTGTCTTTAATTCCAAAATAATCCATAAATAAGGAGCTCGTGCCATAAAGTAAAGGCTTTCCGACAGATTCTGCCTTGCCCGAGATCGAAATTAGCTCTTTATCGAGAAGTTTTTGAATTGTATAATCGCAATTTACACCACGAATTTGTTCGATCTCAAGTTTTGTGATTGGCTGCCTGTAAGCTATAATAGCAAGAGTTTCCAGGGCAGCCTGACTCAGCTTCTTTTTAGATCGTTGAATCTGTAATTGACTTATTACAGGATAGAGGATTTTCTTAGTCAGAAATTGATATCCGCCATTTATCTCAACAAGCTCTATTGCAAAGTCCGGACTATGATATTTCTGTTGAATCCTGGTAAGAGATTCTAATATAGACTCGATAGGAGTTGGCTCTTCATTTAATGAATCTATCACCTGTTGTATCTCGGCAAGAGATATGCTTTGTGAAGATGCAAATATTAATGCTTCTGTGTATAAATCAAGATTGTTCAAGATCTTGCAAATCTAGTAAAACCATTAAAAAAGCTGACAAAAAAAAAGCGGTGAAACTTTTGGGAAGTTCCAGCCGCTAAACACACACTTAGATAATAATATTTTAAAAAAGTTTACCTTAAAACAGATTCGCAATGATATCTATAACAATAGTAAGAAAAATTGGATTTTCGGGTATAAATTAATGAGTTATCGGTAGCAGTTAATGAGTTAACGGTTAAATCGGAATTAAAATAGTGACTTTTGTTCCGTTTGGTTTCACATTTTCGACGTTCAATTTGATTGGAGCTTCAAACTTATTTAAAAGATTTATACGCTCCTGCGTTAATTCCATACCCCGGCTAATATGATCGTTGCTTTTTAATTTAAAAGACTGTTCTATTCCGATACCATCGTCTTCTATGCAAATATCTAATAATGTTGGGGTCTTCAACTTAATAGAAATTGATATGTTTCCGTCGGTTTCTTTGGGCATAATCCCGTGCCAAATAGAATTTTCGACAAAAGGCTGTAAAAGCATCGAAGGTATTAACGTTTCTTCTTTGTCTATTTCGGGGTCTATATGTATCCGGTAATTCATTTTGTTTCCGAATCGGAGCTTTTCCAAAGCGAGATATAGGTTGAGATAGGAAAGTTCTTCTTCAAGCGAGATATAGCTTTTGTTGCAAATATCAAGGTTTTTTCGAATAAGACGGGCAAAGCCGGTTAATAATTGATTGGCCATTACGGTGTCTTTCGTATTTATAAAATGCTGGATAGAATTCATGACATTAAAGATGAAATGGGGATTCATCATTGCTTGCAATGCCTGTTGTTCTAAAGCGATAATTTTAGTTTTTGCAAGTAATTTCTCGTTCTCTTTAATCCTTTTGTTTTTATAAAAGCTGTTAACCAGATAGAAGATTAATGGCGTGAATATTAAAATCATCAAAATGATGAACCAGGGAGTTTTCCAAAATGGGGGCTTGATGACAAAATTATATGAAATTGGGTCGCTCCAGGCACTATTCACGCCACGGGCTCTTATCTGTAGATGATACTCTCCGGGTTCTAACGAGCCAAATTCAATGGTGTTATTGGAGGTGGTGGTCCACCTTAGCTCATCTTTTAACCGGTATTCGTATGTTATTTCAGAAGGATTGTTAAAGTCGATGCCAATATAGTTTACGGTGATATTGTTCGATTTGTAATTTAGTTCAATATTTTCTGATAAATCGACTTCCCGGTTATTAATTAGAATGGACTTTAAATTTAAAGGAATTCGATTTTTCCTTTTGAGCTGCAGGTTGGCTGGAAATATAGATAATCCACTATTTGAAGCCACATACACAGAATCATTATCGACAATCGCGTCATTTATTTCATTGGAAAGTAAACCATTCTCTTTATGGAAATTGTCTATTCTCGCCAAATCTTTCGAGATCCTGCTAATACCTTTACCTGTTATAACCCAGATATAGTTATTAGTATAGAACACCTTTTTACATATATTACTACCCAAGCCTTGCTGTGTAGTTATCGCTCGGATTAGCTTGAAATTTTTTATAAAAAATATTCCAAATCCATAGCTCGCACAGACAATAGTTTTATCCGGCAGTTCTGCGATATTTGTAATTCTTTGTTTAAGTTGGGGTATAGAATGATATAGTTCAACAAGTCGGTTCTGATAGAAACAATGTAAGCCGTTCATGTTCGAAAACCATAATCTTTCATTCGAGTCATAAAATACTGTATAGGCCCTTGAGGGAAAATGTTTGGATCGGTTGCCAAGATTTGGCGTTTCGAAAATTAGATCTGCATTTTTGTTTTCAAGAATATCAACGCCAGCAGCAAGAGCAATTGCTAATTTCCCACTCTTACTAATACTAAATGATTTAAGTGCATAGGTTAGGTTATCCCTTTCCTTCAAATATCTAATATGTCGAAAATCTGAACTGATCTCACCTAGATTGTTATTGGATGCAAACCAGATAGATTGATTTTGCTGATCGTAATAAAGTTTTTTGATCGGATTATAGGCGGAATGGGAGGTGTTTAATGTTTTGTAAATAGCATTATTCCCACTTAATAAAGTTAGATTTCCGTTTCTTAATCCCAGTATTAAATCCTTATCAGGAGTTCGGGTGATACTGTGAATGGAGTTATAAAATAATCCTTCATCGACGGTATAATGCCGCATGTTTCTTGCCAGTTCGGGCAACATATATACACCATTACCAATCGTAGAAATCCATATATTCCCATTCATATCCAATAAACTATGGGTAATGTAGTTCCTTTTTAAAAGATTTTTGGCGACGTTCAAGGATGTATCAAGTATAAAAACACCATTGCCCATGGTATTTATCCAAAGGTTGTCCTCTTTATCAAAAAAGAAGTTACTGATTCCTTTCTGCAGAATATATGACGGGATTTTTCTTTTAATTACCGCGTGATCATTGTCCAGTTCAACTAATCCTGAGGCGGAAATGAAAGAAATTTTTTTTTCGGCCCTATCATATAACAGCGTTTTAAGAGAAAGGGGGTGAAGCTGAGTTTTTAGTTCAGCAAAACCTTTATTATTATACTTATAGGTCGCATTTTGATTGAAGATTAATATCTCAGATTGATCATTTTCTGCAATTGATGAATTGGTAAATGACTGAGTGGCCGAGTAAAAAATTTTTACTGACGTGCCGTCGATCATAACCATTTCCCTTTGATTCGTGGAGAACCAGAGTCGATGTTTTGAATCTTCAAAAAAAGAAACAAAACTGGCCTTACAAAAAGTTTTCCTCAATACACTGTCATTGCTTGAGTTGTAAAACTTGTTGTTATAGTAGTAGCTGAGTTTTCCATTTAAAGTTAAAAACCAGGTGCGTCCCTTCGAATCCTCCTGTATTTGAAGTACCTCATTGTCAGAGAGACCATCATCCATGGTAAACGTCTGGAACGTTTGGCCATCATATCTGTTTACGCCACTCTCTGTTGCAAGCCATATAAACCCTTTCGAATCCTGGTTAATGTGGTACACTGTCGAGTTTGCCAAACCACTATTTACTGTATAATTTTTAAAACTTAAAGTCTGAGCCGTCAGATATCCAGGCATGCAGAAACAAAAGATAAAAAATAATAGATAGTTATTATGATTTCTCAATGTGTTAAATGTTGGATTTTTTTGTCGATATAAATTCCCGTAATTTTTCTTGAAACTCCGCTGAGCGCCTTCTGGATACTGGCAAAACAATGTCTTTTTCGAGAATTACTTCAAAACCATGTTTGGTAGAATAGCTTTTAACGTAATTTAAATTGATGATTGCTGATTTATGTATTCTCGCAAAATCGTTATCAAGCATATCTTCGAATTCTTTTAGGGGTTTCGATATAACTAAATTTCCCGTATTTCTGAGGTGAAAAATTGAATAATTGCTGTCTGCTTCTATATAGATTATATTGCTTGTATCGATTATGTGAAAGCCGTGTGTATGTGGAAGAGTTATTTTATCTATTTTGTTTTTAGAGTTGAGATTTTCGGTTAATGTAACCAAAGATGGATTATCGTTAGTCCGGAGAGAAGATTTGAGAATCTTTATTCGCTCAACAGACTTTTGAACCGCCACTTTTAATTCATTGATATCGATTGGTTTTAACAGGTAATCAACAGCACTCGCTTTAAGCGCCTTCAAAGCGTATTGATCGAAAGCGGTTATAAAAACAACCAGGATGTTTTTTTCCTGAAGTGTTGGTAAGAGTTCAAACCCATTTTCTTTAGGCATGGCTATATCCAGAAAAACAAGGTCGAAAGAATTTTCCTGAATGATTTTCCGGGCTTCGGCAACAGATCCGGCAATTCCCGAGACGGTTATTTCAGGACAATTTTCCTGGAGTAAAAAGTAAAGCGACTTTCTACTGTATTCTTCATCATCAACTATCAGAGCGTTTAAAGGCATAGGTAATTCTAATGAAATTTACCTAGAACTCATAATTTAAAGTGCTTTAGTAATTAATTGTTTGTTGCACTATTTGAGGAGGAATTTCGCGAAATTCATATTTCTGCGTTCGAAGTTGCGGCTCAAATCCAGCTTCCCGTATAGCCTCCTGTATTCCTTTAGATGTAAAGCGGTGCGGTGCACCTGCGGCGCTCACTACATTTTCTTCCAGCATAATTGATCCAAAATCATTCGCACCGGCATGTAAACAAATTTGAGCAACTTGTTTTCCAACGGTTAACCAGGATGCTTGAATGTTCTTGATATTTGGAAGCATTATTCTGCTTAAAGCAATCATACGAATGTATTCGTCGGCAGTTACTTCATTACTGATCCCCCTTACGCGTTTTAATAAAGTTGCATCATCCTGAAAAGGCCAGGGAATGAATGCAATGAAGCCGTGTGCATTCTCAGGCTTCTCTGATTGAACTTCACGTATCCAAACCAAATGTTCGAAGCGTTCTTCTATGGTTTCTACGTGCCCAAACATCATCGTTGCGGATGTCGGAATATTTAATTGATGACAGGCCCTCATAACATCCAGCCATTCCTGTCCTCCACACTTTCCTTTAGAAATCAATCTTCTGACACGGTCATTCAGTATCTCGGCTCCGGCTCCTGGTAAAGAATCAAGTCCGGCATCGATAAGGGTTTTTAACACTTCCGTATGACTCAATCCTTCTAGTTTTGCGATGTGGGCAATTTCAGGCGGACCTAAGGAATGAAGTTTCAAAGTAGGATAAAGCTCCTTTAATTTTTTAAACAAATCAGCGTAAAACTGCAATCCAAGATCGGGATGGTGTCCTCCCTGAAGTAAGAGCTGATCTCCGCCAAACCGAAAGGTTTCCTCAATCTTTTTTTTATAGGTTTCTATATCTGTAATATAACTATCTGCATGCCCGGGTCTTCTAAAGAAGTTGCAAAATTTGCAGTTCGCAATGCAAACGTTTGTGGTATTCACATTTCTATCGATTTGCCAGGTCACCTTCCCATGCGGAACCTGCTGTTTGCGCAATTCATTTGCGGTATACATTAAGTCTGCGGTGGAGGCATTTTTGAAAAGGTAAACACCTTCTTCAATTGTGAGAAAGTCATAGGCCAGAGCCCTTTGCAACAGATATTGAGTATTCATTGCCCCAAAGATAAGGAGTGTTTGTGTCGTTTTTCACAAATATTAGACAAGGCTGTCAACTCGGAGTAAAAAGTTTGACGGATAAAATGAACAAAGGCACGAAGTGTATTAATCCTCGTGCCTTCAGTATAATATTCTAAGTAAAAATTACTTTCCAGCGGCTTTAGCATGATCTGCTAAAAACTGAGCTAGTCCATTATCAGTTAATGGGTGTTTTAATAGTGCAGCAATTGCAGATAGGGGGGCGGTGATTACATCAGCACCAATTTTTGCACAATTTACTATATGCATTGGGTGGCGAACCGATGCTGCCAGAATTTGGGTTGTATAACCGTAATTATCATAAATCAAGCGAATGTCTTCGATAAGAGTTAAGCCATCTGTGGCAACATCATCTAAACGTCCGATAAACGGTGATACGTAAGTAGCACCCGCTTTTGCTGCCAGCAAAGCCTGGCCTGCTGAGAATACCAGGGTGCAATTGGTTTTTATGCCTTTAGATGAGAAATGTTTAATCGCTTTTATACCATCCTTGATCATCGGAACCTTTACTACAATTCTAGGATGCAATTTAGCAAGAGCTTCTCCTTCTGCTATCATTTCGTCAACTGTTGTAGCTATTACTTCCGCACTTACATCCCCGTCGGTGATGTCACAGATTGCTTTATAGTGATTGATTACGTTCTCATGGCCCGTAATTCCTTCTTTGGCCATTAAACTTGGATTGGTAGTTACCCCATCCAAAACACCCATTTCATGAGCTTCCTTAATTTGAGCAAGATTGGCAGTATCGATAAAAAATTTCATATTGAAAATTAAAGTTTTAAAATTGTCTGATTGACACTTATTGTTTAGCCAGCGAATTTAATAAAATTGCCCGGATAAATAAAAGTATAGTATTAAAAAGAATACGATGAATAGAAAAAGAAAAAAAGTGGGCTAGCACCTCCTATCGCACCGCTACAACTCTCTACCCTTGCTGCGTTCCCACCCTGGGGGAGTTCAAGAGGAGCTGATCGTAGGAGACTAACCCGGGGCAAAAGTAAGAAATTTTGTGAATTAAAAAATTCAATTCTCATTTTTAAATATTTGTCGTATTTTCGAAATCCACGCCCCTGTTTAGAGGAGAATCGTTCTATTTTATATAAAACTAACATTAATATAATGTTAATATCAAATATGATTGAATGTGAAATTGGTAATTTTGGTAGTGAAAATTCGATGGTTTTTGAAAAATAGTTAAAAATTATTATCCAGTCCGTAATTTTAGTGCGAAATCCGTACTTTCGTACATTCCCATTATTATAATAATGAAGCAAACCGAAAACGACCAGCAGGGATTATATCGCCCTGAATTTGAACACGACTCTTGTGGAGTAGGTTTTATTACACACATTAATGGCCAGCGATCACATCAAAATGTCTCTGATGCTTTAACTATTCTCGAGAATATGGAGCATAGAGGAGCTTGTGGATGTGACCCTGAAAGTGGTGATGGTGCAGGAATATTATTGCAAATTCCTCATGAGTTTCTCATGGAGGAATGTATTGCTTTAGATATTCATCTTACTGAGCCCGGACACTATGGCGTAGGTATGATTTTCTTTCCGAAGAATGTAGCTACCAGAGAAACATGCCGCTCAATTATAATGAGCTCGGCTGAGAAACTCGGATTGCCGTTGCTTGGATTCAGGAAATTACCTGTAAACCCTTCTGTGGTTGGCCCAACTTCTCTTTCTGTTGAGCCAGAAACAGAACAGTTATTTGTTGGTATGCCCGATGGAATCAACAATAATGATGATTTTGAACGAAAGCTCTTTGTTTTCAGAAGGTTGATCACAAAAACCATTAATGAAACCGTAAAGAATGGCAGCGATTTTTATATTGCTTCGCTTTCAAGCCGTATTATAGTATATAAAGGTCAGTTAACTACTTACCAGTTACGTACTTATTATACGGATCTTCAGGATACCAGACTTACATCAGCATTTGGTTTAGTACATAGCAGGTTTTCAACCAATACATTTCCGTCCTGGAAATTGGCGCAACCATTTAGGTTTATGGCGCATAATGGAGAAATTAATACCCTGACCGGAAACCTTAACTGGTTTTATTCAGGATTAAAATCATATGCTTCATCTTATTTCAGCAGTGAAGAAATGGATATCATTCTTCCTGTTATTGATAGTAACCAATCGGATTCTGCATGTTTAGATAACGTTGTGGAGGTATTGGTTCATACCGGACGTTCTCTTCCTCATGTTATGATGATGCTTGTGCCTGAAGCATGGGACGGAAACGAGCAGATGGATCCGGTTAAAAAAGCATTTTATGAGTTCCATGCTACTTTAATGGAACCATGGGATGGTCCAGCTGCCTTGACGTTTACTGACGGATCACAGATCGGTGCCTTATTAGATCGAAATGGTCTGCGACCTTTACGTTATGCGGTAACGAATGATAGTCGTGTGATTGTTGCTTCCGAAGCTGGTGCTTTGCCAATTCCTGAAGAAATAATTATTCAAAAAGGACGTCTGCAACCTGGTAAAATGTTCCTGGTTGATTTGGTGGAAGGCAAAATCATCAAAGATGAAGAAATAAAAAATAAGATAGCTTCTAGCCAGCCTTACGGTCAATGGCTTGAAAACTATAAAATCCGCCTGGAGGAATTGCCTGAACCAAGATTATCTTTCACTAATCTTTCAAAATCAGCAGTTCTGAAATATCAGCAGGTGTTTGGATATAGCCGCGAGGATATCGAAACCATTATTAAGCCGATGGCTGTTGAAGGTAAGGAACCTATTGGATCTATGGGTACCGATGTTCCTTTGGCTGTTTTATCTGACAGACCACAGCATTTATCAAGTTACTTCAAGCAGTTTTTTGCACAAGTAACTAATCCGCCGATCGATCCGATTCGTGAGCGGATGGTAATGAGCCTTTCGACGTTTATTGGCAGTAATGGTAATTTGTTTGATGAAGATAAGATGCACTGTCATTGTGTGGCATTGCAACAACCCATCCTTACAAATCTCGAGCTTGAAAAACTAAGAAGTATTGATACCGGCATGTTTAATGCCAAAACACTTCAAACATATTTTAAAGCTGATGGTCAGGCCGGATCTTTACAAAATGCATTAGATAGACTGTGTCGTTACGCAGAGGATGCTGTGAATGATGGATTTGAAGTGTTAATACTTTCAGATCGTGCAGTGGATTCGCAACATGCACCAATACCTTCATTATTAGCGTGTTCTGCAGTACATCATCACCTTATAAAGAGAGGTTTCCGCGGTCAGGTGGGTATCGTAGTTGAAGCGGGCGACGTTTGGGAAGTACATCATTTTGCTTGTTTACTCGCTTTCGGCGCAAGTGCAATCAATCCTTACCTGGCGCTTGAAACTATTCATACACTTAAAGAAGAAGGAAAGCTAGAAACTTCCCTAGAGTACAAATATCTTTCAAAGAATTACATCAAAGCAATTTGTGATGGTTTGCTTAAGATTTTCTCGAAAATGGGAATCTCTACATTGCAATCATATCACGGTGCTCAGATTTTCGAAATTTTAGGGATAAATAAAAGCGTAGTTGATAAATATTTCACCGGCGCTGTAACCAGGATAGGCGGTTTAGGTCTTAATGAAATTGCTAAAGAGACACTCTTCAAGCATAATCATGGTTTTATTCATGCAAAACCTGAAGATCAGCTGTTGCCTGAGGGTGGTATCTATCAGTGGAAACGCCGTGGCGAAGCCCATTTATTCAATCCTCAGACGGTGCATTTATTGCAGCAAGCTGCGCGGACCGGAGACTATTCTATTTATAAGAACTATGCAAAACTTATAAATGATCAGTCTGAGAAAATGTACACCTTGCGTGGATTGCTGGATTTTGCACATCATCGTGAGCCTATCGCATTATCTGAAGTCGAGCCTGCGGAATCCATCTTAAAGCGTTTCGCGACGGGAGCGATGTCTTTCGGTTCAATTTCTCACGAAGCCCACAGTACTTTGGCCATTGCCATGAACAGGGTAGGCGGTAAAAGTAATACAGGAGAAGGTGGTGAGGATGAAATGCGCTACGAAAAATTACCAAATGGTGATTCTATGCGTTCTGCTATTAAACAGGTTGCATCCGGCCGTTTTGGTGTAACATCATATTACCTGACTAATGCTGATGAGTTACAAATTAAAATGGCTCAGGGTGCAAAACCGGGTGAAGGGGGTCAATTACCGGGACATAAAGTTGATGATTGGATTGCAAAGGTTCGTCACTCTACTCCAGGTGTTGGTTTAATATCTCCACCACCGCACCACGACATTTATTCAATAGAGGATTTAGCGCAGCTTATTTTCGATTTAAAGAATGCAAATCGTGATGCGAGAATCAACGTCAAATTAGTTTCTAAGGCGGGTGTTGGTACTATCGCTGCAGGTGTTGCTAAGGCACACGCGGATGTTATCCTTATTGCAGGTTACGATGGCGGAACGGGAGCATCTCCGATCAGTTCTATCAAACATGCTGGTTTGCCATTTGAACTTGGTTTAGCCGAAGCACATCAAACCCTTGTTAGAAATCAGCTTAGAAGCCGTGTTGTTTTACAAGCAGACGGTCAGTTGAAAACTGGAAGAGATATCGCAATAGCTACGTTATTGGGAGCTGAAGAGTGGGGTGTAGCAACTGCGGCACTTGTGGCTGGTGGTTGTATTATGATGCGTAAGTGTCATTTAAATACATGCCCGGTTGGTGTCGCTACTCAGGATCCTGAATTAAGAAAATTATTTAGCGGAAAACCTGAGCATATCGTTAATCTTTTCCACTTTATTGTAGAGGAGCTTCGCGAGATTATGGCAGACCTTGGCTTTAGAACTATAAACGACATGGTTGGTCGTGCGCAGTTCCTAAAAGCAAGAGACGGTAATAAACATTGGAAGGCTAAAACTGTTGATTTATCAGCAATTCTTTATCCTGTTACTAATCCGTCGAAACAAACGCTTTATAACAGCGAGTCTCAAGATCATGGAATGGCTAACATTCTCGATTGGAAACTACTGGAGCATGCTAAGCAGGCTTTGGAAAATAAAACACCTGTATTCGCAACTTTCGAGTTGAAAAATACTGACCGTACACTCGGAACTTTGCTTTCAAATGAGGTTTCTAAAGTATATCAATCAGCAGGTTTACCAGATAATACTATTAATTTCAAGTTCAGCGGGTCTGCGGGACAAAGTTTTGGAGCTTTCTGTGCTAAAGGTATTTCCTTTGAATTAGAAGGTGAAGCAAACGATTATGTAGGTAAAGGTTTATCTGGAGCCAGGTTAGCAATTTATCCTTCATCTCTAAGCACTCTTGTTCCTGAGGATAATATCATTATCGGAAACGTGGCCCTTTATGGTGCAACTTCCGGAGAATTGTTTGTTCGTGGACAGGCAGGAGAGCGATTTGCTGTACGTAACTCCGGTGCTACCGCAGTTGTTGAAGGCGTAGGCGATCATGGTTGTGAATACATGACCGGTGGAAGAGCCCTAATTCTTGGTAAAACAGGAAGAAACTTCGCAGCAGGTATGAGTGGTGGAATCGCATGGATTTATGATGTTGATGGTAGTTTTGCAGATAACTGCAATCCGGAAATGGTAGATCTAGATCCGCTTACTACAACAGATGAAGAGCAAATTACAGCTTTGTTACGTACGCATATGCAGTTAACTCAAAGCCATCTGGCATTGTTTCTATTGAGTAACTGGAATGACGAAAGAAGTAAATTTATTAAGGTGTTCCCTAAAGAGTATAAAAAAGTATTGCAACACGCACAATTTCAGCCGGTTAATTAATTATGGGAAAAATCACAGGATTTAAGGAATACGCAAGAGAGCTTCCCCAAAAAAGATCTCCTGAAGAGCGTGTTAAAGATTATAATGAGTTTGTTGGAACTTATTCAGAGGAAAAATTAAATCAGCAGTCAGCACGCTGTATGAATTGCGGAATTCCGTTTTGTCACAATGGCTGTCCGCTAGGGAATATAATTCCTGAGTTTAACGATGCTGTTTATAAAGAAAATTGGGAAGAGGCGTATCGCATTCTAACCTCTACTAATAATTTCCCTGAGTTTACAGGAAGAATTTGTCCTGCACCCTGCGAGTCAGCGTGTGTGTTGGGAATAAACAAACCTGCTGTTGTTATCGAGGAAATTGAAAAGCATATTATTGAAATTGCTTTTGCAAAAGGATTAGTAAAATCAAAGGCTCCGTTTATCCGTTCAGGAAAAACTGTTGCTATTATAGGTTCTGGTCCTGCAGGTTTAGCTGCTGCCGCTCAATTGAATAAAGCAGGGCACACTGTCACCGTTTTTGAACGCGACGATAAAGCCGGTGGTTTATTGCGTTACGGTATTCCTGATTTCAAATTAGAAAAGTGGGTTGTTGAGCGCAGAGTGCAATTGATGGAAGATGATGGTGTTATTTTTAAGTATAATACTGAAGTTGGTAAAGACATAAGCGGAGATGAGATCATGCGTAATTTTGACGCAGTGGTTCTTTCTGGTGGTTCTACCATCCCTCGTGATCTTCCGGTTCCGGGACGCGATTTGAAAGGCGTGTACTTTGCGATGGAATTCTTAAAGCAAAGTAACAAGCGCGTAAGTAATATTTCTTTTCCTGAGGAAGAAATTCTTGCTGAAGGGAAAAACGTTATAGTTATTGGCGGTGGCGATACAGGTTCGGATTGCGTTGGAACTTCGAATCGTCAAAAAGCAAAATCTATTACTCAATTTGAGTTAATGCCTACACCTCCGGCAGAACGTACAGAGGCAATGCCTTGGCCAACCTATCCAATGTTATTGAAAACTACAAGTTCTCACGAGGAAGGTGCCGAACGGAAATGGTTTATAAATACGAAAGAATTTATTGGCGATGGCAAAGGTAATCTGAAAGCAATCAAAGTTGTTGATGTTGAATGGGAAACAGACTTCTTAGGTCGTCCTCTTAAATTTTCTGAAGTTGCCGGATCAGAGCGTGAACTTCCTGCAGAGCGGGTGTTCCTGGCAATGGGCTTTCTACATCCTCAAAAAACAGGCTTGTTAGAGCAGTTAGGTATTGATTTGGATGAGCGTGGAAATGTTAAGGCGAAAGAAGGTTCTTATCAAACAAACGTTAATAAAGTGTTTGCGGCAGGAGATATGAGAAGAGGTCAGTCTTTGGTGGTTTGGGCGATTTCAGAAGGTCGTGAAGCAGCTAGAAGAGTTGATCAATTTTTAACCGGTAGTACGGCTCTGGAAAGTAAAGATGCTGAAAGCATGTATGCTTATTAAGCCGTTGATGCCACATAAAAAAATCCTGTCTGTAAGGCGGGATTTTTTTGTTTTATATGTGTTTTGCTTGCTAATATTTGAAGTTTAGCTTGGCAAAAAGATCCCACAAAACAATACCTGCAGATACAACAATATTAAAAGAGTGCTTGGTTCCGAACTGTGGGATTTCGATGCATTTGTCTATTAAAGCCATCGCTTCATCCGATACGCCATTTACCTCATTGCCAAATATCAACGCATATTTTTTATGGGGGGATGTTTTGAAATTATTAAGCGAGGTGCTATTCTTGGCCTGCTCAA
>CAMLLO010000033.1 GCA_946480915.1 uncultured Sphingobacteriaceae bacterium | reverse complement strand
TATCCACCAGTCCGTCGTATAAATCCTGATTAGTTTGTACTGAAGGATCTATCTCATACATTTCGCAATGATCAATCCAAACCTTTGAGCTGCTGCCCTGAATAGAGATGCAATCTCCTCCATTAACGATAATCTGAGGTCGTCCCTCATCCCCATCCGGATCGTATACTGCCGGGTCGGATGTATCTGTAATGGAAGTGAGTGTAATTTTGATGTTCTGAATAATTATATTGCTTTTGCTCGATATATTCAGTCCGATACCATCCAAAAAACCAGCTGTTCCAACTCCCAGAAGGGTTTTATTATTATTCACATTAATCTTTCCTCCCTTTGTTCCATTGTAGATCCTCCTGTCTACCCGAACAATATAAGTTGTGGAACTTTCTAAATAAGCTTTAAGCTCGGCAAAGGTTGTGGCAGTAACAGTGGCACCACCCGCACCTCCGGTGGTTCCGGTTGCATATCCCACTAAGCCGAACGATGAGCCCGATGAGGAACCAGATAAAGCAAATTGTTGGTTGGTTGCTCCGCTATAAGTCCATTGCAACACATTGGCGCCGTCGGCAGTTGAGCGCGCTGCCACATCAAGTGATTTTCCGCTATTTCTGTTAATGATTTTATAATAACCGGTTCCGAGATCTGTGATTGCCCATTGCTGGTTATTGCCACCATTATAGGCCCATTGAATCACATCACCGCCGTCGGCAGTAGAGCCAGCAGATACATCCAGGGCCAGGCCGCTGTTAACGTTGATAATCTTATAATATCCATTGCCAAGATCGGATATGTTCCATTTTTGGTTAGATCCGCCACTATTAGTCCACTGAACTACATCACCTCCATTGGCAGTGCTATAGCCTTTAACTTCAACGGCTTTACCGCTATGGCGTGCAATAATAGAAAAAGTACCACTGATGGCACTCACTGTTGTTTTGTTTTTTGAACTGGATCGCAAAAAGAGATCTTCTGTCTCTGTAAGAGATTCGTTTTTAGTACAATTTGTGAGCAATAGAAATAAAGCAAACACAGAAGTTGTACCTAGAAAAAGGTTTTTCATGATTTGTTTAACATTAAGGTTAATAATTTGGTGAGTGTAACTTAAGACTTGGGGTTTCAAAAATTACAATTAGCTAACATAAGGAGAATGTAACAATTTTGTTTCGCGAAAACTGTGCAATCGTTCCCGGAAAACTGGCTCTTCTTTGTGATTGCTGAGCTGCAGTCTGGCTCTGGTGGGAGGACAACAAGGCGTATTCTATGCAACAGTCAATTTTTTAGGCCCTTACCAAATATGTTATTTACTCCCCTAAGTCCGTTGTTGGTGTTCCATCAATAATAATGTTTTTACTTTATTGATATTACCACCTAAGGACGGATGCCAGATAACTAGCATTTATTTTGGCAGTTTTCATTCTTTCTGGTGGTGAGGAAACCGGCAGAGAGATAAATCAAAATATCCGGCACATTCTCTCAAAAATTAAATTATCAACACTGATTTTTGAACAGGAACCGGCGGCTTATTTTAATTAAATTTGCCTGATAATTATGTCTGATATTATTCAACTTTTACCTGATTCGGTTGCCAATCAGATCGCCGCGGGCGAAGTAGTTCAGCGGCCGGCGTCAGCAGTAAAAGAACTCATAGAAAATGCGATTGATTCCGGGGCCGGAAAAATTCAGTTAATCATAAAAGATGCCGGAAAATCGCTTATCCAGGTAATTGATGATGGCTGCGGCATGAGTGTTACCGATGCCCGCATGTGTTTCGAACGACATGCCACCTCGAAAATCCGTCGGGCGGAAGATCTGTTTTCTATCCGGACCATGGGTTTCAGAGGCGAGGCAATGGCATCTATTGCTGCAATTGCACAGGTAGAACTTAAAACCCGCAAGCACGAAGAAGAATTAGGAACTTCCATCTGCATTGAAGGCTCGGAAGTTATTAAACAAGAGCCTGTTTCATGCAGTGCCGGAACCAGCATCTGCGTTAAGAATTTATTTTACAACATACCCGCAAGGAGGAACTTTTTAAAAGGGAATCCTGTTGAGCTACGCCACATAATCGACGAATTTCAACGGGTATCTTTCGCCCATCCTGAAATATTTTTCACATTCCATCACGATGGAAACGAAATTTTTCATCTGCCACAGGCTTCACTTAAGCAGCGCATTGTGCATATTTTCGGAAGCACTTATAATCAAAAGCTGGTTCCCGTTGAAGAAAACACGACCATTATAGATCTTAGAGGTTTTATCGGCAAACCCGAGTTTGCTAAAAAGACCCGTGGCGAACAATATTTTTTCGTTAACAAACGCTTTGTAAAGGATCCCTACCTCAACCATGCGGTTGCAAAGGCTTATGAAGAGTTGCTGCCAGACGACAGTTATCCTTTGTATGTTTTGTTTATTGAGATCGATCCGTCAAAAATTGACATAAATGTTCATCCCACAAAAACTGAAATTAAGTACCAGGATGAAAAATCGATTTATGCGATTATCCGCTCGGCGGTAAAGAGATCCTTAGGGCAGTACAACATTACACCCACGCTCGATTTTAACCAGGAAACGGGTTTCAATAACATGATCACCGAAAAGGCTCATGAAGATATTGTTCCGCCAGCAATTAGCTTCAATCCTGATTTTAATCCCTTCAGGGCAGAGAAAAAACAGGAACGTGAAATCCCATACCTGAGATCGATGGGAGGAGAACGACAAGAAACAAGTAAAAACTGGGGATCTTTGTATGATATTGTTAAAACGCCGGTATCAGAACAACAGCAGTTTGAGCTTGAGGCAGAAGAAACAGATAGATCGATTCCTAAACATGGAGAAAAACAGCTTTTTCAGCTCCATAACCGCTATATTGTTTCTCAGATAAAATCTGGGTTTATGCTGGTAGATCAGCAGGCAGCACATGAGCGTATTCTTTACGAACGCTTCGTGCAGCAACTCGAAACTCATCAGGGCGCAAGTCAGCAAAGCCTGTTTCCTCAAACAGTTACTCTCGGAGCCGTTGATTTTGAATTGGTAAAAGAATTATTACCTGATATCCAGGCATTAGGTTTCCAGGTACGAGAATTTGGAAAAAATACGTTTATAGTAGAAGGCATTCCGGCGGATATTGGATCAACTATCAGCGAAGTAGAAATGCTCGAACACTTGTTAGAAGGTTTTAAAAACAATTTTTCGTTGTTGAAATTAGATAAGCGGGATAACCTTGCGAGAACTCTCGCGAAGAATGCGGCAATAAAGGCGGGGATACATTTATCACAGGCAGAAATGAATAATCTGATCGATCAATTATTTGCTTGCGAGTCGCCAAATATTTCACTTCAGGGAAAACCAGTTATTATTACATTTACACTTGAAGAATTAATTCAACGGTTCGAAAAATAATTCGCCTACACGCTTAAAAAAAGAATGAATAGCTATAGATCATCACCTTTTTCTAATATACCGCCGGTCGTAAAAAACCTCCTGATTATCAATGTAATATTTTTTATTGCTACGCATATAATTGGCAATGATCGCGACTTTCCGTTATTGGTGCAATATTTAGCAGTCTACTATTTCGATTCTCCGGCATTTAAAATATGGCAGGTTATCACCTATATGTTTATGCATAGCCCGAATTCATTGATGCATATACTTTTTAACATGTTTGCACTTTTCAGTTTTGGGCCAGTACTCGAATACACATTTGGTTCAAAGCGTTTCCTGAATTTTTATTTAATAACAGGATTAGGCGCTCTTGCCTTGCAGATGGTGGTGCAGGCTATTGAGGTGTACGGAATAACGGGATCCATTGTTAACCCGAATGCCGTAACTATTGATTTTGCAACAAACAGTGCGGTATTAAATATTCAGGGTTTAAGCGAGGAAGCCGGAGCAAAACTAAGAGATATCTACGCAATGCCAATGCTTGGTGCTTCGGGTGCAATATTCGGCGTGTTGATAGCCTTTGGTATGCTGTTTCCGAATGCCGAATTAATTTTACTTTTTATCCCTGTTCCAATTAAAGCAAAATACTTAATTCCGGGTTATATAGTATTAGAACTGTTCCTTGGTGTTAAACAATTTTCAGGCGATTCTGTTGCTCATTTTGCACACCTTGGAGGTGCTCTGTTTGGGTTCCTGTTAATTAAATATTGGGGTATACGAAGGCCGGGAGGTTTCATATGAGGCAGTCTATTTTTAAAGAGCTTTGGAACAAAATGTTCTATTCGGGCAGCCGGTTATATTTATTTATCGGCATAAACACTATTGTGTTTTTAGTATTGGGGCTTCTTCGATTGGAATGGTTGTTCAACAAAAGTGTTTTCATTTCAGAATGGCTGAAAGTACAGCTTTCTGTTCCCGGGTATTATGGAGATGTGCTTTTTAAGCCATGGACGGTAATAACTTATATGTTTACCCATGAAGAGCTGTTCCACTTTATATTCAATATGTTGGTGCTGTATTGGTTCGGAAGGATATTCGAAGATTTTTTAAACAAGAAACAGTTTACATTCACTTATCTGGCCGGCGGCTTGTTCGGCGCATTACTGTATCTTGTGTTTTACGCCATTTTCCCCGCCTTTGAAGAAGTCAGGTATAATTCGGTTCTGCTTGGTGCATCAGGAAGTGTTATGGCTATAGTTGTTGCCACCGCAACCCTTTTGCCTGATTATTCTCTCAGACTGCTTATTTTTGGAGATGTAAGATTAAAATACTTGGCCCTGGTATATGTCGTTATTGATATTATAGGCCTGTCGGGTTTAAATCCTGGCGGAAGCATCGCCCATCTTGGCGGGGCACTTCTGGGTTTCGTTTTTATCAAACAATTACAGGCTGGTAACGACTGGAGTAAGATTTTCCAGTCGAGAAGAAGATTGAAAGTAGTCAAAAAAGCCAGCGGCAGTACGACTACCATAACTAATAGCAGAGTTCCTGAACAAGAATTAATTGATCAGATATTAGATAAAATTTCGCGGTCTGGTTATGAAAGTTTAACAAAGCAAGAAAAGGAACAGTTGTTCAAAGCAAGCAATAAAGAATGAGGTCAAGAAGGACAGTCAAAAAACCGGGTTGGTTGCAAAAGACCCTTTTTGTATTAAATATTCTTGCCGCCCTAATGCTTCTTTTAAGTTACCTGGCATCGTTTGTATCGCCCGGGGTTTTTTGGCCGATTGCCTTTATTGGTCTCGCTTATCCGCCACTTCTTTTAATCAATATCCTCTTTGCTGTTCTTTGGTTATTTAAAAAGCCTCTTTTTGCACTGCTGTCTTTTCTTGCAATTATTATAGGATGGAAGTTCCTCGTTAGTACGATTGGTTTCAGGGAATCCAACGCCATTCAGGTGCCAAAATCCTCGAAAGATATTACACGTATAATGACCTGGAACGTTCACTATTTCAAAAAGTTCGACGGCAAAAATGAAACGGCTGTAAGAGATCAGATGATCGATATTATCCGCAAAGAGCAACCTGATATTTTATGCATTCAAGAGTTTTTTGCGAGAAGAAGGGGTGAATTCAATTTTAAGAAAGCCATAACCGAGATTTTAAACTCTCAACATTATTATATCGAAGAATCGGCGGGTAATGATTATGAGATGAATGGTTATGCAATTTTTTCAAAATTGCGCATACACAATAAAGGGAAAATTGACTTTCCGAACATGTCTAATGGTAACGACGTTCTATTTGCCGATTTTAAAATACACGGCAAAAAAATCCGGGTTTATAATGCCCATTTACAGTCTATCAATTTTCAACCAGAAGATTATGAATATCTAAAAGATGTAAAAGAAATAAATACAGATGTAAACTCAACTAAACGTTTAAGCCGGAGAATGAAAAATGCGTTCATAAAGCGGAGCGAACAGGTTCAAATACTGAAAGAACATGCTGAACGATCGAATATACCTTATATCATTGCAGGTGATTTCAATGACACGCCAGTCTCCTACGCCGTTAACATCCTCGTAAAAGGAATGAAAAATAGCTTTCGCGAAAAAGGAAGTGGCTTTGGAATTACCTATAACGGCGATTTTCCCAACTTTCAAATCGACTATATTCTTACCAGTCCTGAATTTGAAGTCAAGAATTACATTATTATTGACAAAAAGCTCTCTGATCATTACCCGGTTAGAAGCGATCTTGAATTAAAATACCCTGATTGATTTTAACAATCTCAACTCAATTATTTAAGTTTGAACGTATACTCTACTCCATTAATACCTTATCATGAATAAAAATTTGCTTGTTTATAATACATTAACAAGAAAAAAAGAGGTTTTCGAAGCTATAAATGCTCCTTTTGTAGGGATGTACGTTTGCGGCCCCACAGTTTATAGCGATGTTCATCTTGGAAACTGCCGCACATTTGTGTCCTTTGATTTAATATACCGATACCTTTTGCACCTTGGCTTTAAAGTAAGATATGTTAGAAATATTACTGATGCTGGCCACCTCGAAGGCGACAGAGACGAAGGAGATGATAAATTTTCGAAAAAGGCCCGCTTAGAACAGGTAGAGCCTATGGAAATTGTACAACGTTATACCATCGGCTTTCGCGATGTAATGCAGCTGTTTAACACCCTGCCGCCGAATATCGAACCTACCGCAACCGGCCATATTACTGAGCAGATCCAAATGGTTCAAGAAATTATTCAAAATGGTTTCGCATATGAAGTAAATGGAAGTGTATACTTTGATGTCGATAAGTATAGTCAGCAAAATAATTATACCATTTTAACAAACCGTAACATGGATGACCTATTGACCAATACCCGGGAACTGGGTGGTCAGGATGAGAAGCGCGGCCGTTTGGATTTTGCTTTATGGATAAAAGCAAAACCCGAACATATTATGCGCTGGCCTTCACCATGGGGATGGGGATTTCCGGGCTGGCATATTGAGTGCTCGGCAATGAGCAGCAAATATCTGGGAGAAACTTTCGACATACATGGGGGAGGAATGGACCTTGCGGCTACGCACCATACCAATGAGATAGCTCAATCGCAGGCCTGCCATCATAAAACTCCGGCGACATATTGGTTGCACACCAATATGTTGACTGTAAATGGCGCCCGTATGTCTAAATCAGCTGGAAATGGATTTTTACCGCATGAATTGTTTACGGGAAACCATCCTCTGCTCACACGTGGATTTTCTCCAATGGCAGTGCGTTTCTTTATGCTGCAGGCACATTATCGTAGCACGCTGGACTTTTCCAATGACGCATTAGACGCTTCGGACAAAGGCTTTAAACGCCTTATGAATGCCTGCGCGCTGCTGGATCGATTAAAAACCTCCGATCACTCGGAAGTTGATATTGCCGGGATACAGAAGCGCTGTTATGAAGCAATGAACGATGATTTTAACAGTCCCGCAGTTATTGCCGAGTTATTTGAAGCAGTAAGGATAATAAACAGTGTTCACGACGGTAATACCGCGATTTCGAAGGAAGATTTGGAGCTACTGAAGTCCTTAATAAACGATTTTATATTTAATATTCTTGGTCTGAAAGAAGAAACCTCACATACCAACGACATGGGTCAACTCATGGATTTTATTATTAAACTTCGTCAGGAAGCAAAAGGTAATAAAGATTATGCCACTTCCGATAAAATACGGATTGGCTTGCAGGAAATCGGGATCCAGATTAAAGACGGCAAAGAGGGCAGCACCTGGAACAAAGTGTAAATCACCGATATACTACAAAAAAAATAAAAAACTCACGCTCTAATAATGAGATATATAAAATGCGCATAGCCATTCTACGAATTTTCTTCCTTCTTCTTTTGACAAGCGGTTTTGCTGAAGCTCAAACCACCGATAAGGTTAGTCAGCTTGTTTCCGCGGAAAATTACTTTGCTGCTATGGTAAAAGAGAAGGGAATAAGAAAAGGCTTTTTATCAGTTTCTGATGAAAATACCATAATCTTCAGGCCCGGGCCTGTGAATGCTGTAAAATATTTCAAAGGCAAATCCGATAGCTTAGGGAGTTTAAACTGGAGCCCGGTTTTTGCCCGAATAGCCAAAAGTGGCGACTGGGGCTTTACCGGCGGGCCATATACCTTTCAGGAGACTGATTCAAGTAAAATTCAATATGGCGACTACCTTTCGGTTTGGAAACAGAACGCCAAAGGGGTGTGGAAACTTGCAATTGATGCTGGAGTTCCCCATCAGAAGCCCAAAAAAAGCCCGGCTCTGGTATTTCAAAATCCTAAAAACGAGATCTTTTTAAAACAACGTTCGGGAAAACGATTGCAACAACGGGAAGATGTTGTTTTCAGTTCGGATAAATTGATGGGCACTATTCTTAAAGCGGATGATCCGATTGCTTTTAAGGAGTTTATTGCCGAAGAAAGCCGTCTTCTTTTTCCGGGTTTCGAACCCATTACAGGTAAGAAAGCAATTATGGATTTTTGGAAGAAGCAAGGGTATAATTTAAGCAGTACGCCCATCAAGGCCGACAGGTCGTTTAGTGGCGAATTAGCTTTTACCTATGGCCGTGCAGTTATCACAAAAAAGGATAAAACAAAGAATTATAACTACGTCAGGATTTGGGAAGTGCAGCAAGGTTATGTTTGGAATATCATATGCGAAGCATATATTGAAGTTCCTGAGATTGTTGATCCCGAGTAACGTTTTTAGGCTTTTTAACGAGCTAAGGTATTTATAGCAGACGTTTGATAATATCTTCGGTAGAAACGCCTTCGGCTTCCGCTTTATAATTTCTAACAATCCGATGTCTTAATATTGGCTCCGCCACTGCTTGTACATCTTCGATATCAGGGGAGTATTTTCCAGAGATAGCAGCATGGCATTTAGCGCCAAGAACAAGGTATTGAGAGGCTCTTGGACCAGCACCCCAGCTCAAAAACTTGTTCACTTCTTCAGTTGCAGTTTCGGTATTCGGGCGGGTTTTAGCTGCTAAAGAAACGGCGTACTCCAACACATTATCCGTTACAGGGATATTCCTGACTAATTGCTGAAAGTAAATGATCTCTTCGGCATTTAAAATCTTTTCAAGTTTCACATTGCGGTTTGCTGTAGTATTTCTTACAACCTGAAGTTCCTCCTTAAATGACGGATAAGACAGAAATACATTAAACATGAAGCGGTCTAGCTGAGCTTCAGGCAGAGGATAGGTTCCTTCCTGCTCGATTGGGTTTTGAGTGGCTAAAACAAAAAATGGCTTTGGCAAAGGGTAGGCTTGCCCACCTACAGTAACAATTTTCTCCTGCATCGCTTCAAGCAACGCTGCCTGAGTTTTAGGAGGAGTTCTGTTTATTTCATCAGCAAGTATAATATTTGAAAAGATGGGGCCTTTAATGAACTTAAATGTTCTGCCTTCTCCTAGGATCTCTGAGCCGACAATATCTGAAGGCATTAAATCCGGAGTGAACTGAACGCGATTATAAGAAAGATCAAGAACCTGGGAAACTGTTTGCACTAAAAGGGTTTTAGCCAAACCGGGTACACCAACCAGCAAACAATGCCCGTTGCTGAAAATAGAAATCAGGACAGATTTTACAACCTCATCCTGTCCAACGATAACATTAGCAATTTCTTCACGAATCTTTTTGTAAGATGCGCAGAGCGCATCTACTGCTTCTATATCCGAATTGAATGTCATCCTTACCAGTTATTTAGATACCCAAGGTTTCATATTAGAACAAGTTTGATACTCAGGATCTATTTTTACATAAGTAGTACCGCGCTTCTTTTCAAACCACTCACTAACGGTACGGTTCACTTTATCCGTATAAGCGAGTTCCTTGATTTTTGGAAAATCTAAATCTAAACTTGCCTGGTGAGGCTCGGTTTTAGATTTAAGATACAAAAAGCGGTATCCTTGTTTTCCATCGCGGGCAGTAAACAGGTCTGGCTTAGAATAGGAGCCAACTTTCATTGTATCGATGGTTAGAAAAACTGATGGTTCTAACAAGTTTGTCGGGATATAGGTAGTTCTGCTTTGAACATTTTCCGAATTCAGCATCATTCCACCGTTGTACTTGGTTTCGTTATTATCCGAATAAAGTGATGCTGCGGTAGAAAATGGAAGTTTTTTATTGACCACATTCTGGTAGATAGTATCGATAGTTGCCTTAGTACGCTCTAAACTGGAAGTTGTAGGACTGGTTTTTATAAGTATGTGACGTGCATGAACCTGCTCGCCTCGTCTCTCTATTACCTGCAGGATATGGAAACCATGCTCCGTTTCAAAAACGTTAGAGACTTCGCCAGGTTTTAATTTGAAGGCCGTGGCGGTAAATTCTTTTACCATAACGGTACGATCGAAAAAACCTAAATCTCCTCCCTCGGTTGCAGAACCGGGATCCTCAGAATATAAACGAGCCAGGGTTGCAAAATCTTCTCCGCCTTTTATGCGAAGACGCAATGATTCTGCTTTGTCGTGAAAAGGTTCTTTTTCCTTCTTCGTAAGTTTTGGATACATAACCACTTCACCTACCTCAACTTCAGCATTATAATACTCCAGACTATCTTTGGGAATAGATTCAAAAAAGCGTTTCACCTCGAGTGGAGTTACACTAACATTCTCGGTAATTTTTCCCTGCATTTTATTCGCGACAAGCTGCTCTCTGATATCCGGTCGAATTTGATCTTTATATTGAATTACCGAACGATTTAAGAATTGCTCCAATCTTTCCTGACCACCTGCCCGTTGAATCAGCGCACGCATTCTGCGGTCGGCTTCATTCGTAATTTCATCCTCGGTTACCGTTACAGAGTCAATTACTGCTTGTTGGGTTAACAACTTTTGAGTAAGCATTTGCTGAACTATGTAGCATTTTATTTCCTTGTTATCTGCTCCGCCACGTGCAACATAATCTGCATACTCTCTGTCAATATCCGATTGAAGGATAATGTTTTCACCAACAATTGCCACGATTTTATTGATGGTAATATTTTGTGCGAAAAGAGTACTAAAAGAGGTAAGTAATAAAAATATTAGGCTTAAAAAATTCTTCATTCTATTTATAAAAGTTAAGGCTTATGGGCCTATAAAAACAATTCCAATGCTGCTTATTTATTTTGCGAAGGACTGTCGCAAAAATATCAGATATAATCTATTAATCAACAATTAATCAAATTAGTATTGTGTAAAGGTAATCGAAATTAAAGCCGTATTAACAACGTTTATATGTTTTAACTATTTTTAACAGAATAGATCTATTTTTGCAACAGATGAACGCTCTGAAAACAACTGATCCTTTTGCCCTGAATTTTTTAATGACGGATGATTTGTACAACCTAAAATCTGAGGCATTTTTAGAAGGCTCAGTATCAGAAGAAGTATCACAAGATGTTTTAAAGACAGGTGAAGTTAGCCTTAGTGCACCCGTGCCAATGATTAAGGAGCTTGAAAATGTGGCCGTTGAACCGCAAAAAGTAGCTATAAGTAAACCTGAACCTCCTTCGTTTTATGAGTACCTGGGAGAAAACAATAAATATATTCTTATTCTTTTCAACGATCCTGCGCAAAAAACAATCGATCCAAAAGAACTGGAGACACTTGCAAACATTCTTAAAGGCAAAAAACAAGAGATTAAAGATGTTGCTCTGGTAAATCTAAACAACTATCCTGCAGCCACATTTTCTTCTTTAAAAAGTTTTTTTGCCTGCAACTCACTTGTTCTTTTTGGAATTAATCCGGCGCAGCTTTCCATTGATGGCGTTCAGTCTAATCAAATTACTTCATATCAGGGGGTAAAAATTTTGGCCACGTTCAGTATCGCCGAAATGTTAAGTAACCTGGATAAAAAACGGGCATTTTGGGATGAAATGAAAAAACTCTAAGTCTCAATATCAACCCATTATTACATTTAGCTATTTCCTTTATTACTTATGAGAACGCTCGTATTTGCTACAAATAACCAACATAAACTTGACGAAGTGCAAGAGATGGTGGGCAGTAATTTTAAATTGAAAAGCTTAAAAGATATTGGCTGTGTTGCAGACATTCCAGAAACAGGAATAACATTTGAAGAAAATGCCTCGCAAAAAAGCAGATATATACATGATCATTTTCAAGTAGATTGTTTTTCTGATGATTCAGGACTGGAAGTTGATGCACTACATGGCGAACCCGGCGTATATTCTGCGCATTATTCAGGTTCTCGAGATACAGAGGCCAATATGCAATTGGTATTAGACAAACTTGGAGACAATAAAAACCGCACGGCTCGTTTTCGTTGTGTTATATCTTTAATTCTTGATGATCAGGAATATTTTTTTGAAGGAAGTGTGGAAGGAAGTATTGCAACAGAACGCTCGGGAAAAGCGGGTTTTGGTTACGATCCTATATTCAAACCTGAGGGCTATGACAGAACGTTTTCTGAAATGACCGGAGAGGAGAAAAACAAAATTAGCCACCGCGGGAAGGCGATGGCTAAACTCGTAGCATTTTTATCTAAATTGGACTAACGCTCTTTAGTCGGAGTGGCTTTCTTTACCGGGACGGCTGGCTTTTTAGCAGGAATTGCCGCCGATTTCTTCCCTTTTGTCGAAGTGCCAATAATCTCATCTTTTGAAGCAGGCCGCTCTTTGGGCTTCCAAATAAAGCCTTCGAGCATTTCTTTTTCTTTAGGTGCTTTCTCGATGGGAAAATAGTCTCCCTCGGCTTTTCGTATGAGCATTACATCCGTTAATTTATTGTTTGCGAAATCGAGCCGCATTCTGCTGCTTAACGTCCGGTTTAACCCGGAATAGACGCTATCTTCCAGGGTATAATAAATACTCTCGGCATTGCCATCGACCAACATTCTGTACAGCTTACTATCTTTAAAGAGCCCCGTCATTGTTTTGCCTTTAACCTGGTTAAACTTCAGAGAATCTCTTTCGGTACTTACAATGAATCCATCTTTTTTGAGCTGCATATTGTCCAGCTTTCTGTTTTTTAACTGAAGGAAGATTGTATCTGCCGAAAGCTGCGAGCCCTGGGTCCAAATAATGGGGTTTTGAAAACAACGTATAGTCGAATCCGAATAACTGTAAAATGCCGAATCGGATTTAGACTGGAGATCCGATTTAAAAATCTTCACCTTATGATAAGCAAGAATTATTCGGGTCCTGGTTGTGTCCAATGGCACCTTGATATTGGATTTCGCTTTTAATGAATCATTCAGAGTACTTAAACTATCTTTTGAAGTGACTTTCCGGGAAGAATCTGGGACAGATGGTAAAACTTCTTTTTTTGGTGTCTGCGTGGCTTCTTTCTTATCAGTCTTCTTAGGTTTTAACAAGCCGAAAAAACGCCGTTTGGGCTTGGGCAAAGGCTTAATAGCAATCGTTGAGTCCTGCTTAGTTGAAAGCTGAGGATTTTTTGCTTGCTCTGTTTCCGGTTTCTGACCTTCTATTACGGTAGAAGGCGCGGCTTCCTGGCCTTCAATAATAACCGCTTCTTCTTCAACAACCTCGGTGTCCGATTTTATTTTCTCGCCGCTCAGCGGAACTACATCTCTTAAAAAAAACAGCTTTGTAAATAAAGTGTCCGCTGCCATCCAAATGGTATCTACTTTGGCTGAGTCTTGTTCGGCAAGCATGGTGACATAGGCATTGCCCGTTATAAGGGCACTTTCATCCGCTTTTCGGTAAATGCCTACGTTTCCTTTCAGCGTGCTTTTTTGTTCGGTATCTACAAATGTCACGTTTCGTATGGCTTTCCCAAACCCTGCTTTTCCATCATAAAATAAACTGTCTCCTTTTAGGGATTTACTACCATCTGTGTACAGGTTTTTCTTCCCAAACCATGCCTGGTCAGACTGAGTATCATATCTGCCGTTTTCGGTATAGAGATTCGTTTTGTCGCTTTTACTCAGGATATTTGTCGGGCCATAAAAGTAGGCGATCTTACTGATGGAGTTGTATTTTAAAGTATCGGTATTTATTAACGCATCCGGAGTGGTTACCACTACATCATGTTTAAAATATGCGTCGCTGGTGGTGCCGAAATAATAACCGGTTTTACTGGTTATCAAGGTAGGTGGATTACTCACTTGCCCGCCACCGATATACGTTCCTATTTTAGTGCCCAAATTGTAGGTTAGATAATTAGTAGTTAAAGTAGCTTGTTTATCTACTAAACGTACATTGCCTGTTAATAAAGCCAGCTTGGTATTTCCATTGTAATTTAAGAGGTCTGAATAGACGATTGTGCCATCGCTTTGCGTAATTACAACGTTTCCAAAAGCATCGAAAGCGTTGGCTGCATTGTTAAAATGTGCACTGTCGGCTGAGAGCGTTGTACCCTCCTGCGCAAATACAGGTTTTATAACCCGCAAGCCCTGCTTACCCGGTGTTAAGGATTGAGATTGCAAAAGCTGCACCATCGTTTGGGCATTGATTTGCAATACAGAAAGTATCAAAACAAAAAGAAAGAATATTTTTCTCACCCTGCAAAATTAGTTTTTTAAAAGCATCTATATATACTCCCGGCGTTAAAGTATGTTAAGACAGTAAATACAAGATATTTAGATATTTTTGAAAAATGTTGCCTCTAAACAGATTCCTGTCTTTTGTTGAGCTAAACCAGCTATTTAAGCCGACAGATAAAGTTTTGCTTGCTGTTAGCGGAGGAAAGGATTCTGTTTTAATGACCCATTTGTTTAACGAAGCCAATTTTAGCTTTGGTATTGCACATTGTAACTTTAAACTTAGGGGCGGTGAGTCGGATAGCGATGAGGCCTTTACACGCCATCTTGCCCAGCAGGTTGATGCGCCTTTTTTTAACACCACGTTTAATACCCGGGCTTTCGTTGAGGAGCATAAAATATCCGTTCAGATGGCAGCCCGCCAGTTACGATACGATTGGTTTGAACAGATCCGAAGGGATTACGCCTTTGACTATATTGCACTCGCGCATCATCAAAGCGACACCATAGAAACTGTGTTATTAAATTTGGTTCGCGGAACTGGGATTGCAGGCCTACATGGCATTCTGCCCAAAAGAGGAAAGCTGATCAGGCCCTTGTTGTTTTTGAAAAGAGAAGAGATCGACGCCTTAATTGTTGAAAATAAATTGCCATACCGCGAGGATAGTTCAAATAACTCGACAAAATATGCCCGCAATAAATTAAGAATCGACGTAATTCCGAAGTTAAAAGAAATAAATCCACACCTGGAAGAGACCTTCGAAGCCAACAGCCGACGGTTTAAAGAATTGGAGGATTTTCTAAATATCCAAACTGAGATGTTACGAAAGGAAATCTTTAAAGTTCTTCCTTCCGGGGATGTCCATATTAAGCTTGAAGATCTTAAAAAGATACAGCCCAGGAGTTTACTTCTTTACGAATTGTTTAAACCCTATAGTTTTTCAGAAGCTGTGTTGGAAGATCTGGTTAGGTCGTGGGGCGGACAGCCCGGGAAAGTATTTGAATCCACTACGCACGTCTTGGTATTGGATAGGATGACTTTAATTCTTAGTTCTAAATCGACGGCCGATCCTTTGCCCACCTTAGTATTTAAAGGGATAGATAATGCTAAATGGGAGCAGGTAGACGTTAAGATAAAATCGGTTGGTGTAGAGGATTTTAAGATCGTCCGCGACAACTCTTTTGCGTTTTTTGATGAAACATTGTTACAATTTCCTCTAAAATTGCGTCATTGGAATAAAGGGGACTATTTTTATCCATTCGGGATGAAGGGGAAGAAGAAATTAAGTGATTTCTTTACCGAAAAGAAAATACCGCTTAATGCAAAAAACAGCGTTGCTATTTTAGAAAACGGCAATGGCGATGTCTTGTGGATTGCAGGTTACCGTTCGGACGATCGTTATAAGGTAACAGAGCAGACAAAAAAAGTTATTATATTCGAAATCAAAAATAACAATGACAGATAAGGCCACTTTTACTGAAAAACAATACCTGGGAAGAGATTTTAACCGCATTAGTATTCGTGTGGTGATGATCATCTTCGCGTTTGTGGCTTATTTTGTAACCGAAAACCGCGACCGAAACGGTGAATTATTCTTAATTGTAGGTTTCTCAATTCTTATTGTTTCCATATTTATGCTGTTCATGGTGCATTACCGAACTACAGTTAAGAATAAAAGTGTAGTTCTTGATGGCTTGTGGACCACCAAGCTGGTTAAGATTGACTTAAACAGTATTGTTAAAGTTGAAAAGAAACCTTACAGTGCTTTTTTAATAAATAATCCGGTTTATAATCTTCATCAGAAAGGAAAGATAAGATTTTATGCAGGCGGTAAAGATGCACTCAGTCTTACCGACCGCGACGGGCTGGAATACATTATCGGGACACAGCATCAGGATGAGTTTGAAGAAGCCATAAAAACTGAGATGCAAAGCTAGGAAGGGGTTTCATTCTAGAATTTCGGATCTACATTTTTAATCCAATCTCCTTTAATCGTTCATCCAAATATTCACCTGCAGTAATATCGGGGTAAGCTTTTTGATGCTGCTCATCAATACAACAATCTAAACAGCTTAAATCTACCGACGATCTGGGATGTAAAAAGAAGGGGACAGAATATCTCGAATTCGTCATCAACTCTCCAGGTGGATTTATTACCCTATGCGTGGTAGACTTCAATTTATTATTGGTCAAGCGCTGCAGCATATCGCCAACATTTACAACAATGTCTTCGCCTTGTGCTTTTACCGGAAACCAATCACCCTTAACAGTACGCACCTCTAAACCATCAGCACTTGCCCCAATCAATAAGGTTATTAAATTAATATCCTCGTGTGCGCCTGCTCTCACAGCTCCGGCTGGAAGAGAGTCAGGATCTGCAATGGGGAAATAATGAATGCCCCGCAAAATTGAATTCCCGTTATGGATTTTATCGGAGAAATAGTTTTCATCCAAACCCAGGTAGAGAGCAATTGCCGCCATTAAATTTTTTCCGGCAAGTTCAAGTTTTTGGAAAACTTCACCTGTGATTTTATTGAATTCAGGCAACTCCTCTACGAGAATGTTATCAGGATACTCCTCTTTCACTTTATCCCCGTCGGTCACCACCTGTCCTCGTTGCCAGAATTCTTTTAAGTCGGGCGTTTTAGAATCCTTTGCTTTCTCTTTTCCTTTACTGGTATAACCTCGCTGTCCTGCCAGTGCCGGATCTTCATATTTTCTTTTTACACTTTCAGGAAGATCAAAGAACTTTTTAACCTCTGCATACAATTGTTCTAGTAACGATGGTGGCAGCCCGTGGTTGGCAATAGTTACAAAGCCTGTATCGGTAAAGGCGTTACCTAAATCGTCGGAGAATTTTTTCTTTTGTTGAGGTGTTCCTCCCAGAAAATTGTTTAAGTCGAGTCGGGGAATGTTTATTTCTGGCATATCATTATTATTTAGGATGCGAGGTATGCAAAAAAGGAATAAAAACGCACATAAAGCACATTTTTCTGTTAAACCGGGTCACATTAGTATCGTTTACAATTTAACATGCAATTTAATTCAGAATAAAGTCGTACGAAAACTATTCAGGTCTCTCACAGATTACAACAATCTGACATCCCGATGGAACTTAAATTTTCATAAAAAATGCTTTTTGCGTAATATTGCAAATTAAACTATTAAATCTATAGGAAATGCAAAGTTTCAGGACTGAATTAGAAAATCCGATTGTAGAAAAAGATATAATTGAGTTGGACAAAAAAATTCGGATGTTCCGCGATGGATCACTTCACGAAGAAAAATTCAGAAGTTTACGATTAGCCCGCGGTATCTATGGTCAGCGTCAGCCTGGAGTTCAAATGGTGCGCATTAAGCTTCCATATGGTCGTGTAACTACAAAACAGCTGGAACGCATTTCTGACGTTTCTGATAACTATGCTACCGGTAATCTTCACATCACTACCCGTCAGGATATTCAAATACACTTTGTTAGCCTCGAACGCACTCCCGAGCTTTGGTCAGAATTAGAAAAAGATTCTATTACTCTTAGAGAAGCCTGTGGAAATACGGTAAGAAATGTAACCGGATCTGCAATGGCGGGTGTAGATCCGGATGAGCCCTTTGATGTTACTCCATATGCGCATGCTTTTTTTCAATATCTATTAAGGAATCCTATTTGTCAGGATATGGGGCGTAAGTTCAAAATTGCGTTTTCATCGTCCGAAAAGGATACTGCATACTCATTTATGCATGATCTGGGTTTCACGCCTAAAGTGAAAATTGAGAATGGCGAAGAAGTTCGCGGTTTCAAGGTGGTGTTTGGCGGCGGATTAGGATCTCAGCCTCATGTTGCAGAATTAGCGTCAGAATTTATCCACGAAGATTATATCATTCCTTTTGCGGAGTCGATTATACGGGTTTTCGACCGTTTTGGCGAGCGTGCTAAACGTATGAAAGCACGTATGAAATATTTGCTTCAGGACATAGGCCGCGAAGCATTGTTAGAACTTGCAGATAAAGAACGACTTGCGTTAAAAAGCAAGGTTTATAAAATAGATAGAACTGTTAATACCACTCCTGTATTACCAACAGGCACAGTCCCGGTTATTGAAATTACCGACCCACTTAAATATGAACAGTGGTTAAAAACTAATATATACCCGCAGAAACAGGCGGGATATGTATCGGTTGGCTTAAGAATCCAAAACGGAGATATTAAAACGCCAATCGCACGTAAATTGATTGCTATAATTCAGGAAACAGCTTCTGATGATGTTCGTTTAACCCAAAATCAGGGAATGCTTCTTCGTTTTGTTAAAGAAGAGAGCCTTCCATACCTGTTCGAAAAATTAAATGAATTAGGACTGGCAACACCCGGATTTGAGAGTGTGGCCGATATTACCTCTTGCCCCGGAACAGACACTTGTAATTTAGGAATCTCAAACAGCACAGGTATTACCCGCGAGCTTGAAAGAGTAATTCAGGAAGAATATCCTGACCTGATTTACAATAAAGATATAACCATTAAAATCAGTGGTTGTATAAACGCTTGCGGTCAGCATTCTATGACTGCTATCGGATTTCATGGCTCAAGTATGAAGGTTGGACCTTTAGTTGCCCCTGCACTTCAGGTATTATTGGGTGGAGGCCCTACCGGCAATGGTACCGGAGTTGCTTCAGAGAAAATAGTTAAGGTACCTAGTAAACGCGGTCCGCAGGTGTTGAGAGATGTGTTAAATGATTACCACGAAAATGCTTTAGAAGGCGAGCTTTTTAATCAATATTATAACAGAAAGGGTAAAATATATTTCTACGATTTATTGAGCCCACTTTCCAAACATGATGGAATAACTGAAGATGATTTCATTGACTGGGAACAAAGCGAAGCTTACAAACCAGCGATTGGTGTCGGCGAGTGTGCCAGTGTAATGATTGATTTAATTGCCGTGTTACTAGTAGAAGCGGAAGAAAAAATTCAAAGAGCTGATGAATCTTTCGCCGCAGGAGAATATTCTGATGCAATCTATTACGCTTACACAGGCTTTATCAATTCTGCGAAAGCTTTACTGGTTTCTGAAGATAAAAAAACCAATACTCAGGCTGGAATTATCAAAGATTTTGATGAGTTTTTTGTTAGCTCTGGCAAAGTTAAATTAGATGTAGGTTTTCAAGAGCTGGTTTATCAATTAAACACTCAAGAGCCAAGCAAGGAGTTTGCTGAGTATTACATCAATCAATCAAAGATATTTAATCAGCAATTGACAGAATATCGTGACACTCAATTGCAAAATCAGGAAGCGCAGGCTTAAAAATGTCAGGATTTGTTTCTGAAAATCAGTCAGACAGTAATATCTCTAAAGAGCAAAACACACTTTTTCCGGTTTTTTTTAAACTGGAAAAAGTTAGCACATTATTGGTAGGGGGCGGCTACGTAGCAGCTGAAAAGCTAACAGCTGTTTATAATAACAGTCCCCAGGCTAATATCCGGATTGTTGCTTCGGAAATTAATCCTGATGTAAGAGCATTCATTGATAAATATAAGATCCCTTATCACGAACGTGCTTTTGAGGCAACTGACCTGGAAGGAATCGATCTGGCAATTATTGCCATCAATGACAGAGAGATCAGCTCGCAAATTCATGCTGTCTGTAATGTTAAACGAGTGCTAACCAATGTTGCCGACAAACCTGAACTCTGCGACTTCTACCTAAGCTCTGTAGTTCAAAAAGGGAATTTAAAGATGGCAATATCAACCAACGGAAAATCTCCTACTATAGCAAAAAGGGTGAAAGAAGTGCTTAATGAAGCTTTTCCCGAAGAGATGGATAAGGTTTTGGACAACATGGAAAGTATCCGCAAAAAGTTGCGCGGAGATTTTTCAGATAAAGTTCGTCAGCTTAACGATATAACTTCGGTGCTGGCATCAAATACCGAAAAACCGCAAATTGAAAAGAAACCGGTAAACTACTTGCTATATTTCATGGCGGCAGTAGGCTTTATGATTTTGGGATATTTGCTGATCCCGATCATACTCGATATCTAAGTTGAAATCCTATCTTTGCTATACTAACTCTATAGACAACCTTGCTTACTAAAAAAACAAAATACGCAGTAAAAGCCTTAATGGCGCTCGCGAGAAACAAGGAAAATAAGCCGATGCTAATTTCCGAAATAGCGGCTAAAGAACAATTGCCTAAGAAATTCCTGGAAGCTATTTTATTGGAGTTGAAACGCAGTGGTTTTCTTGGTAGCAAAAAAGGCGCAGGAGGTGGTTATTACCTGATGAAAAAGGCAGAGGAAATAGTTCTGGCGGCCATCATACGGGTAATTGACGGGCCAATAGCTTTGCTTCCCTGTGTTAGCTTGAATTTTTACGAGCGCTGCGAAGAATGCATAGATGAAACTTATTGCGGCATTCGCCACGTAATGAAAGACGTGCGGGATGCAACCTTGAAAATTCTCACCGAAACTACCTTAGCCGATATGATTGCAAATGAAGATGCTATTAAAGAGAGAATGGCGAAAGGGGAACCCACTGAAATTTAAAATATTCTGGAGTCTCTATAGTTTTTGCCTCTTTATTATTCTGTAGGTCTGGTACTTGTAAAAAGTGTTAAGAAAACCTTGTATGAGGATTTAAAAAATTTCATACATTGCAGTGTAAATATGCATTTAAAGTCGCTCAAAATTGCTGTTGTTGATGACGATCAAATCTATCAGTTCATTATCAACCGGACTCTTGCAAAGCTCCATTCGGATAGTAAAATTCTAAATTTTCCTAATTGTGCAGACTTTTTTAACTTCCTGAAAAGAAATTTTAGCAACGCTGATCTGCTTCCAGATCTGGTTTTACTGGATTTAAATACACCGTTCATGAATGGCTGGGAGTTTCTGGAATCTTATAAAGAAATTAAAAATTCGCTGAAAAAGGACATCGGCATTTATTTGGTTTCTTCATCGGTAGATCCTAATGATTTCGAAATGGCCGAAAAGGACCCAAATCTTTCCGGATTTTTCTGTAAGCCCTTAACTCCGGAGCAATTGTTCGGGATGATTGAAAATGTTTCTGCAAAATAAAATTCAACAATTATCCTCTGTTAAACAACTCTACCCATTGCCGCAATCTCCTGGCATATTTTTTCTTTAATTGTTTTGATTTCAAACGCCAGGTCCAGTTTTTTTCGGTTGATGCAGGTGTATTCATCCTTCCTTCTTCGTTCAAGCCAATAATATCCTGCATAGGCAGTATCACTAGTTTTCCGGCCGAAGCATAAGCTAGTCGGCCCAAAGTAAGGTGAATATTGCTTTCATTAACTGCGATGCCGGTATACTTTTCAATATTCGCTCTGATCTGATCATCGGCTTCTTTTCTAAACCAGCCACGGGTGGTATTGTTATCATGCGTTCCGGTATAAATAATGGAGTTGGCGCTCAAGTTATGCGGACTATGTACAGATTGCGCCAAGTCTTCGCCAAAAGAAAACTGCAATACGCTCATTCCTGGTAAATCGAACTGATCTCTTAAATCGTAGACAGCCTGATTTACATCTCCCAAATCTTCTGCAACAAACGGGAGTTCTCCCAATTCTCGTTGTAATACTCTGAAAAAATCAGCTCCCGGACCAGGTTTCCATTCGCCTTTAATAGCAGTTTCTTCTCCTGCCGGAACATCCCAATAAGTGGAAAATGCTCTAAAATGGTCAAGCCTAAGCAAATCATATAGCTGCATGTTCTTTTTGAGGCGTTTTACCCACCATGCATAATCCTGGGCTTTAAGCACATCCCACCTAAAAACGGGCATCCCCCAAAGCTGACCATTGCTGTTAAAGTAATCGGGAGGTACGCCGGCCATTCCTGTCATTTTACCTTCTGCATCTATGCAAAATAGTTCTTTATTTGCCCACACATCGGCGGAATCGTTGCTCACATAAAAAGGTAAATCGCCGAGCAACTTTATATCAAGTTTTCTACAATATTCCTTTAAATCCGTCCACTGTTTCAAAAAAATAAACTGTAGCCATTTAATTTTGTCAAGGTCGTTTGCATTGCTGCTGGCAAACTCGAGCAAGGCATCCTCTTTTCTCAGTTTGAAATCCTCTGGCCATTCATACCATGGTTTACCGGCGTTTTGATGCTTTAAAAGTAAATATAGCGCGAAGTCGTTCAGCCAATCTTCCTCTGCTTTACAAAAATTTTGAAACTCCGTGTTCAATGCCGAAAATCGATCGTTGCAAAAAACATGATAGGCTTCGTCAAAAAGCTTGTCTTTAATTTGCTTTGCCGCGGCATAATCGACCTCGTTTTTTTCTTTTTGATAATAGGCCTTCAGAGATTGAAATTCTAAAAGACCATCCTCTGCCAACAATTCAGGACTGATTAATAAGGTATTTCCAGCCATGCTCGAGAGGCTACTGTAGGGAGAATAACCCTGACCCTCTTCTGTTGGATTAAGGGGCAATAACTGCCAGTACTTCTGACGGGAATTGCTTAAATAGTCGGCAAAGCATCGTGCTCCGGGGCCTAGATCACCTACCCCGAAAGGAGATGGAAGAGATGTAATATGTAATAAGATTCCTGCAGCTCTATCACTCACCAGATGTTGCATTTTGAGGATAGCAAAAGGTATTTCGGCGAAAATACTGCTGATTAAAACCTCGCTGGCTGATTTTTGTGTATGCCTGTAAATTAAATGTTCAAACTTGGGCGGTGCATTTGGCGGTAGTAAAATCCGTGTGTTCTTCCACTTTAGATCTTCTGGTTTACACTTTTGTATTTTACATAGTTTCGCCGGATGTATCGGTAGAGCGAATATGATCCACTGCTGCTGGTAGCGGCGGGCAAAGGCCATTACATGATCTTTGTATTGACCTTTAACTTTTAATGGAATGTAGTCGGCCTTACTGAAAAAATCGGGATGATCTGTGCGAAGTTTCAGCAAAAGGTGCGTAAGCCACAACTTGATCTGGCCATTGTACTTGCTTTCCCATAGCCTTTGCATTAATTCCGTTCCAGCCTCCTGAGCATCAAGGTTTTCAAGGAAAGATGAACGTATTTCATAATCTATGGGCCGGCGATTGTCTGGGTCAACCAGATTAAGATCCCATAATTCACAGCCTTGATAAATATCCGGCACACCGGGGCAAGCAAACTTAAGCAGCACTTGCGACAAAGAATTAATGATGCCGAAATCAGCAATTTTGTACGTGAATTTTTTCAGCATACGATGGAAGGGCTTCTCCTTATCCAGCAAAGCAGAAGCAAAATTCTGCACGAACTCTTCACTTTCCATATCAGGATTTGACCAGTCGGAATGCTGTTTCCCTTCTCTTAATGCTTTAACCAGGTATTCATGTATGCGGCGTTCAAAGTCAGCATCATCCTGATAGGGCATGGGCAAAGCTCCAATCAGGGTTTGATAGATAAAGTATTCGGTATTAGCGTCTACATTATATTTCTTAGTGAGGTTCTCATTTAAAAAGCGCCATTGATTTACTGTTTCTATCCAGCTTTCAGGAATTTCTGTAAGTACATTCAATCGTGCACGAACATCTTCTCCCCGTTTAGTATCGTGTGTGGAAGTGCAATTTATTGACAGGGGCCAGTTCTTCTGGCGCTCTGTCATCAGCTCATGAAATTGTTCAATTGTATAGCCAAATACCAGTGGCGAGTCGCCGACCTCATTATGGCCAATGAAGCGATTATAGGTGTACATCAATGTATCTTCCACACCTTTGGCCATCAAAGGGCCGGTAAATTGCATGCAGCGCTGATAGAATTCCAGGGCCCGGATATTGTACTCCTCGTCGCCTTTCAATGGTTTAATTAAAAAAACTTGTTCCAGTAAGCTTACGGCGGTATGCAATTCAGCTTTGCTGTTTCTTATCTGGTTCAAAATACTTTGTATGGCATTTGATTCATCGTCATCCAAAGGAAACTGGTTCCCATAATAGCGATAAACGGGGCATTGGATCAAAACTTCGGCAATTGCACTCTGTAGATTTCCGTCGTTATCAATATCAGCGCCTTCCATTAAATCCAGCTTCAGCAAAAGCTGATAAAGGTTATCCAACTCACCTCCCATGTGCTGGTAAAGGATATAAGCCTTTTTATCGTGAATCTGCTGCTGAATAGTGCCTTTATCCCAGCTGAGTTTTTTGTAGAATTTAGTGAAATGCTTCTCTGCGTTTTTATCTGTTAAAAGATTGTTCACCATTCCCAGAAAGTCGTAGCCCGTATTGCCCTGCACGAGCCATTCTTTTGGTAAGGTTTCATCTGGTTCCAGAATTTTCTCGACTACGATATAACACTCGTCGCCCACCAATTCACGCAGTCTTTTTAAATAACCTTCAGGATTATATAGCCCATCGACATGATCGACTCTTAAACCATCAAATATTCCCTGATCGGTAAGAGATTTTATGTAGGAATGAAAATGATTGAAAACCTTATCGTCCTGCATATTCAAGCAAATAAGTCCGCTGACGGTGAAAAACCTTCTGAAATTTATCTGTCTGTCTGTTTCCTCCCAGTATTCGAGGCGGTAATATTGTTCATCAACCAGTTGCCTGAGCTTATCTTTATCCGAGCTGATAAGGTTTAAATTGCTATCCACATACGCCTTGACAGCGGGATCTTTCATTAACGAGAAAAGCTGTAAAAGAAATTCATCCCACTGCCGGGATAGAATTTCAGGGTCAGTTACCCGGTGAATCATTTCCAATTGTAAACCGAGTAGCTTAATATCTTGCAGTTCTGTTGCTCGGGCATTTAGAATTATTGCATACGATTTGGGGCTTAAAGGATACAGGGTATCATAATAATTGAAAACAAAGCGATTTTTGTTGTATTCGATTGTGAGGTCGTGAGTCAGCACCTTTTCAACATGGGTGCCCAGAAATGGAACCATGAGCTTCCCGTTATCTGTAGGGCTGTTCCAGTCAATATCGAAGTACGCAGCAAAGATCGATTGCTGGCCCTTTTCCAACACATCCTTAATCCAGGTATTATCGGGATCAAAGGCCATGTGGTTTGGAACTATATCCTGCAGCCAGTTCATCCCCAGTCCCTGTAGCTGTTTACTTAATTCCTGTAGTTGATGTTCTGTTCCCAGTTCAGGATTTATTTTATGAGGGTTCATTCCGTCATACCCGTGTGTACTGCCTGGTGTCGATTCAAAAACAGGAGAAGCATAAATGGTGTTTATTCCAAGCTTTTGAAGATAAGGGATGATTTTTTCGAAATCAGCGAAAGCGAATTCTTTATGAAACTGTAATCGATAGGTAGATATAGGGTTCATGGATGAAATGTAAAACAATCAATTTATCAGGTAATCAAAAGTATCCGCGGCTTAATAAACGATTATGAATGACCGAGCATTTGCCATGCTTCATCATCCTGCTCATGTCTAAGCATGTAATACACTACAAAAGATTCCGGAGGCAGATTTAGTTTTTGATTAGATGAGATTTCAGCAGGGCTTGCTTTCGGACCTTTCCATTCGGGCGCTGCAGAGTCTATCAGCTTGTGCCAGGTTAAAAATTGGACCTGGATTTCTATTATTTGTTCTGAATTTGAAAAATTCATCAGACACATTATCTTCTCTTCGTCGTGCCAGCGATAAAGAATTAAGGTTTTATTACTCTCATTGAATTTAACACTGATTTCCTCTCTGTTTAACTCTTTTAAAGCGGGCCGCTGTTTACGTAGAGCGATTAGTCGCTTGTAATATTTAAACATTGTTTTATGAGGCTCTACATTCAGTATCTCCCATTCCAGCTTCGATTTTTGGAAAGTTTCTTCGGACATAGGATCAGGCGCCTCACCTTTTAAATGAAAGGCGGCAAACTCTTTTTTGCGACCCATGCGCACCGCCTCTGCTAATTCGGGATCGGTATGGCTCACAAAATATTGGAATGGATTGGGTTCGCTCCATTCCTCGCCCATAAATAATTGAGGTAAAAATGGACTAAAGATTATAGCGCCCGCCAATAGTTTTTGCATTTCAAAGCTCATCAACTGGCTTGTACGTTCGCCCAGCATACGGTTGCCCACCTGGTCGTGGTTTTGTGAGAACACAATGAACTGTTTACCAGGATTATTTTGGGCCTTGACGCCGAATTTCCTTTGTCGATGAGGCGAGAACTGGCCGTCATAAACATATGCATCCCGGTAGGCCTTAGCTAAATGACTGATTCCATTAAAATCTGCATAATAGCCCGTCGTTTCTCCGCCTGCGGTAACTCGCAAGGCGTGATGAAACTCATCCATCCATTGAGCATCCATACCATAGCCCTGTTCCTCGAGCGGATTAATGAAGCGAGTGTCGTTCAGGTCGCTTTCTATTATCAGATAATGATTGCGTCCACTTTCCTCCATCAGCTCGTTTACGCGGAGTTTAATTTCCCGCAAAATATGCACCGGACTAAAGTCTTTGATGGCATGAACGGCATCGAAACGCAATGCGTCGAAATGGAAATCACGAAACCACATAAGTACATTTTCGATGAAATAATCACGGACACCGTCGCAGCCCGAATCATCGAAGTTAATTGCGTTTCCCCACGGGGTGTGATATTTATCCGTAAAGTAGGGACCGAAGTTGCTCAAATAATTACCTTCAGGCCCCAGATGGTTATACACCACATCAAGAATTACTGCCAATCCTTTTGTGTGACAAATGTCTACTAACTTTTGAAGTTCCGCGGCTCCACCGTAAGAATTTTGTGCAGCGAAAGGATACACACCATCGTATCCCCAGTTCCTGTTTCCGGGGAATTGGGCCACAGGCATAATTTCAATCGCGGTTATGCCCAGATCTTTTAAATAATCGAGTTTGTTGCTTATTGCCGCAAATGTGCCTTCTGGTGTAAAAGTTCCGGTGTGAAGCTCATAAATAATATATTCTTCAAGGGGAATATTTTGCCAGTCGGCATCTTCCCATTTAAATGCGGTTAGATCTGTAGCCTGAGATTGATTGTGTACACCTTCCGGCTGAGAAAGTGATGCAGGATCGGGTAATTCTTTTTCCTTATCCAACCTCACTTGGTATAAATCGCCGGGTTTAATGGTACTGCTACTCGCAGACCAATATCCAAATTCGTTTTTTATCAATGGGATCGGGGCTTTATCGGCCATGACAATCTCAACCAATTCGGCATAAGGAGCCCACACCAGAATAGAGGCATTTTGATGATTATCAAAATTGATTCCCAGCAAGCGTTTAGATGTTTTTGGGGCCATCATCTTTAAGTATTTTGTGTTGTAACAGTACCACCGAATGGCCATCAACTTTGACTATATCTTCGGCGTTATATCTTGCGTCTTCGCAGAAATAGCTTTTCGTGTCTATTAACTTTGTCCAGTCTTTAGCATACAGACTCGATGGAAGTTTGAAATCTAAAGGCTCGTGATGCGCATTAAAGATGACATAGAAACTATCGTCAATAATTGACTCTCCTCTAAAACCAACGGTTAAAAGTCCGCGCCCGTTAAGATAGATGCCAAGTGACTTTGCAAAGTCATGGCTCCAGTTCTCCTCAGACATCTCTTCGCCGTGCGGCTGAAACCAAACGATGTCTTCCACGCCGATACCTTTTATTGGACGTCCTTTAAACCAGCGCCTTCTGCAAAAAGAGGGATGACTGGTTCTGATATTAATCAGCGTTTTTGTAAACTTGAGAAGCTCGGTATCTGCTTTAACCCAGTTTACCCAGGAAACTTCATTGTCCTGGCAGTATGCGTTATTGTTTCCGTTTTGAGTTCGGCCAATTTCATCGCCGGCGACGAGCATCGGTACACCCTGAGAAAGAAACAAGGTTGCCAGGAAATTTCTTTGCTGTTTTTTACGAAGGGCTAGTATTTCCGGATTATCTGTTTGGCCTTCCACACCGCAGTTCCATGACCTGTTATGATTATCGCCGTCCTGATTATCTTCTCCGTTCGCCTCGTTATGTTTTTCGTTATATGAAACTAAATCTCTTAAAGTAAATCCGTCATGTGCTGTCACAAAATTCACACTGGCGGTGGGCCGGCGATAGTCATCCTGATAAAGGTCCGGGCTTCCGGTAAAACGCAAGGCAAATTCGCCAAGCATACTGTCTGCTCCACGCCAGTAGTCGCGAATGCAATCGCGATACTTTCCATTCCATTCTGCCCATCCCTGCGGAAATTTTCCAACCTGGTAACCTCCTTCACCAACATCCCATGGTTCGGCAATTAGCTTTACCTGAGAAATTACCGGATCCTGGTGAATGATATCAAAAAAAGCGCTTAATCTGTCAACTTCGTGCAGCTCTCGGGCCAGTGTCGCAGCCAAATCAAAACGAAATCCATCCACATGCATTTCAAGTATCCAATAACGAAGGCTATCCATCATTAACCTCAGTACATTGGGCAAATTGGCGTTGAGGGTATTTCCTGTGCCTGTATAATCCTTATAAAAGCGCGGCTTATCATCCATCAAACGATAATAAGAACTGTTATCAACTCCTTTAAACGACAGGGTCGGTCCCTTTTCGTTGCCTTCGGCAGTATGGTTGTAAACTACATCCAGGATGACTTCAATTCCGGCCTGATGGAATTCTTTGACCATGTTTTTAAATTCATTAACCTGCTCGCCGTAAACACCTGCCGACGAGTAGCGGGCATCCGGAGCAAAAAAGCCAATGGTATTATAGCCCCAATAGTTATGCAGGCCTTTCTCTTCCAAAAACCTGTCGCTTATAAACTGATGCACCGGCATAAGTTCAATTGCTGTAATTCCGAGCTGTTTTAAATAGTTAATAGTAACAGGATGTGCTAACCCGGCATACGTACCCCTTAAATGTTCAGGTATCTCCGGATGCAATTGGGTAAAGCCCTTAACGTGGGTTTCATAGATAACAGTTTTATGATAAGGAATATCAGGGGCTTCAACACCCTGCCAGTCAAACTCCGGATTGATGACCACACACTTTGGAATGAATGGAGCACTATCTGTTTCACTAAAACTTAAATCTCCATTGGGACTGTCCACCTCGTACCCGAATAATGAATCGTGCCAGGTAATGATGCCGGCTATCGCCTTGGCGTAGGGATCTATCAGTAATTTATTTGGATTGAAGCGATGCCCATTTTCCGGCTCGTAGGGGCCATATACCCTGTATCCATAAAAAACACCAGGCTTAAAATCTGGCAGATACGCGTGCCACACATGATGCGAACGCTCAATTAATTTTACGGTAGCATACTCTTTTTCGTCTTCGGCGGTATAAAATAAGCAAAGTTCCACCTTAGTTGCATTGTCGGCATATAGTGCGAAATTTACTCCTTTTCCATCCCAGGTGGCGCCTAAAGGAAAAGGCTCGCCCGGATAGACAATTATATTCGTGTTCTTCATAGTTTTTATAACAGCGCTACGAGTTAGCACATAGACGCTGCAAGAAGGTTATTTTTTAGGGAACGGGGGTAATTGCATCCAATGAGAAAAGTCGCTTACGTCTACCTTATCATTTCCAACAATGAATTTTCCAGATATTTCACTGTAATAGCCAAAGTAGATTTGTCCGCCATCAAAAAGAAGTACATCTTTTCCTTGCTCAGGTAGTTTGGTTCTCATTAAAATCCATTCCATGTCATGATAACTCGATTGTAAATAATATGTTTAATGATTTTAAAATTGAACCCGGATAGTGAGGTTCTAAAGCAAAAAAGTCCGGCGGTTCACCCGCCGGACTTGCAAAACCTGCATTACTAGGTTTAATGATAGATATGCTCTCCTTTATTGTTTCTCCAGTCGTTTTCAAGATATTCAGCATCTTCACCCGTACGTGGTTTTACACCCATAACAATACCACCTTCTTTAATGCCAGATTCGTAATACTTGGCACGATCTTCGGGGATACCCGAACCAATTAAGGCGCCCACAATACCGCCGGTTAAACCGCCCGCACCGGCACCTGCAAGACCTGCCGCGATAGGACCAGCAACAACCAACCCAAGTCCTGGAATTGCCACAGCTGTACCAATTGCAGCAATAGCCCCGATAACTGCTCCGGCTGTACCGCCAATTGCCGACCCGGCGCCTGCACCTTCCATGGCTTTGTTCCCTAAGGCAGATTCCCGATCATCTTTTTCAAAATATTTTTTCTTGGTTTCGTCAGACATCATTAAATTAATGTCATCCTGACTATACCCTCTTGAATGCAATGAATTGTAGGCCCGTTCGGCGCTCTCTCTGTCTCTGAACATTCCAGTCAGCATTCGCTGATCTGTGTTTGAAGTGTTTTCCATAATTAGATATTTGTTAGATAAATTGATTTCTACAAGTGTTTACTTGTGCTATAAATAACTCAAATGTTCGATGGTAGTTTTCTCTTTTTGATCTTTTAGGTAATCCGGGGAGAAATAGGATCAATTGAAGGAAATAAATGCAGTTCAAATTTTGTAAGCATTAATGTTAATATTGCAAGGCGAATTCATCAATCAAAAAATACAGTATGGACGGTTATAAAAAAGTTTCCTATTCACAGACTACACTTACAGAGCTTATGATTCCTTCTTATTCAAATTTCGGAGGAAAGATTCATGGCGGGGTGATTTTATCCTTGATGGATAAGATAGCCTATGTGTGTGCTGCTAAACATGCCGACACCTATTGCGTAACCGCTTCTGTCGATACAGTCGATTTCCTTGCTCCGGTCGAGGTAGGCGAACTGGTATCCTTACTGGCATCGGTAAATTACGTTGGTAATTCTTCTTTAGTTATTGGAATTAAAGTTATTTCCGAAAATGTTAAAAGTCACGCTGTTAAGCATACAAATACCAGCTATATTACTATGGTAGCCATCGGCGACAATAATAAACCTGCTCTGGTGCCGGGATTAATTTTGCAAAACGCAATTGAAACCCGCAGATTTTATGAAGCCTTACATAGGAAGCAACTAAAAAAAGCTTTTAAAAAGGAAGAATTAAATTTCAAAAAAACCTTTGAAATACAAGAATATATTGAAATACTTAAAAATGAACGGTGCTTAATCGAGGGAGCTGAAAGTGGTTCTTTTTCCGGATAAGTTGAAATAAAAAAGGCCTTCAAACGGGGAGGATGAAGGCCTTTAACTAACCAATTATAAACCTGACATAAAGGTAAGGCATTTTTAATAATTGCGCAAAGTTTTTTTAAAAAAGTTGTCATTTTGTTAATTGATTTACAATATCATTACAATATGTACAACCAAAGTCAAGAAAAAGGACATTTTAAAAGCTTAGTAATCACGCAATTTGCTTCTCAACTGATTTTCTCAGAACCTATGAGCTAGTTTTCATGTTCCATTAAATATTGGGCGCTTCAATGATTTATATCGATGTCTTGGTGATTAAAATCCTGCACTCGTTGTTTGGAGCTGAAGCGATGCTTGTACAAATTTTTAGAAATTAATGATAAACCGAAATACATCAGCACCAGTAAAACTCACAGGTAAATTGCGGTGGGTTGAACAAATAGCCTATCTGTTAGATGAACGTTTTCGTATTCCTGGCACAAATTTCAGGTTCGGACTAGATCCTCTTTTGAATCTTGTACCCGTAGCGGGAGATTTATCCGGCTTTTTATTATCATCAGCCTTAATATTAACTATGGCAAAAAATGGGGCTAGCGGTAAAATAGTGGCTTTAATGACGATAAATGCAATACTGGATGCTACAATTGGCGCAATTCCGGTTATAGGCCAAATCTTCGACTTTTTTTATAAGGCCAATTCAAAAAACATCAGGCTCCTAAAAGAGCATTACGAAGAAGGCAGATACCAGGGGAGCGGAAAGAGTGTTTGGACAACGGCAGTGATTGTCTTAATCGTACTCTTCATTTTATTTTTATTTCTTGTCTGGAAGCTTTTTGCATGGGTTTTTAGCTGGTTTTAAACATATTTGACAAACGATTCTTTATTTTTAGAAAGGCCGGCCTTTACCCCAAATTTAATTTATTCGCTGGAACGACTCAAACAAGAAGTCCTGGCTCATGTTATTATTTAATATAAGACCAATATAAACTATGGGACAAACATTTACAATTAGTGTGGCCGGATCAAAGTTCCATTTTCAACTGATTAAATTAAACCAGGTTGATAGAACGATAGAGTCACAAATTTTACTTCAGGGAACCACTGTAACTCTTTGCAAAAAGGACCAGAGTGGCTGGAGTCAAAAAGAATCCTCAAATCCAGTTTTAAAAGAGTTAATTCAGGCAATTGGTAATACCATTTCACTGCGTTATCGTATCTGATGAATCAATGCCTCTCAAAGCCCGAACAAATCGGGCTGTATGAGAAGGTGCTCTTTTTTATATTATCAGATTAATCCCAGAGAAAGAAGACCCTCTGAATTTGCTTGGTCTCAATAAAGTCCTCAACTATTCACGTCATTAGTTCAGTATCTATCAGTGAGCGACGCCGCGTTTCTACTAGCGTCTGGCATATATCTATACCTGAAAAAATTATACATTCCGGATTTTAAATTTTAAACCAGCTAAGGACCAGGTACTCCCTATTATTCGTCGGGAGTTCATCAGTACGGATGGGCTATTTGCTACTGCCGCGCTATTTCAATTATATTATAAATTAAGATTTTGCAGAAATAATTTATTTGTTATATTTTTACCTCACTGATGGAAAAGAGTGTATTAGTTTTTGATGACGATGTAGATATATTAAGTATTTTAACTTATCTGCTGGAAGAGAAGGGTTGGAAAATTAATACCCGAACCACTTGTGCGAATATCCTCGAGGATATTGAAGAAACCCAGCCGGATATAATTTTGATGGATAATTGGATTCCGGATTCTGGGGGTAAAGTAGCAACGCAGCTGATAAAAAGCCATCCGAAATATAAAGATATTCCGGTGATATATTTTTCGGCGAATAATGATGTGGCAACCTTAGCAGAGGAAGCCGGGGCCGATACCTATCTGGCCAAACCGTTCGATTTAGATGAGTTGGAAAACTTATTAAGCAACGTATTGCAACAATAATTAATTCTCAAGTGTTTTATAAACACTTGAGAACTTCCTTTTAACCGACTCCTGGCAAATTTGAGATAAGCTTCTTAAGCTTAATTCTTTAATTCAAATATTGCCCTCATCTGGTAATTTAACTTAATCTTCTTGAAATCGATTTCGGGCATAGGAGCCATCTCTGCGCTAGCCATCCCTTTGTCCATGCGCATTGTTGCATTGGCTCTGTACATTGGCTGCGGGTAATATTCATTATTGATTTCCTGTATCTCGAGTGCATCTCCAACTTTATCGTTAAGAGCAGCGGCCAGGTAAGAGGCTTTATCTTTTGCAGCTCGAAGCGCTTTTATTTTAAGCTCTTGCTTTAGCGTTTCAATTTTAGAGTAATCGTAGCTTTCAACATTCGTATATTCCACCGCTCTTGGTTCAACTGCACTTAATATCTGGTTAAACTTGTTTAAATCGGTAACCTTGATGCGGTACTGCTTTCTTGCTAAAAATTCAGGGTTTTTCTTTTTTTCAAATGCGTAGTTATAACTTGAAATGTTGTTAATAGTAAAGTTTTCTTTTGGGATTCCCGCATCCATAACTGCCTTCTGTAATTGGCGCTCTAGTTCCTCAATTTCAACTTTTCTTTTATTGGCATTATCACGAAAATACTCTTTAAGTGATATTCCTACATAAATTATATCAGGTGTAACTTCCGCTTCAGCGGATCCTGAGACTTCAATTTTCCTCCTCGTATCAACATTCTGAGCAAAACCCGAAATTGTAACAAATACTAAAATAGCTGCTGTGATTAATTTTTTCATGTTCAATAATTTTTGTGTGTTTTAATTGGATGATTGACATAGGTATTTTCCATAACAGATAATCGGCCTAATAGTTCCATCCCTGATAAGCTTACGTAGAAACTCAATCGGGCGCGACATTCATCAGGAAGAAACTGGAGTGCATTTTTGCCTACCTTTGCAGCTTTTTAAATTGATCCTAAGATGAAGTCGTATTTACGCCTGTTCGATTTTAACCAAAAAGTAGATTATAAGGTAGAAATACTGTCTGGGCTTACGGTTGCTATGACAATGATGCCAGAATCTTTATCATTTGCCATATTAGCAGGTTTACCACCCTTAACAGGCTTGTATGCAGCATTTATAATGGGCCTGGTTACTGCAATCTTAGGCGGAAGGCCGGGCTTAATTTCAGGTGGAGCCGGAGCAACGGTTGTTGTGCTTATGTCGCTGATTTCATCTCATGGCATCGAATATATGTTTGCTGCGGTGGCATTAGCCGGCGTGGTTCAACTTTTAGTAGGATTTTTAAAATTTGGAAAGTTTATACGCCTGGTGCCACAACCCGTGATGTACGGATTTGTAAATGGCTTGGCAGTGATTATTTTCATGGCACAACTTGAGCAATTTAAAACCATTGCTAATGGACGATCAACCTGGTTATCGGGAGATAATTTGTATACTATGGCTGGTTTAACCGCACTAACAATTGTCCTGGTTGTATTAGTGCCAAAGGTTACAAAGGCCGTACCTGCTTCGCTGCTGGCTATTCTGGTAGTTTTTGGAATTGTGTTAGGCTTTCATATAGATACCAAAACAGTAAAAGATATAGCATCTGTAAATGGAGGCTTTCCACCTTTCCATATTCCGCAGGTGCCTTTCAGTTTTCAGACATTAGCTATTATTTTTCCATATGCCTTAATTATGGCAGGGGTGGGCCTTACAGAAGGCTTGCTAACACTTAACCTGGTGGATGAGATTACCGGAACCCGTGGCCGCGGCAATAAAGAATGCATAGCCCAGGGAAGTGCCAATATTTTAAATGGCTTCTTTTCCGGAATGGGAGGTTGTCCGATGATCGCTCAAACGCTGGTTAATCTTTCTGCCGGGGCTCGCGCACGCTTATCGGCAATTATTGCCGCCCTAACCATTCTAACGGTTATTTTGGTAGGCGCGCCGGTAATCGAACGGCTTCCAATGGCAGCGCTTACAGGCGTTATGATTATGGTTGCTGTAGGAACCTTTGAATGGATAAGTTTAAAGATCGTAAATAAAATGCCCAGGGCTGACGTATTTGTATGCTTCGCTGTCACCTTGATTACTATTTGGCTGCATAACCTGGCCCTGGCCGTTTTAATTGGCGTAATCATTTCAGCATTAGTATTTGCGTGGGAAAGCGCTAAAAGAATTCGAGTCCGGAAATTCCTGGATGAAGATGGTACGAAACATTATGAAATTTACGGACCACTTTTCTTTGGATCAGTAGCAAGTTTTAATGAGAAATTTGATGTTGTAAATGACCCTGATCAGGTGATCATAGATTTCAAAGATAGCCGCGTCGCCGATATGTCGGGCATTGAAGCGCTGAGTAAGCTTACAGAACGCTACCGCACTGCAAACAAGAAACTGCATCTAAAACATCTCAGTCCGGATTGCAGATTATTGCTAAAAAATGCAGAAGACCTGATTGATGTAAATATCCTGGAGGATCCAGAATACCACGTCGCTGTTGAGAAGAAGTTATCTTAGCAAGGAAAAAGAACTTGATATTTTTTCAATGCCCTAAAATACTCGCTCCATTTCGCTTTCTTCCCGACATTCGTACTCATCAAAGTTATTAGAAACATGTCCGGATTTATCATTACCCGGCACTATAATCGCTTCCGCCTTTATCAATTTATTTAAGAGATGAATTCTTTTCAGAAAAGGATTCCAGTTAAATAAGAGCTCGGTTAAAGGGTGATAAAATATCACGAAGCTAAACACGTCGATAAAATGAGTTAAGCCCGATTCGTTAGCGAGCTCTTTTGAAATTATTGCTGGCAACAAGAAATTTAAAATCGCAACGATTATCAAACTCACGAAAATTATTCCATAATTACGACGTTTAAATCGGCTAAAAGCCGCAACTTCTTCATCTCTTCTTTCGGAAAAATGCCTGCGAACAGCATACATCAACGGCCCTGCAAATTGCTCATCTACTTTACTGTTGCTGGTTAATTTAAAAAATACCGGATCATAACGCTTGCATGACTTTACAGATTGCCGAATATATTGTTCGAATTTAACTCCCAGCTGGCGCTTATAAATGGGCGAAATATCATGTGGGTTAAAATAGCCGATGAGAGCATTTTTATCCAATGCCAAAAATATGTTTACACTTTTGGAAGTAACTTTACTCATTTCGTTTTTTTGCCCTTGGGGGAAAAGAATTACTCTTATACGGGAGCAATAAAGAAAGGATGCTGTTATTTGGAAACAAGCCTTTCACGTACGAACATACAAAGCATTTTTGAAAAAAAGATCATTAAACAAAAAAAGAGCTTTATTAAGCTCTTTAGATTTTTATAAAGCAAAGCCCTTTAGGAAGCCTTGCTTATCGCACATCGTTTTTGTTGTTTTGCTCTGAATTTTCTAAGATCATCTGAAAGGATAGCTTTTAAAAGCTTGTCTGCGCTGCTTAAGTTAGTTTTCTTTTCCATAAAAATTGGATTGCCAATTCTATGCCAGTGATGATTTTCATTATTTTAGATCTGTTTAAATTAATGAAATGTAGTATTTTCTATACACCGATGCCTGATCCTCTAAACTCAAAATGATGCTATTTTACATTTAACCACCATGCTGTAAACTCTTTAATATTTTTCAGGTAGATGGCCTCACCTATCATCGGATGCAAAACCGGAACACTCCGTTTTTCACATTCCTCTGTTACCCTCGTTATGGGTTCATCCCATGCATGTTTAGCAAGTGCGAATTTGGCCCAATGCACCGGTAATAACATTTTGGCTTTCAAATCTATTGCAGCCTGAACTATTTCATCCGGGTGCATGTGGATGTATTTCCAATGGCTATCATATTGTCCGCATTCTAAAATTGCGAGATCAATCGGTCCAAATGAATTTCCAATAGTTTTAAAGTGAGTATCGTATCCGGAATCGCCGCCGAAGTACAACTTCATAGAGGGAGTGCTTAAAACAAAAGACAGCCATAGCACCTGATTCCTTTTTAAGCCACGACCAGAAAAATGCCTGGCAGGTGTCGTATTCACTTTAAATCCTGCACCCAGATCCAGTTCTTCATTCCAATCGCATTCTACGATTATATCTTTTGAATATCCCCAATGTTCGAGGTGTGCACCTACGCCCAAGCCTGTAATAACTTTTCTGATGTTAGGCTTTAGCTTTGTTACCGTTTCGTAATCCAAATGATCCCAGTGGTCATGAGAGATAAATAAGTAATCAATTTCCGGTAAATCCTCTGCAGAATAAACATCACTGCCTTTATAACTTTTGGTTGTGAATTTAACGGGAGAAGACCGTCCGCTAAAGATCGGGTCCACAAGGATTTTCTTTCCGTCTATCTGGATGAAATAGGATGAGTGGCCAAACCATACCAGTACATCTTCTGCCGGGTCTAAATTTAACAGGTTGGTTTTTGTCGATGGTAAAATCGCTGGTGGTCTTACGCTTTTACTTTTATTAAAAACAACCTCTCTCAGCACCTGGAAATAAGTTACTCCTTCAGTTAAGTCAGGCGTAATACTAAGATTCTGAAATTTCCCGTCTTTATAATTAGGCGACGCTTTGATCCTCTCCAGCCGCCGGCCGGTAGAAATCTTACCAAACTGCGGCCGATGCAAGAAGATATATCCAAAGACAATTAGCAGAATTACAATAAAAATGGGTATTAACATATGGTTGTTCTCTCTTTTCTATTTTTTACAAATAAAGGCAAACAGAGTTTATATTAATGGAAAACTCAATAAAAAACACATCTAAATAATGGAATTGTAAGTAAAACCTCGTTGGGTGTTTTCCCGACTGCAAAATATAGATTACAAATCTGGCCAGGAATTACATTTTCCTATATTTGAAGCTTAAACCTCCCTATTGTTTATGAAACTACAATCTCTGACACTTTTCGTCCTATACTTTGTATGCCAGTCTCTTGTTACTGCACAGGTCCGTTTGCCAAAGATTCTTGGCAGCAATATGGTTTTACAACGAGATAAGGTAGTGCCAATATGGGGTTGGGCAAATTCCGGAGAAAGCGTGACGGTAAGTTTCGCCGGGCAACAGAAAACAACTAAAGCAGATACATCGGGCTATTGGAAAGTTCTTTTATCACCCTTAAAGGCGAATGACAAACCTCAGGAAATGACCATACGCGCCAGCAATATCATAACTCTTTCCAATTTATTGGTTGGCGAGGTTTGGTTGTGTTCCGGACAGTCGAACATGGAATATCCCTTGAATCGTGCGCTTTACAAATATGCAAAGCCTGCGCGTGGGATAGATAGCGCTGAATTAGAGTTAAAGAATAGCTATCCCAACATCCGATTGTTTCAGGTTGAGAAAAAGCTAAGTTTGCCCGATGTAACCTCGAATGGCTGGAATGAAGCCAGCGGAGAGGCCCTGGAAAGAATCTCTGCAGCGGGATTTTATTTTGCAAAGAACATTCAAAAAGAGATGCACATCCCGGTTGGCATTATCTCGTCATCATGGGGCGGAAGCCGTATAGAGCCATGGACCCCTGCAGAGGCATACAAATCGTTACCTGCATTTGCTGCTGACGTAGCGAAAAATCCTGTAATTATGGATAATTCGCCTGTAGGGAAAAATTATAACAGCATGATCTCACCCTTAGCGCCATTTGCTTTACGAGGGTTTTTATGGTATCAGGGTGAATCGAATCTTATGGTCCATGACCAGGCTGGAATGAAATATGCCGACAAGATGCAAGCCCTGATTGAGGGGTGGCGTAAAAAATGGGGGGATGACAAACTGCCCTTTTACTCGGTACAAATTGCACCCTATTACTATACTAAGCGGAAAGATAAGCTTAGCCACACGCCCGAGACCCTGGCAGAATTCTGGGAATCGCAAACGCAGTCTTTAAAGATTCCATACACAGGAATGGTGGTAACGACCGATCTGGTAGATAACCTGGCAGATATTCACCCTTCCTACAAATGGGAGGTAGGCAGACGTCTGGCCTTAATTGCTTTAGATAAAGATTATAAAAAGAGGCTGCAAAGCAGCGGTCCAACCTTTAGGCGAATGAAAGTCAGGAAAGGGAAAGCCATCTTAGCATTTAAGAACGCTGCAGGATTAAAAAGTTCGGATGGAAAGGAATTAACATGGTTTAGCGTGGCCGCGAAAGACGGCAACTTCGTTCCTGCTACCGCTGTTATTGAAGGTAAAAAAGTGATCGTGTCGGCACCGGAAGTTTCAAAGCCCGAAAATGTCCGTTTCGCCTGGGATGAAAAAGCGATGCCTAATCTGGTAAATGCGGCAGGTCTTCCGACTGTTCCTTTTCGAACCAGCGGTGTAGAGTGGAATTATAAGAAGTAAAGTCTTACGGAAATCTGCCAGCCTTAGATAATATTGCCGGCACTAGCCAGCAATTGGTCTTTTTGCCTGTCCACTAAACTTGGTAGCATTAAAAAACTCTAGTTTTATCTGACGTAAAGCTTTTATAAAGTCAAATAGTTTTCCTTCAAGGTCTGAATGCAGTACATTCAGCTCCGACTCATTTTCAACATGGCTTATGTCAAGCAGCTCACTTAAGCGGCTTTGATGCTCGACAACATTTTTCCGGAGCTGCTCTTTGCGCATATCAAGAGATTCAAAATGACTTGCCAGACTTTTAATTAACATCATATTACCCTCTCCTACATTGGGCAGGAAATATCGCACAATAAGCGATTGAAAATAGTTAATCTCCTGTTCAAAAAAAACGATGTCAGACATCCAATGGGTAGTTAACACATAAAGTTCTTCGACACTAAACTGATGCAAAAAACCTGTGGAGGATAAAATTTTTGATTCCATTAATCTAAGTTTTAGAAACTCTATGAGTGAAAACTCTATAAAGTCTCCTTTGTACGGAATACTGAGCTAAATGGTTATGAAAACTCTTTTAAATAATAAATTCCTTAAACTGGTCAGGAAGATGGCTTATCAGGCTTGCGTAAATAAAGGTATCCTAAAATCAATAAACACAGCAATCCGAATAAAAAGCCCGCTAAAACATCTGTGAACCAGTGCGCACCAAGGTAGACCCTTGAAAACGGAATTGTGAAAATGAAAAATAGAGAAATTATTCCAAATACTAATCGAATGCTTTTAGGTATAGATTTAAGATAATACATGAGCATGGCTATAAAACCAAAGAATACTACATAAAAAAGCACATGTCCGCTTGGAAAGCTTTGCCGCTTGGTTTCCACGACTATCCTTACTAAATCGTTCGTCGGCCGCGGCCTGTTGATTATTATTTTTAAGACTGAACTTACTACGCCAGAAAGAAGTGTGGCAGAAATATAGATTGCTTCTTTTTTAAATTTAAACAAGCAGAACAGTAAAGCCGTGAAGAGTACCATAATTACCGAATACGGGTAAATTCCCACTTCACTAATGCTTTTCATCAAAACATCCAGAAATAAATTCTGATGTTCCTGAACTTCTTCAGAGAATTCTTTATCGATAAGTATCGAATTCGGAAACACATAGACTAAAGTAGTAAGACCGAGAAAAGCCAGAAACAAAAAAGTCAGAAGATAAAAGAGAACGCGTTTTCTGAAAGCTGTCATTCAAAGCTATTATAAAACATTAACACTATTTTTTCTCAGCTGTTTGTATTGCCTGAGGCTTGGCTATAAATCTAAAAAATTCGCGTATATAGCAGTTTAAAACACTGTCAACATTATGGTGTTTAGCTTAATGTCTTTAGATAATCGAAATGATCAAAATACTTATCACTTTTCTAACTCTTTCAAGTGTCATCTCTGTATGTCATGCACAAAATAAGCTGACGATAAAAGACAGTACAGAAGTCCGGATCCATCCATCATATAACAGTGTTTCCGAATCTCATAGGAAGTTTTTTGGTGAGAACTATCGAAGAGAATGGGCAGCATCAACGAAACTTCCCTTGCTGAAAATATCTGAAATCGCCGGAGGATTAAAACCTACTAAAGCAGATAGCAGCTATCAAACTCAGTCATTGCAGCTGGAAGATAATACGGGAAAAGTGTGGGTATTACGTAAGGTTGAAAAACAATCTCAAGGTCTGACACCCGAAACCCTTCGGGGATCTATGTACGCAAAGTGGATAGAGGACCATTTTTCAGCCCAGCACCCATATTCGGCACTAATAGTTCCAGTTTTAGCCAGTGCCGTAAATATCCCGTATACCACACCCACTATCGGTTTAGTTGCGCCGGATAAATTGCTTGGCAGTTTCGGAAAGGATTTCGCAGGCTCTGTGTGTCTTTTAGAGAAACGCGAACCTTATGGCGATTCATACAACACTCTTGATATGCTCAAGAAGCTTGACGCAGACAACGGCAATACAGTAGATACTGCGGTGTTTTTCAGGGCACGGCTTTTAGATTTACTCCTTGCCGATTGGGGCAGGCACGAAGACCAATGGAGATGGGTGAGCAAACAACAAGGCCCGGATAATCAGTTTCTTGCCGTGGAACAAGATCGTGACCAGGCTTTATATATAAATCAGGGCATAATACCTAAAGCTGCATCTGAGGTAACGCTTATATCGTTCCTCGAAGGTTTTCGAGCAAATTATAACGACGTTAATACATTCTTTATTAACACCAGCAAACTCAATCAACAGCTTCTCAACTCGTATACTCACAAGGAATGGATGCAAATGACGCGGGATTTCGTAGCGGCCCTACCCGATAAAGTTTTGTTAAGTGCGGTAGATAAATTGCCCTCATCCATAAATTTCAGAAGAGACTGGATCTTTGAAAACCTCAAAAGCCGTCGAGACCATATGGTCGAGGCCATGGATACTTATTACCGGTTTTTATACCGGACTGTCGACATCCGTATGTCGGATAAAACGGAATTTATCCAAATTCGGGAGCTGGAAAATCAAGGAGTAAACGTTAATATTAGCAAGCTGGCAGAGCAAGGGCATGAAAAGACACTTTTTAACAACACTTTTCAGCCGGATATAACCAAAGAAATCAGGATCTTTATTGGCAAAGGGAATGATAGTGTTAAAGTTAACATTCCAAACAGCGATATTAAAATCCGGATTATAGGAGGCGAGGGGCAAAAAACATACGATGTAAAAGCATCAAAAAATCGGGTTGACTTATACGAAAACCTCGATGGCGATAAGTTTTTTGATGCGGGGAACCATTTTAAAAAGCATCTCTCAAACGACACGCTAAATACTCAAAAAACGTTAAGTAACTTATATCTCCACTCAACACACTTTTCTCCTGCTGTAGACCTGCGCTCTGTTGACGGGCTTTTCCTGGGCTTAGCTTACACCATCAAAAAACTTGGTTTTCGAAAAGATCCCTATGCCAGTAAACAAAAAATATCGGCAATCAAAAGTTTGGGTTCGCCAGCCTTAACGTTTCAATATAATGCAGAATGGCTTTCGGTTTTTAAAAACACCGATTTTATTATTGACGGACTTGCGGATATAAAAGGCAATATTCTTAACTTTTTTGGCCGTGGAAACGATACTTTTTTTGATCAAAATTCCGACTTCGCTGTTTATTACAGGGCTAACTTCTCTCTCTACCAGATTGACCCGGCATTTCGTTTCCACTTGAAAAATGATATTACAGTGAGTGCGGGCCCCTCATTTCAATATTTTACGTTTAGTCCGGAAGAAAATTCTGGAAGATATATCAATACTGAAAATGTAACAAGCCAGTACATCAATTTGCCGGCAAATAAAGCGCATGCCGGGCTTTTTCTAAATTTCAACTGGGATACGCGGGATCATAAGATTTTTCCAACCAAAGGCTTGAATTTTAACATCCGTATGCATGGATATGAAGGGATAAACACGTATTCATCGTCTTATGCACAGATATTTCCGCAGTTCTCCTTTTATAAATCACTCGATAGTGAAGGGAAGATTGTCCTTGCCAACCGCACAGGTGCTGGCTTTACTACGGGTAAAACAGCTTTTTATCAAAGTGCCTTCCTGGGCAGCCAAGACAATTTACTGGGGTTTAGAAAGTTTCGCTTTGCAGGCGACCACTTGCTGTTTAATAACTTAGAAGCCCGTGTGGCGGTTCCCAACTTCATGCACTATCTCCTTCCGGGAAAAATCGGACTGATCGGCTTTTATGACGTGGGAAGAGTGTGGGTAAAAAACGACCAGTCTAATTCCATTCATCATGGTTATGGAGGGGGAATTTATATGAGTCCCTTTAATCGCTTTTTCATACGGGCCGTTGCGGGATTTTCTAATGAACGCATGCAGCCGACAGTTTCTCTTAGACAGCGATTCTAAGAAATGCCCTCTGTTTTCAGAATATGCCAGCAGGCCAATAAACTTCGTACCGCACATTAATAACATTGCCCGCATGCTTTGTGCGGGCAATACTTTATAGGTTTAAGAATACTGTTGCTTATAATGCTCAAGTATTTCCATCGTTACCGGCTTGGCAATAAAATCTACTACTACAGGATATTGCTTGGATCTTTCAAGGTCAGCAGGATCTATTGACGAGGACAAAATCACCACCTTGGTTTTACTAAAAGGGCTGAACCTGGGCTTTGAAAACTCTTCTAAAAAGTCCCAGCCATCCATGATGGGCATATTTAAATCAAGAAGAACCAGGTCAGGATGAGCCTGAATAGCTTCTGTTTCGTCCAGCCAATTCTCGTAGCAATTTATTGCGTCACTTCCATTTAATGCCGACACGGTTTTTGTGCCCGGCAGTACTCTTTCAATTAGTTTCGAATTGATCATCAGAGCAACGCTATCATCATCAATTAAAAAGATTTTGGTCATATAATTTATTAAAAGTTAAGGTAAACCTCGTTCCTTCATCAACTACACTTTCTATTTCGATATTTCCGCCCAAGGCTTCCATTTGTGATTTAACCAAATATAAGCCTAATCCTTTACTATCCGGATGATTATGAAAGCGCTGGTATAAACCGAATACCTTCGACCCGCATTTCTCCAGATCGAGGCCAATTCCATTATCCTGAAAAGTAATTATTGTTTTGTTTTCAGATTCTCTCATTTTAAGCATTAGCGATAGTTTTCGCTTATCAGAGCGATACTTAATCGCATTGGTTAACAAATTAAGGAAAATGCTTTCTAAATAAGCTCTGTTAAAACTGATAATCGCAGTTGGACCAAAATTATGTTCTATCTCCGGCTCAATCTCATCTATCAGGTTCGAAACCTGGGCAGACACTTTTTCAAATAGCCCCAGTAAAGGAACTTTTTCCTGATTTATCCCCTTAGTTTCTTTGATGTGCAAGATTTTCAACAAATCATTTATGGTATCATTTAATGAGTTTGTCGACGTATCAAAGCCTTCAAGTATTTCTTTTAAAGTAGGGTCTTCAATACTCTTAAAGTCGATCAAGGTTAACAGACCTAATAAATTAGATAAAGGAGCCCTTAGGTTGTGCGATGTTATATACGAAAACTGACGAAGATCTTTATTGTGGGTGGTTAACTCCTGTATCAGTAATTCCCTTTCCTGTTCATGGTGTTTTCGTTCGGTTACATCTCGATAGTTGAATATCGTGGCTTTAACGCTTTCATCATGGAGTAAATTGGTTGCCATGCCTTCAACCCATCGATATTCCCCGTTTTTATGGCGTATTCTATATTGCTGAAAGATAGGTTTCCCCGGATTTCTCAATAACTCGTCATAAAGTTTTTCACAGTCGAGGACATCATCCGGGTGTACATTCCCGAACAGTAATTTTCCGGATCTTTCCTCCAATAGATAGCCGGTCATCCGTTCCACGGCCGGACTTTCATACATTATTAGGGACGAAGCATTTGAGATAGTTATACAATCTGTACTGTTTTCAATCAATGCCCTGAAACGCTTTTCACTTTTCGATAATTCTTCCGTTCGTTCTTTAACTTTCTGCTCTAACTCAGCATAAAATTGTTTGATTTTGTCTTGTTGAAGTTTTGTTTCGGTAATATCCTCCGAAATTCCAACCAGGTATAATGGCTGTCCTTGCGCATCATTTACAGGAATTTTTTGGGTTCTTAGCCAGCGTTGCCCCGAAGGCGTCAATATTGGTTCCTCTTCAACTATCACAATAGCGCCCGTTCTGAAGGTTTCCCAGTCTTTTTGTTTAAAAAACTCTGCCTGGTCGGCAGGAAAAAGGTCGCCATCAGTTTTACCGATATATTCCTCTTTCGGAACACCCAAGATTTTCTCCCCCGCTTTATTTAGGGCAACGAAACTTAAGTCCTTGCCACTTTTTACAAAAATCATGTTCGGAATATTTTCCAGCACTGTTTCCAAAAACAAGGTGTTATTTCTGATTTCGATCTCAGCTTTTTCCCGCTCATCTATTTCTGTTTCAAGATTTAAATCAATTCTGTTAGCAACTCTTATTGAGCTGAGAATCGAGAAAAGCGAAATTATAAGTATCGTACAAAAGAGTAATACTAATCCGACCGATGGAGAAAACATGCCTGCCTTTTCGCCATAAAAACGTAAAGTATCAAGTATTAAAGGAGCAAAAAGGATCATTGGAATCAGTATTCTTGCTATTTTCCCTCCGCTATAAGGGCTCATAATTTCGGCCATATAGCCTTTGTCTTTACCAGCTAATAATATTAAAACAGACAGTGTAAGTACGCAAATAGTCCCCGGTATAGTTATTGTAGAGTTATGAAAAGGTAAAGCAAACTCAGGTATGTCATGCAAATAACCAATCAGCGAAAGAACAGCGATTAAAGCACTTATAAAGGCTAGGGCCTGCGAAAGAAATGATCTTTTAAAGGAAAATGAAAACAATGAGATGCCGATGATTAGGAACGCAAATGCGGTATTGCTACGAATTAAAGCCAGGTTTTTGTCTGAGCCCATTCCCCTGGTATAAGCTTCCAGCTTTTGCGAAAAAATTAAGTAGTCAACATTGAACTCATGAAAATGAAAACGCCCTGAGAGCTTTAATACGGTAATAATTATTACAAATAATGATAAGGCCTGAGCCAGCAGAATATATGGATAAGCTCCGTCCGCTTTCCATATTAATAACAGGGCTAGTCCGCAGGCAATTGCCAGCAGTGCTGTTGTGGGATTGATAATTTCATTAGATGGACTTACAAAAAAAGTAAGGTCGAATTGCCACCCGATTACCACCAAAACTCCGGCTGCTATTATACCAATAATAGTAATCAGTGTAAAAATTCTGAGTCTTTTATGTAATAGCAGATCTATTGCTTCTGCGGTATCGCTATGTCTCAACTTTTGTAAATTGGTTAAATCACAATTTATGAAATTCCCTGATAAAACCTTTATGCAACGTTGGCACAGATATAATTTTCAATAGGGAATATACTTTTTGTTATACGGCAGACTATCTATTTGGTTATAACTGAATGATATTCTAAATATTGGGTCTCTTAATCCCTGGTGCTGATGGATACCACATAACAGAAATGATACGTGAGATTCTGGTACTGGCATCATATTGTTCGTAATTTCGATTGCCAATTAATTCAGATTCCAGGTATTAACAAAATATGATATGATAGTAAGGCGGCCGCTGCTTTTATTTTTTACTGTGACCTTGTGCACCACACTGTTCGTTTTTTCATCTTCCTATTCACAAATAGGGAAGAGGTTCCCCTCAGAACGTAAGATAGTTAAAGATCCTGTTACCGGCACCATGCTTACCTTTTTAACCAGTACTCCGGGCGGCGACAGCAAAATATATCCAACGCATCCGCAATGGACAGCCGACGGCAAATGGTTAATCTTCAGGTCGGGACGGGTACCGGGTGAGGCTATGGCTGTGAATGAAAAAACAGGAGACCTTGTTCAAGTAACCGAAGGTGGATATAGCGGGGCGCTTTGCATCGCTCAAAAATCAATGAAATTGTACTTTTTGCGCAATCATAATACTACACGTACGCCCGACACTGCTCAACAAGCCCTTCGGCGACAAAATAGCAATCGCTCTATGGATGTGATCGAAGTAGATCTAGCGAAGGTTTTTGCCGACAGTGAAGCAGGTAAAACGCGAAAAAAATCTGCGTACGAACGGGTTTGCGGCACAACACCAACCGAAATGGGAGCGAGCGGAGATTTAGCCCTGGATGGCGGTGAAGAGGTAGTTTACTTTAGAGTTGGAAAAGAGGAGTCCGCCAAATATCTTGCTCCTGGAACAAAAATAGCCGAAGCTTTCGGCCCCCGTAAGATGGGAGCTGGACCCGCTGGAATTTCGAGTATGAATATTCGCAGTGGTGCACTGAAGCATGTAGTTTCCGTGCCATTTCAGGTAGGGCATATCCAGTCTAATCCATGGTATCCGGGAGAAATTGTTTTCTGTTGGGAAACCGGTGGCAAATCGCCGCAACGCACCTGGACGGTGATGTCAGACGGTACGGGCCTGCGCCCCCTTTATCCGGAAGCCGACTACGAATGGGTAACCCACGAAGCCGTTATTTCACGCGACGAAGTAGCCATTGCTATTATGGGGCACAGAAAAATTCCAGGCGTTACCAATACCGGAATAAATGCTCCGGCAACAGCCGTCAGCGGCCCGAATCCGGGGCAGGAAGAAGCTTGGGGACCATCCGGAACCCGTGAGAAACCAACCGGTTTAGGTATTGTAAATCTGAGGACCCGCGAAATGACTATTGTTGGTCAAACACCCAGCGGAAGCGGATTGTGGCACGTTCACGGTTCGCCCGATGGCAGATTTGCTACCGGCGACGACTTTTCACGCACCTTATATCTTATAGACAGAAAAACCCGGGAAATGATTCCGCTTACAACCGGACATAAAGCAACTGCGGCAGATCATATTCACCCGACCTTTAGTCCCGACGGCACAAGAATTGAAATTCAATCTGCAATGCTTTCGGCGGATAATAAATCCATGAATATCTGTATTGTTCCGGTGCCCGAGGAATGGTTGAAGAGGAAGTAATTTCAGTGCCATAGTGATAGGCCTTATGCTGTCCTCCGCTGGCGGAGGTGCCGAAGGCGGAGGTGGTTACACGATCATCTTATCACCTCATCCCTAACCCTTCTCCTCCAGGAGAAGGAAACCAGAGGCGGGTAATACAACGATTGAACTTTTAACAACATTTTTTCTTAGGCGCCATACCGGCTAAAGCGCCAACACCCTCTCCTTGAGGAGAGGGATCAAGGGTGAGGTGATTACACAATCATCTTATCACCTCATCCCTAACCCTTCTCCTCCAGGAGAAGGGAACCAAAGGCAGGTAACACAACGATTAAGCTTTTAAACAACATTTTTACTTTAAGCGCCATACCGGCTAAAGCGCCAACACCCTCTCCTTGAGGAGAGGGATCAAGGGTGAGGTGATTACACGATTATCTTATCACCTCATCCCTAACCCTTCTCCTCCAGGAGAAGGGAACCAGAGGCGTATAACACAACGATTGAAATTTTAACAACATTATTCTCAGGCGCCAATACAAGCTAGCCGCCATCCCGGTTAAAGCGCCAACACCCTCTCCTTGAGGAGAGGGATCAAGGGTGAGGTGATTACAC
>CAMLLO010000032.1 GCA_946480915.1 uncultured Sphingobacteriaceae bacterium | reverse complement strand
CTTACAAAGTTGTATCAATTTGATCCAGAAGCATCATCAGGAAATGACCGGGTAAGCTATCCGCCGCAACGAACTGTTAATCTTGGTATATCCCTTACTTTTTAAGAAACCGATTCTAAATTATTGTTTATGAAAAAATATATAATTGTCTGTCTGGCGCTTTACACCGTACTGGCGTCTTGCAGAAAAGCTGATTTCCTGGATAAAACAACAGATCTTACCAACTTAACCGAGGCTGAAATATTTAGCGACAGTACAAAAGTATTTCAATTTTTAACGGGGATCTATTCTGATGCTCAGTTCAGCTTTGAAAAAAGACGTTGGGACAACCAGGGAAATCTTGAATCCACGACTGATGATATGGAATATCGTTTTTATGGTGGAACTCAACGTATTGTGATTTTATATTCAGGTGCTGTATCTCCCGGTAACTTTCCTATAAAAGATCAATGGACAACACCCTATACAAATATTAGAAGGGTTAACATGTTTCTAAAAAACCTGCCGGACGCACCCTTATCAAGTTCATTAAAGAAACGGATGGAAGGCGAAGCTCGATTTTTAAGAGCGTGGTATTATGAATATTTGATTAAGAGTTTTGGAGGTGTGCCTATAATTGGAAACACGGTGTTTTCAGATATATATACTAACGTAGATCTTCCTAGAAATACTTATGAAGAATGTGTGAATTATATAGTTAATGAGTTGAATGAGTGCGAACAACTTTTGCCTAAACCTAATGAATATGAAGACAGAGATTATGGGCGTGTCACTAAAGGAGCATGTTTGGCTTTAAAATCCAGAGTGCTTTTATATGCCGCCAGTCCTTTATTTAATGGTGGTATGTCTACACTGCAATACCGGAATTCGGAGAATCTGGCTGAAAGAATAAAAGTGGCTGGCTATCCTACCACAGATAATACACGCTGGCAAAAAGCTGCAGATGCAGCGAAGGCCGTTATGACATCAGGATATTATGACCTTCAGTTAGATAATTCTAAACCAGGTAATGGTTTTTACACGCTTTTTTTAACGCGGAAAAATCCTGAATATATATTCTTTTTCAACCAGGCTCCCAACTATGATATCGAGCAGTATTATAATCCGCCTTCCCGGTCGGGAGGTTATTACGGATATCCCACTCAAAACTTTGTGAATAGCTTTCCTATGAAAAACGGAAAAGCAATCAACGAACCGGGCTCTGGCTATAATAAAGATAATCCTTACCTAAACAGGGATCCTCGATTTGCTTACAGTGTTATTTATAACGGCAGTAAATACTCCAATAAAACTACTGCACTTGAAAATGTGTGGACGTATGATGGCGCTCCACAAGATGGATACAACGTAATGACCGTTACAGGTTATTATTGCAGAAAAATGTGTGATGAGAAAACGTCTAATGCCAATAGAATAAGGACAGAAAGAGGCCTGCCACTGATACGATATGGAGAGATAATTTTAAATTATGCTGAAGCCATTAACGAAGTCGGTAATATTTCTGAAGCTTATAATGCAGTAAAAAAAATAAGAGAACGTGCGGGCATAGATGCAGGAACTGATGGAATGTACGGATTGAAGATCGGTATGACCAAAGAAGAAATGAGAGAGATTATCCGCAACGAACGCAGAATAGAATTAGGCTTTGAAGATCACCGCTTTTTTGATGTTCGCCGTTGGATGATTGCTATGGATGTTTTGAATGGCTTTAATAAAGCCATGAAAATAACCAAGACGGGCTCCACATATCAGTACAACGAAATAGATGTAGAAGCTGCTGGTCGCAGACGGAATTTCAGACCTGAAATGTATCTTCTTCCAATTTACAGAGAAGAGATTACGAAATCTCCGAAGATGATCCAAAATCCAGGTTGGTAATAGCTTTCGAATATAGGTAGTAAATAGCATGAACAGAATAGCTGGAATAGTTCTCCTTATATTTTTAACAACAACTTGCTTACAGGTAAAAGCACAAAGCTCAAAGAAAACCAGATATAATGTTCTGTTTATTTTTGTTGATGATTTGCGGCCGGAACTTGGCTGTTACGGCAACAACTATATTCAATCTCCGAATATCGACGAGTTTGCTTCTAAAGCAGTTGTTTTCAAAAAGCAATTTGTAACTGTTCCAACCTGCGGAGCTTCCCGAGTAAGTATTCTTACCGGTTTGTTACCTCGAACTGTAAACGATTTGAGTAACGAGGCAATGGAATTTAAAAAAGCAGCTCATAATCAAAAAGATGTGCCCGAGTCTTTTGTTCATGCTTTGAGAAACAATGGATATTATACTGTTGGAATTGGGAAAATTAGTCACTCTCCTGATGGATATGTTTATAAATATTTAGAGCCCAGAGGAACGCAACTGGAATTGCCCAATAGCTGGAATGAAATGTTGTTGAATGCAGGCAAATGGGGGACGGGCTGGAATGCTTTTTTCGGCTATTCTAATGGTAACAATCGAAACTCAAGTAAAGGACGAGTGAAGCCTTACGAAAATGCTGACGTTAATGATGAAGATTTTGTGGATGGTTTAACCGCCAACTTAGCAGTAGGTAAGTTGCAGGACTTAGCTGCAAAAAATCAGCCCTTCTTTCTCGGGGTAGGTTTTTTTAAACCTCATCTTCCTTTTAATGCCCCAAAAAAATATTGGGATTTATATGATGAGTCGAAGATAACCTTAACGCCTTCACCCCGGATTCCCAAAAATGTAAATCCCGCCAGTTTCCACAACAGCAGTGAGCTGAATGCTTATAAACTCGGAGAGGAAAAAGCTTCTTTGTTTAAACCTTTATCTGATGCATACGCACGAAAGATTCGCCATGGTTATTACGCAAGTGTAAGTTATGTAGATGCACAAATTGGCAAAGTTCTTTCCGAATTAAAGAGGTTGAAATTGGATAAAAACACCGTAGTAGTTGTATGGGGCGATCATGGGTGGCATTTAGGTGATGACAGGGTTTGGGGTAAGCATACTATTTCAGAATATGCGTTAAGGAGTCCATTAATTATCAAAGTTCCTGGTACTGTAGCAGCGTCCTGCGATAAAATCGTCAGTTCGATAGATGTATACCCAACTTTAATGGACCTATGTGGAATTAAGCAATCGTATAAAACGGATGGTAAAAGTTTAACGCCGCTGCTAAAGCAGCCAAAATTCAGCAATTGGGATAATGCAGCTTATAGTTACTTCAGAAAAGGAATAACGGTGCGAACAGAAGATTACCGTTTTACCAGGTACTTCAGAAAAGAAGAGCCTGTAAATGAGCTATATGATCATAGATCTGATCCTTATGAAAACAATAACATTGCTACTGCCCGGCCGGAAATAATTAAAAAAATAATACCCCTTTGGCGAAAAGGTAATACAGGCTTATATGATAACCCGCAAAGTGAGCAAATGCAGGAGGAATGATTTCATAGCCAATAATTTATTGATTAAACATTTGTGCCTTACAAAGGAGATGTTAATGCTTCTCCTTGAGTTAACACTTAACTAACTAGAGGAGGTTTAAAAGACCTCCCGATCGGAAAGAATATGAATAAAGTCAAAACAATCATTATTGTCCTTTTGCTAATACAATTCAATTTTGGAAAAGCACTAGCAGGAGATGTAAGAGCCAGTAAACCAGATGATGGGCAACGTGAAAGAGAGTATTTAATTAAGTCGTTAACACGGATTGCAGATCCCGTATTGATTGCCTTAAGCAAGAATGAGCTTAAAAAGCAAATGCCCGTTGAAGCAAAAATGGAAGGCAGAAAGAATCATACATATTTGGAGGCTTTCGGCCGTTTAATGGCAGGTTTGGCGCCCTGGTTGGAGTTGGGTCCTGATAATACCCCAGAGGGACAACTTCGAAAAAAATATATCGACTTATCTGTAGTGGCTTTTAAGAATGCTACAGACCCGAAAGCTGCCGACTTTATGAATTTCAATAAAGGAGGTCAGGCCCTTGTCGATGCCGCATTTCTGGCGCAAGGTTTGTTACGTGCTCCAAATCAGCTCTGGGGACGTTTGGATGCCGAAACCCGCGTGAATGTTATTGCTGCATTAAAATCGTCCAGAATAATTACACCTTCTTATAGTAATTGGTTGCTTTTTAGCGCTGAAATCGAAGCTGCATTATTAAAATTCGAAGGTCAGTGCGACAGAATGCGTGTTGATTATGCTATTAAATCGCATATGAATTGGTATAAAGGTGATAGCGCCTATGGCGATGGTCCGAATTTTCACTTTGATTATTACAACAGCTTTGTCATTCAGCCTATGCTGCTTGATGTATCAAAAACACTCTTAGAGTCTGATAAAAATGCCTCAGCACAAAAAAATTATGATATAGTATTAAAACGTGCACAACGATACGCCGCCGTACAGGAGCGCTTTATTTCTCCCGAAGGAACCTATCCTCCAATAGGTCGTTCACTTGCCTATCGCTTCGGAGCTTTCCAGGTACTTTCTCAAATCGCATGGATGAAAGCCTTGCCTAAACATGTAGAGCCGCAACAAGTGAGAGCCGCGTTATACACTATGATTAAAAGGCAAATTGAAGCTCCCGGCACATTTGATAAGAATGGCTGGCTACAGATCGGTTTGTATGGACATCAACCCGGAATAGGAGAGTTTTATATTTCCACTGGTAGCCTTTATTTATGTTCTGAAGCTTTTCTTGTACTTGGTTTACCAGCCACAGATCCCTTCTGGACAGGAAAAGACAAAGACTGGACGGCTAAAAAAGTTTGGAAAGGCCAGGATCTTCCTGTTGACCATTCTGAAGATTAAAAATACAAGACTTAATTAAACACATATATAACAATTCATGAAAGTTAAATTTTTCTCAGGATTAATCATTTCCGTATTTTTCCTGAATACAGGATGTAAGGTGCGGCAGATTCAGCCACTTAAAACTAAAAAGGATTTAGTTGAGGTGGTAGATAAAAGTATCCAGGATGGAGCTAAACAGTATAAATACTTTATGCAGCAAATTCCTGAAGGCAAACTTCCGCGGTCTTTGGATAAAAACGGTAAACTGGTAACCAGCGGTTCTGATTGGTGGTGCAGCGGGTTTTATCCAGGAACACTTTTATACCTTTCTGAGGCAACAAATGATCAACTATTGAAGGAGGAAGCCTTGAATAGATTAAAATTGCTTGAAAAAGAACAGTTTAACAAAAGTACCCACGATTTGGGATTTATGATGTTCTGCAGCTTCGGCAATGCCGATCGCCTGGATCCTAAGCCGGAATATAAACCTATTTTGCTGAACAGTGCACGCTCGCTGGCCAGCCGTTTTGATGAAAAGGTGGGTTGTATCCGGTCGTGGAATTCTAAACCATCAGATTTTCTTGTAATCATTGATAATATGATGAATCTGGAGCTTTTATTCTGGGCTACCAAAGAAACCGGCGATTCATCTTTTTATAAAATCGCGGTAACTCATGCCGATAATACAATTAAACATCATTTCAGACCTGATTATAGTACTTATCACCAAGTGAATTATAACCCTTCAACAGGCTTGCCTCAGAAAAAGCGAACAGTGCAAGGTGCTGCTGATGAATCATCATGGGCCAGGGGCCAGGGTTGGGGGTTGTACGGTTATACAGTGATGTACCGCGAAACAAAGGATAAAAAATATTTAAATCAGGCTAATCATATTGCTGATTTCATTTTGAATCATCCAAATCTTCCAGCTGATAAAATTCCCTATTGGGACTTTAATGCTCCTGGAATTCCAAATGCATTACGGGATGTTTCCGCAGGCTCTCTTATTACCTCGGCCTTAATTGAACTTGCTGGTTATAACAGCGGAAATAGAAGTGAAAAATATTTAGGAGCGGCAGAAACAATGCTTCGTGCTTTATGTTCCCCGGTCTACACCGCTCCTTATGGTACTAGCCAAGGATTTTTATTAAACCACAGTGTTGGTAATTTTCCGGGAAAATCTGAAGTAGATGTGCCTCTTACTTACGCTGACTATTATTTTGCAGAGGCACTGTTGAGATATAAGAATTTGAGCAAGTAAACTCTAAAGCATAAAGGCTAATTAAACAATGATGAGTTATAAGAAAGTCGGAATTAAACAAGCTTTGTTTATTCCGGCGTTTTTTCTGGTTGTTTTTTCTTGCAGTACACAACAGGCTTCAGTAAGCAAGCCTGCACCTAATATTGGTTCTGTTTCAGGGACATTTACAAATCCGATAGGAAATGGTGCAGATCCCTGGGTGATTAAATACAATGATCAATATTATGTATGCCAGAGTAATGGAAATATAAACAGCAGAGGGATTTCTGTAAGCAAATCCGACAAACTAACCCGTTTGGGCGGGCGTGTTACCGTTTGGCAGGCGCCAGATTCAGGTTGGAACAGCAGCCAGATATGGGCGCCGGAATTGCACCATTTTAAGAATAAATGGTATATCTATTATGCAGCAGGTAAAGCCGGGCCTCCGTACATCCATCAAAGATCTGGGGTGCTTGAATCTGTTACTGATGACCCTCAGGGAAAGTATATCGATAAGGGACTTCTTAATACAGGTAGTGATCCTAATGATAAAACCGGAACTATTTGGGCAATAGATGTTAACGTCGCCAAAATTAATGGCAAGCTGTATGCGGCATGGTCGGGATGGGAGCAGAATTCGACTACCGACAAAACATCGCAACATATTTATATTGCCGAAATGAGCAATCCATGGACAATTAGTTCTGATCGCGTTAAAATATCAAGTCCTGATCAAAGTTGGGAAACCGGAGGGCCGCTGAATTTGAATGAGGGACCAACATTTTTAAAACATGCGGGCAACACTTTTATCATCTATTCGACCCGCGAATCATGGACGCCAGAATACCGCCTGGGGCAGCTTAGGTTAAAGGATTCTACTAAAACGCCGCTGGACGCTGCTAATTGGGCCAAGAAAGGACCGGTTTTTCAAGGAACCACACAGGTGCTTGGTACGGGTCACGCAAGTTTCACTACTTCAGCAGATGGAAAGGAGTGGTGGATATTTTATCATGCTAAAAAATCAACCAGCCCGGGTTGGGCACGTGATCTTCGCCTGCAAAAGTTTACCTGGAATGCAGATGGGAGTCCTCATTTTGGAACTCCGGTTCCGGCAGGTATTCCAATGAAATTACCTTCAGGAGAAAAGGAGCACTAATTAATTATTAATATGAAACGATATTCAATCATTTTGCTGTTGCTTGCAATCAGTCAGCTAACGGTAGCTCAATCGACGAAAACGGATAAAATTATAATTGTAACCTTAGATGGCTATCGCTGGAAAGAAATGTTCAGGGGAGCGGATTCTGCGTATCTGTTTGGTAAACAATATATTTCTCAGGATTCCGCAGGTCTGATGAAGAAATATTGGGCTAGCAATATTGACGACCGAAGAAAAAAGCTAATGCCATTCGTTTGGAACACTATTGCTAAACATGGACAGATTTATGGTAACCGTGATCTTGGAAATTATGTAAATGTGAAGAACAGGTATTGGTTTTCTTATCCGGGATACAATGAGATGTTTACCGGTTATCCGGATACACTGGTTAATTCAAATAACTATCGTCCAAATCCTAACATCACTGTACAAGAGTTTATCAATAAACAGCCGGGATATCAAAATCAGGTTGCAGCATTTACATCCTGGAATGCGTTTAATCGAATTTTGAATGAAGAAAGATGTGGTTTTCCGGTGAATGCTGGCTATGAAACACTGAATGTTCCGGATATGAATGAAACTCAAAAAGTACTTAATGAACAACAATATTTTTTGCCAAAAATCTTTGGCTCGGCGGAGCGGCCTGATGCCACCACCTATTTCATGGCTAAAGAGTATTTAAAGCAAAAGCATCCTAAACTGCTTCAGTTAAGCTTTATCGACACCGATGCTTTTGGCCATCAAGGGAAATATGATTATTATCTGGATGCGGCACATTACAATGATGCGATGATTGCCGATCTATGGAAATACCTTCAGAGCGACCCTTTTTACAAAGATCAAACAACTCTGTATATCGCGGTGGACCATGGTCGTGGCGACGGCAGTACATGGCGAAATCATAGTGCTACAATTCCACATGCCGATGAAATTTGGTTCGCTGTGATGGGCCCTGATACTAAATCTTTAGGCGAAATAAAAGCTTCGGGGCAGCTATATCAGAACCAGCATGCAAAAACAATCGCTGCTCTGCTAGGATTTACCTTTACTAGTAAATTTCCTATCGGTGTTCCGATTATAAGTGTTCTAAAGGCTGATCAGAAAACCAAGTAAAGCTGAGAATTAGCAAATCATTCATTGCGGGCTTAGAATGTTTTGATCGAAGATCGATCATTCTTTAGCCTGCGAAATAAGAATCAAAGCATCATCAGACCGTAAATAGAAATAATGTTTAATCTAAAAGATATGAAACTAAAGCTGAAGTTTTTCGGGCTTGTCCTTTTTATACTGACCAACTTAAATGTAAGCGCTCAAACCGTAAAAGACGCGGATTTTAGGCCCCGGTGGTCTCTTGAGAAAGCACACAATTGGTACGCCAGACAAGATTGGATCAGCGGTGCGGATTTTTTGCCAAGTAGCGCAATTAATCAATTAGAGATGTGGCAGGCAGAGTCTTTCGATCCAGTTACTATCGACAAAGAATTAGGATGGGCTGCTGGAATCGGATTTAATACAATGCGGGTTTATCTGCATAGCATCGCATATAAGCAAGATCCGGAAGGTTTTAAATCCCGTATGGATAAATATTTAAGCATTGCAGACAAATACAAAATAAAGACAATATTTGTGTTTTTTGATGATTGTTGGAACAAGATGGGGACTGCTGGAAAACAACCGGATCCCAAGCCAGGAATTCACAACTCTGGTTGGGTGCAAGATCCGGGAGATCCTGATTCAAAGGACCCTTCAAAGTTCCCTGTCTTAGAAAAATATGTAAAAGACGTTCTTAAACGGTTTGCTAAAGACGACAGAATTTTACTTTGGGATCTATACAATGAACCAGGTAACTCAGGAAAGTTTGAAACCTCAGTTCCATTGTTAAAAGCGGTTTTTTCGTGGGCAAAAGCTGTGAATCCGGATCAGCCGATAAGTGCTGGAATATGGAGATGGGATTTTGAAGCTCTTAATGAGATCCAGATACTGAACTCAGATATCATCACCTATCACAATTATGAGGAGCCGAAAATGCATCAAAGGACAATTGAATTATTGAAAACGCATAACCGTCCGATGATTTGCACTGAATACATGGCCAGAACCCGCGATAGCAGATTTTCTACCATTATGCCTTTGCTGAAGAAAAATAATGTAGGTGCAATAAACTGGGGACTTGTTGATGGTAAATCGAACACAATTTATGCATGGGATACTCCTATTAGAGATGGCGGACAACCCCTTGAATGGTTTCATGATGTATTTAAAAAAGATGGAACTCCTTACAGGGAAGATGAGGTAAATCTGATCAAGAAACTCAACGCTGAAAAATAAGAATTTACCCTGAAAAGGATGTCTCATACCTTTTCGGAAACTGATAATTATGATGAAATCCTTTGTATATCTGTTTATCTCCTGGTCATTAGTTTTTTATAGTTGCAGCGCCCAGACTGTTACTCCGGCTAGAAAAAACAAAGCCGAATATTCAAACCCTTTGTCTGTTGCTTTCGGCGACCCCTTCGTGCTCAAAGACACTGATAAATATTATATGTACGGCACTGGCGGTGGTGCCAAAAATGGGTTTTCGGTGTACTCATCCAAGGATCTTAAAGGTTGGAGAAATGAGGGGCAGGTTTATTGGGGAAATAATAAGAATGGCTGGGGGGCGGGTGCATATTGGGCTCCTGAAGTGTATAAGCGGAATGGCAAGTATTATATGTTTTATAGTGCTCAATGGAAACACAATCCCAGTAATGAAAAAGAGAATTTTAAAATTGGAGTAGCTGTCGCTGATACACCTATCGGCCCTTTCATCGATATAAACAATGCTCCTATTTTCGATCCCGGATATCCTATTATCGACGCCAATGTTTTGTTTGAAAACGGCAAAACATATCTGTATTATTCTAGATGCTGCTATAAGCATCCAGTGAAAAGTGAAGTTGCAAATTGGGCCAAAAAGCGAGGTATGTATAATGAAATTGAGGAAAGCTGGGTGTATGGAGTAGAAATGAAGCCTGATTTTAGCGGTGTGGTTCGAAAGCCTGTCTTGTTGCTCCGCCCTCCCGTTAAAATGGGTATCGCCGAATGGGAAAGCCGGTCGGTAACTTCGAATGAGGCGAATCGCCGTTGGACCGAAGGCTCGTTCATTTTTAAAAAGAATGACATCTATTACATGATGTACTCGGCTAATAACTTCGACGGAAAAAATTATGCGCTGGGATATGCCACTTCGAAAAATCCGCTGGGGCCATTTAAAAAAGCTGCTAATAATCCGGTTCTTCAAAAAAGTGGGAGCGTTACCGGTACTGGTCATAATAGCGTTACTATATCCCCTGACGGGAAAGATATGCTATGCGTCTATCATGGTAGAACAGCAGCTACGGGACATACCCGGCTGGTTTTTATTGATAAAATGGAAATTTTAAAAGATGGAAAGCTGGTAGTCCACGGTCCAACTACTTCTAATTAAAATCCGCCTGATTTTTTTAATAGGTGCCAATTAACTAGAAAAGGTACTTTATGCTGACCCAAATTCTTTGCTACCTTTCGACAAGCATGGTAAATTATGCCCTCCGTGATGAGATTGAGACAAAATGAGACAAGATTGATACAGTTAGGTATTATGTTCACAATTTAACTTTTAACCTTTGTACTGTTGATCAAGTTCCCTTAACAAGATCATTTTATAAATCTAAGCATTAACAGATCCAATATGAAAGAGCGGTTACTTGACGGTGAAGTGAACAAGCATGGGTTTTCTACTTCAGAATCAATTGCCAAACCAGAAACTGTAACACATAGATCGACCTATGAAGCAGTCTTTTCATTGATTTTCTAATATGACTTAGTGTTATTTTAATCTTAACCGAATAAAATGTTTATGAATGTTTTAGTAAAAAAAACAGGTGTGGCAGCCTTCTTAATGTGTCTGTTGCTGACAACTGTCCAGGCTCAAACCCTGAATGTTAACTGGGACAAGCCCCTGCTAGTTTCAAAATCAGTACCAACCCTACAGGTCGTGGTGAACCCAATGCTTAGGAGAGGTTCGACTATTCATGATGCTTCTTTTAAAGCTTTAAAAGAGATGAAAGCAGATTACGTTCGTTATGTGCCCTGGCTTCCATATCCCAAGCTTGCAGTGGCCGCTCTCGAGCCACCGAGTGCCAAGCAAACATCCTGGGATTTCAGTCTGATCGATCCGATGACTATTGATTTTTTGGAGGCAACCAAAGGACATCCCGTCATGCTTAATTTCAGCACCATTCCATCTTGGTTTTTTAAAGGGGATAAAAAGATAAATTATCCGGCAGACCCAAACCAGGTGTTCTGGAATTATACTCAAAGTACAAAATTACGCGACAGCACATATAAAGAGCTTGCTGACTACTATGCAAGAATTGTAAGCTGGTATAGTAAAGGTGGTTTTACTGATGAACTTGGTAAATACCATAAATCAGGTTATAAATATAAAATACCCTACTGGGAAGTTTTGAATGAACCGGATTTGGAGCATAAGCCAACTCCGGAAGAATACACCAGACAGTACGATGCAGTTGTACAAGAGATCCGGAAAGTATCTCCGGAAACAAAGTTTGTTGGAATCTCTTTGGCTCATGTAAATAAGCCCGAGTTTTTTGAATACTTCTTAAATCCTGCAAATCATAAGCCTGGAATTCCCTTAGATATGATATCATACCACTTTTATTCGGTAGCAGAAGAACAACAGGGGATCGATAGCTATCAATATACCTACTTTGATAAAGCGGAGGGATTTGTAAACAATGTTCGTTTTATTGAAAGTATACGTAAAAGGCTTTCACCGCAAACCAAAACCACTATTAATGAACTTGGAAGTATTATTTTTAGTGAGAAAAAGCCGCTTCCAGATCAATATTGGAACCTATCAGCAGGGCTGTATGCCTATTTGTATACAGAATTAACGAAGCTCGGCATTGATATTATAGGCGAATCACAACTGGTTGCTCATCCTACTCAAATTCCGAGTGTATCTATGATAAACTGGACAAATGGAAAGCCTAATGCACGTTACTGGGTCCTTAAATTAATCAAAGATAATTTTGGGCCTGGCGATACCCTGATTGAAACCAGCGTCCCGGGAAATGCAAACGGAAATTTATATGCCCAGGGTTTTAAGACCAAAAAGGGAAATAGGGTTTTACTCATAAATAAGCGAAACGTCGCCGTAAAACTGAAGGTTCCGGATACTTTTAAAGGTGCTAAATTGGTTGTCGTTGATCCTTCTACTGGTGATAATCCCCCTTCAGAATCAACAATAACTTCTGAACAGATCCAGTTAGATCCTTTCTCGGTAGCAACCATAATAATCTAAATAGCATAGTGTTTTAAGAGGTTATACTATATATGATAATTTTAAATTTTTAGACTCTATCATATTAATAAACTCAAGTAGAATATTATGGATATACGTTTAATGATAATTGATGATGATCCGATACATCATAAAATAGCTCATCGGCTGATGAAAAAGCTTAGTCATCAGATTAATTACCAATGCTATTTACATGCTCTAGATGCCTTTGCCTATATATCAGACAATAATTATAAAGATGCTTTACCAGACTTAATTTTATTAGACCTGAATATGCCCTTGTTATCAGGATGGGCCTTCGTTGAGCTGTTTGAAACCATTAGCCTTCATCTGGTAAAACCGGTTGACATTGTTATCCTAACCTCATCGATTAATCCCGCAGATATGGAAAAAGCTCAGAATTATAGTTTTGTAAAAGGGTTTTTTAACAAACCATTCACCGAAGAACTGCTAATTGATATTCTAAGTTCTTCGTTTCTTTCGGCGAATAACGAATAACTAAAGGGAATAAACCTATATCTGTGTGGCAGATGAAGGATCGGACATTTTAATAAAGTAATAGTTCCGTATTCAGACATATTTCTTGTATTTACGAAACAAATAATAATAAACTATTAAATGATAAAATCGTCTTTGAAAATCGGTCTTTTTGGAATAGGCCTTGAAGCTTACTGGGATCAGTTTGAAGGTCTAAAAGACCGGCTTGAAGGATATCTTCATCAGGTGAATGATAAATTAGTTGCTATCCATCCCGATGTTGTTAACCTAGGTTTAATTGACAGTCCCGATAAAGCCTTTGCCGCAGGACACAAATTTCGTCAGGAAGACGTAGATATAATTTTTTTGTACGTAACCACCTACGCATTGTCTTCTACTGTTTTACCAGTAGTGCAACGAGCCAAAGTTCCTGTTATTATTTTAAATCTTGCACCTGAAGCTGCCATTGATTACAAGGTTTTTAATAGCATGAATAATCGAACCAAAATGACCGGTGAGTGGCTTGCATTTTGCTCTGCCTGTCCGGTTCCTGAAATTGCGAATGTATTTAACAGAACAGGCATCAAGTTCCACCAAATTACTGGAATGTTACATGATGATCCCGAATGCTGGACAGAGATAACAGAATGGGTCGAGGCTGCGAAAGTGGCAGATATAATGTTTCATAACAGGATGGGCTGCATGGGCCATTATTACAGTGGAATGCTGGATATTTATACAGATCTTACACAGCAATATGCATGTTTTGGCGGACATATGGAGATCATTGAAGTAGACGAGCTTGCAAATCTCCGTAAGCAGGTTAAAGATGAGGAGATAACCGAGCGCGTAAAACTATTTTACGAGGTTTTTGAGGTGCAGTCCGATACTTCGCCAAAGGAGTTGCAACGGGCCGCCAGAACCTCAATTGCTCTTGATCAGCTAATTAAAATGTACAACCTGGGTTCACTGGCGTATTATTATAAGGGTACAGGTAATTTTGACAACGAAGATACCATCAGTTCAATTATACTTGGCAATTCCTTGCTAACTGCAAACGGAGTACCTGTTGCGGGTGAATATGAAATTAAAAATGCCCAGGCAATGAAAATTATGGACAGCTTTGGGGCCGGCGGGTCTTTTACCGAATATTATGCAATAGACTTTAATGATGATGTGGTATTGATGGGCCATGATGGCCCCGGACATATTGCAATTGCTGAAGGTAAAACTAAAGTAAAGCCGCTCACGGTTTATCATGGCAAAGTTGGCAGCGGACTTTCGGTCGAGATGTCCGTTAAAAATGGTCCCGTAACGCTGTTATCGGTGGTTCAAACAGCGGATCGGAAGCTAATGCTGTTGGTAGCAGAAGGAGAGTCTGTGGCGGGTCCGATATTAGAAATAGGTAACACAAACAGCAGATATAAATTTTCTATTGGTGCCAGAAAGTTTGTTAATAGCTGGAATATACACGGCCCGGCACATCATTGCGCGGTGGGTTTAGGACATATCGCTAATAAGATTCAAAAATTAGGAGAATTATTGAATATGGAGGTAGTTAAAGTTTGTTAGTTGAACGAACCTCAAAATGTTGCCTGGAAAACGGCGAGCTGTGGTGTCGGGATACCGATTTACTTGGGGTGTGGTTTGGGAACAATACACATTTTTCGAAAGAGTATACGTTATTCTAACTCGCGTATTAGCGAGCAAATAGTTCCTTCGTCACTTCTCTAAGCGATAGGTAGTGGGGAGTCACATTTAAGCATGGGTTATTAATTCCATGTTTTTATTTTTTTTTGTTAAACAATCTGTTTCACATTTGAAATTACCGGTAACGAAATGCTTGAGTCAAAGGTAAGGCGAGATGGGGGCAAATACCTCATGGATGGTGCCGTAAAGGCGGTTTTGCACAGTACGAGGCAAAGTCAATACCCTCAGGCAGTTTTAGGAATTTATCAAAGGCTTCCGAATAGACGTTGTTAAACTGTAAAGAGTGGTTCGAGAGGGCTTGCGAGTTTCGAAATGGTTGGTGCAGTCGGGTTATGAAAATGGAAATTGGAAATTTGAGGGAAATGAAGCTGAGTGGAGTGGTTTAGGTTGAAATGCCGCCAGCAAAGCAGAAAAAAATAGCGACCTGGTGTTTGAAAGAATGAAGCTAGTTTTAAATTCACCGGAAACCACCTCCTTAGCCTTTGAGAGCGGGGGGCGAGGCAAATGCCCCGTTAAATTTTACAAACCCAGGTATAAACTCTTAAACTTCATTAAAAAACCGCCTCATACCACGTTGAATATGAGGCGGCTTCTTTATTATATAAAAAAGCTTATTGCTTTATATCAAACCGGTCGAGGTTCATCACTTTTACCCAGGCTGCTATAAAGTCTCTAACAAATTTTTCATCAGCATCTGCGCTTGCGTAAACTTCTGCTACGGCTCTCAGCTCAGCATTTGATCCAAAAACAAGATCCGCACGAGTAGCGGTATGCTTAGGTTGCCCAGTTTTACGGTCTGTGCCTAAATATAATTCTTTGTCTTCGCCCATCGCTTTCCATGCCGTGCTCATATCGAGCAGCTTCACTAAAAAATCGTTTGTGAGCACACCGGGACGGTCGGTAAAAATGCCATGCTTAGAGCCATCGAAATTGGTGTTCAATGCACGCATGCCTGCGAGGAGCACCGTTAGTTCCGGAACTGTTAGCGTTAGGCTTTGTGCTTTATCAATCAACAGTGCCTCTGTGGAAGCAGGCGTGTTGAACTTCCGGTAATTACGGAAACCGTCTGCTTGTGGCTCGAGGTATTTAAAAGATTCTACGTCGGTTTGTTCGGCAGATGCATCCATGCGGCCTGGGGCGAAAGATACGGATAAGTTGAATCCCGCATCGCTTGCTGCTTTTTCAACCGCAGCGCTTCCTGCTAACACGATCAAATCGGCAAGTGACACTTTTTTTCCACCTTCTGCTGCTCCATTAAACTGATTTTGAATGCCTTCAAGAACTGCCAGTACTTTGGTTAGCTGAATGGGATTATTTACATGCCAGTCTTTTTGCGGTGCTAACCTGATGCGGGCACCGTTGGCTCCACCACGCTTATCGGAACCACGGAAAGTAGAAGCGGAGGCCCAGGCTGTAGAAACCAGCTCTGAAACACTAAGGCCAGCTCCAAGAATTTTTCCTTTGAGTGCTGCAACATCCTGATCGTCAATTAAGGTATGATTGACTGCCGGGATGGGATCTTGCCATAACAACTCCTCCTGAGGAACCTCCGGCCCGAGGTAACGGGAACGCGGACCCATATCGCGATGGGTTAGCTTGAACCAGGCACGAGCGAAGGCATCCGCGAAAGCATTGTGGTCATTTAAAAAGCGTCTTGAAATTTTTTCATATTCAGGGTCCAGTCGCAACGACAAATCGGTTGTGAGCATGGTAGGACGATGCTTTTTTGAAGGATCATGCGCATCCGGAACGATCTCTCCCGCGTCTTTTGCCACCCACTGATGTGCACCACCCGGGCTTTTGGTCAATTCCCATTCGAAGGCGAACAGATTTTCGAAGAAATTATTGCTCCATTGCGTAGGGGTAGTAGTCCAGGTAACTTCCAATCCGCTGGTAATGGTATCCCCAGCTTTACCGGAGCCAAAACTATTAACCCAACCCAATCCATTCAGTTCCAGGCCTTCGGCTTCAGGCTCTTTTCCCACGTGGTCTGAAGATGCGGCTCCGTGCGTTTTGCCAAAGCTATGTCCGCCCGCAATTAGCGCTACCGTTTCCTCATCATTCATAGCCATCCGGCTGAAAGTAGTACGTATATCTTTTGCGGCTGCAATTGGGTCGGGGTTGCCATCAGGTCCTTCTGGATTTACATAAATAAGGCCCATGTGTGCAGCAGCTAAGGGTTCTTTTAAGTCGCGGGAGTGGATTTTTCCATCTGCATTCTCATCAGAAGGTAAAACACCGTGATCGGCAACACCCTCAACACCTTTTCCGTAACGGTCTTCGTTGCCCAGCCAGGTCTTTTCTGCGCCCCAAAATATATCTTCAGCCGGTTCCCAGACATCGGCACGGCCGCCGCCAAAACCAAATGTTTTAAAGCCCATGCTTTCTAATGCAACGTTACCAGCCAATATCATTAAATCTGCCCATGATAGGTTTTTACCATACTTTTGCTTAATGGGCCACAAAAGCCTTCGTGCCTTGTCAAGATTTACGTTATCCGGCCAACTATTTAAAGGAGCAAAACGTTGCAAGCCCATGCCACCGCCACCACGGCCATCAAACACGCGGTAGGTGCCGGCACTGTGCCAGGCCATCCTGATAAAAAGTGGGCCATAGTGCCCGAAATCAGCGGGCCACCAATCCTGAGAATCGGTCATTAAAGAATGCAGGTCGGTTTTTACTGCTTGGAGGTCAAGGGTTTGAAACGCTTTTGCATAATCAAAATCAGGGTCCATCGGGTTGGAAATCTCGGCATGCTGCCTGAGGATACCCATGTTTAGCTTATCCGGCCACCAATCGCGGTTTCTGGTGCCGCCACCGGCAGCATTTTTTAGGGCTGCGCCCGAGAATGGGCATTTTCCTGCGCTTTGGCTGTTCATACCTTCAATTGTATTTTCCATGTTTTTATAAATTGATTCGTCTTTAGAATCTAATTTACGAGATTATATTGTCGATGTCCATTCTAAAAATTGATATCTATATAGATGAAATTGATAATGGTGGGCGCATAATATTAATCGTTCAGCCCGGGCATAGAGAGCAGCCGTATATTCATATTATAATACACCATGTGGATGCTGCTCTCGATTTGTGCAGATTTAATACAGCTTTCGTGAGATTTTCTTATAGAAAGACCGATTTTTAAACCATTTTGACTTTTTTTTGCCCTTCTGTCAATCGTGCTTTAGTTATTTTTGAAATGAATTCTCATTGTAAATTAGGTTTTTACGCAGATAAAGTGCAGCTGCCTCTACTTTATCGATAAAGCGTTAACACTTTGTGTAAAAAACAAATTGAGAGGAGAAACGACATATTAATAAGTAATTGTACCAGTTTCTGTAATTCGATTTACAAGCTAATTATTAAACCTAATTATTAACCTAATTAAAATTGTATGCGTAAATTTTTACTCTTAGTAGGTAATTTCTTAGCCTTTTGGTGCCTGTGCAGCACTATTGGTGTACAAGCGCAACAGCCTGCATTTCCAGGTGCGGAGGGGGCTGGTATGTACACCACAGGTGGGAGGGGGACACCCTCGGCCTTCACTACGGTTTTTGAAGTAACTAATTTAAGTGACGATGGTCTGCCCGGCAGTCTTCGCTACGCGTTAACGGCTTCGGCAATTTACCGGACCGTTGTTTTCCGGGTATCAGGCACTATCCATCTTAATTCAAGATTAAGCATTAAGGCCAATACCACCATTGCCGGTCAAACCGCACCTGGCGATGGCATTTGCGTGGCCGATTATCCTGTCTCCATTAACGGCGACAATGTAATTGTTCGCTATATGCGTTTTCGACTCGGTGATAAAAATCAGAAGAAAGTAGATGCGAACGGCAACCCTATCGATGGCAGTGGCGGTGATGATGCTTTTGGTGGAAGTGCTAGCAATGTTATTATTGATCATTGTTCGGCAAGCTGGAGCAACGATGAAGCCCTGACCATTTATCGGGGTGATAATCTAACTATCCAATGGTGTTTTATTACAGAACCTTTAAATTATTCTTACCACTTTGAAACCGGTGACACGGATTATGAACAACATGGTTATGGTGGTATTTGGGGCGCTAAAAGAGGCTCCATGCATCATAATCTTTTTGCTGACTGCCGCAACCGTAATCCTCGTTTTGCAGGCATCAGCACGTATTCACCAAACACAGTTGGCGTTGAGAATTGTGACTTCAGGAACAATGTGATCTATAACTGGGGTATCAATACAGTCTATGGTGGTGAAGGTGGTAATTATAATGTTGTAAATAACTATTACAAGTATGGTCCTTCAACCGGCAGTGGTGTTCGTTTCCGCGTAGCAAATCCTAGTTTCAATGCAACAGATGGTTATGGAAAATGGTATGTGAGCGGAAACTATGTAGACGGGTCTGCAACCATTACGGCTGATAACTGGTCAGGTGGTGTTGTGCCACAGGGTGGCACCGGCGATATACCTACGGTAAAAGCTGCAACAGCTTTTGATATTGGTTATCCACTAACTATTGAAGCGGCGACTGATTCTTATGAAGCGGTTTTGCAAAAAGCAGGCTGCTCTCTTCCTAATCGTGATACGTTAGATCAGCGTATTGTGAATGATGTTCGCAACAGAACGGGAAGAATTATTGACGTACAGGGAGGTTATCCGCACGGAACGCCTTATGAGCAAACGGTGAATGCCTGGCCTGCGCTGAATTCGACTGCTGCTCCTACCGATGGCGATCATGATGGTATGTCAGATAGCTGGGAAACAAGCAACGGCCTTGATCCAAATAATGCCAGTGATAGAAATGGCCTGGCGGCAAACGGTTACACCAACCTGGAAAATTATTTAAACTCACTCACAACACCTACTGTAAATACTAATCCAACTATTTATGCAAATGCGGTGTTTAATAGCTTCTCACAAACATTAGGCACTCCGTCTGCGGCACAAACATTCACTGCATCCGGAGTTAACTTAACCGATAATATTACCGTAACGGCACCTGCCAATTATCAGATTTCTCTTAATGGCACAAGCTGGAGCAGCAGCCTGACGCTGACAGAAAATTCAGGTTCGGTTGCTTCTACTACTATCAGTGTGCGACTGAATGCTGCATCTACCGGTTCATACAGCGGAACGATTTCGCTGACAAGCGCAGGTGCTGCTACAATCAATATAGCAGTCAATGGGATCACTTCCGTTCAGCCTGTCAATCAAAAACAAATCGTTGGTCTTTATCCGGAAATGGAAGGTGGTTTTGAAAATCAATCAGCCGGCGCAGTTTCAACTACGGCACCAGCCGCCAGCTCTAATCTTTCTCAAAAGGTATGGACAACGAATGGCTCTGCCAATATTGTAAGCAACGGAACGGCAAGGACAGGTAACAATTACTTCACCTATACCAGCACCAGTTTAAGTACTAAGAATAATTATTCACCTACAGTAAGTACACCCTTAACAAAAGGTGTAAAATACATCGTTCAGTTTTATTACCGTGCCCCGGCACCTGCTATCGGAAACCAGGTAGGTGGAGTAATAGCGGTGGCTGACAATACTAGCTTTACCACGGCTACATCCACTGCTGCCTGGACTGCTACGAATGGCGACTGGTTAAAGGCCTCGTACACCTACTCTGTGACCCCTGCCTATACGCCTACCATGAGTTTTGCCGGCTTTCGCTTCAATGGAGGAGGTACAAGTGCAATTGCCAAGCCTTTTGATGTGGATGATTTTGTGATCTATCCCGCCGATAATCAGACTGTTCCTTCGGCCGATGTGACGGCACCGGATGTTGCTTCTTCTCCGGTAGCAACCGGCCATTCAAACAGCATTACTGTAAGCTGGACCGCCCCGGCTACCGGTGTGGATGGTGGTGGTTATGTGGTGGTGAGAAGCGCTTCAGCCCTGGCACCGGCAGTAAATGCTAATGGTTTATATTTCATTGGCAACAGCATAGGCTCAGGCAATACTGTGGTTTACATCGGTTCTGGTACCAATTTTACTGATGATGGAAGTGTGGCTGCTCTCGCTTCCGGCATCACCTATTACTATCACATTTTTACTGCCGATAAAGCATTTAACTATTCATCTGCTGCAATGGCATCAGGCGCCACGGTGTCAAGTACTCCTGTGGTTTCTATGTCAGGCAATTTAAATCCGTTTACACAGGCCCTGGGCACACCTTCGGCTTCCCAGTCGTTTACCGTGCAAGGAAATAATCTTACAGGTAATGTAAGTATTTCGGCTCCTGCGAGTTTCGAACTTTCCGAAGATGATAATAACTGGCACACTTCTTTAAGTCTGGTGCGTGAAAACAATAGCGTTAATGCCACAGCCTTTGTGCGGATGAATGCAACTACTGCAGGTTTGTATAGCGGTAACATTACAGCGACAAGTTCCGGTGCAACAAACGCTACCCTGGCGGTGAGTGGTGTGGCGGCTATCGCAGTACAGCCCCCGGCAGGATATAATGTGGTAGTAGCTCTGGACGGCACAGGAAACTATTCAAGCCTGCAGGCGGCCATTGATGCAGCGCCGTCTAATAGTGCAACCCCATACAGGATTTTTGTAAAGAAAGGTAAGTATATAGAGAAAGTAACTATTCCTTCCAACAAACCCTTCTTACATGTGGTGGGTGAAGGCATTAATGAAGTAGTATTTTCATGGGATGATTACGCAGGGAAACCGGGTGTTACCGAGATCGCTACGATCACCATTAATTCCAACGATTGCGTTTTCATGAATATGACCATTGAAAATTCATGGGGACGTAAAAACGACGGGCCACAGGCGCTGGCTGTAAAAGTAACCGGCGACAGGGTGATATTTAAAAGCTGCAAAATGGTGAGCGGACAGGACACCCTGATGGCGCATGGCAATGGTAAAAGACAATATTACAGCAACTGTTATATCGATGGCAATACTGATTATATATATGGTTCTGCCATAGCTGTTTTCGACTCTTGTGTGCTTTATAACAGGGATCGGTTAGATGGTTCAACCAGTAGTGTATTTACTGCTGCCAGTACACCTGCTGGTCAAACGTATGGATATGTGTTCCGGGATTGTCTGCTACCCAATAACAATGGGCAAACCACTTATACCTTAGGCCGTCCTTGGGGAAATGCGGCGCCACCACATACCTCAGAAACCAAAGTGGTCTTTCTGAATTGCAGAATGGGTACAACTGTGAAGCCTGAGCGTTGGCAGGTATGGACTTCCGAAACAAATACTTCTTTAATTACCTACGCAGAATATAAAACAAGATATTTCAGTGGTGCCCTGGTTGATTTAAGTAAAAGGGTGAGCTGGTCAAAAGAGTTTACTGATGAGCAGGCGGCCCCTTATTTCGTAAACAGCAATATATTTGGAACCTGGGACCCTTGTTCTGTGTTACCGGAAACTTGCGCGCCTTTTTCTGCGCCTATCAGCCTGAGCAATTTCAGGGTGAACCGTTCATCTTCGCAATCAAATATTCTATTCAATGTCTGCTGGCCAATAAATGGTGTAACCTTCGAGCTGCACAGAAGCACCGACAGCGTAAGCTTTTCAAAGGTCAAGGAGTTGGTTACTTTAACCGATACCACTGCAGCATATATGTTCACTGATGTTTTGCCGCCATCTGGTATTAGCTATTTTTATAAAATAGTAGCTAGTAAAGGTGGCTATGAAACGTTTACAACGGATACAGTAATAAAGGTTGATCGTTCTGTTCCGCTCAACGGTGATTTCCGTTCTGCAGGTTCCGGCTTCTGGACCAACGCATCCAGCGGTAATGGTTCCAATCCCGCTTCTATATGGGAAAAATATGTTGCTGCTTCTAACAGTTGGGTGCTGCAACCTGCAGGGGTTCAGCCATCTAATGCCAATGTTACGGTCCGCTCTGGACATATAGTAAAGATGGACGGCTTAAAGAGTGTGAACAACCTAACAATTGAGGAGGGTGCTGTCCTGAACGGCAATGGCGGATATGGCGCAACGCCGGGTGCACAAACCTTACGCATAGGTGTTGGACAAGCAGCCAGTGTTACCTTTCAAAACGATGGAATTTTTGGGGGCGATACTAACCCGCAGGATTTAATTATTCTTGAATTTAATCCGGCATGTGCCTCTGTACTGTGGACCGGTTCGGGCGTTTCAAAAATCACCAGACTGCGTCCCTTACCTGCCAATACCAATGCATTGAGTGTAGTATTCGATCAGGATGTAAGCTTGTCTTATAATCTTTCGGGCTTTACGGCCTACTACAATACTGCCACTAATGCAACGGGTGAAAATGTAACCTACACGATTAATAAAGGAAAAACTATAAAACTTACGAATCCCAGCGCTTCATTTAGCCCAACCGGAAGCACTACCACCAACCCCGGTGGCCGCTATACCTACAATATAGAAGGAACCCTTGATATGAGTGTGACTACATCCACTTCTAATCTTGTGCCTTATTCTAACAATGCTTCTTCGATTGTTTCGCTGAATATAGGTTCGGAAGGAGTATTAAAATTGGGCAAAGGTTTTAACACGGTAAACAGTTCGCCATCCACAACAGGTAATAATGGTAAGCTGGTTATGACCATTGCCGATGGTGGTTTGGTAGATGCTACAAAAACAACCAACCTTAATTTCGGAAATAATTATTTCATCACTTCCGGAACCGGGGCTTTGAAACGTTCTGTAGGTAGTACTTCAGTAAGTTTCCCTATCGGAACTTCTGTAACCAGCTACAATCCCGTAACGTTAACCAATACAGGTACGGCCGATAATTTCTCTTTAAGCCTTAAAAATACATTTGATTATCAGGTTGCAGATAGTAGTAAAGTCGTGAATAAGCAATGGGATATCATTGAAGATGTTTCTGGTGGAAGCAATCTTACTGCAAAGTTCGGATGGGTTGTTGCTGACCAGGCTAGTGGATTTGATCCGGCACAACCTACGGCGGTAATGCAGTATAAGGAAAGTACCTGGTCGAACACTCCTGCAGCTATTGCCGGAAATGGAACTGTAACTGATCCGTATACCGTTTCTGCTTCAGGAATTAATTCGTTGTCTGCGTTTGGTGTAACCAATTACACTAAAGCGACAGCAACGATCAAACTAGATGCATACAACTACAGCTATGATGGCAATCCACATGCGGTGTCAGGCTTTGCTTATGGTACCGGGGGAGAAGAGGATAAGTTAAGTCCGGCTTTAAGCTTTGTTTATAAGGATACGGTTGGTAATATTTTAAACAGTGCTCCTGCAAAAGCAGGCACTTATGTGGTCGGGGCTACGTATGCGGGTAATGCATATTACAAGCCTGCCTCAGACACGGCATTAATTACTATTACTCCAAAAGCATTAACTATTACAGCGAGTAACCAGGTGAAGGAATGCGGTACGGCGCTTAATCTGGGCACAACAGCTTTTACAGTAAGTGGTTTGCTTGCCGCAGATACTGTGCATAGTGTTTTGCTGACAAGTGAAGGCGCGGCTGAAAGCGGGAGTAAAGGAACTTACGCTATTGTTGCTGCCAACGCACAGGGTTCTGGACTTTCAAATTACCTTATCAGTTATTTAAATGGTAGCTTAGAAGTAAGCGATGTAAACGCACCGGTAATCACCTCTCGTCCTGAAGTGCCTGCCCTGTGTTATAGTAACAGCGGAACTTACACCATACCAGCACTAAGTGCAACTGATGGTTGCGGAAGTGTAAACGTTAGTTATTCCATTAGCGGTTCTACTAACAGAAGCGGAAATGGCGCCAATGCCAGCGGTAGCTTTAATATTGGTACAAGCACCATTCATTGGGTGGTAGATGATGGCAATGGTAACCAGGCAACGACTGAGACAAGTGTCATAATTAACAACCCTCTGTCTGTGAGCATTCCTGACGTTTACGCGATGGATTCTAACATGGATGAGAAGAATACCCTATATTTAGGTTATGGTCCTTCTTCATTATCCATTAATGCTTTGCCATATGGAGGAACCGGACCTTATACCTTTTTGTGGAATAATGTGGAAGGAGCTTCGTCTCTTTCAGTAAATTCAGCAGGAGTGTATACTGTCAAAGTTGTTGATGCCCTGGGCTGCTCTACTACAGCTTCTATTACAATTAAGGTAGAAGATGTACGCTGCGGCAATAACAATGATAAAGTAAAAATTTGTCACAATGGTAATGAAATCTGTATTTCCAGGGATGCTGTAGAGGATCATCTAAATCATGGTGATCGTTTGGGATCTTGTAATACCGGGCTCGTATCAAATTCAAAAGACGTTGAAGCAGGAAGTGTCATGATTTCAAATTTAAGAGAGGTTGAAACAGCAAATTCCAATTGGCTTAGCGTTTATCCTAATCCAGTTGAACTAGTACTTCAAGTTTCTGTAAGCAGGCTGCAACCCGGTGCTACCTTGTATTTTTATAATGTTTCCGGATCACTGCTGAAGTCCTTGCTATTGAGTAAATCTACAGAGAGTATATCAATGCAGGGTTTTACTCCAGGTTTATACTTTTTAGTTGTTAGAAATGGTAATGAAGTAACTACCAAAAAAATCCTAAAGCAATAGTTTTATACAGGGTAATAACCTAGGAAGGGATTTCCATCCCTTCCTAGGTTATTATAATATTAAAAAAAAGAAATTTATAGGTAGAAGTTCACCTATCAACAAATTAGATTTAATATAAGAATCCCAGGTTAGCCTGGGATTTTTTTTTTTTCTAATAGAATGGAACCTCTTAATTTGCTTTATTCTTAATTTCTTTACTTCCTATCTGGCTTCTGAAGTAGAGTGTTTTTGTTTGCGATTGGAATATCAAAGACATGAATTACATTAACTCTTTATAACAGAGAATTTCTGATCTGCTATCCTGATCTTGGAATCTGCTTAGTGAAAGCTATTATTGATGCATCTTTATTGCTCTCTGAAAAGGTTGTAGCATTCATTGCTCAATCGTCTTAATAGGTTCTTCGATCGCAGGTGAATTATTAGTCTTTTTTTAAGATGATTGCCAAATCATATTCAAAAAGCACAAGTTCAAAATCAGAGAATGAATATAATAATTTTAACCTATTTTTGATAGATATAGTTTTGATAGCTATATATAAATAACCAAGAGTTCCTGTTAAAACCAAATGTATTTATTAAAATATCTCTTTAAGTTGGCAACCTAAAGGGATTTTAATTTCCTTTCTATGGTGGGTAAAGAAAAAGGTAGTGTTCTAAGTTTTGCGATTTTCATATCCCTGTTCACTTTTAACGCCATGGCCCAGTTAAAATGTAGGATTGAATATTTCTCTACCGAAAACGGCTTATCTCACGATGTTGTCACAAAAATATTAAAAGATCGAGAAGGCTTTATGTGGTTTGCGACGTGGAATGGGATAAATCGATTCGATGGGTATAGTTTTGTATCATATAAATCCTCTCCAGGGGATAACTTTGAACTGAGAAGTAACAGGATAGAGGATATTGTTGAGGGTGATTCCAATGATTTATGGTTGCGTGGTTCAGACAAGCAGATTTATAGATTTGATAAAACAACTGAACAGTTTCTGGGTGTTTCAAGGATTATAAATAACGATGCTCTCAAACATATTTCTTTTCAAAAGATCTATGCCGCCAGTGATGGTTCTGTTTGGCTAACCTCAGTCAACGAAGGTGTTTTTAATATTCTATCGACTGGATCCGGTTCAAAACTTAAATACACCAGATTTAAGAAAAATCAAAAAAACGGTTATCAGATCCCTTCAAATAGTGTAAATTTTCTTCACGAAGATCGGGATCAAAAGGTGTGGATTGGTACTGTAGATGGTCTTGGCTGCCTGGTTAAATCCGCAACAAAAGGATATAGAAATATTAATCTGAATAAAGATATTGTAAGAGGAGCAAGTTTTACAACCTTCAAAGAAGACAGGGATCACCTTTATTTCGGAACAGACAATGGTGATCTTATTGTTTACAATAAAGTTTCTAAAAAATTCCGGTCCTTGAAGCTTACAGGCGGGCTGCCGATAAACGCATTGTGTTTGTCTAAAAAAACGTCCGTAGTTTTTGCTTCGACATCCTCAGGTGAGCTTTTTAAGTTAAATCTAAAAGATAATACAGTCGCCAAAAAAATATTTTCTACAGGGCCAATTTATTCGATTTTTGAAGATAAACAAGGATTCTTGTGGATAGAACCATCGAAACAAGGAGTTATTAGATACAATCCGACTAATCAAAGCTACCAACATTTTTCACAAGCAACAGATAAGAACTTTAACTCGCCGGCAAACTATTACAAAGTGTATGAGGATAGGAATGGTCTGGTTTGGGTGAACATGAAGCAGGGAGGTTTCGGGTATTATAATCCTGGAAGCAATAGGGTGGACTATTTTTATAATGAACCCAATACTCCCACACGAAGGTTTTCTAATATGGTGGTTAGCCAGTATTATGATAAAGCCGGTGTGCTTTGGCTGATTACAGAGGATAGGGGAATTACCAAGGTGATTTTTCAAGACAATCACTTTAAACAAACTTTAGTAGCCGCAACAGCAGGATTTAAATCAGAAAATGAAATTAGAGGCATTTTGCAGGATAGAAAAAACAGACTGTGGTTAGGAGCTAAGAGTGGTAAATTGTACCTCTATCAAAATCAAAAAAAGATATCGGCGCTGTTCGTCAATGAACCAGAAGGGGGACTTGGCATGGTTTATTCAATGCTGCAGGATCGGCGTGGAAACATTTGGCTCGGAACCAAAGGAAACGGTTTATTCGTAGCTTCTCCATTGAATAAAGCGGAAACTAAATATCGGCTTCAACATTTTCTAGCGAATCAGGCCGATGGCCTTAACGGCAGCCAAATTTACTCATTATTAGAAGATCTTAAAGGCAGGATATGGATAGGAACTTTTGATGAGGGATTAAATGTTGCCGTCACCGAGAATAATACAATAAGGCTATCTCATGCCGGTAGTGTTTTCAAAAACTACCCCAAAGAGTTATTTAATAAAATCCGTCACCTCGCATTAGATAAGTCGGGCAATGTATGGATTGGTACTACAAATGGATTACTAGTATTTGATGCTGCCCGTGCCGGCCGTTATAAGACTTATAATAAGGAGCCTTATGATAATACCAGTCTCGGTGATAACGATGTGCAATTTATCTTTCGCGATTCGAAGGACAGAATGTGGCTGAGCACTTCAGGAGGTGGATTTAATCTTGCTGTCGGCGAGCAGCCACTATATTCATTAAAGTTCAAGAGCTACACAACTAAGGATGGCTTGCCCAACGACTACATATTAAGCTCTACTGAAGATAGTCAAGGATATTTATGGATAGCCACACAAAATGGCCTCAGTCGATTTAACACTAGTACAAATAAATTTAGAAATTTTGATTCCTACAATGGCCTGCCAAAAGTGAGTTTTTCTGAAGCTTCATGTGTGAGGTCTTCAAGTAGTCTTGTTTTTGGAACATCTAAGGGTTATATTTCTTTCAATCCTACACAGGTTAACGGTCAAAAGGATTTTTCGAATCTAGTGTTTACTAATTTACAACTTAACAATAAGGATGTCGTTCCTGATCCGAGTAATGAAATAAAATACAATAATATTAATTATGTCTCAAAACTCACCCTCAATCATAATCAAAATATTTTCAGTATTGATTATGCTACTTTGGATTATAAATCAAATACAACACAAGAATACACGTATCGTTTAAAGGGTTTTGATAAAGGATGGAAGAATAACAAAGGATCTAGAAGAATCACGTACACAAACCTACCTCCGGGCGATTACGTACTTGATGTAAAAAGTGCAAACAACGATTTGTACTCCAATATCCCTGCCAAACGCCTAAGTATTACTATTTCCCCCCCAGCATGGCGCACATGGTGGGCATATCTGCTTTATACAGTTATTTTCGGAGCTTTAATTGAAGTTGTTAGAAGAACTGCCGTAACGATGTTGCGTTTGCGTAATAAGATCACTGTTGAGCAAAAGCTCGCAGCTCTGAAAATTAATTTTTTTACGAATATTTCTCATGAGTTACGCACTCCTTTAACACTTATATTGAACCCGATTGAAGAGATTTCCAAGAATGAAAATCTATCAGTAAAGGGTACTTCTTATATTGATATTGTCCGAAAAAACGCTAACCGAATGGTGAGGTTCGTCAATCAATTACTCGATTTGCGTAAGTTGGAAAGTGGTAAGGCTACCCTTCAGGTTTCTAGGGTGGAGATTATCTCCTTCGTACAAGAAATTTGTGGGTATTTTACTGAAACTGCCCGGCAAAAGCAAATTAGGTTAGAAGTTGAATCGTCTCAAAAAGAATTGTTTGCATGGATTGACGCTGAAAAAATCGATATCGTTCTTTATAATCTTTTAGCGAATGCATTCAAATTTACTCCTGAGGGGAAGAAGATAAAAGTAACGGTCGATTATATAAGCCCGGAACTGGGTTTTTTTGTCATTCAGGTTAACGATCAGGGCCATGGAGTAGAAGAACATAAGTTGCAGGATATATTTGAACTTTATTATGAAGGAGATAAACCAGAAGGGAAGAACTTCAAAGGTACAGGAATAGGATTGGCATTATCTAAGGAATTAATAAAATTACATCATGGTAAGATTTCTGCTTTTAATAATACTGATAAGGGACTAACTATCAGTGTTCAACTTCACCTTGATAGATTGCATTTTAATCTGGATAAAGTGAGTTTCATTGATCAACCCGAAAATCTTCATGCCTTTGAATCACCTGATGAGAAAGTGGCCACGGAACTAAGTACTTTTCAAGAAGGAAAGGATCAGGCACCCCTGGTTCTGCTTGTTGAGGATAATACCGATTTACGGATTTTTCTAAGTCAGCAGTTAAGCGAGTTCTATCGGGTGGAGGTTGCCGGTGATGGTGAAGAAGGACTTGAAAAAGCGCTTAAATTGATTCCTGATTTAATTCTGAGCGATGTTATGATGCCTAAAATGGATGGCATTCAGATGCTTGGTAAATTAAAAAATGATTTAGCAACAAGTCATATCCCAATCATATTATTAACAGCCAAATCTTCCGTGGAAAGCCACATTGAAGGACTTAAATATGGTGCTGATTACTACCTAACAAAACCCTTTGACAATGAGCTTTTATTAACTTCCATTGAAGCTCTTATAAGACATCGAAAGAAGGTTTTCGAAGCTCTATTAGACAATAAGAAAAGAATTAAGCTAAGTCCTGAAGAAATTGTGATCACCCCAAGGGATGAAACATTCCTCAAACAGGTGATACAGATAGTAGAGAATGGGATGATCGATCCCGACTTTAATATTGATGCAGTATCCGAAACGATCAATATGGGGCGTACTACTTTTTATAGAAAGTTTAAAAGTCTTACTGGTTTGGTTCCTGTTGAGTTTGTCAGGGATATGCGTTTGCAACGAGGCAAACAGCTTCTTGATGCCGGAGAAACAAATATATCGATAGTAGCTTATTCGGTCGGATTCAATAACGCCAAATACTTCAGTACCTGCTTTAAAGAAAAGTATCATATATCACCTTCCACATATTTGAATTCAAAAGAATCTGCCCTGTAAAATCTTCGTTTAAAGCGATTTCGTATCCATCAGCAAAGCAATGTCAGCCTTTGAATATATTGACCTCTGAGGAAACGATATTCGACCCGGTGATGGTATGAACGGAAACTGAACCAATTTGCTTAAAATTTAGACCTCATTTTTTCTTCTCGTCACTAAGTTTGTATACAAATCTTCGAATTGAGTTGAATAGAATTTGACTCATTCGGTACCAATTATCTATTAACCAATTTTATAAACTAGAATTATGAGGGCAACTTTACTCTTTTTCATGGTATCGTTTCTTTGTGCGCAAATATCTTTGGCGCAAGAGAAAATGTTATACTCAACAGACTTTCAAGATTGGGCAAGTCTTACCTCAACAACTGAAGTAGTTGTAAACAAGAAAACTGATTTTTCAAATGAGGATCTGAATTTCAAATTTTACCAAGTGAATGTCGATCCAACAGGAGAAAACGTAACTCGTTTTAATTATTCACTGGTATCCAAAGGTTGGGCGCAGGCACAAAAAATTCCGGGTTCATATATTGAGCTTTCCCCATTAAAGTCGATAACAAAAGTTCAATTTATTCAGGGAGCAACTGGTACTAACAGGGGTTTTAAGGTGTGGAAAAAAGGTCTTTTGGATGTTCTTTGGATTCCGATTTACACAACACCTTGTGCCACCCTTTCAGGAGAAGTTGTTACCGTACTTGTTAATGAGCCCAACGTGGCGATCAAGTTCACTAATATTGATGAAACACAGAACGCCTATATGTTTGACTTAAAAATATATGGCAATTATATATCTACAAAGCCCCAGTACAAGCTAGACGTCAGGCCGAATATTCCCGAGGCGGGAACGATCGTAAAAACACCCAACTACGATACCTACGATGAAGGCATGACGGTCAAGTTGCAGGCAAATCGCAACTTCGGGTACCGGTTTGTAAAATGGGCTGATACGCTGGGCACGGTGCTGTCAACAACGAATCCATGCAATGTGACGATGGATGCGAATAAAAAAGTAATTGCTGTTTTTGATACAGTAACAACGTATGCATTTAATGTAAATATTGAAGGTACCAAATGGGCCGAAGTACAGCTAATGCCACAACCGTTTGGGGGCAAATACGAAGCCGGAACCGTGGTTAGTATGAAAGCAGTTCCGAATGCCGTTGCTAACTTCAGCAGGTGGGAGGACAATACAACAGCACTTCAAAGAACAATTACGGTAAACGGGAACCAATCTTTTACAGCAACATTTATCGAGCTACCTTTTATTGTTGGTTGGAATTTTAAAGCACCATCACCGTTGGTTAACAGAACAGGTGATTTTTACTCAGAAACAACCAACATTGGCATGGTATCAGCATATGATCCCAACGGAAGTCCGATAGCGTGGACGGCGAATGCCGGAGCCTTTACACCATCTTATCCCAATGTTCGCCTGGGCACACCGGCGGTTGACTTTAAAACCAAACGTCGTTACCTGCAAGCCGATTTTTCTACTTTGAATTATAAAAACATCCAGATAACATCGATGGTTGGTGCAGCTTCACAGGCTTACGCCGTGCAGACCTTGCAATATTCACTGGACAATGTAAACTTTACAGAACTGGCTCGTGTAGATATTACGAGTGTATATAATGCAGGTTGGAAAACATTAAGTGCAACGATGCCTCCAAATGCTGAAGGACAAAAAAGAGTTTATGTCCGTTGGGTAGCCGATGCAACAAGCCCGGTCCTTGGCGATCCGGCTTCAACGGATGGTACTTCCTTCGCTAATGTTTTTGTGCATGCGGATAAATACACACCAGTTGATACAGTGGCACCGGTGCTGATTGCAGCCGAACCGGTTAATGGCTCTAAAACAGCTGCAATCAACGGAACCATCGTTCTTAATTTTAATGAAACCATGAAGGCTGGCACCGGAAACGTTATGCTAGGTTCTACTGTTTTATCCGGAACATTTGGTTCAAGGACAGTTAGCTTTAATTACGAGAAGCTCAGTTACAATTCACAATACACGGTAACTGTCCCAGCCGGTGCACTCACCGATCTGGCCGGTAATCCTTTCCCGGGTATTACAGTTACGTTCAATACAAGTGTGCGAACACAGCCTACAAAAAAACTGTTTGATGCGGTAGTGGCCCAGGATGGATCCGGTGACCATCCTTCCGTTCTTCTTGCTATTGCGGCTGCACCAATTAATAGAACAGCACCCTGGCTGATTTACATTAAAAATGGAAAGTATACGGGGCATATTGATATACTTTCGAACAAACCATTCATTCACCTCATTGGGCAAAGCAGGGATAGCGTAATTATTTCGGATAATCGATTGGCTGGTGAAGATGGTGATCAAACGACCCCAACTTTCCCTGTTCAGCAAGGGGCAACAGTGTATGTGAATGCACCAGACTGCTATTTCGAAAACCTGACAATAGAAAACAGTTATGGATACGAAAAACAAGCCGGCCCGCAAGCACTTGCTTTATATACCGAAGGCGACCGTTTTACGGCGAACAATGTCTGGTTGCGCAGTTACCAGGATACATATTTGACTGCATATGGTGGCCTTAATTACAGGCATTATTGGAAAAATAGTAAAATAGAAGGTGCAGTAGATTTTATTTATGGCGGCGGCGATGTTTTGTTTGATAAATGCACCATTACCTGTGTGCGGAAAGATGGTGGTTACATTGTTGCTCCCAGCCATCGTCAAGGAACGTTATGGGGATACGTATTTAGCCATTGTACCGTTGATGAAGCGCATGCATCAGGCGTAACTACTTATTTTGGTCGGCCCTGGACTAACTCGCCAAAAACAGTTTTCCTATATACCACTTTAAATGCAAAAGTTTATCCGAAAGGCTGGTATTATAAAATGGGCGCTATTCCGGCTGTGTTTGCAGATTATGGTACAATGGATGCCAGTGGCAACATGGTGGATTTATCGTTTCGCATCGAAGATTATGAATACAATAAAACCGATTCTTCTGGCAATATAATAACCGTTAAAGGAAAGGCAAAGAGCAGTCTTACGGATACAGAAGCTGCCGCTTATACCTATGACAACGTAGTGATAAGAAATGGCAGCAACTGGGATCCGAGAATGTTGACGGAAGCGCCTGAAAAACCAGGAAAGGTTCTTATAAAAGGATCCACTATAAGCTGGAAGGATATTCCTTACTCCCGCTTGTACATTGTTTTCAGGGATAGGAAGGTGCTTGCTTTTACAACAAATACTACATATACTGACGCCAGTGCTGGTGGGAATACATACACATATGCAGTGCAGGCTGTAAGTGAGTATGGCGCCCTTAGCGAAATGACCAATGCAGTTGACGATACCATTTCTCCTGTGGTGAAAGTTAAAAATATTGCTGTGGCACTTGATTCATCAGGAAAGGTATCCATCACCGCTGATATGGTTGACAATGGCTCTTATGATGAAAGTGGAATTGATACGCTTACTATCGATAAAAGTAATTTTGATTGCGCCAATATTGGTAATAACCAGGTTACATTGACCGTAACGGATAAGAAGGGAAATACAGCTTCAGGAACAGCTATTGTAACGGTAAAGGATTCTATTGCTCCGATAGTAAGTACTAAAAATATCGTACTTGCACTTCAGAACGGAAAAGCAACTTTAAAACCTTCAGACATTGATAATGGTTCGACAGATGCGTGTGGTATAAGTTCTGTTACTATAAACCGCTCTGCTTTTAATTGCTCGGATATAGGTGATCAGCCCATAACTGTAACAGTTACAGATAAAAGTGGCAACTATGCTACGGGTATCGCATTAATTAAAATTGAAGGCAGCGTCCCTAGTCCATCTATTGTTGCAACAAGATCTGATTCAACCTATACTGGAGCTGGCGCTGAAACTATCTTTTTAGGATATGGAGCTCAAAGCCTAACACTCAATGCATTTGACAGTACTTCTGTCGGCAACATCGTTTATCACTGGTCGCCATCAAGTAATTTGTCTTCCACAGATGTGGCTAACCCTGTATTTACACCTACATCTGCAGGAATCTACACCTTTACTGTTACAGCTACAAACGAATATGGTTGTTCTGGCTCAAATACCATAAGCATTGAAGTTATTGATGCAAGATGTGGCGATGATAAAATAATTGTTTGTCATCATGGCCAATTAATTTGTATTGGTCGCGCTGATGTACAGATCCATTTATCACATGGGTGTAGTATTGGCAGGTGCAATAGTTTTAGCAGTAGTTCTTCTATAGCCAATATTAATTCTGAAAGAGTAATCGATAATTCATTTACAGTAGATAATAGAAAAAGTATAAAAGTTTATCCAAATCCTACGTCAAACTCTTTGTCAGTTCAATTTTCGCTAAATAAAAATGCAAATTATAGTATCGATTTAATTGACTTGAAGGGATCTCTTGTCAATAGCTTGGATAAGGGGCAATCAAGCAAGAAGGATGAGTATTTACGTCAGTTTGATGTAAGCGGCATGAAAAGCGGCCTTTATCTTTTAAGAGTTGTTGTAGACAAAGTTGTTTCTACGGAAAAAATTATCATACACTAAATTTAGTACAATTATTGAGAAGCTCTGGCTATTTTAGTCGGAGCTTTTCTGTTTTCAATTTTTTGCGACAACGGAGAAAAGGATGCACCATCCTCTTTAATTGGTACATTAAGGTTTCCATCTGATTGATTTGCATTGCTGAATACATGCAATATTTCAGTACCTCAGGAGAAATACAGCGGCAGTTCCACCCATTACATCTGTAATTTAATGAGAACAATATAACGAGCATAGTAGTTTCATGTATTATGCTCTTAAGCCCCTGGCAAACTGCTGTTGCACAGAAAGCTGCCCCCGAAATAGGAGCGGAAGTGTTTATTGAGCCAGGGCAAAGCCAAGAGGAGATTGACATATGGTTTCGGAGGATGAAAGAGGGTGGAATGACCGTAACCAGAATCCGGATGTTTGAAAGCTATATGCATAAGCCGGATGGTCCCTGGGATTACACCTTGTTTGATTACGCGTTTAAATCGGCTGAAAAATATGGCATAAAGATATATTGCAATTTATTTCCTTCAACTTCTTTTACTGATGTGGGCGGGTTCAAATTCCCCAGAGATGATGCTCATTTAAATTCTATAGCTGATTATATTGAAAATTTAGTCACTCATTTCCAAAAGTTTAAATCATGTTATGCTTGGGTGCCAATTAATGAGCCCGGCGCCGGCGCTTGTCCCGATGAGGAATTCACAAAAAATAAATTTCAGGAGTGGAAAGTACGACAACCGGTTAAGGAATATATGAGCAAAGGTTATGTGCATTTTGATTTTGCCGACGAACGCTTCCTGTTAGATTATAATATTTGGTTCTTAAAATGGTTAACAGATAAAATTCGCAAATATGCTCCCGGAGCTCTGATACATGTAAATAATCATGCTATTTTCCAAAATGTTGCCGAATATAATTTCCCTGAATGGCGGAAATTCCTTACGAGTTTGGGCGCTTCGGCTCATGCCAGCTGGCATTTTGGATATTTCCGCAGAGAACAATATGCTTTAGCTGTTTCTGCTAACAGCGAAATCATTCGTTCAGGTGCAGGTACTATTTCATGGCTTATGACTGAATTGCAAGGTGGCAATAATACCTATAGCGGTTATGATCCAATGTGTCCTACAAAAGAAGAAATAAGTCAGTGGCTATGGATAACAATTGGAACAGGAGGGAAAGGTGCAATTTTCTGGAGCCTTAATCCACGGTCATCGGGTTTTGAAGCAGGCGAATGGGCATTGTTGAACTTTCAAAATGAACCATCAGACCGGATGAATGCAGCATCTGCTATCGCTGGTATAATCAGGGATAATGAAACTTTATTTGCTGATTCTTATGTAGCTGAATCAGGTATCAATATTTTATATACCCGTGAATCTTTATGGATAGAAAAGAAAATGCAGGTGGGTGGGGCGAATTATGAAGGGCGCAATGTCGGAGGTGTGATGAAATCGGCCCTGGCTTATTTTGAGGCATTAAGTGAAATGGGTATTCAGTCTAATTTTAAGGCAATTGATGAGTTTGACTTTACCAAAGGTAATTATGCCGGTGTCACTATTATTTTAGCTCACCAAATTTCAATTCCCTCAAACTACTGGCATCAGCTGGAAAACTTTGTAAATAAAGGCGGAAAATTAATAGCTGATGGTTTGACAGCGTATTATGATGAAAACGCCTTGAGTATTATGAAAACAGGCTTTCCGCTTCAAAAGCTTTTCGGAGGAGATATTGCTGAGTTTAAGCTGGTAAATAATTTATTCGAATTACAATTTACAAGTCCTCGCCTTAGCACTTTTCCTGCCCATTTATGGCGAGGTTCCATTAAAACTACAACAGCTACACCTTTAGGTACAGAGAATAACGAAGTTCTGGCAAGCCGGAATAAATATGGTAATGGTGAAGTTTTATGGATTCCTTCACTTATTGGTTTAGGAAACAGAATAAAAAAAGATTATCGGGCACTTTCATCTTTATTATCTGAGGAAATTAAAGCGAGTATTAAAACTATCCCTCTCAGATTCAAAACTATCCAGATCGGAATGTTAATGAAGACTTTACAATCACAGAATTCTTATATAACCATTATCATTAATAAATCTGAAGATAAAAGAGAAGTAGAACTGGAGTTTGCTAAAGATTTAAAACTAAAACCAACAATATTATATAGGGACAAAGAGGGAGGTGTCTCAGGAAATACAGTCGATATATTACCTGAAGAAACGTTGGTTATACATTGGATTTATTAAAGATCAAATAGTATAATGATATTTCGACTTAATTTATAAAACAATAGTTATTCAGTCATTTTAAATTAATGTTGTGCAACGGCCCACTTTTGAGATAGCTTCTTCATCTCTAAAGGAGAAGTAATTATCTGCAGTTAAGTAATTTTGTCAAGAACTGCAATGTCTGGCAATTCACCTCATTTTTATCGTCTTGGTCAGGTTCAAATCCGCCTGACTTGGTTTTAATTACCCGAAGGATACTTATGAGCTTTATATAAAGCTTTACGTAATAGCCATTGTGCAAAGTACTTATTATGTAAAGTAACATGCGATAATCACGTCCTGTGTGACCTATTTGTGAGGGTAATGTGCCAACTGAAGTCGACAGATCGATTTGTACATTGGGTAGATGGGACGAACTAGAAAAGTAGAAAGCATGAGGAAATTTATTACGTTTAATATCCGTAAATCCAAGCGTTGGGGGGTATATAAATTTGGCCGCCGAATATTACGAAACAATCTATAAAATTATTTTTTATTTATTTTTGTTTCTAGCTTAGATAATAATACGATCTCATTATCAATGCCTCTACGAGATTGTAAAACACATCCTATGAAAAATCTTATTAAAAAGCTGATCATAAGTTTAGTTAGTTAGATTGCTGATAGTTAATACAGGTGATGAAAACAGATCAAGTTGTAATATATAAAACGGATGATAATCATTCATTAATAGATGTCCAGATAAAAGATGACACGGTTTGGCTGAATCAGCGACAAATGGCTGAGCTGTTTGAAAAGGATGCAGATACTATTGGTCTTCATATTCGGAACATCTATAAAGAAGGTGAATTAGAGGAAGGAATAACTACCGAGGATTCCTCGGTAGTTCAAATAGAAGGCAATAGGCGTGTAACAAGGAAGATCAAAAGGTACAATCTTGATATAATTATATCGGTAGGTTATAGAGTAAAATCTCAACGAGGTACACAATTCAGGATATGGGCAAACCGCATACTCAAAGATTACCTAAAAAAAGGCTATGCGGTAAATGAGCAGAAGCTAAAAGAGAGAACAGAGGAATTAGAGCAACTAAAAAGAACGATAAATCTGTTAGGAAGCGTTGTAGAAAGTAAGAAACTGTCGGGAGATGAAGCAACGGGATTACTTAAAATTATTACTGACTATACCTATGCCCTCGATATACTCGACCGTTACGATCATCAGCAACTAGAGATCGAAGCAACGACAACTGATAAAAAGCTCTTTTTTGCCACTTATGAAGAAGCGATGCAGGCCATCAAAGGCCTAAGAATTCAGTTTGGCGGAAGTTCGCTCTTCGGCAACGAAAAGGACGACTCATTCAAAAGCTCTATAGGTACGATCTATCAATCTTTTGGCGGCGTAGAATTTTACCCCAGTATCGAAGAAAAGGCGGCGCACTTGCTCTATTTCGTTGTGAAGAATCACTCATTTACTGATGGCAACAAGCGTATTGCTGCATGGCTGTTCGTTTGGTTCCTGGAGAAGAATGGAATCTTGTACCGCCATGATGGCTCTAAAAGAATCGCCGATAATACACTGGTTGCTCTCACCCTTTTGATTGCGGAATCAAAACCAGAAGAAATGCAAATGATCGTGAAAGTGGTGGTAAATTTGATTAACCAGAAGAATTAAACTCCTTTGTGGATGAGGTACCGATATAGCCGCTTTTTTACACCAGTTTATAAGGGCGGTTAAAAGCCTCCTGTCTCACTTTGAAGTATTCAGCAAGCTTCCTGATCACTTCTTTAGACAAGCCTTTTTTATAGTTCAAGATATCAGACACATAACCTTTGCTGATGCCGAGTATGGTGGTCAAATCCTGAGGCTTCATGTGGTGGTCCTCCATAAAAGAACGAAGCATGGTGATAGGATCAGTTTCCTGAAAGGTATTGTTGTCTTCGTCATACTTCTCAATTAAAAGAGTGAGTAAGTCAATTTCATCCTGCACTTGTTCAGTATGGTCCTCGCTCAATAACCTTTCCAATTGATCACAGTATTCGTTATACTGGCCCTTGTTCTTTATTACGGTATATTTAATCGCTGTCGTTACCATGGTCAATAGATATTAATTGTATACTGTTCACCTTGTTTGCAAATCTTGTCGTACTCGGCATGAGTTCCCAGCCTGCAAACAAATAGATGAGTTTGCTTTTAAAACGCAAATCGTTGTGACGTATTTGTGACGGTTTTGCGTTAAATTCAATAAAAAACTATGTAAATCTTCACGAAACGGCGGTTTTATTCCAGTTTTTTATGAGCTAAAAACTTTTTTTATTCAACATAAAACGCCATTCCTGATATCAAGAACAGCGTTTTTCTATTGTGACCTGGGAGAGGCTCGAACTCTCGACCCACTGATTAAGAGTCAAAGCTTACCTTATATTATTGGTCTTAAAAACCGCGTTTCTGATTTACTGAGGCCAATTTAATGAAGATTTTGGAGAGTGGCAAATTTCGTTGTGACGTATTTGTGACTGTCGAGAGATGCATAGACATTACACAAAATAATGCAAGTTGCTAAATATTTAGTGACCCCTCCGGTACAAATGTCGAACTCTTTTGTAGAGGAAACGCGCCCGCACCAGCTATAGGGTTGCTTTTCCTTCGTTTCTTTCAGCGTCGACATATGTAACTGAGCGTCGAATGGAATGTTATCAGGAAGAGAATCCGCCGGTACCATGTATTTAACGCGTGCGGCCATCTCTATGAATATATTCTATTCGGATAGAACCCGGTTTTAAAGGTACCATATAGCTGTTTGGTGTTCTTTCGAGTGAACCTTTTCATGGTCAATAAGTAATTTCTTTCCAACATAAAGCTTTGAAGCATCATCTGAAAGAAGCAAAAATGTATAGTAGCCTTCTTGTTTTATTTCGATGGCACCCTCGAAAAGGCATGCGAAATTTGTTTTCGACTGCAGTTTAGTTAAGTCGAAAAGCAGACTGTCGACCAGATAGCCTTAGCTGCAATTTCCTGAGGGGAGAAGTGACTAGGAATCTGAAGATGGATAAGAATGTAGGTAAAGAATAACTATATTAAACTCTTCTACTCAGAAAATTATATCGCAACTAACAATTTAGCGACCATTTAAGAGAAAAATGGCTTGCTATTTTTTAATTACAGAATGTGCTTTATCTGTGTTGGGTGGGGGTTTTCAGGGCGGGCGGCGTTCGGTTGTGTCGAGAAATACAATGGCATACCAGAAATAAATTATGCCCGTCTATTTACTTTATGCCTTCTGTAGACGAAGTTTTAATGAAGCTTTTGTAAACTAAGCATCTCTAAATCTCTTCGGAGACGCTTAATAATTTAAAAATACGGATAAGCTTTTTTCACCTTTCACATGCAGTGATCTATCAAAAAGGTAACCATCCTTCTCCACAAAATAATTAATTGAAATGGAGAACACCGGAATCAAAAAGTATCAGATATTCTATAAAAGGATATTTTGATACACTTTACACCTTCTTTTTGAATACTTTACTCCTTCTTTTCACCTTCTGCAATATCGACTTTAGCAATGTTATTAAACCGGTTTAATAGCCGATTTAACGCCATTAAGCCACATACTTGGGCACGCGTCGTAGCAAAAACTAATTATAAACCAAAAATAAGAATCTTTCATGTCAAAAAGATCAGATGAGCTATCAAAACTTTGGGATGAGGTGTGTGCAGGGAATCAAAGAGCATATTCTCTTATACATCAAAGTCTTTATTCAAGGCTTTATACCTATGGAAAACGTATCGTAAAAGACGATGAGCTTGTGGATGATGTTTTACAAGAGACGTTTATTAGGCTTTGGATAAAAAAGGAATCTATCGGCTCAGTCGAAAACGTGGAGGGATATTTCTATGCAGTAATGCGTTCATTTTGTATTGCTAATTTACGAAGGATTGAAGTGCTCGAGGCGAAAAAGCAAACAATCGTTTTTCTGGATAATCAGGATTCAATAGAAGATATTATCACTCAAAGAGAAATTGATTCAAAACAGAGAAGGATTATAGACGAAGCATTAAATAAACTTCCTGCACGTCAGCGTGAAATAATGCAGCTTCGTTTTTTTGAAAGTTTGAGTTGCTCTGAAATAGGCGAGGTTACTGGCATAAAATATCAGTCTGTGGCCAATCACATGTATCGCGCTGTTCAAACGTTGAGAGGATTATATAGTTCTGAGGATCAGTTACGTGTAGCGTAAGTAATTCAATTACGGTTAGATAATCAATAACGGGAGCAATTAAGTAAGAAGAAGCATGTCAGAAAAAATGGTATTAAAAGATGTTGCCAAGAAGTTAGGTTTATCAACAACAACTATATCATTTATATTGAATGGGAGGCCTAGAGATGAAAATCAGCCAAAGTGCTATTGAGCGGGTTTTTAAATACGTTAATAGACGCGGGTTTTAAGACTAACCATTTGGCAAAAAGCTTGGCTACGGGTAAAATAATGACTATAGGATTCCTAGTAGAAAAAATTTCAGACAGGTTTTTTGCAGAACTTGCTTATTATGTTGAGAAAAGTGCCTCTGAACATGGTTATAAAGTAATTTATTGCAGTACGGATAATGACAACAGTATTGCCAGAGGAATTATCAATTTGTTTAGAGAACGGCATGTTGATGCGTACATTATAGTTCCAACGCCCTCAATAAGGAAGGAAATCCAACGCCTTATTGATGATAATATCCCGGTAGTACTATTTGACCGAAATTATCCGGGACTAAGCTGCGACTATGTTGGACTGGATAATTTTGAAAGTTCTTATAATGCAATCAATCACCTGATCCATGATTGCAGGAGAACTAATATTGGCTTTATTACAACCAGTTCCAAGCAGTCTCAAATGTTAGGCCGATTGGAGGGGTATCAGAAAGCCATGACGGAAAACCAATTAGTCCCCCTTGTCAAAAAGATCAATTTTAGCATTAAGAAAGAACTCTTAGAAAAAGAAATAAGAACTTTTCTAAAGAAAAATCTCCATATAGATGGGTTGCTTTTGGCAACTCACTACCTGGCAATGGCGGGAATTAGACTTTTAAGGGAAAAAAAGCAGGAAGAGATTTCTTTTATCTCTTATGATGACCAGCCTTTCTATGGTGAAGTAAGCCCAGGCATTACAGGAATAGCCCAGCCTGTAGAGAAAATGGGTATTAGCTTGGTGAATATTTTGATGGATAAAATGGCTGGGGAGAAAGAGTGCCTTGAACCTAATAATTTAGTTTTTCCTGCTGTATTAAATATTAGAGAGTCTAGTAGTGGCCTTTTACCTGTTTTAACTCAGGGATTTAATATGAGTCAAAAGAAATTAGAAAAAATTGAGTATTAGAACAAATTTTCGAATGTCCTATTTATAACATAAGATGTTGTTTTTCAATCAAAACCCTCCTTAAGGCTAATGGCCATGGCACGAACATCGTTTGTGTTTTCTTATTTTGGAATCTACACGAACAGTAACCGGGCAACCTGTAATAATAGTTTTCATGGAATTATAAATATGATTTTAAATTCTCGCATACAGTTTTAGTGGCATCACGAGCTTAAATTACAAACAGGCCTGAATTTAGTGCTAACATTTTAGCTGCCCGGGGCCCTTAGAAAGGCGCGGCGGTATTTTTTTTTATATTCTGAGGGGTTCATGCCGAATATTTTACTGAATTGTTCTCTAAAATACTTTGGATCATGAATGCCGACAGCATAACAAACCTCCATAACCCGAATATCTGTTTTTATCATTAATTCGGCAGCTTTCTTTAAGCGGATATAACGAATAAATTCAGTTATAGAAAGTCCGGAAATTGCTTTTACTTTCCTGTAGATGGTGGCACGGCTCATTTTCATTTCCGTAATAAAAACTTTCACATTAAAGTTTCTGTCTTCAAGGTGGCGTTCTACAATTTCGATTCCTGTTTTAAGGAATGTGCTATATTCTTCCGGTACTTTTTCGTTATTACCCTGCAGCGTTACTTCGTTAAAGAAGAATTTTTTCAAGGTATCGCGGCCTTTTAAAATACTTTTAATGCGTGCAATTAATAAATCCGTTTCAAAAGGTTTGGTAATATAATCATCGGCGCCGCATTCAATCCCTTTTAGTTTTACTTCGGGTGATGAAGTGCCGGTTAAAAGAATTACAGGTATATGGCTATATTCTGTAGCATCTTTAATCTTTGAACAAAACTCTACACCACTCATTCCTGGCATAACAATATCCGAAATGATTATATCCGGTTCAGTTTTCTTCAATATTTCTAAAGCATTCTCTGCACTTTCTGCTTCAAAAATGCTGTATGAAGTTTTAAGTAACTGGTCCATATAGCCCCGCATTTCGGCATTATCATCCACTATAAGCACTTTAGGCTTTTGCTCAATTACACCTTCGTAAACCTGGTTCATGTTTTCCGAAATGGTTTGCTTACGCTCTGGCCTGAAGTCTGCCGTATCGGTGAATAATTCGCTCAACAGGGGGGGGGGCGCTGATTTTTCCATATTTATGGCTTCCTCAGTGATGCTTTCTGAATGGGTTGGTATTTTATAAACAAAAACGGTGCCCTCTTCTGCATTACTAGAATAACTTAAAGATCCGCCTTGAATTTCAGCTATTTTCTTAGAAACAAACAGCCCTATACCAAAGCCGCTTTTTTTGGATGAACTATCAACCTGGTCAAGCCGGAAGAACTTTTCAAAAAGTTTGTCACCTATGTGCGCTTGAATAACTCTTCCGGTGTTTGTTACAGACATAACCGCATTTCCATTCTCTTCTCTTAAAACAAAAGATACCGAGCCCTGCCCATCACTATATTTTATGGCGTTGGAAATGAGGTTGAATAATACAATTTCAATCTTTTCCCTATCTGAAAAAATTAGTAGCGTGTCAGATATATTCTGGAAGCTGTAATTAATTTTCTTTGCTTTTACCTGATTGTTGAAGCACAAAAATACCTCGTTACATACCTCTACTAAATTCAGTACTTCAGGTTTAAGCCCCGATATTTCGGTGTCTGTGCTCTTAAATAATAGCAATTGGTCTACAAGGCTTAGCAACCTTTTAGTATTTCTGTGAACTGCGCTTACATCTACAAAATTGATATTTTGTTCCTTATTTATTAAAAGATCAGTTATTGGATTTACAATAAGCGTTAACGGAGTCCGCAGCTCGTGGGCGATGTTGGTAAAAAAGGAAATCTTTTTTTCATTCAATTCGGTTTCCAGTTTTAAATCATATTGCAATCGCGACTTCTCCTTCTGGTAATACACATAAATATACACACCCGAACCCATTGCCAGCAGGTACAAGCAATAAGCCCACCAACTACGGTACCAGGGAGGAAGCACGGTAACGTATATGAGTTTTTCTTTTGGATTCCAGATTCCGGAAGCATTGGTTGACCTGATTTTGAGGGTATAATTACCCTCATTAAGGCGGGTATAGTTTATTGTCCGAAGCTTATTTACATAATTCCAGGATTTATCCCATCCTTTTAAATAATAAGCATATTGGATTTTTTCCGGCAAGGAATACTCAAGTGCTACATAATCCAACGAGAGTATGGCTTTATCATAAGGCAGCCTGATATGCTCAACATTATAGATAGTTGAGCTTTTTTCTACAAATTCGCTTGCCGCATTTACAGGGAGGTTATTTACCCTTAAATCTGTTATCATTATGGGCGAAAAGTCTTTAAATTGACGGATGCTATCCGGATGGAAAATAGTAAAGCCCTTAATTCCGCCAAATAGCATTTCTCCAGAACTTAGCTGACAGGAGGCGTTGCTACTAAACTGGTTGGATTGAAGTCCGTCAGTGCTGTAAAAGGTCTCAAATTTACCGGTTGAAAGGTTCAGTTTTGACAGGCCATTAAACGTGCTAACCCAAATATTCCCCTTTTTGTCTTCTTCAACGTTCAACACTGTATTATTTGAAAGCCCCTCATCCTCTGTATATGTGGTAAATTTATCGGTGGCCTTGTCATAACGCATCAATCCCCTTCCCTCCGTTCCTATCCATAATTTCCCCGTTTTACTAACACGCAAAGCAGTAACAGCAGCTTTCAGATCAAACACCCTGGTGATACCTCTTTTTTTATTTGCATAGAGCAGGCCGGTAAAGTCTCCTAACCATAAGTTTTCATTATCATCATCGGCAATGGAAATAATATCAGTGTTTACAGTGTTTACTGGAAAAGGGGCAGGATTAAAGGTATGAGTACTTGCATTATATTTAAATAACCTGTTTACATTCTTAAATGTTCCAACCAAGCAAGACGCCCATATATCGCCACCTTTATCAACATGAAGCTTCCAGATATGTGTGCTTTTCGCTTTTACAAATGGTATATTTTCAAAATCCCCGCTATGTTTATTGAATTTACTAACGCCAGCCCCATAAGTGCTGATCCAGATGTTCTGCTCATGATCCTTTATAATACCACTTACCTGGTTATTGCCGATAGAACGATCGTTTCCGATAATATGCACATAGTTTTTGAAGGTATTCGTTCTTCTGTTCCAAACGCTAATTCCTCCTCCATCTGTTCCTATCCATACATTTTTGTCAGCATCCTCGCAAAATGAAAAAGTAAAATTATGAACCAGACTATTGTTATTGAAAGGGTCATGGACGATGGTTCTAAATTGACTCTTGTTACGATCTATCACGTTAATTCCACCTCGCAGAGTAGCTATCCATTTTCGGGATTGTTCATCCTCGTAGATCATATTAATAGCATTGCTGGTTAACGTTCGGGAATTTTCCTGCTTCATTATGTGAGACTCACCGGTGCCAAAAATGTCAATTACACCAATGCCATTCCCATTGGTGCACATCCATAACAGCTTCTTATCGAAATAGATATCTGAAATTTTACTATTGTTCAGAACATTGTCCTTTAATTCGAATTTCTCTAGCTTATGAGAGAGCGTGTTATAAAAGAAGAGGCCTTTTAGTGTTCCGATCCAAAGTTTACCGAAAGGATCAAGTTTGATACATCTGGCCGCAAGCGTACCTTTAGCCTTTAAAACAAGCGAACCTGTCTTAGCATTATAAAGACATAAGTCCCCTCCATCTACCATGAGCCAGGCATTATCTTCAGGATCAATAGCTATTTCTTCAGCTGAATATTGAATAACCTTTTTACCATAGGATATTAATGGAATTTGAACAGCTTTTTTTGCATTCTTTTTATAAAGTAAAAGTCCCAGATCCGCCGAACAGATAAAAACATTACCACTTTTATCTGTTTTAATATCATTTACCCCTTTATCATACGGTTTTTCTTTGCCTTGACTGTTGTTATCGGGGCTATAGGAAATACCAGAAAATTGCATCGTTTTATTATCTAAAACCCCTATTCCCTTTTCAGTGCCCACCCAAAGATTTCCGGTATTATCTCCCGCTAAAGCTCTAATTCTGTTATTAGGAAGGGAAGAAAGGTCGCCGAATTTATTTTTAAACAGCTTAAAAGTATACCCGTCAAAACGATTAACCCCATCAAGAGTACCGAACCACATAAAACCATACTTGTCTTTATAAATGGATGTAACGTTGTTGTTTGATAGTCCGTCTTCAATGCCGAGAGAATAGATGTTTTGTCCCAAAACTGGCACAATAAACAGTGAAAAGAAACAAGTTAATATGGAGAAAATATTAAATGGCATGTTGGTTGATAATTGGAATATATCTAACAGACAAGGTTCCGGTGACGGTTTTTTAAAAAAAATTGGTAATAAAGATCTTATAAAGTTAAAACAAAGAAATGAAAACTGACTGCTAATATTTTAATATAATATATGCAGAATTCCACTTTTTAGGAAGAATGAAATGAATTTTCAAGCTCACTTAGGTGAAAAAGACCAGGTAGCTATTTAAAAATAATGCCACTATAAATGTTAAAATAGCGAAAAGCTTCTTTAGCTGAACAGATTTAACTTCGGATTTACACAAGTCACCAAGAAAAATGCATGATATAAAAATTGATGTACCAAAACTTACAAAGTTACCACGCATTAACAATACCATGGCAGAGACAAAGAAGGTTAAAAAGAAATAAAAATTTTTAGATTCCATATAATCATCATTCTGAGACCGGCAATACTATTTGCAGAAAAGGCTTTTTTAGAATTAAGATAAGAGCATGTCTCAGCACGAATTCTAACGCCTTTATAATACGATAGATTTGACTGGGTATTTATACTCAAAGAATATAGTACTGAAGATAATTAATTTGATATTTCGCCTCTTTGAAGGTAATGCGGCTAACCGAAGCCCGCAAAATGAGGAACATAAAAATAATCTGAAATATTGAGTATATAAATACCTTATAAAACCATCTATGAATAAACACCCTCTTATTGGATTATAATATTGAAAAACTGAGTTTGATTAAATATGCGGTTTGCACGGGTGCGGGAGTCTTTCTCGCCCTCTGGGAGCAGTGAGAGTAAATTAAGTCGCCCAATAACACACACACACACACGAACTATATGAATATACTAAAATTAACATTTGTACTTACAGCGATGGCATTGTCGTCTATATCAGCCATTGCACAAAAAGGATTTAAAGAAGTAAAACCCGGCGAGCTATGGCCCGACGATAAAAACGAGCATATACAGGCTCACGGAGGAGGAATTATTAAGCGAGGTAATACCTATTACTGGTTTGGAGAAGACAGAAGAAAAAGCAATTCAGCGAATACGCGGTACGTGGGATGCTACTCATCAAAAGATCTTGTTAACTGGAAATTTCGTGGTCAGGTATTTAAAGCTTCCACCTTGGAGGGTATCAGGGAGGGAACGCTTATCCTTGAGCGCCCAAAAGTGTTCTATAATGAGAAAACCCGTAAATACGTGATGTATATGCACCTGGATAGCACCAAGTATAAATTTGCCCGTGTTGGTGTGGCTGTATCCGACAAAGTTGACGGTGAATATAAGTTTGTGAAGAGTTTTCGCCCGCTCGGCTTGGAGAGCCGCGACATCGGACAATTCATAGACGATGACGGCAGCGCTTATTTGGTGTTCGAAAGCAGACCAACAAAAGGGTTTTATATTGCGAAATTGTCTGATGATTATATGGATGTGGAAAAGCAGGTAGCTTTTATCAGCGCTCCGCTCGAAGGCGGTGCTATTGTCCACTACGGCGATTTGTACTACGCCATCGGTTCAGCATTAACGAGCTGGCATCCTAACCCGAATAAATACGCCACGGCTACTTCACTCGCTGGCCCATGGTCAGAATTTAAGGACATAGCTCCACCTGAAACGAACACATACAGCTCTCAGTCCACCATGATGATTAAGGTTACGGGTACTAAAGGAACAACTGTGATTTACATGGGGGATCAGTGGAAGCCAAATACTCAGTGGGAATCCAGGTATTTGTGGATGCCTTTAGAAATCGGAAACGGCAATCTGTGGCTGCCAAAGCCTCAGCCATGGAAATTGAACGTGAAAACCGGTGAATTGAAGTATTCCGACGCTAAGAAATAAGCCAACCGTACTTGGATGAAAGCTAACAACATATTACTCAATCTTTTCCTTTTACTATCACTGCCAGCCATAGGGCAAAATGTTGTTAAAGGAACAGAGTCAATGATACAATCGCCCGATAAAAAGCTTACAGTCAGATTTTATCAAAAGGCATTTGGTACTGATAAGCGAAAAATGTACTATCAGGTAAGCTATAACAGTAAACCTGTAATTAACGAGTCGGAACTTGATCTGCAGCTTGATAACAATTTATCGGAACGGGCAATGGCGCTCCAGGTAGATAAGCACGAGAATTGGTTCGAAAACCTGGCTGTTACGAAGCTTACAAAGACATCAAAGGACACTACCTGGAAGCCGGTTGCCGGGGAACGTGCATTAATAAGAGATCATTATAACTTGCTTAAAGTAGAGACTGTAAAAGACGATAACCCGATCTATCTGGTCAATATTGAAATCAGAGCCTATAATGAGGGAGCCGCTATACGCTATTCCTTTCCGGAAAATCCGAAAGGAACCTACTACAGGATCATGTCGGAGAATACAGAATTTTCTCTGCCTGAAGGTACTAAAGCCTGGCATGCATCCTGGGCGCAGGCTCCGTATAAATTGTTGCCGTTGAAGGACTGGCCGGACGAAAGTGAACGGCCGCTTACTCTTGAATTACCTAACGGACTTCACGTCTGCCTTGCAGAAGCGCAGATGGTAGATTATGCCCGCACCAAGTTTAAATTAAGCGCCTCCAGGCCTAATACTCTGGTTACCTCGATGTTTACTCCGGCGGATATGATCTCCCCCTTTGCTACACCCTGGAGGGTGATCATGGTTGCCGAAAGGGCAGGGGATCTGATTGAGAACAACCACATTCTATTAAGTCTGAATGAAGCTTGTAAGATTGAAGATACGAGCTGGATCAAGCCGGGTAAGATAATGCGGGTCTCCAAACTAAGCACTGCGGATGCCAGGGCAAATATCGATTTTGCAGTACAACATAATCTTCAATATATATTATTCGATTGTTGCTGGTACGGCCATCACTTTTCATTTGAGAGTGATGCAACAAAAGTGGCTATAGGCGACTTTGATTTACCGGCCATTCTTCAATATGCTAAAGAAAAGGGCGTTGGAGTATGGTTATATGTGAATCAGCAGGCTTTACTTGCTCAATCTGATTCGCTCTTTAAGGTCTATAGCAGCTGGGGTGTTAAAGGAGTGAAGTTTGGCTTTGTGCAGGCGGGCTCGCATCGCTGGACTAACTGGCTCGAAAAAGCAATACAACAAGCTGCGGAGGCAAAAATCATGGTGAATGTTCACGACGAATGGCGGCCAACCGGCGAGCAGCGTACATGGCCTAATCTGATGACGTCAGAAGGTATTCGGGGAAACGAGGAAATGCCTGACGCAACCCATAATACGGTTCTTCCCTTTACCCGTTACATAGCCGGTGCTGCGGATTATACTATCTGCTATTATAACTCCCGAATTAAGACAACCCATGCACATCAGCTGGCAATGGCCGCTGTTTATTACAGTCCGATTCAAACCCTATACTGGTATGATAAGCCTGAATTCTCGAGTAATGAACCTGAGCTGGAATTCTGGGATAAGATACCGGCAAGCTGGGACGAAACCAGGGTGCTGCAAGGGGAGCCCGGAAAATTTATAACAACCGCCAGAAGAAAAGAAAATGAATGGTTCTTAGGTACCCTGAACAATAATGAATCAAAGGATCTGAAGGTTCCATTGAGCTTTTTACCCGCCGGAAAGAAATATATCGCAACTATCTATTACGATGATAAAACTGCACCGACTAAAACCAAAGTTGGCATGAAGCGAATAAAAGTGAATTCAGCTACTGTTTTAGATGCTAAGCTGGAGGCTTCGGGCGGACAAGCGGTCTGGATAAAGCCCTTGTAGGAAGGCATTGTTAACTGCTGCCTTGTTAAACCGATATTAACAATTTGAAAATTAGAACCAAAATATGCTAAAGAAAACGACAGTCCTTATTTTACTAAGCCTTGTAGTCAATCTTTCTTGTTCTGTTAGGTCTCAACCCGGCACTAGAAAAGTATCTAACCCAATATTGCCTGGCTACTTTGCCGATCCTACGGTTGTAAAAGACAAGAATACGTATTATATCTATGCTACGATTGATCCATGGGGAGGCGAGGAGCTTGCAGTGTTTGAGACGAAGGATTTTCTGAAATTCAAGCGTCATCATCTTAACTGGCCAACCAAATCATTATGTACCAGCCCTACCTCCAACGAACATAAGGTATGGGCACCATCTGTTGTTAGGGGTACAGACAATAAATTTTATATGTATGTGTCTGTTGGCAGTGAAGTTTGGGCAGGAGTTAGTGCAAATCCACTCGGGCCATGGAAAAACCTGAAAGACGACAATTCTCCATTAATAAAATTCACAGATTTTCCGCAGATGCACAACATCGATGCAGATTGCTTTATAGACGATGACGGACAGGCTTATCTATATTGGGGTTCAGGATGGAATTGGGTGAATGGGCACTGCATGGCGGTTAAACTAAAAAAGGACATGAAGACTTTCGATGGTGCTCCTCTGGAAGTTACCACCCCGCATTATTTCGAAGCTCCTCATATGATTAAAAGGAATGGAAAATATTATTTGATGTTTTCAGAGGGTAAGGCCATTGATGCAACTTATCAAATTGGTTACGC
>CAMLLO010000031.1 GCA_946480915.1 uncultured Sphingobacteriaceae bacterium | reverse complement strand
ATTCGACCCTACATCTACCTATGAAAAACATGCCCTTTGGGAGGGCACTACAAATATAGATATAAAGTTATACGCTGCAAATTTATTTGGAGAAAAAAACCAGTTTGAACACGCATTTATCTCAAAATACTGATTTTCAGTCAAATAAATAAAAACTAATTCAAAACATTACAGACTTAAGGTTGTAGGGAGAACAAAAAAAAGGGTCGAATATTTAAATTCGACCCTACATCTACCTATGAAAAACATGCCCTTTGGGAGGGCACCTAAACATTTACAAACGCAATGCCAAGCTTAAAAGTATCACACAATGCCCTGTTTTCAAAAAAGCTAAATCACAATACGGGGAATTCACCTCGATGCGGGGAATTTTATACACATCAAGAGTGTTTTCGTCCGGCAATTTCGCAAATTTTAACAAGGCAGGCGACGACCATTTAAAAACAAGCATCTTGGAGGGATTCAGCTTTTCCGAACCTTATAAATCCTTGTTTTTAAATATTTTCAAAGAAATCCAAATAGGTATTGTAATCCAAATTATTTGCATAAACAGCGAAAAGACAAAGCCTGATCCACTTCCAAAAAATTGCTGATAAAGAGCTCCTGTATAACCCATCAAAGCAGATATATCCAGCTGAAGTAAAATCAAAATCCTCGCGATATCTATTGGATTTAAAGCGGTGATGACTATCATAGCTTTTTCTAGCGGATACTCGTTAAAAGCAAACAAAAAAAGCAGTACCAGGCCGTCAAAAATAATCGAGCAATAAAACCAGATCATTAAGGCTATTCCAATTCCTTTAGCTTTATCGCGAGTTTTGGTGGAAGCCAAAAAAGCTAGCGAGATAAAGCTCAGTGTAAGCAAAGCTCCGGACAGCATCATTGTTAAACCTGTAGCCGAAAACGCAAAAATTGCCACCGGTATACAAACACCCACCGCAAAGGCTCCCAAAATGGAAATACTGATTCCCATAAATTTCCCCATTAAAATATCTTTTCGGCTTATCGGCTGCGAAACAAGTAATTCGGTAAACTCGTATGCGTTAAAATAATAAGTTGTAGCATAAACAATACTAACCAGCGGAACAATAATCATCACCACCGTAGTAACACTTACCAGCCCTTTCGTTACATCAGCATCAGCCATAAAAATACTCAGACAAATAATGGCAAGTAATAAAGTGTATGCTATTAAAACTTTACTTTTAACAATATCAAGAATTGTATATTTTGCAATTTTAAACATAGTCACACCAAAATCTTTGTTAAAGCCTTGCCCAATTTTTCTTCGCCCGTTGACATCTTAATCTCTCGCAAGGACCTGTAAAATTTAACCTGCCCTTCAAAAAGATACATTACCTCGTCAGCAATTTCATCTACCTCGCTCATGATATGAGAAGTGATTAATATTAATTTACCCTTAGCTTTTTCTTTCTGAATTTTATCTTTAAGATGCTCCGCCGCCAGAGGATCTAATCCCGCACTAGGTTCATCTAAAATGAGAACTTTAGGGTTAAATAAGCATGCTAAGGCAGCGCTCACCTTTTGGCGTGTACCACCAGATAATGTGTGCATTCGTTTATTAAACATGCCCTCTAAATTAAACGTCTCGATAAGATCTGTATCTAATCCGTCGTAAGAATTTCGGATGTCTTTCATCATATCAAACAACTGCCCGATTCTCATATTATCAGGAAAGTGGCCTATCTGCGGCATATAACCTATATTTCTTTTGTACTCATAGGTATTTATAACGGGTTGTCCCTGGAAGAATATCTGTCCGCTATCAGGAATTACCATCCCTAAAATAGATTTGATTAGCGTGGTTTTACCTGAGGCATTCGGACCAAGAACAGCTACCACCCTACCCGATTTAAAGCTGCAATTAATGCCTTTTAGCACTTCAAACTTTCCGAACGACTTTTTAAGGTTTCGTATTTCGATTAATTCATCCATTGTTTCATTCGCGGTTGTTGATCTTTAACAGATTCAGGAGTTATTGATGGAATGGACCGTTCGACTTTATCTAACAGGTTCACGATGAAGCTGCGCATCAGCATGACACTTTGAGGAATCTGCTCCATGATCTGAGCGTATAAACTGATCGGACGATAAGGAATATCGCCAATGCCATCCTTGTTCAGATCATAGCCCTCATATTTATCCCAATAATTATCTTGAAAGTGATTCAGGTTCAGTGAGCCATTTGTGGTAACATCGAAAGAGTTAGCCTTGAAATTATTGCCAGTAAAACTGCTGTTTGCACAGTTTGCCAGCACACGGATTGCCCAGCCATTGTTATTGAAATCGTTTTTGCTAACCGCCATTCCCTCACAGCCTTCCATGTATATACCTGTTGTATTTCTTATGAAGCGATTATTGGAGATCTGGCAACTTGATATATCCTTGAGCAATAAACCATAGATAGAGCTTCCCCAATTTTCGATAAAAATATTATGATTCATTTTTATGCGCTTGGAATACATCACGGCTACTCCGGAACCGTTGTTTTTAAATGTATTTTGCAGATATACATCATCATCTGAGAACATAAAGTGCAGTCCGTAACGATAGTTCTTTTCACTGAAATTTCCTTCAATCAATGTCTTTCGTACAAATTCAAAATATATACCGTCTCTATGGCCAGAGATGTGGTTGTCTTGTATGCTTATTCTCTCACATTTCCACAGGTGGATACCATTTCCCGATTCGAGCTGAGTATTTGTTCCTTTACTGGTATTATGATGTATCTTAATATCTTTTGAGTCGGATAAATAAATTCCAAAAAAGTTATTCAGCAGTCGGTTATTGCTGATGGTAACATGCTGAACTTTATTCAAACGGATACCCGCAAAGTCTCGCATAGCGCCAGTTTTAGAATTCTTGATAAGAAATCCATCAAACTTCACATTATTTGCCTTGATTGTTACAACCTCTTCTGCGAAATGGGCATCTAACACGGGGTAATCTGCTCCGAGGATAGTAACTTCTTTATTTATGATGGTGTTAAAGGAGGTGTAATGGCCTTTTTTAACCAGAATTGTATCACCATTAACAGCTATTTGTAAGGCTTTTTGCAAGGAGTTAATCGTAGTTTTTTGAGAAACGACAATAGTTTTACCTAGCACAGTTCCTGAAAGCAAAAAACAAACGATCAAGCTGAAAAACCTCATTTTACCGCAATCTTAATTTGTTGATCAACGAAAAGTTCCTCCCATGTCAGAATTTTACCATCAGAACTTTGCATATTGTTTTCTGCTAATTGCCTCGAGGTAAAGGAAGCTAAATTTCCGCCCATGGGCGACTTAAACATCCTGTCTTTCAGGTAAATCGCTTTCCTGGCGTCAATCAAAGTGCCGGGTCTGGCTATATTAACTGTTAGCAATAAAGCTTTTTCTGAATGGTCAGTATTAGCCTGAAGAAAAGCCACCATACATTCGGTGGCGTCAAACTTGTGTACTTTTCCTTTTGAGCTTACTAGTTCAGCTCCAAATTTGTCGTCCATAATCGCCATTTTACAGTGCTCGCAATTATCTTTACCATAATTGATAGCTTCAGGTTCGCGAGAACAGGAAAAGAACAAACCGCATATAGAAAGTCCGCACGCAATTAGATTTTTCATTTTGCAGGCGATTTTAGTCGTTGTTCATAATAAATAGTCCAGGAAATCATCAATCCTGCAATGGCAATTAATATTGCTCCAATATCCGGCAGAGAACCTGCAAGAAAGTTGAGTAATTGCTGATAACCTATTAAAGGAGGCTGATAGCTCATTCCGGGAATTCTAATTGCTGCTTTAGGGTCGAGGTTATGACCGTAATTATATTCCCACATGTAAAAATCCAGAAGCCCAACAATCGCAAAAAGCATTAAAAAAGCAAACAATACCCATAAAACTTTTTTATTGCCAACAATTGAGGTTATAAAGGCCAGTAACACCAACGCACCGAAAATGTAAGGAACTATCTTAAATTCAATAAAATCTTCCACAACAATGTGTTTCATTCCTATGTAGTGATTTAAACCATTAATTTGTTCCACATTACCGGTAATATCACCAAGCCAAATTTTAAGTCCTAAACCCTCCGGATACTGAGGTGCTTCCAGAACAATTTGCCACAAGGGTAAAAAGCAAGCCATCAACATCAATACCGCACTTAGCGCAATTACTATCCTTGATTTTATTTGCATAGATTATTGTTTTAAAGAGGATGCCCGAAACTTTGTAACTGTATCATGGAAAGTCAGTCGGAATCTTATGATTCAATTCATGTCATGCCGAATTAAATTTGGCATAATATGAATCTTTGCGAGCATCCTCAGGTATCTATTTTTTTGTAACAGGATTCTCTCCCAACTTATATGAGAGCGCAATCTTTGCATCCCTCGGAGAAACCCGAACATATCCTGACATTTCCTGATGAAGCGCAGAACAAAAATCAGTACAATAGAATGGGAACATCGCCACGCGATCCGGTGTCCATTTTAAAGTAGCTGTTTCACCAGGCATTATTAAAAGCTCTGCATTGTTAGATCCTTTCACCGCAAATCCATGAGGAACATCCCAATCTTGTTCTAAATTGGTAACATGGAAATATACCTCATCACCCATTTTTACCCCTTCTATATTGTCAGGTGCCAGATGCGACCGAATTGCAGTCATGTACACATCAACACGATTTCCTTTTCTGACCACCCTCGCCTCTTTTTCAGATTTTGTAGCATAGGGATGGTGATTTTCTTCTAATTTGAAGAACTTCACCTGATTCTTGGTTATTTTTTCTGCGGGAATTGACTGTGCATAGTGCGGCTCACCTATGGTAGGAAAATCAAGCAGCAACTTCATTTTATTGCCGGTAATATCTATTAACTGGGCAGACTGTGTCAACTCAGGTCCTGTTGATAAATACCGGTCTTTAGTAATTTTATTCAGAGCGATAACATATTTTCCGTATGGCTTTTTATTGTCACCACCCGGAACAGATAAATGACCAATAGAATAATAGGTCGGGATACGGTCGATAATTTCGCGGGTTGAAACCTTCCATTTAACTATCTCTGAAGATACAAACATAGAGGTATAAGCATATCCCTGATCATCAAACTCTGTATGCAACGGTCCCAGGCCTGGTTTTTCAACTTCCCCTTCGAGTACTGCTGAGTACTTGAGAATCGGAATTCCTGTTTCGGCGCCGGCATCTTCAAATTGCTTAGTTTCTATCGCTTTAAGAAGCTTCTTGAATGAAAACACCGGAATCACCGCAGCCAGTTTACCGCTGGCCGCAATATACTCTCCACTTGGGTCAACGTCGGCACCGTGTGGTGATTTAGGACATGGGATGTAATAAACAATTCCCGGGTGATCCTTTATATCCAGCATTAACACATCATTTTTGATGGTTGATGTTGCCGAATGAGTTTTCTCGTCCCAAACATTGTGTGCATATCTGGCTGGTACCTTCTTACCCTTTCCCTGAGCTACTAATTCTTCTGCTTTCCTCCAGTTTACAGCCATAATGAAATCTTTATCACGCTGACTCGCATTAACTTCCAATAAAGTATTAGCCTGCTCGGTATTATAAGTGGAAAAGAAAATCCAATCTTTGGAGACACCCTTGCCTGCCCGTGCCAGGTCATAGTTGAACCCCGGGATTATCAGCTGGAATGCAAGGTTCATTGTACCTTTATCTTTATCAACTTTTATGAAAGATGCGGCTCCCTTAAAATTTTCTTTGTAAGAATTAATTGACACATCATCATTTGCATCTAAAGGAATACTGAATCGTGTGTTTCCCACAATGTATTCGGTATTTTCTGTGCAAAATGGAGAGGCATGGTTACCCCCTACATTCGGAAGTTCAATAATCTCTTCTGTTTTAAATGTAGCCAGGTTAATTCTTGCTATTCTCGGTGTGTTATTTCCATTGATGAATAACCAGCGGCCATCATCCTGACCATCTGTTTTAGACAATTGAGGATGATGAGAGTCATCCCATGGAACAAAACCATGGGAGGTGTTTAACATCGGCTTGGTTTCTTCGGAATAACCATAACCATTCTCCGGATTTTGTGAAAACACAGGAATAACTTTCAATAAACGTCCCGAAGGAATTCCATAAGCAGCCACTTGCCCGCTAAATCCGCCCGAAGCGAACATATAAAGCTCGTCGTACTTACCAGGCGCTACGTATACACGGCTGGCGGCATCACCTACTGCTGCCTGACTTACCTTTCCCGGCTTACACGCCGTAAAGCCGCTCGCAGCAAGGGCAGCGGCAAAAATTAATGTTTTTTTGTACTTGATCAGGATATTCATGGTTTATATAATTATTTAGCGTCGTTTTGGCGAAAGAATTCAAGTATTTGGCGAGTTTCCTCGTCAGATGCATTTTGAAAGGTCATTTGTACCAGATGTTTTTCAAACAAAGCTTTCGCTACAGGGTCTTTCTGAGTCATTTCTTGCGGATTGGTAATCATATTCATAATCCACTCTGGTTCTCTTCTTAAGGTTACGTTTTTAAGACCCGGACCGACTACCTTTTCATCTGAAGCTTTATGACAAGCTGAGCACTTGGCCGAAAAAACAGCTTCACCTTTTGCTGCCATTGATTTATCGATAGGTCCAATCTCAACGGATGTGAACCGACCAACTCCTTTACTTTCGCTCTTGGCCTCCGGATCTGTTACAACCGCTTGCTCGGTTGCCGAAGTTTCAGAGGTATTTGATGATGCCTCTTCCGATTCTGATGACTGACTAGCTCCGCCACACGCATACATAAAAAGAGTACCGCTAATAAGGCAGGCAGTGATGATGTTTGATGAAATTTTCATTTTGCTATAGTGATTGTTAATTGAACGCACATTTACGAACTGCCCTCAGCCTCGCCGACCAAATTACATCTCGTTAATAAAAGACAAATTTATCTTTTATTGTTACGAAGATCATGACGGCCGTCATAACAATCTTAGACAGCCGTCATAAATATGTTTTTTAAATTATCCGTATATGGCAGCTGAAAGCAAGAATCGAAGAATACGAAATCTCTTAATAAGAAAAGAGAACCTAAGATTTAAGTATTGGAAAGCTTAATCGAAAAATCCAGATAAATTCCACTATCAAAAATTAAGGAATATTATCTTATTTTGCACGCTAAAGCACTTAACAAGAATAAATTTAGGATGAAACCACAACTATTAAAGATTACACACCAACCGGTAACCTCTTTTAGTGTAAGACAGGATATCCCTAATGTTAACTGCAGGTGGCACTACCATCCTGAAATTGAACTAATCTGTTTTCATAAAGGAGGCGGAACTCAATTTATCGGAGATCATATAAAAAAGTTTGTCGCCGGTGATGTGGTTCTGCTAGGATCTAATTTACCCCATTACTGGATGTTTGACGAATATCATGACGGCAAAGATGACAGCATTCCCTACTCTACTGTTATCCATTTCCAGGAAAATTTCATCGGCGAACGATTCTTGCTTCTTCCGGAAAGCAGGGCTGTAAAGGCTCTTATAGAAAAAGCGCAGCAAGGTATCCTGATTTCTGGCAAAAGAGCCGAAAATATCATCCTTTTAATGGACAAAGTACATCGATCGAACGGTTTTCGACGAATCATTTCATTAATGGAATGTCTGGCAGCTCTGGCCGACACTAATGAATTAACTCTTTTATCTTCAATAGGATTTAGATATCATGAATACGACTCTGAAAATGAAAGACTTAACGCCATCTATAACTTCACTCTCAAGAACTTCACAAAAAAAATAGAGCTTAAAGAAATTGCTTCAGTAACGGGCTTAATACCTAACTCATTTTGCAGGTATTTCAAAACCCGAACTGGAAAAACTTACAACCAATTTTTACTTGAAATCAGAATAGGATATGCTTGCAAACTGCTGCTAGACAATAATCAAAGTATCAAACAAGTATGTTTCGAGTCGGGATTTAACAACTTCAGTTGTTTTCATAAAAGCTTTAAAAATATTACCGGTTATACTCCTCAGGGCTATCAAAATACCTATTTAAAAACCCATAAATCGTCGCAAACATCACCTCAGGAAGCAAGGTTATTATCCGAAATATGTGTTTGAACAAACATAAAAACCATTATTTGCCCGCTTTATCGAAAACATTTGCCACGTGTGACAGTTTATTTGTAATATAGATGCTATGGACCAATCCATTTTCTTTTTAGTAAAAGATTCCAAGGATGATTGCAGAGATGTAATTCGTCATAGGGATGGAGACTTAAAAGTAAGAGTTTATTGCTTAAGTAAAGACACCTATGAACCTGATCCTTCGGAGCTTCAGTTCTTCGGGAATGATAACGGAGAAATATTAGCATTTGAAACCGTTGGATATGATGGTTCAGACCCATTATTGGTAATAGAATCAATAAGATGGTACGCAGATTATATTGACAATCCGAAAATGGAAATTCTTGCAGAGAATCCAAAATTGACAGATCCTGACCACAATAAGTCACTTTTCAGATAAGACGAAGATTTCTGTTTTCCGGCGGAAAACAGAAGCGATTTGCCAATATAGAATAAGCGGGCTGTAAATAACAGGCTCAGCGAAGCTCAGCAATAAGATTTTCATGAGGTCTGTACCCGCGGTGTACGATCTCGAAGACCTTTCCTCAAACAGAATAGATATTACAGACATTAAAACAGACAGAAAATAAAGGGTGAACAGGAGGATTCCTGTAAATTCCCAATTTATTGTCGATAAAAAGGCTCCCGCCGCTATCAGCATCAGCAAAAGTACTTTAAAGTAAGGTATGCATGTAAAAAACACCCAGACAGGGCCGTTTACAAGTCCAAGCCGACCATATTTTAAATTAAAGAACAGCTTTTTATTCAGTCTCAGAGCCTGGAATATTCCGGCGTTCCCATTTTTGCGTTCACGGCTCAGAGCCTTCAAACTTTCAGGAGCTTGTATTCTGCAAATTGATTCGGCAATAAATGCCAGTTTGTAGGTCTGCGAATTATCATGCATAAAACGACACATTCGAATAAGAAGTTCAAAATCGGGATTAAGAACCTTTGGATTGAATGCCCCGCTTTCTATTATAACCTCCTTATCAAACAGATTCATCGTTCCCGAGAAAAGTGGCAAGCCATTTATGCGACTCCAGGCCATCCGCTTTGTCAAAAACTTCCTGAAATATTCAATAGCCTGAAAGGCAGCTAACAAGTTTTTAGGAAATTTCAATTTAATTAGATGACCATCTTTTTTTTCGGATGAATTAGCTAAATGTATGACAGCCCCGGCCGCTATTACTTGTTCCTTTTCTTCCAAAAACGGTTTAACCAATTTAAGCAGGGCGTCCCGATCTAGAAAACAATTCATATCCAGACATAAAACCAAATCCTTTTCAGACGCATTTATACCGGCGTTTAATGCATCTGCACGTCCTCCACGCACTTTATCAACCACAATTAGCCTTGAAAAAACATGACTGGCTGATTTATAATAGCCAAGAATTCTTTGGGTTTTCACCTGCTCGGACACCGCGTATTCAACAGGCTGGAGCTGATAAAACTCCTTTAATTCTGCTAAAGTCGAATCCGAACTTCCATCATTGACAACAATGATATCAAAGTTATTATAGTTCAAGGCAAAAAGCGCTCTGATAGTATCAATAATCGACGACTGTAGATTATAGGCGGGTACAATTACCGAAACAGAAGGAGCAAAGGGAGAAACAAGAAGTGGTTTAAATGTTTCATAACGGTTTTTCTTTTTGTAGAAATTAATTTCTATCGATGAAAGAATTACAATTACAACAGATAAACAGAAATACAGAAATACGTAGACAAATATTCCATAGTTTAGAAAAGTTTCAAATGAAGACACCATCACTACGCTATGATCCTTTCATTTAAGACACGTTTAACGATCTCTTTATCTTGTGAAACCCCTTCGTTAAACAATGTATTCAAGAGGTCAGTGCCCTGGTGCCGATGGGCTTTGATTGCTCTCATCGCTGCTAAGCGAATGGTAAATTCCTTCCTCCGTGCTTGAGAATTCAGAAACAAAATATTATTCCCGGAACCAATCATTCCAAGTGCGTTAAGAATTTTCACCTGAATTTTTTCTGGCTGGTTGGGATAAGCTCCAATCAGATGGCTCTCTGCCATTTCTACTTCCATCCTACCAAGAATATCTACCGCCACGCCCCGAACTGCGGGATTATAATGATTAATCAGATAAATCAAATTTGGCACCGCATCAAATTGCTGGTAATATTCGATAAGTTTTAGGCAAAAGGACACCACCGAATCATTGGGCGAATTTAACCAAGTAGCAAACTTGGGTCGGGCCATGGTTTCAGCTTTAGTAATAACTTCAAACAAAACTATTTGGTGCCAATCCAAAATAGGCTGAGAAACCAGGTCAAGAAAACGAAAAGGGTTATCTACACAAAGTCGAATGAATGATTTTTGAGCCTCCAATCGTAGGTAGGGATTATGATGATTGGTATACTTCAATATTTTTTCGCTCTCTTCTTTTACAGACATTTCCGTTAGCTCTCTTATCGCTTCGATCTGACTTTCCCAATGTCGGCTCGAAAGGTTTTTTCGGGCTTTTCGATCAAGCTTCAACTGCAGGTAAAGTTCTTGTATAACTTCGGCTACCCGACCGCTGAAACTTGAATGACTTTTTAATAACTCTGAAACTAATAACCTCCGGATAGTACCCCGATACAAAGGAAGGCGTGTAAAACGCGGAAGAAAATGTGAAACTATGGTACTAGGGTCATCATTTTCATTGAAAACCAGCACATTCGCCAACATCGCGATTATCCTATCCTTTAAATCAGATTCTCGGGTTCTCTTGTAAAGCGCTATAAGTCGGCCAACCGCAATATAGAGACAGATCTCTAAAATTCCCGAAACGCTAAAAATGAATATAATTAGGGTGGTGACTATAAATAATGGAAAGGTGGGAAAGCGGGAAATAAATAAATTATCGAGATATGTTCCAACTGAAAAAGCCGCTTCCTCCATTCAGTTCTGTTAATTAAAAACATCTGTTTGTTTCACGAATTTCTTAACTCTTATTACAAGTTCACCCAAGTTAAAGGGTTTGGTAATAAAATCATCTACACCCAGTTCGAAGGCTTCCATCACCACTCGTTCTAAACCTATTGAGGAGAGCACTATTACTGGAGTATCTTTAAGTAATGGATTACTTTTAATATGACTTACAACTTCCAGACCACTGACAAAAGGCATCATAATATCAGTTATCACCAAATCATACGTGGCCTTAGAGAGCATCTCTATCCCTTGAGCTCCATCTCTCGCCAAATACACATCATATCCATCCTTTTTTAATCTGAACTCAAGAGCTTTTATCATTAACTCTTCGTCTTCTATAACAAGAACTTTAGCCATCGGTTGATTGTCAATTTCTCTAGTCTATGCAAAAATTCTACCAAGCTTTTGGAAATAATTCTCATGCATAGATACGTCAAAAAGCCCATTAAAACGGGTTTTTACAAGGCAATTTTGGGAGATAAATTACTCGGATGTAACAAACGCCTCAAATTGTACAAGTATTTCCCATACATACAATTAATTGTTTTGAATTTATAAAGCATTTGTTTGAAAAACTTAAGAGTAAGCTATTATATTTGCAGCCAATGCCCGGGTGGCGAAATTGGTAGACGCACCACCTTGAGGTGGTGGCGCTGCAAGGCGTGCTGGTTCGAATCCAGTCTCGGGCACAAAAAAAGAGGATAGCTCAAAAGGCATCCTCTTTTTAATTATTGAGCTCATCTCTATTACCTCAATTTAAAGAATTAACAAACGAGGATTCGCTGCAAAACAAGCCCTCAGTTAAGCACTTAGTAACGCTTGTTGTTGAATTCCTAATTTTTTAATGTGACTTAAATGCGATGCGAAGGCTTTGAAAACCGTCGGATGTTCAAGATACTTAACATCAAAATCACGGCATGTTTGCTTTACAATTTCATTTAATTGTGGATAATGAACATGGCTTATCCGTGGGAATAAATGATGTTCGACCTGAAAATTTAATCCGCCCACAAACCACGACACTAATTTGCTTTTTGTCGCAAAATTGGCAGTTGTACTAATCTGATGAATTGCCCATTCCTGATCAATTTTATTTGTTTGTGGATGAGGTTCTGGAAACTGGGTACCTTCTACTACATGCGCAAGCTGGAATACAATACTAATACTATAACCACAAACGAATCCTGCAATTAAAAACCCCAACAGCGTTGGAATTACTCCGACCATAAACATCGGTATGATCAGGTACACACTAAAATAAAATGCTTTGGTGGTCCAAAAAATAAGATGCTCATTAAAAGCCATCTTTTTCGGACAATCTTTCGGTCCCATTTTACCCGTAAAGTATTTCTCAAAATCTTGATATAAAATCCAGGCCATATAGGATATTCCGTATAGAAACACCCAATAAAAATGTTGGTATTTATGATAGCTCTGTTTCTCCTGCTCTTCGTGCATTCGCATAAACTTTATATCGATATCATGATCCATGCCATCAATGTTTGTGTAGGTATGGTGATTGATGTTATGTTTTTGCTTCCAGAAATAAATAGTACCTCCCATTGCATTAAGTGAATAGGCACTAAAAGCATTCAAAATCTTATTTTTTGAAAAGGTTCCATGCCCGCCTTCATGCATTACATTAAAACCAATAGCAGCAAACGTTAAACCGAGAACACCACAAAGTAAAACTGATATCCAGGGATTAGGTGTAAAAAAAACCAGAGTAATGTATAAACCAACAAGAGATGTAAGTAAGATTGAACTTTTAAGAAACAATTTACCCCCTCCAGAAACACAGATTTTGTTAGATGTAAAATAATTGTCAACCCTACTTTTTAATGTGTTAAAAAAAAGGGTATTTTGGGAATTGAAAGAAATTTTTGTCATATATACTTGAGATACTAAGCTTAACGCTTAAAAGTCATTAACATTGCAATGTGAATGTTTTTACGAATTTGTGAACCAACTTGTTACTGGCCCGGTTTATTTAAATTGGTTGTTAGCTACAAGTATACAAAAAACCACAGATGAAACTGTAATAATCTGCCATAACACCCGTAAATAACGAGTTACAGAGTTGTAATTGCAATCTAATATGGTTTAATAGACTGAGTTTAGTGTGTAATAGTTTTGCGTATTATTCACAATACAGGCTAATCGGGCAATTGCAGAACCAGACCATCATAGGCAAGTTCAATCCCCGTAGGCAACTCCTTGGTAACATCCTCGTGTTTTCCCATTCTGTGACTTATATGTGTAAGATATGTTTGAGGTACATTCATCTCCTGTGCAAACGATATGGCTTCATCCAATGTAAAATGAGAAATATGCTTATCTTTTTGCAAGGCATTTATCACCAGAACTTTAGAACCTTTTATTTTTTCTCTTTCAGTGTCTGATATCGTTTTGGCGTCAGTTATATAGGTAAAATCTTTAATTCTGAATCCATGCACCGGCAAAAGATAATGCATTACCTCAATTGGTATTACCTCTATTCCTTCGGCAAGAAATGGCTCATGGGCAATATCTGTTAAATTAATTAGCGGTACTCCCGGATATTTAGATTCTCCAAAAGCATAGTGAAATTCTCTTTCCAGAGTTTTATGCACTCGCGCGCTTGCGTAAACGTTCATTGCCTCCTTCTGATGATAGTTGAATGCTCTCACATCGTCCAGACCCGCAACGTGATCTTTGTGTTCATGGGTAATTAAAATACCATCCAGATGCTTAACCTTTGCTCTCAACATCTGGTATCTAAAGTCGGGACCCGTATCAATGACAAGCGTTTTACCATCAACCTCGATTAAAACAGACACCCGCAATCTATTATCATACGGCGAGGACGAGGTACACACCTCACAACCGCATCCAATAAGGGGCACCCCCTGAGACGTTCCTGTTCCTAAAAATGTAACTTTCACAGTTGAAGGGATGTTTGTTTTAAGACGTATAGAAATTGTTTCTGTTTTTCATCAAGCATGCTTTCATCGGCCTGGATGTTTTGCAAAAGCTGAGCAAGCGAATTTATTTTACTTTCAACACTTGAAAACTTATTCACAACAACCACTTTGCTCTCTTCAAGTATACATGCTCCGGTTTTAAAATTTCCTTTTTCATAACGAACCTTGTATTCCAGACTTTTAAGCAATTGCTCAAGCTTCTCTAAAGTATGCTGGGTGTAGGACAGGGACATGTGCCAAAATTAACAAAAGCAGGCATACCCCGAAAAATATCACAAAAAAAGCGATAATCACTCATCGCTTTTTTTACCTTTTACTTTTTAACTTTTACCTTAAATCAACAACCTCAACGCCCGGATATTTCTTGGTATCAAAGGCAAACATTGATTCTGATACTTTTACATTAGGCGTAAATGTTCTGATCGCATAGGTATAACGGTTGCCGTTTTTATCGAAAATGACCGCGTTACTTATTTGTTTGGTTAGCTTATCAATATTTAGCCGGACTTTAAAAAACGAACGTTTACTATCGACAGGTGTTAAATCTATAACATGTACAGCCCGATTATTAACCTTCGCATCCCCTGTATATAAATATTTAAACCCTTTTTCATAAATAGTAAATATTTGGGCGGGGTTTAAAGCATTTGGGCTATTGTCAACTTCGCTCAACTGTACCTCTTTATCGGCTTTAGAGTAGGTCCACTGGTTTCTACCATCGCTAATCAATTCCTGGCTCTTTAAAACCACTTTATATTTATTTACCTTGGATTTGGCATAAAGTGTTCCCACCTGCGTTTCTTTCACTTTAGCTCGAGGGTTATCAAGTGTAAAAGTAAAATCGGTTTTAATTACATCGTACGATCGATATTTCTTACTTACTTCTGCCAATATTGATTTTGCTTTTGCATCTGTTTGTGCCATCACACTCACCGCAGATCCAACAATTAATATGGCGCTTAAAACAAATCTTCTCATTTCTTCTTTTTTTATTTCCAATTCTATTTCTTATTCATGTTATCCAGGAACTGTTCCAGTGCATAATCATCGGGCAAAAGAACTTCACGTGCCTTACTTCCTTCAAATGGGCCAACGATTCCGGCAGCCTCCAATTGATCGATAAGACGACCTGCCCTATTATAACCCAATTTTAGCTTGCGTTGTATAAGCGAGGTAGAACCTTGCTGATGCATGACAATCAATCGAGCTGCATCTTCAAATAAAGAGTCCCGATCATCCGGATCAAAATCTTTAATACTGCCACCTTCGCCGTTTTCGTCAACATACTCGGGCAACATCCAGGCCGACGTGTATCCTCTTTGATTTCCGATGAAATCAGAAATCCGTTCAACTTCAGGGGTATCAACAAATGCGCACTGAAGTCTTATAAGATCATTTCCCGTCGAAAACAGCATATCTCCTCTTCCGATAAGCTGATCTGCTCCGCCCGAATCTAAAATGGTTCTTGAGTCAATTTTAGACAAAACACGGAACGCTAAACGAGCAGGAAAATTGGCTTTGATCGTTCCTGTAATGATATTTACCGACGGACGCTGGGTAGCAATTACGAGGTGAATACCTACTGCCCGGGCTAACTGAGCTAAACGTGCAATCGGTGTTTCTACTTCCTTTCCTGCGGTCATCATCAAATCTGCAAACTCATCTACAACCAATACTATAAAAGGTAAGAACCGGTGACCCTCCTCAGGGTTTAATTTGCGATTGATAAATTTTGCATTATATTCTTTAAGATTACGTACCTGACCATTTTTCAAGAGGTCATATCGCTGATCCATCTCAATACACAACGAGTTTAATGTATTGATAACCTTCTTTGTATCAGTAATAATAGCATCCTCTTCGCCGGGAAGCTTAGCCAAAAAATGCCGCTCTATTTTTCTGAATAAAGTTAACTCCACTTTCTTTGGATCAACCAACACAAATTTTAATTCAGAGGGATGTTTCTTATAAAGCAGAGATGCCAAAATACAATTGATACCTACCGACTTACCCTGCCCCGTAGCACCGGCAACCAGTAAGTGAGGCATTTTGGCTAAATCCGCAATGAATACTTCGTTTGAAATTGTTTTACCCAATGCGATGGGTAAATCCATTGTTGTATTCTGAAATTTGTCTGTTGCTAAAACAGAACGCATCGAAACCATCTCAGGATGAGAATTCGGAACTTCTATACCGATTGTTCCCTTTCCTGGCATCGGAGCAATAATACGGATACCTAAAGCCGCTAAGCTGAGAGCTATATCATCCTCTAAGTTTTTGATCTTTGAAATTCGAACTCCAGGTGCCGGAATAATTTCATATAAAGTAACAGTTGGCCCGATGGTCGCCTTGATCTTATCAATCTCTATATTATAATGATTTAAGGTTTCGACAATTTTATTCTTATTAGCTTCCAATTCATCAGTATTAACTGAGATTTTGTTTGAGCCATAATTTTCAAGTAATTCCAGATTTGGATATTGGTAAGATGATAAATCCAGTTTCGGATCATACTGGCCAAATTGCTGAACCAAATCCTCAGCCTTCTTATCCTCCTCTGTTTTTGTGATGGTTAACTCAGGATCAGATTTCTGAACGTTTAAACTCAGGGCCGCGGCGGCAACCTCGGTGAGCGGAGCACGCGGAACCAAAATTTCGGGTTCTACAGCATTTGCCAGCTCCATGGGCGGAGTGATTCGTTCTTGTTTTAACTGGTTTGCGGCTAGAACTGATTCGGAAGCTTCTTTAACAGGCTCACGCTTATTCAATGGAAATTCGACGGGACGGGTTCTGAAATCATCTTCAAGTTCAATTTCTTCAGGGGTTTGAGATGTCGGAGGCAATTCCATTTCCTCCTCTTTAGTTTGAGAAGAAATTTTAAAATCAATATTATAGGCTATAATTAATACCGACAATCCAGCAAATGCTAATAAGCCGGCAATTCCACTATTTCCTATCTGAGCCTGTAACAAACGGTTTGTCCAAAAGCCAAACTCCCCCTCGATAAAATGAGGAAAATCTGATACAAAGGCATGAAAAAACGCAAGTGTAACCGAAATAAAGATTAACAGAAAAAATGAGTAAGCGAGGGTTTTGCTAATTGATACCACTTTAATTTTGAAAAGCATTCTGTATCCAATTATAAAAAACACCGCGATGAATATAAACGACGCAATACCAAACCATTCATAAATGAACTGGTGCGATAATAATGCGCCAAATTTTCCCAGCCAGTTTTCTACTACCGGATTTACAACACCCGACTGTGCTAGTTCGTCCGCTGTTTTGAACAGATTATCCCATCCTCCGTTTGCATCAATAACATAGCTCTGATCTTCCTGCCAGGTAAACAGGTAAGATGTAAACGCTACCAAAAAATACAATGAGAGAATAAGAAAGAAAAGTCCTATTATTTTAAACAGGCGACCATCGTCAAAATTTAGTTTAGGTAAAAATTCAGATTTTTCATTTCCCCTGCTAATTCTCGCCCTCGCGGCCGATTTCGGCGGCAGCTCTTCTCTGAAGCTATTTGATTTAAATTGATTTCCTTTTACAGGCATTTAGTTCGATGGTATTATCCCGACAAATATAATGTATATCTCTTATCTGTATTCACATCCTTTATTAATTTCTTGTACCGAATACATTTAAAGCAACAACGAAATTTCAGGAAATAATAATAAATACTAATTTAGTGATATAAAACATGAACGACGAAGAATATTTAGTAGAAGAATATATTCAAACAGGCAACAATACTGCTCTGAAAGAATTGTTAAGTTTAAAGCCCGACCTTGCACATGGTAGAACCAGTTTAAAGGTATCTCCATTATTATTATCCTGTTATTATAAAAAACCGGAGATATCCGAAACCATTTTAAAGTTCATTAAAGATCCTGACATCTATGAATCTGCTGCGACAGGCAAATTTGACAGCCTGGCAAGCAATATTTATACGAATCCAGATTTAATCAATAGCTTTTCTGACGATGGTTTCACACCGCTCGGCTTAGCCTGCTACTTCGGGCATGAAGATTCGGCCAGGTATCTTCTTTTAAAAGGCGCCGAAGTAAACACTTGCTCGCAAAATGGTTATAATGTATATCCCATTCAATCTGCGGTAGCTGCTAATAATACCGATATCGCGAAAATTCTTCTTGAAGCTGGTGCCGATGTAAATGTGCGACAGATATCAGGAGTTACCCCTTTACATTCCGCCGCTCAACACGGGAATATTGAACTGATTATACTATTACTGGAAGCAGGAGCAAACGTACACTCTACAACAGAGGATGGAAAAACACCTGCTGATCTTGCTTCACTGGCTGGCTTTAATGAATTAGCTAAAATTTTATCCTGATTAAAAATCCCAGATAGAAGTTTTTATCCTTTTCACGTAGTTCTTAAAACCAAGAACAAAGGCTGCAAAAAAATAGAATATTAATGGAAAACCTACTGAAAGGACAGATATATAGATAAAAAACAGCCTTAACTTGGAAGTTGACATGTCAAATCGTTCGCCTATGTACGTACAGACGCCGAATGATTGTTTTTCAAAATAACCCAATATTTTCTGTAGCATATCAATTAGGGTTTACAAGTTTTATACCAATGGCACAATTTAAACATTTTTTTAGATCGCAGTACGTATTTTTTAAATGAAGGAGAGCCTGCGACCTGTCAGACTTTCCCTTTTTAACTCCTATCTCGATAAACTTTTGAGTAATTTGATTTTCTTCAAAAGGTATAATTTCTAATAAACTTAAAGCCCGGTCTTTTATTATATCGTTATCTATAAACTTTCCATAGGTAAATAAAGTATGCGCTACCGAATTGAGCAGTATGTTATTTATTGAAGAGCTACCCAGTTGACCAGAAACACCTTCGGCGCCTACCCCAAAACGATAATGCTTAGACCAATAGTCAGACACCGGGAGGTTTTTAAACAAACTTGCTATTATCTTGGGATCGTTTATTTCAACCATTTTAGAGAACAGGTGACTTGATTGAAGAACAAGAGCTGAAAATTGCGCCAAACGCAAGGTTGGGAAATTTTGTGGTCTGAGACGCAAAAACTTCCATAAATATTTGTCAATAGGCTTTAGATTATATTTCACTTTTAAAAAGCGATATTCATTGGCCAGCTTTGAGTGAAATTCATCATCTAGCTCATCCTCCAAAAAACCCGCCTGTCCAAATATCAGGGCTTCAATCTGCAGGGCATTATTCTTGTGTTTTGCCAAAATCTGTTGCGGAAGCGAACGGGCAAGCATTTCAAAAGGCAATGCATTGGTTTTAAAACCAAAATTCCTAGCAAGAGATATGTAAAAAACATCGTCCCAACTGCCCTTGTACTCTCTTAAAATTTCAGAGAACTGGTCAGACTTGGCTTCAAACCGTTCTATTAACATGCGCAAAAGCCAGCTCTCCATACGCAAATCGTCAACTTGAGCAATGTGCTTCTCACAGGGAATCCAGTTTAAATTCTGCATCAGTATCTTGTAATGGTTCTCTACATCAGGATAGATATAAGGCTTGATTTCAAGGGTAGGTATTTCAGTTCCATCATTCCGAAACACAGGCGTATCGTATTCATACACCACGTGCAAGATAACGTTATTATAGGCTTTATCATCGAGGTGGTTATGACGCAACCAATCCGACGATTTAATGTGTATTTCTACATTACCAATCCATTCAGTCTCACCAATTCTAAGGTTTGCATGCTCAAAGTCCGGACCCGCATTTTTGTTCAATACTCCTGAATGGACTAAATGGATCGGTAGATTATCAACTGTTTTTAAATCTTTCTGGCTAAACACTTTGAATTGCCACACATAAAATAAGAAGTCTTCATAGAAAGGCATCATTAAAAATAGAAATAAAAACAAAACTTCTAAGCTTTTTTCATCACCCGCTTAGAACTTGTTTTCTGGCCAAACTTTTCCTTCAGATGCATCGAAAATCGGCATTGTTAATCTTCCTTATTTGACGTCGTATTCAGCAGAGCCAGCTAAAGGAACCCCGTCGCCGCTTATTCCTTCTGCCACGATCTTTATCTTTGATTTTGGGTCCGCATTGTAGTAGGTTATTATAGCCTCACCGTTGTTGTTGGTAGCGATAAGAGGCTGCCAGTGAATAGTGGTTCGAACGTCGGGCCGAGAATTTGGAGCAAGGTACCGAGGCTCATAAAAAATCCGCGATTCATAGTAACCTTGAACTTCGCGGTTAATAACACCTGCTTCTTCTCCTCTTATAGCGCTCATATCAACTGTTAGGTAAAGCACAAAAACTTCTTTTGTCCGGCCAGAATTTTGATCCATTCCCACCATCCTTTTCGCCTTTACGTACTTTACCTTATCCATGCTCAATCCATAATAAAGGTCGATGTAATCCTGAATCATTTGAGGTGGGTCATCGTCCGAATAAGGCAATTGTTTGCCATTTACAATCAAACGCGGAAATGTTTGCCTATAATTAACATCGCCAGCACTATCTTGTCTGAGAGACGGACTAACAATAGAACTATTGTAATTTAATCTATGTAACAAAAAATGCTCAAGATTTCTGTAGCTGTGATCGGACGGAAGGATGGTAAATTCATCTTCTTTATAGCCAAAATCGCTAGCAACAATATCTCTTAAAACAAGATTTTTACTACTTGATTTAACAATGACTTCATTTAAAGCAATTGTATCTGATAATCGGTGATTACTTATTAACTGATTCCGCCTCTCCATTTCCTTGATCATTTTTGTATGGCCTGTCGAATCCGAGAAGGCCTGATATTTATAAATGGCGGGATAACTGCTGCTTGCTACCGTATCTAGAAATAAATAACCTTGTTTTTGAGCTTTGCTATTTACTGCGGTTATTTTCACCGGTTGATATCCGTACAGATTAATACCATCTACATAAAACTTACCTTCTGGATCACTCTGTGTCATGAAAATTTTATTTCCTCGAGCTGAAAAAGCCGATAATGTAATATTTGCATTTGCCAGGCCTTGTTCCTTAAACTTCTGCTGAACTCTTCCGGCAACTGTGATGCCTTTCTCCGCATTAAAACTTATGTTAATAGGCTTTTCTGTTAAGCGTTTCCACAAAAAGTCTCTCCAACCAGAGCATAAAAGCAATAGATCGAGCTGACTACTTCTGGCATCATTCTTTAGATCGAAATATTGACCGGGATTCTCAATTTCTCCCTTTAATTCTGATTGGAGGTTCAGATACGATACAATATTACCTTGCAGATCATCAGGAATTAAACTCGCATCCACCACTGCCAGAGCTAAATTTGCTTTTACCGGACGGCTATTGGCAGTTGTTTTGATTCGTATCGTTGCTTTTTCTTTAGGATTATAAAATGTTCTATCTGTCGTCACAGACAATATCGGCGCACCTTTATCTTCTACATATAAAAGTCTTTCACAAGTGGGGCGACCCTTCTCATCGTAAATTGTTAAAGTATTAATTCCTGAAGGCAAACCACTTTTCGGAATAAGAAAAACTGTATGTAAAGCGCTCAACGGAACATTTACGGCATGATACGTTTTGCCCTTGCTTTTCACGACAGCTAAAACCTTTTTGTTAATAAGTGTAGAAGATGTCTGCTCGTTGGTTTTGATATTTACAGTAAAGGCAGAATCTCCTTGCCTCACATACAGGCCATAGCCCGATGTTAATGCTATTGGAAGCATTATTCTAAATACCTTACCATTGCCATATGTTCCTTTTGCAAAATATTTTTTACCCGCTTCTGGCTGTATAAGAAACCTGCCCATCCCATTAAAGCTCGTTTTAAAAGGAGTTATAGCAGCACCATCTTCAGCCTCGATAGTACCTTCGGCCGACAGGCCTTTCCCCTTACTACCTTCTGCTTTAAAAGCCACGATTCCTGAAACGCCCTCTACCATAGATCCTCCCTCGGGAAAAAAATTAATAACTTCGGGTTTGTTCTCTGCCAAAGATGCTGATTTGGACATAATTCCTCCCAGTACGGTTATTTCCTTCTCAAAGAAAAACTTGTCATCAAAATTTCGCATCCAGTTTGTATATGCCCTCAAGCGGTATTTACCGGACGGAATGGAGTCACCTAACTTAAAATCTCCTTTGCCCAGACCATCGTTCAAGCGTATTGTCTTCCGTTGAACTAATTCAGATACTGGCGAGATAAGCTCCACATATAGATTATTAGTTGTTGAAGTTAGAGCATTTGTTTGGGCGTTTACCAGAAAAGCACTGTACCAAATATCATCCCCAGCGGAATAATAACTTCTATCGGTAAAAACATAAGCTTTTTCGAAAAACACGCTTGTTCTTTTACCAGAGGTGTTAGATAGAGGAGTTTGCTGCGAATAACCATTAAAGAAAAATACAGACAAAAAAAGAGACAGGAATAGGTTAGATAGCTTCATATATTATATGATATCAATTAGGTTCATTGCAATGGGATAGATAAACGCTACTCTGGCTACTGGAAATCGCAGCCAAAATTTCTTCGGAAAAGTACAAAATTAAGTATTAAACAAAAATTTGTAGCCAACAATTTCCTATGAGCCTAATATGAAGCAATTCGATGTCGGCCAAGATCCTCGCTTGATGATATTTATTGTATCAATGATGAGAATGTTAACAATAACAATTCGAAAGAATACGAGCTGCCTGAGCCAAGTGAAGGACTATATCTATTAACTTAATCCCAAATACCCTTTAAAGCATTTTTCATTTCTATCTGAATTTTCTGCGCTTCGTTTCTTGCAGCTTCAGCAAAATCTCTCCCGGAAGAGGCATAGATGACAGCACGCGAAGAATTTACCAATAATCCACAATCTTTATTCATCCCATATTTACACACTTCTTCCAAACTTCCCCCCTGGGCACCAACTCCGGGAACTAACAAAAAATGAGACGAAGCATATTTTCTAATGTTGAGAAAGGCTTCGCCGCGGGTAGCGCCAACAACAAACATCATTTTCTCGTCGTTTGCCCATTCGCCAGCCTTTTGAACTACTTTCTCGAATAACATCTCTGATCCAACAGATAAATTTTGAAAGTCTTTACTTCCTTCATTCGAAGTTAAAGCAAGCAGAATAACCCACTTATCTTTAAACTTCAGAAAAGGTTTCACAGAATCTGCCCCCATATACGGTGCTACAGTAATTGAATCGAAACTCATTTCAGAAGAATCCTCATCGAAAAAAGCAGAAGCATACATTTCGGAGGTGTTTCCAATATCGCCACGTTTTGCGTCAGCAATAGAAAAACAGTCTTTCGGTAGATACTGCCAGGTTTTCACCAGACTCTGCCAGCCTTTTATTCCACGTGACTCATAAAAAGCTGTATTTATTTTATAAGAGACGCAAAAATCCTTAGTTGCATCGATAATTTGTTTATTAAACTCAAAAACAGGATCATTGAATTCAAGCAAATGCTTCGGAATTTTGTTAATGTCTGTATCAAGTCCAATGCAAAGGAATGATTTCTTTAGCTTTATCTGATTTACGAGTTCTTTACGATCCATATTTTTATGTGGCCTCAAAGTAACCAAAACATAATCTGTGAAAAAATAAAAATTAAATTTTTGTTTAATTCAATATAATGCAGTAAAATTGTGACGTTATCTCAAATGTTATCCTCTCAAAAGGAAAAATCTTTGTATTTCTTAACACAATTATTTTTTTCCCTGGTCTGGATATACTCTTACAAAAATAAAATCCTATAAAATATTTCAATTGAATGGCAGATATTAATGAATTGAACGACAAGCTTGTGTCAGAGCTGCGTGAGATTGCCCACTCGTTTGGCGTTGAAAACGCTGACGGTTTACGTAAACAGGACTTAATTAATAAAATAATAGCCCAGAAAGAGCTTATTGAAGCGGCTCGCCAAAATGCCACTCCGGCAGAAGCACCTCTAGCTGAAGCTGAAGAAGAAAAGCCTCGCAAACGCATCAGAACGGTTAAAACAAAAGTGGAAGGACCCCAACGTAATGTTGTTTCCAGGCAAGAGACTCCTCATTTAGATTTTCCATCTCATGATGAGGATGAACTACCTTCTTACGAAGCTGAAGAAAGCACCGTAACTGAAACGGTAGCTGAATCGGCAGAAGGCTCTTCCGCCACAAGGGAAGTTAAACCTGCAGAAGCTCGTTTTCAAAAATTTGAAAAACGTAGCGGCAATGTACCGAGACCGGGCGAAACCCGGGCAGCGGAGCCTGCTCCTGCTACAAATCTTGATTTTGATAATGTAATTGCAAATGAGGGCGTTTTAGAAATTATGCCTGATGGATACGGTTTCTTACGCTCATCAGATTATAATTATCTCACTTCCCCTGATGATATTTATGTATCACAATCTCAAATAAAGCTATTCGGACTTAAAACAGGTGATACTGTTCGCGGAAGCATCAGACCTCCTAAAGAAGGAGAAAAATATTTTCCTTTGGTAAGGGTGGAGGCTATAAATGGAAGAATCCCTGCAGAGGTGAGAGATCGGGTGCCTTTTGATTACTTAACACCACTCTTTCCTTCTGAAAAACTGAACCTGTTTACAGATGTAAGCAATCAGTCTACACGCATAATGGATCTATTTACCCCTATAGGTAAAGGTCAGCGTGGTTTAATTGTAGCTCAGCCAAAAACGGGTAAAACAATCTTACTTAAAGATGTTGCCAACGCTATTGCAAAAAATCACCCGGAAGTTTATCTGATCATTTTATTAATTGATGAGCGCCCGGAAGAGGTTACAGATATGGCCAGAAGTGTGCGCGCTGAAGTGGTTTCTTCAACATTTGATGAACCGGCCGAACGCCATGTTAAAATAGCAAATATCGTTTTAGAAAAAGCAAAACGCATGGTTGAGTGCGGGCACGATGTAGTTATCCTATTAGATTCGATTACACGCTTAGCCAGAGCTTACAATACAGTTGCACCAGCCTCAGGTAAAATATTATCCGGAGGTGTGGATGCGAATGCTCTGCATAAACCTAAAAGATTCTTCGGAGCAGCCCGTAATATTGAAGATGGCGGATCATTGACAATTTTAGCTACGGCTTTAATTGATACAGGATCAAAAATGGACGAAGTTATCTTTGAAGAATTTAAAGGTACCGGTAACATGGAACTTCAGTTAGATCGTAAGCTTTCTAATAAACGAATTTTCCCTGCAATCGACATTACTGCATCAAGTACCAGAAGAGACGATCTGTTAAATGACAAAGAAACCCTTCAGCGGGTTTGGATTTTACGCAATCATTTAGCAGATATGAACTCCCAGGAAGCTATGGAATTTTTACTTGGCCAAATGAGGGGTACTAAATCAAATGACGAGTTTCTGATTTCAATGAATTCATAAAAAACAAAAACAGCGACCGAACTTATTAGTCGCTGTTCTTGTTTCTTTGCTATGAGAAAACACATACCCAATGCAATCACCTGTTTAAACCTACTTTGCGGATGCATAGGCATAGTAATGGCATTTAACGGAAATCTTATTTTTGCCTCATATGCCATTATTGCTGCAGCAGTTTTAGATTTTTTCGACGGGTTTGTCGCCAGACTATTAAAAGCATACTCTGAAATCGGTAAAGAACTCGATTCTTTAGCGGACGTGGTAAGCTTTGGAGTTTTACCTTCGGTGATCATCTACCAGCTTTTCCTGGAAGCACCGCAATTAGGCCTATTAAGTCAGTATATTAATTATTCCGCATTTATTATTGCGATATTTTCTGCGTTGAGACTGGCTAAGTTCAATATAGACACCAGGCAGGAAGAAAGCTTTTTGGGGTTACCTACACCAGCTAATGCTTTACTGATAGCCTCTCTACCATTTATAGTTTCAGGAGACAACGTGTTTCTCAAGAATTATATATTGAATGCTTTTTTCCTCTTTATTTTCAGCTTTGGGATGAGTATCTTATTGGTAATGGAGATCCCATTGATGTCATTAAAGTTTAAAAGCCTCAATTTCAACGACAACCTTTACCGATACATTTTAATTATTTTGACTGCTATTTTAATCTTAATCTTTAAATTTGTCGCAGTTCCGATAATTATTTTTTTATATATCCTTTTATCAATAATTCAATTCCGACTAGTAAGATGAGATTCATTGCAGAAATAAATGTTATGCCCCTGAAAGAAATCCTTGACCCACAGGGCAAGGCCGTTACCGGAAGTATGAAAAACCTTGGCCTTTCAGAAATTCATAATGTTAGGATAGGCAAACATATTAGTCTGGAAATTGAGGCAGATTCTGAGACTGCAGCAAAAGAGAAGGTAGACACAGCCTGTAAAAAACTTCTTGCAAATTTGATTATGGAAAGTTATGAATTTGAGCTGAAGCAAGTTTAAAGACTTGCTTGCAGATCAATTTTAACTTTTTCTAAACCGGTATACAGGCTTTCACATACCGCTTTTACTTCCGCAAATTCCCCGGCGATTTCATCGAGATTCGACTCTGTACGAGCTTTTTGCTCTATAGATGCCATTTGCTCTTTGGCTTTATTAACGCCCATAAAAGCAAGGGTCGGTTTTATTTTGTGCGCAATGTCACCAACTGTTTTCCAATCTTTGGCATTAACAGCATCTATAAGCTGATCCGTATAAACGGGCGTTTGCTCAATAAAGATATCGATCATATCGATCATGAACTCTGCATCTCCTCCTGCAATTTCATTTAAATAGCTTAAATCTATTTCCAGGTTATTGGGGTTTAAATCTTGTGACATGGTTAAATTTACTTATTATTTATTAATGTTTTGTAACAGATAAATCATCTATTAATTCTAGTAATAACTGCTTAATCGTTTTATGAAAAACCGGATGATTCAGATCGGCAGCAATCTCATTAAGCGGCATTAAAACAAACCGTCTTTCATGTAATAACTTATGCGGAATAATTAAATCCGGCAAATTAATGATTTCAGAACCATAGAATAATATATCAATATCAATAGTTCTTGCTCCCCATCGTTCATTTCTTGTTCGATTCAACTTATCCTCTATACTCCAAATTGCCTCCAAAAGTTTCATTGGAGTCATGCCCGACCTTAAACAAATAGCCTGATTTAAAAAATCCGGTTGATCTGCCTTACCCCAGGCCGCCGTTTCATATAAAGAAGAGCGAAGCTCAACACACCCGATTTGTTGATTAATGAGATCAAGAGCTTGCCGGATGTACTTTTCCCTATCGTCAAGGTTACTTCCTAAGAGCAAAAATATATTATTCATAAACAGATTAGAACTGTAACGTTTCAAATATATTCATATCTAATTGTATACTTGTAATATAATAGAAAGTGTAAATGAAAGAATTTTTCAAGATGGTTTTCGCCTCAATGCTAGGCATGATTTTATCTTTTTTTGTAATTTTTATTTTAATGATCGTGATTGTAGCCGCGATAATTGCCTCGTTGGAAGATAATAAAGTAAAAGTTTCTGCTAACTCGGTAATTCACATGTCGCTAGACCACGAGATTCGGGAGCGTTCCTCAAAGAACCCCTTTGAAAAACTCGATTTCGGTGGATTCGAAAGCAATAAGAGCATCGGACTAAATGATATTATCGCGAGTATAAAACGAGCGAAAAATGATGATAAAATAAAAGGAATCTATCTTGATTTAAGCTCAATACAAGCAGGCTTTGCTACTGTTGAAGAAATAAGAAATGCCTTAAGTGATTTTAAAAGATCAGGGAAATTCATACTAGCTTATAGCGAGGTATATACCCAAAAGGCTTACTATCTGGCTTCGGTAGCAGACAAAGTTTATTTAAATCCCGAAGGCTTGTTGGAGTTTAAAGGATTAAGTTCGGAATTAGCATTTTTCAAAGGCACATTAGATAAACTTGAAATTGAAGCGCAGGTGATAAAAGTGGGAACCTATAAAAGCGCAGTAGAACCGTTTATTTTAGACAAAATGAGCGATGCCAACCGCCAGCAGGTTACCTCATTCCTGGGTTCCATGTACGATCATTTTCTGACTGCCATTTCTACAAGCAGAAAAATCCAAAAGGACTCACTGTTTGCTATGGCAAATCAATTAAAAGTACAGCAGGCTGGCGATGCGGTTAAATTTAAGCTGGCCGATGGATTAAGGTATAAAGATCAGGTTTTGGATGATCTGAAAAACAGGAGCGGCATCGACAAAGAAAAAGAACTTAAAACTGTTTCGTTGTTCGATTACAGTAAGAACAATACTCCCGAAGAAGGCGATACTAAAAATCGGATAGCAATCGTGTACGCTTCCGGTGAAATTAGAGGAGGTGAAGGAGATGATGAAACCATTGGCTCGGAACGGATTTCACGGGCAATCAGAAAGGCGCGGACTGATAAAAAAGTTAAAGCAGTAGTTCTCCGCGTAAATTCGCCGGGGGGAAGCGCTCTTGCATCTGATGTCATCTGGCGCGAAGTAATTCTAACCAAAAAGGTAAAACCCGTCATAGTATCTATGGGCGATGTGGCAGCGTCGGGCGGCTATTACATTGCATGCGCTGCAGATTCAATTTTCGCTCAGCCCAATACCATTACCGGCTCTATAGGCGTATTTGGTATTATTCCTAATATGCAGAAGTTTTTCAATAATAAGTTGGGCATCACTTTCGATCGTGTTAAAACAGCAGAATTTGCAGATTTGGGTTCCATTTCTCGCCCGCTTACAGATGGAGAACGCCTAATCATCCAAAAGGAGGTTAACAGAATCTACAATAGCTTTACAAAACGTGTAGCCGACGGTCGTAAAAAAGATCAAGCCTATATTGACAAAATCGGCCAGGGACGCGTGTGGAGCGGAACTGAAGCTTTGCAGAATGGACTGGTAGACAGACTCGGAAATATAAACGATGCTATACGATCGGCTGCGAAAATGGCCAAGGTAACAGATTACAAAACAGTTGCTTATCCCATTCAAAAAGACCCTTTTGAGTCGCTTTTTGATTCATCCGAAGATAAGCTAAAAGATTATTTCGCTAAGAAGGAAATGGGCGAACAGTATTTATATTATCAGAAGCTAAAGTCGGCACTTCAATATACTGGTATCCAGGCTCGGTTACCCTACACTATTTCAGTTAAATAAATATTCCCTAAAAGTAGGCAACTAAAAAAATGAAGGTAAGGATGAAAATCCACCTTCATTTTGCACAATACGGAAAAAACAAGGCTGCGTTTTTGTTTTTTTCTGCCCATTGAAATCCCTCCACGGGAAAAAACAAAGCTTCATCCTTAGATACAATAATTTAATGTTCTCCCAACACCCCTGGTAAACCAAACAATTTGCCAACAGGATCATCTGAGTGGAGATGGAGTTTAATCCCCAGATCCTCTGCTAGTGGAACTGTTTTACTTTTGAAGTATTCGAGATTGAAGCGTAGTTCTTCATCGCTGATGGTTGAGTAAGTTCCGATCAATGCGTTAAGCTGATCAAAAGATATGTGATCTATTGACTGTATTCCCTGAAAAATATTTTCGGTCAATTGTAAGCGTTGAAGAGTCGATAGTCGATTATTCATTAAATGTGCCTTATGGAGCTGATATCCATTATATACATTTTGGGCTAAAGGTCTTTTTAAGATGAATAAGTCGAAGACAGAAAATGCAACCGGATCAAAAAGAGAGCGCGCATATTTATCATTATAAACAGGGCTGAAATGAGTTCTTAATTTATGATAAACCGGAGTAAAATTATAGCATATCACCTTGATCCCGCTTTTAGCAAGATTATAAATAGATTTTTGATAATTTTCAATATAAACATCTCTGTCGGTGCCATTTCTTTTTATCTCTTCGTGCAAGGGTAAATTGTCAACTATTCTCCACTCCCGCCCTTCATGAAATAATCTGAATTTAGTGGATTTTATTTCCTCTTCGGTCCAGAGAATTTTGAAAAGCAGGAAATGATCGTTGATGATACACGCTCAAGCAAAAGGGCGCACATCCCTTTAAATGTCCGCTCGGGAAAATATAATATAGATCCTAAACAGAAGTTAGAAATACATGTATTTGTTGATGGCTCAGTTGTAGAAGTTTTCATTAACAATAAAGACGCGTTTACCACCAGAATATTCCCTTTAAATAAGGAAAGCACGGAAGTTGAACTTTTTACGGAAGGTGGTAATATTCAATTGATCAAGGCATCCGTTTGGAATCTTAAATCAAGCAATAATACCACGAATTTTAAAGAATAACTTCTATAGCCCACATGGATATCGGTTTGTTTATAACCCCCAATTCCTCCATTGGGGTGCTTTTATATCCGGTTTCAAGCCAAAAAAAGGATGTACCATTCAAATTGATACATCCTTTCCACCCCGCTATTTAAATGACATATACAGCAAAGAAACACCCTGCCTTGGTAACAGCAGATTTACTTCGGCACTGCCGTTTTTCACTTTCAGTTCCGCAGGGGCTCCAAGAATGGCCAATTGTCCGGCTTTTTCGAGTGTTGCTATTTGTTCTGCGCTTGGATTTTGAGGCGAACCCATTTTCTTCCAAACTTCATACGAGTTGCTATGCTCATTATCTATACGGTAGTGGGTAAGCCTTATTGATTTTGAGGGCAATCCTTTCAGCTGGACTTTAACCTTTTCGGGTACACCTTTCTCATCAGCATCATGATAGTTCCATACCATAATAGCTGCAGACTTTTTATCTTTAGAGGCTAAGGCACCAATATCTGTTTGAGCACCGCGGATACTTGAATCTAAAATACTTTTGAGCGAATACATTCTATTCGATTCAACTGTTACCAGGTCACCTCCCATCTTGCCAAACATTCGAAAAACATTCAATACGGGTTTATCAACACCATTTGTTGCCAGATCTCTAAAACCATAGAACCAGGGCTGATTTTCAAATTCGAAGGCCCAGGTAACAGCTCCGATAAGGTTGGTTTTATGCAGTCTGGCCAATTCATATTTCCGGGCAAATGAAGCGGCCGTATAACTTGAATACATTGTACCATTACGATACGCATTTTGAGGATCGGTAGCCATACCGCAAGCCGCACATCCTTCGGGGTCCGATTCGCCGATTACTATCGGAATATCCTTCAATTGCGGGTAAGCCGCTATAACTTTCAGGTTCAGATTAATATCCCGAAGCTGATTGCGGATACCCATCACTACCCGCCCATCCAGCAATCTTGGAGAACCTTTGGCGTGAAATAAAATAATATCCAAAGGAGATCCTGTTTTACCGGTTACATAATTAGTACCGAACAGACAATGTTTAAGAAAAGCATCCTGAAACTTCATACCTCCTCCGGTTATATCAGTTCCACCGATTTTCGCTGTTGGTAAAGCCCTCTTTACCGCATCCGCAGAATAGTCATACAGCTTAAAGAATTCCTCCTGAGTACCCCTCCAATAAGCTGAGTTTGGCTCATTCCAAAGTTCCCAGTACCAGCTTTCCACTTCTTTTTTTCCATAACGGTCAATACTGTGCTTTACCCATTGGTAAACCAGTTCTGCCCATTTATTGTAATCTTTGGGCGGATAAGTCCAGCCAGTGAAAATATCGCTGTATTTATCGCCGGGCTTCCAGTTATGCTTATACGGCTGAGGTTTGCTTGATAGTGCCTCGGGCATAAATCCAATTTGTGCAAGAGGTTTCATTCCTCTTTTGATATAAGTATCGAATATACTGTCGATAATAGCCCAGTTGTAAATTGGGTTTCCACTGGCATCTTCAGTATACGCGTTCGTCGAACCCCATTTTAAAGCAGCAACGCCATCGCCGGTAACCAATAAGCTGTGAGCCCTGACATATACAGGCACCGGACTTGCAGCCGCAATTTCAGTAAGCAGCTTTTTGCCATCCTTCATATAGGTATAATTCGGTTCGTCGTATCCAAACCATGCCCATAGTGGCTTCATTGGCTCTATTGAGGTTGAAAAATCAACCGCAATAGTAACCGGCTCAGTTTTGCCGGCCTGAGCATATACAAAGTTGTTTATGCCAAGTGCCAGAATCGAAAGTTTGATGTAATTTTTAAATAACATAGATTATTTGGTGTGAGGTTTATAATATTTTTTCTTGAGAATGACTTAAACGAAAATATCGATATAAACCACTTCTTCCGAAACTGGAATTATTCCATGCTTTTGTAAAGAGTTAAAGTATAAGCTGTCGCCCGTTTTAAGATGATACTCCGTTTCGCCGACCTGCATTCGCATTGTTCCTTCTACTACAAAAACGAATTCTTCTCCTTCGTGCGAAAGTTGATGGGGAACTACTTCTCCCCTTTTTGCAACAAACAAAAATGGTTGCATCTTCTTTTGATGAAATGCAGAAGCATATGGGAAAATCGAATAGCCTTTTTCTGTAAACACCAGCTTTTCTTCAGCTTCTTTCCTGGTGGTCACAATAGCTTTAGTCCAGCCTTGGTGCTCAAATAAATTTGAGATGTTGGTACCTAAGCTTTCAGCAATCTTGACAAGCGTTGCCACGGAAGGTATGGTTTTATTGTTCTCGATTTTTGAGATCATGCTTTTCGAAAGGCCACAACTGTCGGCTACTTCCTGCATTGTTCTTTTCTGATTAATCCTTAAAATCTTTATCCGATCTCCTACTTCTAAAGAACCAGGAGCAGTCGCCTCGGGATTTTCTATTTCATTTTCCAACGTGCTTATTTCGATTAATGAAGAAACAAACATAAGAATTCAACCTTGTTGAATGAAATGAAACATGAAATTAAAAAAGATATATAATCACTTACCAAGTTCCGGGCTCTTCTACTTTATAGGATCAATAAACTTTAGAGCTTAATAAGTTATCGTTATACCTGCGCCGTAACCCATATCACTATCATAATGAGTAGAAACAGCGATATATTTAGATAAGGCATATCTTAGTCCTCCCATATATTCCTTATCTGTATTACCCATAATTTTAGCTCTGAGTCGGCTTGTTAAGGGAACATCATCCCGGATTAATTGAAAGCGCAGCTTTCCCTTACTGTCAATTCTTGCTTCAGAAACAATTAAAAATGGCAGAGTATACTGAATACCGGCAACCAGAGCCTTCCTATTGTTCTGATTCGTTAATTGTCCAAACAGGTTCTTTTCACTTTCGTTTGACACCGGGTTGGAATGGTAGTCAAACCCAACAAATGGAAACCACCATTGCATTTTTCCCAGGTAACGTCCAAAATAGGTTTCACTTTCATAACCATGTTCGGACTTTGAACCAATGCGCCATTCTGTTGACAGTCGATAGCGCGTATTCGAAAACATTGCTTCCCCATCGCTGCCATTACTTTCTAAACCTGCCATTGCCATAAAATGGAACTTGCGATCGTCCGTCCTAAACTTGCGTTGAGCCAATAAAGTATCCGGCAAATCCGGATTTGGAGGCGAATTTACATAGCTGAATACGTTTCCCATCCCACTCATCATGTGGTACAGGATATGACAATGGAAGAACCAATCGCCGCTTTCTGTGGCAGCAAATTCTATGGTATCGGTTTCCATAGGCATAATGTCGATCACATTTTTTAAAGGAGCATATTCTCCTTGCCCGTTTATTACCCTGAAATCGTGGCCGTGCAGATGCATTGGATGCCGCATCATGGAGTTATTGAACATTATTATCCGGACATTTTCTCCCTTTTTGATGAGAATCTTATCTCGTTCGGAAACAGTTTTATTGTCAATTGTCCAGACATAGCGGTTCATGTTTCCGGTCAGCTCGAAATTAAGTACCCTGAGCGGACCGGGCCTCAAAGTGGTTTTTTCCGGAGCCTTTAACATGGTATAGTTCAGCGTGACGAGATCGGAACCACCGCCCATGGCCATTCCCGGCATTGTGAGCATATCGTGCCCGCTGTGTTCAGCTTTTTCCATAGTATCTGCTTCCATGGTATCCTCCTCTTCAGTATCCATGACAACTATTTCGTCGGGCTTCGCATTCGATCGTCCATACTCTTCTCCCGTAGCTTCCGGATACATGACACTGTTCATATCCATGCGCTGATTGCTCATTTCCATATCCATGGGATTCATGTCGCCATTCATCTTCATCATGCCGTTCATCATCTTCATCCCTTCAAAGTATTTCAGTTTACCTAAAGGTTTTGCAGGCATTTTCATGCCGCTCCCCAGCCATAGAGACGTGGATTTTGTACGATCTTCGGCCGTAGCTAAAAACTCATAGCTCATATCCTCGGGAACAGTAACGATCACATCATAAGTCTCCGCAGGAGCAATAATTAAACGATCGACCTCTACCGGCTGAACATCATTACCATCATTCGCAACAACCATTATTTTGCCGCCGGAATACGTTAACCAGAAGTAGGTCGACGCCCCGCCATTCACAACGCGAAGTTTCACCTTATCTCCTCCCTTAAATCGGGAATATTGTATAGCCGGTTTGCCGTTCGTTAAAAACTTCTCATAAAACACATCGCTCACATCCATCGCTGTCATGCGTTTCCACTCGTTCTTCAACTTTGTTTTAAAATATCCTTTTGCTATGGCCTCTGCATAACTCTGCGTGGCTCCTTTCTTTATAGCAAACCAGTCTGTAGCGCTATGCAGGGAACGATCCACTTCCATCGGCTTCATATCTGTCCAATCGCTTATTACAATAGGAACAGTTGGGATAGCGGGCTCTTTTGGCTTATTGAAGATCAAAGCTCCGTACATTCCGCTCTGCTCTTGAAGCATCGTATGACTGTGATACCAATATGTACCATTTTGGATGATCGGAAACTTATATAAGTAAGTAGAATGAGGCTTGATAGGCATTTGCGTGAGGTAAGGCACACCGTCGAAACGATTTGGCAGGAACACTCCATGCCAATGTAAAGAGGTTTCAACATCCATCTTATTGTGCACATAGATTTCTGCGGTATCTCCCTCGGTAAATGTTAATGTTGGCGCCGGAATACTTCCGTTAATAGCAACAGCTCTTTTATTTTTTCCGGTAAAATTTACAATTGTATCTTTCACATAGAGATCATAGCGGATTGTTTTGGGTTTGTGCACCAGTCCTGGGCCTTCCTCCTTATGTCCGGCCCTTTCGACCTTCCGGGATTTATCACCCTCATTTTGTACCCGTATTGATGTTTTCTCTGGGTTCTGACTTGCAGGCTTTTTTACCGGTGCGGCCTTCTTTGTAACAGGTGCCTGTTTGTCTGCCTTCTTAGGCGTTTGTTGCTTTTTAGCAGGTGCTTTTCTGGCGGGCGCTGAACTTTTCTTTTTAACCAGGGTCATTCCGCATTTCGGGCATTTGCCCGGCTTATTGCTGATAACTTCGGGGTGCATGGGACAAGTATAAACGTCTTGCCGGGCTACTAAATTAGAATTGTCGATTTCGCCAGATTGGGCAACAGCCACCGTGCAATAGCAGAAGAAGGTTATGAATAGAAAAAAACGTATCATTTTAATTCTTTTTAAAGGAAGAATATTCAATTTTATCAAGCCAGCGTATTAGCACCTCTTTGTCTCTTTGCGAAAGCTTTGCAGAACGATGCATCAGCGTATAAGATGGCAGAGGCATGGTTTCATCCTTTATACTTTCTGCGATTGCTTTTAATTTGCTCTTTTGTCTTCTGGAAGGATACTCACCAAACTCATCAAAATTTAACTCCGATTTTCCTTCACGGATATGTGAAGCCATCCACCATCCGAACGGCTGGATAGAGGTATACCATGGGTACCGGGTTGTATTACTGTGGCAATCATAACACGACCTGCTTAAGATCGCATGAATTTCTGCAGGTACTGTATACGTTTGGATAATGCCTACACCCTGAACTTTTCCGCTATTACGGTCGGGCTGTATGAACTGCATAATGGCCAGAATTACAAAAACACTCAATAAAATTTTTCGCGCCAAACTCATTATTAATTTAGCTCTTCCTTAACTGTACCACATTCCAGCATTTCTTTTCCCAGATATGGATTCCTTATTTCCTTAGTTTCACTTAACCAATTGGCGCCTTTGCCATCATTATACATCGGACAGTGGGTATAATACAGTTTTTGTCCGCTACCCACAATTTTCACAAAATCATATAAATCCTGACTCAAGGATTCAAAGTGCTCTCGCTGATGTTCGATATTGCTTGCATTGGCCGCTATATGTTCCGCATGTTCTGTCGCATCGTCAATAATTTCATTTAGATTCTGCGATTGCTCCGCATTTACCCGCGACTTATCGAAACCTTTCAGCCGCTTCACAACCTCGCTCCCCGCATTGGCAGCGTTCTTTCCATTATCATCTGCCAGTGCATTTTTTAATTCAAGATAAGAAGCCAGAATGCTGGAGGTAGAATTTGTTTCGGATGTTTTTTGAGTGTTTGCCGATGGCACATTAATTGATAAGGAGTCTTTTTTTGTCTGATTGTGGTCTCCGGAATTACATGCATAAAAGAACCAAAGGGAAGTAGCTAACGCTCGTATTATGATTTTCATTTGATTTTTTTCATTTTACCGAAAGCACATAAATGAGAAATAAATGCACATACCGATCGGTTTTTCGCTCAACTAATTAATAGAATAAACAAAAGACGAAATTGGTTTTCAAAAATAACTTTTAGAGAGTAGGGACCTGTTTCCTATCGGATTCACAGCATCATAAATCGCGACGCAGTAACTGCGCGTTTGCCGCAACAATAATGGTACTCGCACTCATTAAAACGGCACCCAGCGCCGGGCTAAGTATAAAGCTTGGGTATAAAATCCCGGCAGCTAATGGGATCGCGATAACATTATACCCAACCGCCCATACCAGGTTCTGAATCATTTTTCTGTAGGTCACCCTGCCAAACCGTATCATGTTTACAACATCCTGCGGATCGCTGTTTACCAGGATAATATCCGCTGTTTCTGCAGCAACGTCGGTTCCCGATCCAACGGCAATGCCTACATCCGCTTGGGCCAAAGCAGGGGCGTCATTCACCCCATCACCAGTCATTGCCACTGTTTCATTCTTTCCCTGGAGCTCTTTTACCTTTTGCTGTTTCTGTTCAGGTAAAACGTTGGCAAAAAAACCATCCATCCCTAAATTATTCGCTACAGATTCGGCAACATGTTCATTATCTCCCGTAAGCAAATACGACTTTATTCCCATTTTCTTGAGCTCGGTAATAGCAGCTTTTGAGGTAGAACGAATGGTATCTGCCAGAGTAATTATCCCCGCTGTTTTTCCGTCGACAATTAAAAAGTTAACAGTTTCCAGAGCTTGATTGATCTGTGTGGGAATGGAGGGAACCGCCTGATTCCCGCTTTTAAAGTAATTGGGACCAGCTGCCATAACCTTTTTACCTTTAACTTTTGCGGATACCCCAACCCCTGCAACATATTGAAAATCTTCTGAGGGATAAAGCTCCAGTCCTTTTTCTCTCAAAGCCTTCATCATTCCCCTTGCTATGTAATGTTCAGAATGTTGTTGTATTGCGGCAGCAAATTGAATAATATCATCTTCAGTATATTGATTGTCGGTCGGGATGATCTGTTGTACTTTATGCGATCCTTCAGTTAAAGTTCCCGTTTTATCAAAGATGATGAGACTAAGTTTTCTGCTATTTTCAAAAGCGGTTCTGTTTCTGATTAAAAGTCCGTGTATAGCCGCCTGAGATGTAGAAATAGCCACGACGAGCGGAATGGCTACTCCAAGAGCATGTGGACAAGAGGTAACCATAACGGTAACCATCCTCTCTAAAGCAAAGGCTAAGTTACCCTCCAAACTAAACCAATAAATAAAGGTTGATATGCCAACAATTAGTGAAATATAAGTAAGCCACTTCGCTACTTTGTTTGCTAAATTCTGAGTTTCAGATTTGGTGGCCTGGGCTCCGCGGACCATATCAATTACTTTATTCAGATAGCTTTCTTTACCGGTTCCGGTTACTATTGCTTTAATAGAGCCATCTTCATTGATCGATCCGCCTATAATTGAATCATCTTTCTGCTTTTTTACCGGAACACTTTCGCCGGTAAGCATACTTTCGTTAATAGAAGAACGGCCATCTACGATCTTTCCATCGGCTGGTATTTTTTCTCCCGGCTTAACCAAAATGGTATCGCCCTTTTTAAGATCAGTAAGCGGGATATCCACAACAATATTATTTCGCTCGACATGTACATTTGAAGGAAGCAAAGCGACCAAAGACTCGAGCGCCCGAGAGGCAGCCATTTGGGAACGCATTTCGAAGTAATGCCCCAAAAGCATAATGTCAATCAAAGTGGCAAGCTCCCAAAAGAAATCCATTCCCCTCAGTCCGAAAATTACAGCCGTACTATAGATGAATGCAACGAGAATTGCAATTCCAATCAGAGTCATCATACCCGGATCGGCTCTCTTTAACTCTCTTAACATTCCCTGCAAAAAGGGCTTGCCTCCGTACAAGAAAACAATCAGACTGAAGCCGAATAATGTAAACCTGGCACCAGGGAAAGTGAACTGATAGCCGAACCAATGCTGAACCATTTCCGAAAGGAGAATAACGGGAATCGTTAAAATCAGACACACCCAGAACCGCTTTAAAAAATCTTCTGTATGATGCCCCATATGCTCATCATGAGATGAATGATTTTCCGGAGATTTTAAGTTTCCTTCCGGTGATGTTGATTCACCTTTTTCATGATGATGAACGTGATCGATATGCTGGTGCTGTGTATGTTCCATGGTTGATGTTTTAACGGCCCCGCTTTGCCACTCACAATGAGCTACATTGATAATGTAAAACCAAGCAGCTGCCTCCGAAGACAGCTGCTTTCAAAACATTCCGATTAAATAGCGACAGCCATTTCCTCGCAAACTTCTGCACAAGTCCGGCAAGCTTCCGCACATTCCTGACAGTGCTGCATTTCATGATTGGCACATTCATCGCCGCAAGCTCTGCAGATTTCGGCACAGATCTGACATAGTTTCGCGCTGAATTCGCTTCCCAAGCTCATCAGCTCTGCTGCTGAACGACAAATAGCTGAGCACTCCAGATCTAATTGAATACAGCGGGTCATCATTTTCACGTCATCTTCCTGCAAACAAGAAGTTGCACAATGATTGCACGCTGCAGCGCATGTTAAACAGGCCTCGATACATTTTTGAAATTGCTGATGTGTCATAATAATTTTTTTATAGATGGATAAATAGCTGTATATCTGTTACAATTGAAAAAGTTGATTGTTTCTATCTATAATTTCATTGTTAATAGGCTACTCTATTCAACTAATTAATTGTATAGTCCTGTTAAAGAGGTTAAAGAAAGTGTTGGCGCATTAAATTTATCAAGGGCAGACTTTATTAAAACGATATTAAGTAAATTTCCGCCTACGCTACCTAGCCTCTTAAAAGTGGTAAAGATGATTTTATTAGCGATCAAGAGCATCAATCCGCAGGATGTGAAGACTGGTGCAAATCGTTGTGCCATTTCTAACAAACGGACAGAAATAATGACAAAAAGATTTAATTAATGAATAAAGTTAAACTCGGCTTAAAAGAAAACTGGAAACAGTTTACCTTACTGGTGATCATCAACGCATTTGTTGGCGGCATGGTGGGATTAGAGCGCTCCATTTTACCTCGCATTGCCGAAGTAGAATTTCATCTCGCCGCAAAAACAGCTATTCTTTCTTTTATTGTGGTATTCGGAATTACAAAAGCCCTAACCAATTACTTTACTGGGGCCCTTGCAAATAAAATAGGCAGGAAAAACCTGTTGGTTATCGGATGGCTAATAGGAATTCCGGTTCCGCTTTTGCTGATGTATGCACCAGGCTGGAACTGGATAATTGCAGCGAATATCCTACTCGGCATAAATCAGGGCTTAACCTGGTCGAGTACGGTCGTAATGAAAATAGATCTCGTCGGCGAGAAGAACCGCGGCTTCGCAATGGGATTAAATGAATTTGCCGGTTACATTTCGGTTGCTTTAATCGGATTCGCAACGGGCTGGATAGCTACAGAATATGGACTACGCCCCTATCCTTTTTATTTGGGAATCGGACTTGTGTTTCTGGGATTAATGAGCAGCTGGTTATTTGTTAAAGATACAAAACATCATAGCAGCAAAGAAGGCGAAACGAGCCGCGTTTCAAAGCTAAGAAACATCTTTATTGACACCACTTGGCGGCATAAAAACTTAGGTTCGGTAACGCAGGCAGGCTTAATAAATAATTTGAATGACGGAATGGCTTGGGGATTATTTCCGATACTCCTGGCCACTAAGGGATTCACTTTACAGGAAATAGGGATCATCACAGCCGTTTACCCGGGAATCTGGGGAATTGGCCAGTTATTTACCGGAAAGCTGGCGGATATCTATTCAAAAAAACTAATGCTTTTCTGGGGAATGCTAGTACAAGGGATTGCCTTGATCTTGCTTATTTGGGCGAGTTCTTTAACAAATTATATCGCGTTGTCGGCCGCTTTGGGTATCGGAACTGCCATGGTTTACCCTACGTTTTTGGCCAGCATTGCAGAGAATACACATCCGGCAGACAGAGCAAAAAGCATTGGAACATTTCGTTTGTGGCGTGACCTGGGTTATGCCATCGGTGCTATTTTAACTGGCATTATTGCTGATATATTCAATATAAATGCTTCTATTATTTTCATCGGCGCTTTAACAATGCTATCCGCACTGATCATACTTTTCAGAATGTCGGATTATAAAAAACAAATCAAAGATTCATCCTCTGAATTCGAACCGCATTTAAAATAGCTAAAAGTGCTACACCCACATCGGCTATTACAGCTTCCCACAAGTTGGCAATACCCCCGGCACCTAAAGCTAAAACTATAATTTTCACAGACATTGCCATGAAAATGTTTTGCCACACGATATTTCCGGTAATCTTTCCGGCTTTAATAGCAGAAACTATTCTTAGGGGCTGATCATTCTGAATAACCACATCCGCGGTTTCTATAGAGGCATCACTTCCCAGTCCGCCCATAGCAATTCCTACATCCGCTAAAGCAATTACTGGTGCATCATTCACACCATCGCCAACAAAAGCCACACGAAATCCCCGATCTTTTAGCTGCTGAATTTTTGCAACTTTCTCTTCCGGAAGAAGGTTTCCAAAGGCCTCATGAATACCAAGTTGTTTAGCAACATCATCTACCACCGATTGCTTATCGCCCGATAACATCACCGTTTTAATGTGCAGATTATGCAGAGCTTTAACTGCTTGCGCCGAATCCTCTTTAATCTCGTCGGCAATAGTGATATAACCTGCATACTTACCATCAACAGCTATCACTACTTTGGTATAAATTACCTCCTTAATCTCTGCAGGATAAACAATATTATACTGCATCATCAGCTGCAAATTCCCGGCAAGCACCTCTTTACCATCGACTATGCCCTTAAGTCCATGCCCTGGAATTTCTTCAACATTGCTCACAGAGATCTTGTCTAATGAATCACCCGCGTAGTCAACAATCGCTTTCCCTACCGGGTGCGTTGTATTTTTTTCAAGAGCTGCCGCAATTCTTATTAATTCTTTTTCATCGAAATCCTGAACAACGGTATGCTGAACTTTAAAGTCGCCTTTTGTAAGCGTACCTGTTTTGTCCATCACCACTACATTCACCTTCTTCATTACATCCAAAAAGTTTCCCCCTTTAAACAGGATTCCATTTCTGGAAGCCAGTCCAATACCGCCAAAATAACCTAGCGGGATAGAAACGACCAGGGCACACGGACAACTGATTACGAGAAATACAAGTCCCCGGTATAGCCACTCGTTAAAATCGTAATTACTCACGAAAAGATAAGGAAGCAGCACCACCGCTAAAGCGAGGAAAAATACGATTGGCGTATAAACTTTTGCAAAACGGGAGATGAATAACTGAGTTTGGGATTTACGTGCGGTCGCATCCTGCACCATTTCCAATATCTTGCTAAGTTTACTGTCTCTAAAAAGAGCTCTTACCTTCACTTCGGCAAGCGTGTTTAAGTTAATCATTCCGGCAAGAATCTGATCACCCTTATATTTTGTATCGGGGATACTTTCTCCGGTTAATGCGGCGGTATTGAAAGACGAATATTCTGAAACTAAATCACCATCCAGAGCAACTTTCTCACCTGGTTTTATTTGAATAGTTTCTCCCAATTCAACACGCGAAGGTTTGATTACCTCTGCTACCCCATTCCTAATCACAGTAACCTGATCTGGGCGGATATCTAATAATGCCTTAATACTAGCCTTCGCTCGGCGAACTGCCGATTCCTGAAACCACTCGCCTATTGAATAAAATACCATGACGGCAACACCTTCAGAATACTCGCCGATGAAAAATGCCCCCAAAGTGGCTACACTCATCAGTACGAACTCATTGAAAATATCTCCCCGTTTTATTTTCCGAAAGGCCAATGCCAAAACACTCCATCCGGCCAGTAAATAGGCAAACACATTTATTATCAGTGCCAGCGGATCCCTCAGTTTAATATCAAAAGCGTATTCTAACAGCAATAAAACAATGAGAATGAGTAAAGCGAAAAGCAGATTTGAATGTTCCAGCCAAAAAGATTCTTTCGAAATTGCCGCCGGGTCCTGAGCATGCCCCTCCCCATCAGAATGTGAATGCCCATGCTGGGAAGATGCAGGTTTGCGATCTTTATTATTTGTCCTTGGGTCAGACAAACTACTCTCGTGTCCACAACATTCTTTGCTCATAATCTAAAATTAACGTTTTAAACAGGAGAAAACAGATAAAAAGATTTCTTTATAGTGCCATCAAAGAATTCACAACCTTAATTTTAAGCCACCATTAATTACAAAACCATCCAGCGGTGCATAGATATCCCTGAACACAGGATTAGAAATATCACCAGTATAAATGGTGTCAAAACGTGTCTGGCGGGTACCTGTAAAGTTTTCAAAATTGATGTACAATGAAAATCGTTCCCACAGCTTTTCTGCCATAAAACCAAAAATCCAATAAGGCTTACCGGTACTGGCATCATTTAACCTTTGCTTACCGTAGTAATAAGCCTCTGCACCCAGCTTCCATTTTTCTTCCACCTCATACATCAGAACATTATTAAGGCGATGTTTTGCAGTCAATGGATTTTCCGTCAACATTCCTTCGTTATGAATTTTAGTATCTGTAAAGCTATAGCCGACAAATAGTTTAAAATCCTCGTAAGAGAGCTTAACATTGGTTTCCATGCCTTTGCTGTCTATATGACCCGGCAGATTAACAAAGCGATATTGATTTCCCCCAGCCTGCTCCATTGTTAATGGATTGTTTAAAAATGTGTAGAAGAACAAATGGTTGATGCTGAAAGTCACCTGATCGCTTATCGCTGTTCGATAATTAACATCCCAGTTCAACCCATAGCTGCGTTCTAATTTATTAATATCAGAAGTAACCGGAAGAACGTTTTGATACTGAATACGTTCGCTTTCCTCTGTGAAAATGGTTGGAGCCTTATAGCCCAAACCTCCGCCAATCCGCGAATTTAATTTGTGATTGATCTTAATCAAAGCCGAAATACGTGGGAGTAGCGCAAAGCCATAGTCCACCACATAATCCCCTCTCAGTCCTGTTTCCAGTTCCAGCCAATCGGCGGCATGAATATTATTCTGAATAAAAGCACCTGCTGTTGTTTGATTATAATCCCTTAGCGGAACACTGGTCAACAGATTCTCTTTAAACTCGTCGGTCCATAAATTCAAACCTGCTACCCATTCGGTATTTTCATTCTGAGTTGCAAAGTTCGCTTCGCTGAACGTTCCATACTGTGTACCATCGAATACATAAGCAGGCCCGGAAATTTTCCTGTTAAAATAGCTTACGCTATTGCGGATATTCATTTCAGACTTTTCACCAATCTTGTGTTTGAAAGAAAACTGACTGGACAATCGGTCAGAATTATTTCGCTCAAAAAAGCTGTGCGTATCGTCCCCGGTTCCCTTGATATAATGAAGATCACCTCCGGTTCTGTTCTCAAAGCTGCTGTTAATCCCAAAAATCAGGGAAGATCTTTCATTAAAGTTGAGAAAGAGTTTGGGATTCAGTGTAAAACGTTCAAATTCTGGGATAGCAGTAAAGTCGACCGAACCTGGCGCATAAGCTTTATTGCTGTTTCGGGAAGCAAATACCGTAAGACCTGCTTTATTAAACTGTTGTCCGTAAAACCCGTTTAAGTCTAAGCCACCTGCCGAAGTTCCATTTAAATGAAAATTAAGCTCCCGTTCTTTTCCAGGTGTTTTACTAATAAGGTTCACCAAGCCTGCGATCGCCCCTCCACCATAAAGCGTTGAGGCAGATCCTTTAATCACTTCGACCTGTTTTAAATCCAGTGGGGGTGTTTGTAACAAGCCTAAACCGCTGGCGGCTCCAGAAAAAAGAGGAAAACCATCTTTAAGAATTTGTGTATAGCGTCCATCTAAGCCTTGAATCCGGATAGAAGCGTTTGCACTGGTTGCAGAAGTTTGCTGTGTTTGAATGCCAGTACTTTCATTGAGGATCATGCGGATATCACCCGGCTTCATATTGCCCTTTTCGTCCAACTCTTCCCCGGCAATTACCTCCATACGTGTGGGTATATTTGCAATCGTGCGAGTACTCCGGGTAGATGAAATCACTACCTCGTCTAATTCTTCGTTTTCGGTACTTTCTAAAAGGTAGGTCGGCTGGATATTAGATGATAAAGGAAAAATGATAGTATCTCGCTTGGTTTGATATCCTAAATACCGAATTTCAAGAATATGTCTTCCATCTTGTACATTAGGTATACTTACGCGGCCCTCAGCGTCGGTAACGGAACTCTGCTTTATATCGGTAAAAATCACTGTTGCGCCAATTATCGGCTCTAAAGATTTTGAATCTTTGACAATGGCTGTGAAACTGTTTTGTGCAAAGGCGGATGATGAAAATATAAGGGCGACAAAGAATATATAAAGTTTGTTCATTGAAAACATGTGAGATAGATCATGCAAATATTAATATCGGCTTGTGTTTAATAAACTTGTAAGTTTCATTTAAAGAAATTTCTTTTGATGAAAACCACAGAAAGTTCCATTTGCCAAAGATAGAGAATGAAACCTGGAATGCTTAAAAAAAGGGGCTGAGCTAGCTTCTTTGTGACTGATCGACATTAACAGGAGCTAGAAAACAGTTATTCGTTACCCGCCTCATCTCATCATCATTATTTAATTTTTATTCCTTAATCTCAAATTGCTGGTGCATATTTGAACAATATGGAGATAAGTGCTCTTCCTGAAAATTCCCGCAATTACAATTATTCCATTCCGAACTTTAGTTTTGCGAGGTTAAACGAAGTATTTATCCAGGCGCATAGCGCCCAGAGCTTTCATCCTGATGAAAAAGGCTTTCTGGATTTGAATCTTGAAAGTATCGAGATCAATTCCGCGTTATTCATTGTTCCGGATAACATTCGCGTTATATCAACCTGGGTAATATTGCAGAACGACAGCTTGCTTCTCTCCTGCCCCTGCCATTGGGTAAGCAATAAATTATGTCCTCACCAATCTCGGGCACTATACAACATTTTTAAACGTCCCGAATTATGTATCTTTTTTGACGAGGCATTAAGAACCGATAAAATAAAAAAATTTGCTGAGCCATATGGGTTGCAGAATGAGCAAAATCTGGAAGAATATTTTACGCTAAACTACGGTAACAAAACAACTAATATAAAACCTGTATCGGCCAGCTTATTTCCGATGTCGAAAACCGATTCTTACCAGCCCGCAGAGAAACTCATCCAAACAGCGCGTGTAGCTAAACAAAGTCAGCATCCCGGCAAAGAAACATTTATTGTATTTAAACAGCATAAATATTACAGGCATTTACAGTTGGAACTTTTCGAATCGGACACCACGCAGAGCGGCAAACCTAAAAATCCATTAACTGGAATTGATGTTTCGGAAAAAATCTGGGATACGGAAAATCCTGCTGAATCAAAATTTTATTTCGGAATTAAGCAATTTCAAAGCACAACGGCTAAGGAGAGATCCGCGACAGCGATAGAAGGACTAAAAGCGGTCCTTAAAAATCCTTTTGGATTGAAACTATATAAACATTCGGCAGAAACAGCGGAGAATGTCGTAGCGGCTTCTTTAGTTCCTTTGATTCCCGGCAATACCGTTCACAACCTTGAACTTTCGGTGGTAAAAAAAGAAGTGTTTTATGAAGTAAATGCCGTTATCGATATTCAAAACATCAAGTATTCCCTTGCTGAAATAAGCATTAAATACGAGTATTTTTTAGAGATAAACAACACTATTCATTTAGCCGGAAACATAAAACTGCTTAACACGATCGAATTTTTTAAGGAACACAACAACCAGCTTCTGATACATCATTCGAAATACGAGGAGTTCAGAGAAAGTGTTTTGGCAAAACTTGAAAACGATACCGAGATTAATTACACGTATTTGCCGCCTGCTACAGCTCAGCAGATTGTAGAAAACAAATTAGATCAGCCTGTGCAACGAATGATCTATCTGAAAGATTCCGATCCGTTTGTTGAACTCGATCCGGTTATGAAATATGGCTCTAACGAGATTTCAATACTCAGCAAAAAGCAGATCTATCCCAAAGGAATAAAAACGGGCTTCAGGATCAACCGCGACAAGGAAGCGGAAATAAACTTCACCGCTCTGATATTGAGGCAGCATCCGCATTTCGATGAGCAAATGGAGGAAGGCCTGCCCTATTTTTATTTGCATAAAAAGCATTTTTTAGATGAAGATTGGTTTCTGAAGACTTTCGAAGAGTGGCGCAATCATGGCATTAGCATTTTAGGGTTCAATAAATTAAAAGAGAATAAGCTTAACCCGAATCCGGCAAAGATCACCGTGCGTTTATTAAGCGGAATAGACTGGTTCAATGCGGATATTGATGTGCGCTATGGAAAGAAAAAAGCGGCTTTATCTCAAATCAACAAAGCTATTCGCAATAAAAGCAAATACATTTCGCTTGACGATGGAACATTGGGCATTCTCCCACGAGAGTGGATTGAAAAATTTGCAGAGTATTTCAGCACAGGAGAAATTGAAGACGACAGTTTAAAGATTGCTAAAAGCAATTTCAATGTCCTGACTCAGATGTTTGAAGATGACACAATTGATAGTCAAGTGAAAAAAGAATTGACCCTGCTGAATGATAAGCTCTATAATTTTGAATCTATTGAGAATGTAGTTATCCCCGCAGAACTGAACGCCACCCTCCGCGATTATCAAAAGCAGGGACTAAACTGGCTCAACTTTTTAGACGATTTCAATCTCGGAGGCTGCCTTGCGGATGACATGGGTTTGGGAAAATCACTTCAAATTATCGCCTTTATATTATCTCAACGCAACAAAAGAGCACATAATACTAATTTATTGGTAGTTCCAACTTCGCTGATATTTAACTGGCAAGCCGAAGTTGAGAAGTTCGCCCCATCGCTAAAGATCTATACTTTATATGGAGCTGCGCGGTCGGCCGATATGAATTTGTTTAAGGACTATGAGTTGATTCTTACCTCCTACGGAACATTGCTTTCTGATATCCGTTTTTTAAAGAAATATGAATTCAATTATATTTTCCTCGACGAATCTCAGAACATCAAAAATCCGGATTCGCAGAGATATAAGGCCGCCTGTCTGTTAAAATCAAGAAACAAAATTGCTATTACAGGTACCCCAATCGAAAACAACACCTTCGATTTATACGGACAACTTTCTTTTGCCTGTCCGGGTTTACTAGGCAGCAAACAATACTTTAAAGAGATTTATTCGATTCCGATCGATACATTTAAGGAAAGCAAAAGAGCCAGGGAACTTCAAAACAAAATCAAACCATTTATACTCCGGCGAACGAAGAGTCAGGTTGTAAAAGAGCTTCCGGAGAAAACAGAAATGGTTGTGTACTGCGAAATGGGAACCGCCCAGCAGAAAATTTACGACGCTTTTGAAAAAGAATTCAGAGAGTTTATTTGCAGCAAAACGAATGATGAGATCCCAAAAAGTTCGGCTCATGTTTTAAAAGGCTTAACGCGATTGCGACAAATCTGCAATTCGCCTTTGCTGCTTAATGATGATGAGATAAATGAAAAAGCGTCTGCTAAGATTGACACCTTGATGGAGCAGATTTCAGGTAAATCAGCTCAACATAAAATCCTGATTTTTTCGCAATTTGTTTCCATGTTAGATCTGATAAAGAAAGAACTACAAGAAAAAGGCATCCAGTTCTCTTACCTTACAGGCAGCACAAAGAACAGGAATCAGGTGGTTACAGAGTTCCAGAACGATCCCCAAAAGCGTGTTTTCCTCATCAGTCTAAAAGCGGGCGGCACAGGATTAAATTTAACTCAGGCCGATTATGTTTACCTGGTAGACCCTTGGTGGAACCCTGCCGTAGAAAACCAGGCGATCGACCGGATTTATCGTATCGGACAGAAAAAGAATGTTGTGGCAGTACGATTAATCTGCACCGGAACGATAGAAGAAAAGATCATGAATATGCAGGCAAGTAAAACGGACCTGTTTAATGATTTGATCAACACAGAAGCAGAAATTGGAAAGTCATTTACCAAAGACAGTTTGTTAGCTTTATTAAGTAAACAGGAAACTCCCATAAATTAAAATCTAAAATTCTCCAGGAAGGAGTTTACTACTCAATCGAGCTCCTTAATGTCTTAATAGAACCTCCCACACTTTTCTAAGTAAAAAACAAACTCTCCTTTTTGTATTTTTCCTTAAAACCGATTGAAAACCTGTTAGTTATCCTAATACATTTACCAAAAATCTTATCTATGAAAACCTTATTATGTACCCTTGCTATTTGTGTAGCACTAACTTCTGCGTGCAAAAAAAGCCAGCATGCTACACCTGAATCTCCAAAAACACAAACCACTTTCACTGTTGCTGACTTTAGTCAAACCGTAGTACCGATGGGCAAATCCGGCAGCTCCATTTCGGATATTGGAGATACCTTAAAAAACTACGCAGATTATTTAATCTACCGAGTTTATAACTCTTCCGGAACCTTAGTTAGCTCTAAAGATCAAACATCAAGTTCTCCTACATTCGGCACAATTACCGACAGGTTAGAACCGGGCAATTACACCGTACTCTTTGTTGCCTCAAAGGATGTTATCGGCTACCAGTACAATTCTCTGGCATCCGCTTTAATTTTTGGGCACGACCCGGGGTTCGACTGGGTGAATGACGTCCGCGTGCAACGGATCAGCAGAGCATGGGAAGATACCTTTCTGAAAAAAATAAGTATAACGGTTGGAACCGATCCTTTCATCGAAACCGTGCGATTAGACAGAATAGTTGGTGCCCTTGAATTGAATTTAGAAGCGGGTGTACCGGCAGAGGTTGCCAAAATCACTATTTCTGTTGAGTATGATCAGAATACGTATCAGGTAAACACTGGCGTAAGAAGTTCAACACTGATTAAAACAAAAGAGTTTACTGTCACCGACAGCGACCGTGGCCAACCGAACAAAAAGTTTTTAATGCACGTTTTTAACGTTACTCGTCCGCAATTGATCACCATCAAAGGCTTCAATACGCAAAACGAGCTAGTTACTCAGAAAGTGATCAATAATGTAACCTTCTTTCAAAACAAGAAGACCATTCTAACAGGGAATTTGAACGTGTCGTCTACATTCATAATAACGGTAAACCCGGTTTGGGACGAGCCACATTCTATCATTAAAATATAGGATTAAAGAGAATACCTGAAACTGGTTTGCCCAATCACTTTTATTATGCTGAAATGCCGGCTGCGGTTGGCGTTTCAGCATCTCGCACCTGCCAGGCACTGAAATAATTTCAGAATAACCAGGTTAGGTTATAACTTAACCTGCAAAGTCAAATAAAACGTACGATTGTCCGACGGAATAATTCCGGGTCCGGGGTAACCTGTAGCCCGGCGGGTAAAATAATACTGGTTCATTAAATTATTAACATTGCCCTCTATTCTGAATCTCTTAAATTCATAGGAAATTCCTGCGTCCATAATGGAATAAGAAGGAATAAGACCAACAATCCCTGCAAAACCTCCATCAATCGCATTGGTAGCATCAGAAAACTGGTCGGAAATATAACTGTATTGAAAGGAAGCTTTCATCTTTTTATATCCAAGCCTAAGTCCGCCTTTCAAATTTAAACCGGGAACAAATTCGACTTCATTCCCTTCGATACTTTGATCTACGCTTTCCTTGTATTCTGATTTTATAAAGGCAGCATTTGCAAAGAACACGCCACTGAATTTAGTTGGCGGATGCATAATTTTTAACAGATCAGCTTCAGCATACGACTCAATGCCGGTAATTACAGCCTGTCCGATATTTGTCCGTTTCCTGAGAACCATCGATCCTTGACTTATCTGGTATTCTCCTATCCTGTTATTATAATTGAGATAAAAAGCACTCACATCATAGCTATAAAAGGATCTGCCTTCGCTCCTGATTCCTAAATCCAATGAATACCCTTTCTCATCCGTCATATTCGGATCGATAACAGCGGAAGGATTAGCAATCCGTATATCACTAAATGTAATTGAACGATAATTCTGAGAAAGATTTCCGTAAATATTTACTCTGTTGCTGGGTTTATAACTTACACCGAGCCCAGCTATTAAAAAATTTCGTTTGCTTTGACGGTGCTCCTGAGTTTTGGCACCTAATTCAATGCTGCTCTCATCGAGCGAGGGTTTTCTTGCAGCATAGAAACCGTTAGCTTTAGTATTAATAATCTCATATCTCAAACCCGGCACAAGTGAAAATTTCGGACTCAACCAAAAAATATTTTCCGCAAAGAGTGATACATTTCTGTTTGGAAATCTATAATCGTTTAATGTCAGCTCCTCCGGATTGAGGTAGTTGAAATCTGCATCCCTTCCCTTACTGCCAAATCCCTGCACACTATGATTAAAACCATGATAATAGCGGCTTCCGACCAAGAGAATGGAATTAACGTTCTTTATCGAATATCTTTTAAGGTATCGTGCTTCAGCACCCCAATTTTCAAAATCTCCTTTAATCAAATCTCTCTCACTATTATCATCAGGATTCGCCACTCGGTTGGGTCTGAAACCTACCGTATACCTGGAGGCCGACAAGCCGAACACACGCAGGTTAAATTCGTTTTGAGTGTTGAATTTGTGATCGATATTCAACGCAAAGAGATTCCAGTTAACTTTAAACCAGTTGCGTTCCCTGTTGCTTTGCAAGGGATCTTCTGCAAACATCTCATCGGTCAAACCACCCGGCTGATGAGCCAGGTAATCCATATGGGTAAAATCGATACCGGCTTTTGTTTTTTCGGTTAGCTGATAATTTACATTCGCATAGCCGGTATAGCTATCAAAATCAGAATTGGGTCTCCAGCCATTCCCCTTTTTATATTGAAAATAGCTGTAATAGCTAAGTTTATTCACTGTTCCACTTGCACTTGTGAAAGCATTATAAAAGCCATACGAGCCCACGCTTTGACGGGCCGTTAGCTCAAGCTTTTTATCCGTAACCGGCTTTCTGATTATAAAATTGATTAGTCCGCCGAATTGAGTTCCATACTGTAAAGATGCCGCTCCCCGTACAATTTGAATTTGCCCTACCGCTTCGATCGGAGGCGTATAATAGCTTTCGGGATAACCTAAGGCATCGGCACTAATGTCGTAGCCATTTTGCCTCACATTAAAATTCGATGTCCGGTTAGGATCAAGTCCCCTGCCACCGATAC
>CAMLLO010000030.1 GCA_946480915.1 uncultured Sphingobacteriaceae bacterium | reverse complement strand
AGTGAATAAATTCAAGACGAGAACGATCCTTCAGCGCTCAAGGCGAGCACCCGGCCCGGCGTTCTCGTCGGGCCAACGCTTATTCGGGGTTATTGGGGGTTCGGGGTAATTGAGGACGTTGATGGGGATGGTGCATTTGGTGGGATAGGTAAGAGGATTACTAGGTATCAGATTTATTTTGCTCAGCATTAAGTTCCCGACTTCGCGGGAATGACGGAGAAAGGGTGGTGAACGCTGAGGTTGTTGTTGAGCTGTTTTAATTTAAACTGAAAGTATTAAAACGAAAAACTATCTTTGCTGACACAAGCATACAATCTTAAATGTTTAGTAGAATAAACATCGTTCCCCGCTGGATTATTTTTTGTTTAGATCTGATCTTCTGTATCTTCTCATTAAGCTTCGCCTATTTTATCCGGTTTAACTTAGATATCAAACAAATTGACCTGGTTGAGTTATACAGGAATATCCTGGTTTTTTCCCTGATCAGCAGTCTTGTATTTTATAACGTCCGGACTTATGCGGGAATCATCCGCTACACCAGCGCCCAGGATTCATTCCGCATTTTGTTTTCCATTTTCGTAAGTAATTTTCTGCTCTTTGTTACTAACCTTGTTTTAATATCCTTTGATAAAGAACCGGTGATCAGCAATGCAGTATTGATTATTAATGGTTTGTGCAGCTTTTTACTCCTGATAACTTACCGGGTTTTTATAAAGTATTTCTTTATTTATATTAAGAACTTAAGTCTGAACCGGCGCAAGATCCTTATTTATGGTGCGGGGGAAACCGGGATTGCGATGAAAAGGACCCTGGATCATGACCGCAACCTGAACATGCATGTTATTGCTTTTCTGGATGATGATGAGCGGAAATCGGATAAGGTGATTGATGGTGTTAAGATTTTCCATCCAAGGGAATTGAAAAACGTCGTTATAGATGATAAAATAAATGATATCCTGATTGCGGGGAATATTCGTCCGGATCGTAAAAATGAAATCGTGGATTTCTGTTTGGAGAACAATATTAAGGTGTTAACCTTGCCGCCGGTGCCGAACTGGATCAATGGGCACATCAATACGCAGCAGATCCACCAGATTAATATTGAAGATCTTTTGGAGCGTGAGCCGATAGAAATCCATAACGACATTATCGGGGCACAATTGAAAGGTAAACGGGTATTGGTGACGGGTGCTGCGGGTTCTATTGGAAGTGAAATTGTGCGACAGGTGGCTAAATTTGCTCCGCAAATGATCATCCTGAATGATCAGTCTGAATCGCCCCTGCACGACCTCCAGTTGGAGCTGCAGGATAAGAACCTGGAGAATATTTTTCATGCCTATATCGGTGATGTACGCGATCAGTGCCGCATGGACAATTTGTTCCAAACCTTTAAGCCGCATTATGTTTACCATGCCGCTGCATACAAGCATGTGCCGATGATGGAGCATAACCCCGCCGAAGCTGTTCGCACCAACGTGATGGGTACGCATATCCTGGCAGACCTGTCGGTGAAGTATGGTGTCGATAAATTTGTGATGATCTCTACCGACAAGGCCGTAAATCCTACCAATGTGATGGGAGCTTCGAAACGGGTGGCCGAGATCTATGTACAGTCGCTGTATAATTCCTTTAAAGATAAAGACGTGGCCTATACCAACGGATTAAGTCATTTGAATGGCAAGAAACCGGCAAAGGTTACCAAGTTTATCACCACGCGTTTTGGAAATGTGCTTGGATCTAATGGCTCTGTAATACCGCGATTTAAAGAACAGATAGAGAAAGGTGGTCCGATAACCGTAACCCATCCTGAGATTACCCGCTATTTCATGACGATACCTGAAGCCTGTCGCCTTGTGCTGGAGGCCGGATCAATGGGAGAGGGCGGCGAGATCTTTATTTTTGATATGGGGAAATCGGTGAAGATCCTGGAGCTTGCTAAAAAGATGATCCGTTTATCCGGATTGATCCCCAACCAGGATATAGCCATCGAGTTTTCGGGCTTGCGCCCGGGTGAGAAACTGTATGAGGAGCTGCTGAACGACAATGAGAATACCTTGCCTACCCATCATGAAAAGATCATGGTGGCTAAAACCCGCGAATACAATTTCGAAAACATTAGTTTGGACATCCAAAAGCTGATAGAGTTGAGCTGCCAGTATTACGACCGCCAGGTGGTGGTTAAAATGAAGGAAATTGTTCCGGAGTTTAAGAGTAAAAATTCGATTTACGAGGATCTGGATGCTAAGCCGAGGGCGAAATCGATTGTTGAGGAATAGGGAGGTATGAAATATTGTATGTCATGACGAGATAAATGTCGTTTTGAATTCTTTTCAGATCCCGATATCACATTGTCTGACTGTCATCCTTGGGCTTGACTTATCCTGAACCCGTTTCAATTTAGTAGTTCGAAGGACACGTAAAATGGTTATCGCTTTAAGGCCCTGAAACGAGTTCAGGATGCAGACGCGCAGAAAGACCCGGATTCTTTGGCCTTTAACCTTTGACCTTTTAGCCCTTAACCTTCTCCACCTTTAGCCTTTCATTCCCCTCAACCACTGCTTTAATCCTTCTCTCCGCTTCGGCAATGACCTCTTCATGAGTTTGTCCGGCTGGTTCAATGGGTTCTAGTACGGTATAGGTAATGCCCTGTCCGAATTTTAAGGGATAGGTGCCATATTGAGTTAGCTCCCAGGAGCCCTGGATAGCAATCGGAACCACCAAAACATCGGGTACTTTTTTTAACAGGGTTGCAACTCCGCCAACGGCAAAAGGCTTCATCTTACCTGTTTTGGTACGGGTGCCTTCAGGAAAAATTACGGTAGACCACTTATTTTCACGCATGCGACCGGCGAGTCGTAATATCTCCGTGATCGATTGCTTCGGATCTTTTCTGTCGATATTCGCTCCGCCGCCGTGGATCAAGTTAAACGATATACTAGGAATTCCTCTGGTAAGCTCAATCTTGGATACAAACTTGGCATGGTACTTTCTGAGGTGCCAGATTAAAGGGGGGATATCGTAGATACTCTGATGATTTGCAAGGAAAATGATTGACCGGCCTTGCGGAAGGTGATATTTATTTATAAAACGCACATGGCATCCCACACAATAATAAGTGCTAACCAGAAAAAAGTTTAAAATGTCGACCGCACGCTTATGGGCAGCGCATCCTCCCAGCTTTAAGCTGATCCACTGAATGGGATGAAAAATCAGGAGAAAGATTGCAAATGTGAGGTATTGAAGCGGAGAAAAGATATAACCTAGGAACTTCTGCATGTACAAATATTATCACGCAAATCTAAGAGCTTATAACTTATTTTCAAGCAATAACAGTTTTACCCGTAAAATTGCCGCCACACTGATAGAATCGGTGATCTTCCCGGAGATAACCATATTGTAAGCCTCGTCGAGATGTACTCTTTTTACCTGCAGTTCTTCCGTGTCCTCAGGTTCCGCTTCTCCTTGCTGTAAATTACGGGCTAAATAGATCATTCCAAACTCATCGCCTACGGAATTCGACAGATGGATGGGCTGGAGTTCTGTCCATTCAGAAGCAATTAAACCAGTTTCTTCGAGAAGTTCCCTTTTTGCCGACTCTAAACGGTCTTTATCAAGTGGCCCTCCTCCCTCCGGAATTTCCCAATGATACTGATCCAGTACGTATCGGTATTGCCCAACCAGCCAGATATAATTCTCTTCGTCGAGGGCTACAATACCGATAGCATGATTTTTATAATGGATTTTCCCATAAATGCCTTTTCCGCCGGATGGGTTTAAAACCTGGTATTCGGTGACATTGATCCAGGGGTTGTCATAGATTTCTTTAGCGGATAGGGTTTTCCAGGGGTTTTTGTTTTCGTCAATCATGATAGTAATCAGTCATTAGGGAATAGTGAATAGGTTCTGAAACTACGCAAAGAATAAATTAGTTCATTAATATTCAAAAAAAAAAGTCATCAGTTATTAGTCTATACATTCAGACTAATAACTGATGACTCAATACTAATGTACTAATTTCTATATCCCAAAAGCAGCTTTCACTTTATCAGTATAATCAAGCTTCTCCCAGGTAAACAATTCTACTTCAACTTCTTTTTTACCGCCATTGGCATCTTTGAACTCCTTTTTAACAACTTCAGAAGTTCTTCCCATGTGTCCGTAGGCGGCAGTTTCTGCGTAAATCGGGTTGCGAAGTTTTAGGCGGGTTTCGATTCCGTAAGGTGTCATGTCAAAAATCTCGGCGACTTTTTTAGCAATTTCACCATCATTAAGGCCGACTTTTGAAGATCCGTAAGTATTGATATAAATACCCATCGGGTCTTTTACACCAATTGCGTAAGACACCTGAACTAAAATCTCATCGCAAACTCCTGCAGCAACCAGGTTTTTAGCAATATGACGGGTTGCATAGGCAGCTGAACGATCTACTTTCGAAGGATCTTTACCGGAGAACGCACCACCACCGTGGCCACCTTTACCACCGTAAGTATCAACAATGATTTTACGTCCGGTTAAACCAGTATCACCATGTGGTCCGCCAATTACAAACTTCCCGGTAGGATTAATATGATATTTAATATCGCTGTTAAACAAACCCTGTAATTCAGGTTTTAACTGTGCTTTAACCCTTGGAATAAGGATATTAATAATGTCTGCGCTTATTTTTTCCTGCATTGCTTTTTCTTCAGCAAAATCATCATGCTGGGTTGAAACAACAATGGCATCTATACGAACAGGCTTGTGGTCGTCGCTATATTCGATTGTTACCTGAGATTTAGCGTCGGGACGTAAATACGAAATTTCAGAATTCTCTCTGCGCAAAGCGGCAAGCTCAATTAAGATTTTGTGAGCCAGATCAAGAGCCAAAGGCATATAATTCGATGTTTCGCTGGTTGCGTAACCAAACATCATTCCCTGATCTCCGGCACCCTGCTCTTGCTTTTCTTTGCGATCAACACCCTGGTTTATGTCGGCAGATTGCTCATGAATTGCCGAGATAATGCCGCAAGAACTCGCTTCGAACATATACTCAGCTTTAGTATAGCCTATTTTACTGATTACATCGCGTGCAATTTTCTGTACATCCAGATAGGTATTTGACTTTACTTCACCAGCTAAAATTACCAGGCCGGTTGTAACCAACGTTTCGCAAGCCACTTTGGAATCAGCATCCCAGGCAAGGAAATTGTCAATTAACGCGTCGGAAATCTGATCCGCAACTTTATCCGGATGTCCTTCAGAAACAGATTCAGAAGTAAATAAATACGGCATATTAGATAAATTAAAAATTTAAAAATCAAAAACTCAATCTTGAGGAAGGAAAGGGATTGCAGATGTAAAAAACTCAGTATTAGCAATTTTTTTACGTGGTTGCAATCTTGCCGCATTCAGCAGCAAAGCAAATCATTCCACTATTACGGGGGCGAAAGTACAATTATTTTTATATTAAGGGAAATTATAAGCTATTTTAGCCTTTTGTATTTGAATTGAAAAAGAGCGTATTATTCATTATAAATCCGATATCGGGGGGTAAAAAAAAGTTAAATTTTCCGGCGTTCGCAAAAACTCAATTGGATCTTGATATCCTTGATCCTGAATTTGTGTATACCGAATGGCCGACTCATGCGAACGACCTTGCGCTCAGTGCTGTAAAGAATGGGAAAGATATAGTAGTTGCCGTAGGCGGAGATGGCACAATAAACGAGGTAGCATCAGCGTTAGAAGGCACTCCGGTTATTATGGGAATTATTCCATTTGGCTCTGGCAATGGTCTTGCCCGGGCATTGAATATCTCTCTGAATAATAAAAGAGCACTAACTGTTATAAACAATTTAAAAACGCGGAAAATTGATTCGGGCGTATTAAATGACCGGAAGTTTTTTAACATGGCAGGCATGGGTTTCGACGCACATATCAGTCTTAAATTTGCAAAACTTAAGAATCGCGGATTAAAAGGCTATATTGGAACCGCTCTAAGCGAGATTTCGTCCTATAGCCCGGATCTGTATGATCTTACAATTGATGGAAATCATTTTAAAATAGATGCATTTATGATTAGTATTGCAAACTCTTGCCAGTACGGAAATAATGCATATATATCGCCGGAGGCCAAACTAGATGATGGATTATTAGATATTTGTATTATTAAACCATTCCCATTATCTCAGTTGCCCGTTATAGGATTCCATTTATTTAACAAGACAATACATAAAACTAAGTATGTTGATATAATAAAAGGAAAAGATATACGTATTAACAGAAAAAAAGAAGGAACAGTTCACCTGGATGGAGAGCCGGTTGAAATGACTAAGGATGTGAATATTAGAGTTAAACCGCTGTCTCTTATTGTTTTGAACTAGGGTGATGTCAAAAAAGACCAAGAATATAGCCGGAGTAGTTTACTCCACAAATCCTGAATTTGAATATCAGTTTAACGAGTCTGCAGAGACGGAAACCTTAGCTCCAAAGCAACAGGATTTAAGAATCCAACTTGATAAAAAACAAAGAGGCGGTAAAGCAGTTACGTTAATTACCGGTTTTGTAGGTACCGAAGCAGACTTAGAAATTTTAGGCAAAAAGCTTAAACAGAAGTGCGGCACCGGAGGATCTGCAAAAAACGGTGAAATTCTGGTACAAGGCGATTTTCGTGATAAAATCATCGAAATGCTTAAAAATGAAGGCTATAAAGTAAAAAAATCCGGCGGCTAACATTAAATTAACAATAGAATAACCTGTATTTGATTTCTATACTTGCAATTAAGAGAAAAAATAGTTTTCATTGTAAAACATTATTTTTCATTTCGGGTTATTGTGCCGGCAAGCAGAAATTTTGGAGGCGTAACGGAAATGTTATCTGTTAGGCGAATTATTTTTTATTATTTGGGATTTATACATTTGTTACCCGGATAATTATATTGCAATCAATTTTTAAAACTAATTTATAATCTAAACTCAATTTAAAAACTAAATTTTAAAGTAAAATGGCAACCGCACCAAAAGAAACAACAGCAACAGCGAAGAAAGAGGGATCTGGTTCAAGCATCTTTGCAAGTTTAACCATAGTGATTTGTATCGTAATCGGAATTCTGCTTTGGAAATTCGTAATGGGTAACTCTGCAAACTTTGAAGGGGGAGATCCTGTAAACGGACACCCGCTACCAGGAAATTATTTTGGAATGGTTTACAAAGGTGGAATTATTGTTCCGATATTAATGGGAATGCTTTTAATGGTAATCGTATTTTCAATCGAGCGTTTTATCGTTATTAACAAAGCAGCCGGAAATGGAAGCGTAGATGTTTTCGTTCAAAAAATTCAAGGATACTTAAGTGCCCGTAACATCGAAGCTGCAATAGCAGAATGCGATAAGCAAAAAGGTTCGGTAGCTAACGTAATCAAATCAGGTTTGAAAAAATACCGCGAGGTTGAAGCTGATTCAGGTATGAATACAGAACAAGCTTCACTAGCGATTCAAAAAGACATTGAAGAAGCAACAGCATTAGAGATGCCGATGTTAGAGCAGAATCTTACAGTACTTGCTACATTAGTATCAGTAGGTACATTGACAGGTTTATTAGGAACAGTATCGGGTATGATCAAGGCCTTCGCCGGTTTGGCAACTGCCGGTGCACCGGATCAAGCCGCTCTTGCAAACGGTATTTCTGAAGCTTTGATCAATACTGCAACAGGAATTTCAACTTCAACGATCGCAATTATCATGTACAATATCTTCACTTCTAAAATTGATAAATTAACTTATTCAATCGACGAAGCAGGATTTTCAATTGTGCAAACCTACGCAAGTACTCATAAATAAAATTTAGAAGATTTTTTGTCCTGGGTTTATGGAAAACCCGGGACATTTTCATCTCTATATAAACCGATAAAAAAATTAAGCGATGCCTAGAGTAAAAGTCCCTAGAAAGAGTACCGCTATTGATATGACCGCTATGTGCGACGTAGCTTTCCTGTTGTTAACATTCTTTATCTTAACAGCAACAGCGCGCCAGCCCGAGCCTCTTCCGGTAGATACTCCTTCATCACATGTACAAATAAAACAACCGACCGTTGATATCGCAACCCTTACTATAGGCGAGGGCAAAGTATTTTTTGGTGTTTCGGGCCCGAATGTACGTACCCGTACACTTGAGTTAATGGCAGAGCGTTATGGCGTTCCATTCACAGCCGACGAGAAGAACCGTTTCTCTTTAATGGAAACATTTGGAGCCCCGGTAGGTAATTTGAAGCAAATAATTGCCATGAACGCCGGCGAAAGAAATAAGCCGGGCCTTCAGCCTGGAATACCAATTGACTCAATAGGAAAAAATCCCTCTGAATTGCATTGGTGGATCTATAACTCTCGCGTTGCTACTAAAGAAATCAATGGAACATCCTTGCGTTTCAGTATCAAGGGAGATTCAAAGGAACAGTATCCTACGATTAAAAAGATAATTGATATGCTGCAAAAGCAGGAAGTAAATAAATTCAGTTTAATTACTTCATTAGAAGGAAGAGATTAATAAATCTTTAAAAATATTATAAAATGGCAGAATTAGATACCTCCGGCGGGGGTAAAAAAGGCGGGAAGGTTAGAAGTAAGAAGGCATCAACACGCGTTGACTTAACTGCGATGGTTGATCTTGCATTCTTGCTGATCACATTCTTCATGCTAACTACTACCCTTGCAAAACCCCAGGCAATGGACCTTGCAATGCCGGATAAAGATGAAAAGTTAGATGCAAAATTAGAGGTAGCGGATGATCGCACCATGACCATTCTTTTAGGAAAAAACGATAAGATTGAATGGTACATGGGAACAATTGAGGATCCTTCTACTCCGACAGTGGAAGATTTTGGCAAGAATGGCATCAGAAAAGCTATCCTGGGAAAAATTAAAGCGGTGAAAGCTGCGACAGGAAAGGATTTGCTGGTATTGTTAAAGCCAAGTGAGAAATCCAATTACAAGAATCTGGTTGATATTCTTGACGAGATGAAGGTTACTGATGTTAAGTCGTATGCCATCGTAGATATCACCACACCTGAGATTGGTTTGCTTCAACGTGACAATATTTATTAAAAGAAGAAAATGGGAAAGTTAGATATTTTTAACCCGACATGGCTTGAGGTGGTTTTCACCGGGAGGAATCAGGCTTATGGAGCCTACCAGTTGCGTAAAAACAACCCGAAGAATACCACCAAGGCTCTTATGATTGGCAGCTTACTCTTTATTCTTGCTGTAAGCGCTCCTTTAATTGCAAAATATATTAAAGGAATTACGCCACAGTCGGAAGACGAGAAGCTCATAGAAACAGAAGTAATTCTTACTCCTCCGCCTCCGGTCGATGAGAATACACCTCCACCTCCTCCACCGGTTGAGCCTCCAAAACCAAAAGTCGATCAGGTGAAATTCCCTCCTCCGGTAGTAGTACCAAAAGAGCAGGTGAGAGATGAAGAGCCGCCGACAGTGGAAGAACTGAAGGTAGCAGATCCCGGTCAGAAGAAGATCGAGGGAGACCCTACTCAGGAAGTTCGTATCGATGAGCCTGTTGGAGAAGCTCCGGTAGGATCAAAAATTACGGAAGATAATGGCGTTTATAACCAGGCGAGCGTTGAGTTAATGCCTGAATATCCGGGAGGTATAGCAAAATTCCTCGAGTGGGTTGGTAGCAATTATCAATTCCCGCCGGCTGCATCTGAAGCAGGGGTATCAGGCAGGATGATCGTTCAGTTCGTTGTGGAAAAAGACGGTACATTAACAGACATTCAGGTTCCGAGAGATTTAGGCTATGGTACAGGCGAAGCTGCTAAAAAGCTTTTGTCAAGATCTAAAAAATGGAAAGCCGGTGTACAAAATGGCCGACCAGTGCGGGTTCAGTATACATTACCACTCATGTTAAAAGTTCCGGAATAGAACATGTTAAACAGAGAAGAAAGAGAACAGAAATCGCCCGCAAAGCGATTTCTGTTCATTTTAGGGCTTTTAATTTTCCTGTGTTATCTAACCCTGGGCTTGTGTTTCATTTTTTGGAAGGACTTCCTTCCGCAACTGGAAAATCCGTATCGACTTCTATTTGCTGTTTTGTTAATCGTATACGCATCCTTTCGCTTTGTAAGATTATTGCAAGCAAGAAATAATTAACATGAGACATTCGCTTGTTTACGTTCTGTTAAGCTGCTTGGTGTTGTTTTCCTGCTCGGAAAGTAAAACGAAACAATCTGCAACAATTGGCGCGACACAAATTGTGGCCGACGAAAGCTTTGCTCCTATCGTTGAAGATCAGCACCTGGTGTTTACCAGCAGTTATCCGCAGGCAAATATTGAAATCATTTATAAACCGGAGGTACAGTTGTTAAACCTTCTGTTACAAGACAGCATCAATGTTGCCATCATGTCGCGAGAGCTGTTGCCAAAGGAGGCAAACGTTTTTAAAAATAAGAATATCATAATTCGTACAAACCATATCGCTACGGATGCTGTTGCACTCATCACAAGTAATACATCAAAGGATACCTCGATTAGGGTAGACGAGATTATAAAAATAATGCAGGGTAAATCGTCAAAGAACCTTGTTTTTGATAATCCCAACTCGAGTACGGTAAGATATCTGAAGGAACTTGCAGGCATTAAAGAATTGCCACAAAGAGGAGTATACGCGTTAAGTAGTAATTCGGAGGTTATTAACTATGTACACAATAATCCGGGCACAATTGGTGTTATAGGTTATAATTGGATGAGGCAACCAACAAAAGAGTTAGAATCTATTGTGAAAGAGCTTAAGATTATGTCGGTAAAAGGATTAGGAGAGGGTGATAAATTTCATAAACCTTCACAAAATAATTTAGCTTTGGGTTTGTATCCTCTTCACCGGGAGTTGTATATTATTAATTGTCAGGGCGGTTCGGGCTTGGGCACAGGTTTTGCAGCCTTTTTGGCTAGTGAGCGCGGACAAAGAATCATACTGAAATCGGGATTATTGCCCGACAGTATACCTTCTCGGGAAATTATAATAAGATAAATTAATACATTAAAAATTTAAGCATGAAAATGATTAAAAAGGTCGTAAAAACAAGTTTAGTTGTCGCATTGATGGCAAGCACTTCTGCTTTCGCTCAATCGTTAACTGATGTAAAAAAAGCAATAGACGCAGAGCAATATCAAAAAGCGAGTTCAACATTAAAAAGTCTGATCAGCGCAAAGCCTGCGGATGCAGAAAATTATTTTTACCTCGGAAATATTTATCTAAAGAGTGAATATACCGATTCAGCATCTAGTGCTTTTACAAAAGGAATAGCAGCAGATCCGAAGTATCCACTGAATTATGTAGGCTTGGGTGCGGTAGCTCTTAGCGCAAACAATACTGCTTTAGCGGATGAAAACTTTAAGAAAGCTGTTGATCTGGCTCGTAAGAAAGATAATGACCCCTATATTTATATAGCAAAGGCATATATCGCTGCTCCAAAGCCAAATTATGCTGCAGCTATCACCAATTTAGAGAAAGCGATTTCTATAGATGATAAGGATGCGGATGCTTTCCTTGCTTTAGGTGATGCTTACAGAGGACAAGAGAAAATAAGTGAGGCATTTAGCGCATATCGCAGCGCTTATGATTTTAACAAAGATCTTCTTCGTGCTAAAATAGAATTGGGTGTAATTAATAAACGTGCACAGGCATGGCAGGAGTCAATAGATGAATTCAATAATGTATTGAAAATCAATCCTAATTACGGCCCGGCCTATCGTGAGATGGCAGAAACATATTTGCGGTGGGCTAATGTGGCTACCGAAACAGCAGATTACCAGACAAGAATTAAACAAGCTCTAGATTCTTACGTAAAATACATGGATCTGACTGATAGATCTATCGAATCAAGAATGCGTTACGCTGACTTTTTAGTTCTTTCTAAAGATTTCAAGACATTGGAGAAAGAAGCCCAGGAAATGGCTCGTCTGGATAAGACTAATCCACGTATTTACCGCTACTTAGGTTATTCGGCTTATGAGAACGGCAATTACCAGGAAAGTTTAAAAGCCTTAAACAACTGGATGTCGAAGGTTGACAAGGACAGGTTAATCGCTTATGATTATCTGTATCTTGGAAAAGCCCAAATGAAAACTGATACTGCTAATCTGAGTACTGGTATTCAGAACCTTGTTAAAGCGGTAGAGTTAGACTCTACTCTTGCAGAGCAAATGAGCGGTATCGGAAAAGAGTTATTTGCCGCAAAGAAATATAATGCAGCCGGTCAGGTGTACGAACTAACGCTTAAAGGTCCGAAACCTTCGGTTACAGATAGATTCTATATCGGATATTCTTATTACTTTGATTATGTTTTTAATGTTCCTGATGCGCAGAAATCGAAGAGTATTGCTACTTTAGTGAGAGCCGATACGGCCTTCAGCAATGTTAGTAAAGTTGTTCCGACTTATGCATTAGCCTACATATACCGTGGAAGAATTAATAAACTATTGGACAACGATCAAAGTCCAAAAGGTTTAGCTGTTCCACATTACGAAAAGTTTGTAGAGATTCAAGCGGCGACACCCGCAGATAAACTTGCAGGAAATAACAAAAAGGATTTAGTTGAGGCATACAATTATCTTGCTAACTATTACAGCAAGAGCGATACCAATAAATCAAGAGAGTTATTGAGGAAAACACTGGCTATTGATCCATCAAATGAATATGCAACTGCTGCCTTAAAAGCATTGGCAAGTCAATAACATATTTGATCTTTTTTACAGGGCCGGTATCATAAAAGATCCGGCTCTTTTTATTTATATTTGCGACCGTAATCTAAAAAATGGAAGCACAAAGTACACCGGTTAGTTATCTTCCAATCATTTTCCAAATGATTGTCGCCATAGGGTTTGTTGTCGTTACAATGATTGCCACACACCTGCTGGGCCCTAAGCGAAAAACTAAGGATAAATTAACTCCGTTCGAATCTGGTATTGAAGTTATAGGAAACGCACGTCAGCCATTCTCCATTAAGTATTTCCTGGTAGCAATCCTGTTTGTACTGTTCGATATTGAGGTAATATTTATGTATCCCTGGGCGGTAAACTTTCGTGAAATGGGAATGGAAGGGCTGATAGAGATGTTTATTTTTATGGGTACGCTTTTGCTTGGCTTTATCTACATTATTCGTAAGAAAGCGATTGACTGGCAGAAGTAATTAGAACATTTCTAAATAAATATACCCTTCAAAAGAGAGATTTAAAACTTTAAATTTGCCGCTTGATTTCCAATGGAAAACAAGCATTGGGAAGGACAGAAGAAATGAGTGATATAAAATTAGCAGAAGCCCCTCCGGGTATCGAAGGATCAGGATTTTTTGCAACTTCATTCGATAAAGTGATCGGCCTTGCCCGTTCACATTCATTGTGGCCACTGCCGTTTGCAACCTCCTGCTGCGGAATTGAATTTATGGCCACCATGGGTTCGCACTACGATTTAGCACGATTTGGATCAGAACGACCATCGTTTTCACCGCGCCAGGCCGATATGCTTTTAGTTATGGGAACCATCGCAAAGAAAATGGGACCTGTATTAAGACAAGTATATTTGCAAATGGCAGAACCACGCTGGGTTATTGCAGTAGGGGCATGCGCTACCAGCGGAGGTATCTTCGATACCTACTCTGTTTTGCAGGGAATCGACGAAATTATACCTGTGGATGTGTACGTTCCTGGTTGTCCGCCCCGCCCCGAAGCGATTTTGTCTGGAGTCCTTAAATTGCAGGAGCTTGTTAAAAATGAACCGCTGCGTCGCAGAAACGGACCGGAATATAAAGAGTTAATGAACAAATACGGAATACAGTAATGGGTAAGATTAGCAACCAAACTGTACTGGATAAATTAAATGAGCAATTCGACCAAAAGATATCTGCGGTTTCAGAACCTTATGGTCTTTTAACATTCGAGACTTCTAAGGAGGATATCATTCCAATTCTAACATTTTTAAAGAATGATCAGGGATTGAAATTTAACTTCCTTACGGATATTACCGGCATACATTACCCTGGAACCGAACTCCCGATAGGTGTTATTTACCATATCCACAGTTTTGTAAATAACGTTCGGGTTCGTATAAAGGTGTTTTTAGAAGAGATAAACCCGGTAATACCTACAGCAACCGTGTTGTGGGAGGGTGCAAACTGGATGGAAAGAGAAACGTACGATTTCTTTGGTATTACGTTTGAGGGACATCCTAATTTGTGCCGGATATTAAATGTAGACGACATGACGGTTTTCCCAATGAGAAAGGAATTCCCGTTGGAAGATCCGAATCGTGTTGATAAAAGAGACTTTTTCTTCGGAAGATAAAATGAATCATCCAATAATCGCCGAAAGGCACGAGTTACAAGAAACCACAACACTTAACCTGGGGCCAACCCATCCAGCAACGCATGGTGTTTTCCAGAATGTGCTGGAGATGGACGGCGAGCGAATTGTGAGCGGTGTTTCGACCCTCGGATATATTCACAGAGCATTTGAAAAAATAGCGGAACATCGCCCTTTTTATCAGATCACTCCACTTACCGACCGGCTAAATTACTGTTCATCTCCGATTAATAATATGGGATGGCACATGACGGTTGAGAAGCTTCTGGGCATTCAAACTCCTAAACGAGTTGATTACCTGCGTGTGATCATTATGGAGCTTGCCCGTATCTCTGATCACCTTATTTGCAACAGTATTCTGGGTGTTGATACTGGAGCTTATACAGGGTTTTTGTACCTGATGGAGCAACGCGAGCACATATACGAAATATACGAGGAAGTATGCGGCGCCCGCTTAACTACTAATATTGGGCGAATCGGGGGTTTTGAAAGAGATTTTAATGATATCGCCCTGGCGAAGATCAAAAAATTCCTGAAAAACTTTTCGCCGGTATTAAAAGAGTTCGAAGCTCTGTTTAACAGGAACAGAATCTTTATCGACAGAACTGCAGGCGTTGCGGCCGTAGATGCTGAAACGGCAATGAACTACAGCTGGACCGGCCCGATTCTTAGAGCCTGCGGCGTGGATTATGACGTCCGTGTAAACGAACCATACAGCTCTTACGAAGATTTTGATTTCGATATCCCGGTAGGAAAAACAGGTGATATTTATGATCGGTACCTGGTACGTCAGGAAGAGATGTGGCAGAGTATCCGGATTATAGAACAAGCACTTGAAAAAGTGGAAAAGGAACCTAAAGGGATTTTCCATGCAGATGTGCCTGAATTCTACCTTCCGCCTAAAGAAGAAGTTTACAACAATATGGAAGCCCTTATCTATCATTTTAAGATTGTGATGGGCGAAATAGATACTCCGAAAACAGAAGTGTATCACTGCGTTGAAGGAGGGAATGGCGAACTTGGATTTTACCTGGTAAATGATGGCGGACGTAGTCCTTACCGCTTGCATTTCCGTCGTCCAAGCTTTATTAATTATCAGATGTATGCACCCATGAGCTCAGGAATGCTTCTTTCGGATGCAATTATCAATCTGAGTAGTTTAAATGTTATTGCAGGAGAATTAGATGCTTAATATTGCTCAAACCGAGGAAGTGATTTTTAGTCCGGAGCTTATTACTAAGTTCAATGAAATTGTTGGTCGTTATCCGGAAGGAAGACAGAAATCAGCTTTGTTGCCGGTATTGCATTTAGTACAGGCAGAATATGGCTGGGTAAGTGCGCCTGCAATGGATAAAGTGGCCGAATACCTCAATATAAAACCCATTGAAGTATATGAAGTGGCTACTTTTTATACGATGTTTTTTTTGAAACCATTGGGTAAACATGTTTTGGAGGTTTGCCGCACCGGGCCTTGCTGCCTGGTTGGAGCTGAAAAAATAATGAAATACATTGAGCTGAAACTTGGCGTAAAAGAGGGCGAGGTCACTCCCGATGGCTTATTCAGCTGGAGAGGCGTAGAATGCCTTGCTGCATGCGGGATGGCCCCGGTGTTACAAATTGGCCCTGAATATAAGTTCCATGAGAACTTAACGGAGGCGAAAATTGATGAGTTAATTGAAAGTTTAAGGCTGACAACAGCTGTAAAACCTCAAATAGGCGAATAAAATGGGACGCAAACTATTATTAGAACATATCAACGTTCCCGGAATAAATACTTTCGATGTCTATCGTCAGAAAGGCGGATATCGTGCTGTTGAAAAGGCGCTGAAAACCATGTCGTCTGAAGATGTAGTTGAAGAAGTTAAGAAGTCTGGCCTGCGTGGTCGCGGTGGGGCAGGTTTTCCTACCGGGATGAAGTGGAGCTTTTTGGCAAAGCCTGAAGGTAAGCCACGTTACCTGGTTTGTAATGCCGATGAATCGGAGCCAGGAACATTTAAAGACAGATACTTAATGACCTACATTCCTCATCTTTTGGTTGAAGGAATGATTGTGGCCAGTTATGCTTTAGGCGCAAATACGTCTTATATCTACGTACGTGGCGAAATGATGCCGCAGATACGCATCCTTGAAAAAGCTATCGCGGAAGCAAAAGCTGCCGGTTTTTTAGGAAAAAACATTTTAGGATCGGGTTTCGATCATGAGGTGTATGTACAACCGGGTGGTGGTGCCTATATCTGCGGTGAAGAAACTGCTCTAATTGAATCATTGGAAGGAAAACGTGGAAATCCGCGCATTAAACCTCCTTTTCCGGCGATCTCGGGTTTATATAACTGTCCGACCGTTGTAAATAACGTAGAATCTATAGCTGCAGTAATCCCGATTATTAATGACGGAGGCGATGAATATGCCAAAGTTGGAATCGGAAGGAGTACGGGAACTAAACTTATCTCTGCTTCGGGTAATCTGAATAAGCCAGGAGTTTACGAAATTGAACTAGGTGTTCCGGTAGAAGAATTCATTTATTCTGATGAATACTGCGGCGGAATTGCCAATGGCAAGCGATTGAAAGCTGTTGTTGCGGGCGGTTCTTCGGTACCTATTCTTCCTGCCAACCTGATACTTAAAACAGCAAACGGTGAAAATCGTCTGATGACTTATGAGTCGCTTTCAGAAGGTGGGTTCGCAACCGGAACAATGTTGGGATCGGGTGGTTTTGTTGCATTCGACGAAGATCAGTGCATCGTTAGAAATACATGGAACTTTTCACGTTTTTATCATCATGAAAGCTGCGGACAGTGTTCGCCTTGCCGAGAAGGTACTGGCTGGATGGAGAAAGTTCTGCACCGACTGGAATATGGTCACGGTAAGTTAAGTGATATTGATTTATTAGTTGATGTTTCAAAGAAAATAGAAGGAAATACGATTTGTCCGCTGGGTGATGCCGCAGCGTGGCCGGTAGCGAGTGCGATCCGTCATTTCCGGGATGAATTTGAATGGCATGTGTCGAATCCGAAAGAGGCGATGGAGAGGAATTATGGTTTGGCGGGATATGCGGATCCGCTTGAACTAAGTGAAAATTAAAAAGTGAAAATTAAAAACCTGCATGAGTGCCAAACCTTTCGATATAAAAGAAAGAAGCTATAATTTCTCAAGGGAAATTATACAATTTGTCGCTCAGTCTAGATTTGAAAGAATTTATTTTTCTCTTTTTGACCAGGTACTTAGGAGCGGAACTTCTGTAGGAGCAAATATTGAAGAAGGAAAAGCAGGTTGTTCCAGAAAAGACTTTAGAAAGTTTTATTTAATAGCTTTAAAATCTGCAAATGAAACCAAATATTGGTTGAATTTGATAAAGGATTCCAAAGTTTCTAAGGTCTCCGAACAAAGGCACGAAGAATTAATTAATGAGAGTGCTGAACTCTCTAAAATAATTGCTTCCATAGTTATCAATCTCGATAAGAATAATTGATGCTACGTTTTAATTTTTGACTATAAAGCATTTTGCAAAATGTCATTTTTAATTTTTTAATGCTCTATACAGGCATTTTTAATTTTAACTTTTAACTTTTTAATTTATAATGAAAGTTACAATAGATGGAATAAGCATCGAGGTAGAACCGGGAACAAGTATCCTGAATGCTGCCCGTCAGATTGGCGGAGACATTGTGCCTCCGGCAATGTGCTATTATTCCAAATTAGAGGGCAGTGGCGGAAAATGCCGTACCTGTCTTGTGAAAGTGAGTAAGGGTTCAGAAAAAGACCCTCGTCCGATGCCGAAACTGGTGGCTTCGTGCCGCACTACAGTAATGGATGGCATGGAGGTCGAGAATATTACTTCGCCGGAAGTGAAGGAAGCTAGAAAAGGCGTTGTGGAGATGTTATTGATCAACCATCCGCTCGATTGCCCTATTTGCGATCAGGCTGGTGAATGTCATTTGCAGGATCTAAGCTACGAGCATGGGGCCGAAGCGACCCGATACGAATTTGAGCGCAGAACTTTCGACAAAATTGACATAGGCGATAAGATTCAGCTGCATATGACGCGATGTATTTTATGCTACCGTTGTGTGTATGTGGCAGATCAGTTAACTGATAGTCGCGAGCACGGGATTTTAGGTCGCGGCGACGCCTCAGAAATTTCAACCTATATTGAAAAAGCAATCGATAACGATTTTTCCGGAAATGTAATTGACGTATGTCCGGTAGGTGCCTTAACAGACAAAACCTTCCGTTTTAAACAGCGTGTTTGGTTTAGCAAGCCTGTAGATGCACATCGCGATTGTCCTACTTGCGCTGGGAAGGTAGCTTTGTGGTATAAAGGTGAGGATGTTATCCGGGTAACCGGACGTAAAGATGTTTATGGTGAGGTGGAGGACTTTATCTGCAATACCTGTCGTTTTGAAACGAAAAACACCAGCGATTGGGTTATCGAAGGTCCGAGAAAAATTTCTAATCACTCGGTAATTTCAGCCAATCATTATGAGCAATTAGCTCCGCCTGCAGTTGTTAGAAAAAATCATGCTTTGCAGGAAGCGAATAAAGAAGAATTCGAAAGAGCAACTAAACATCACTAATGGAATTAGCATTCGTAATAGAGAAATTCGTTTTAGTTACTGTAATATTTGCGGTATCATTGGGCGTTGCAGCCTATTCTACCTTAGCTGAACGTAAAATTGCGGCTTTCCTTCAGGGAAGAGTTGGTCCGCACCGCGCCGGATGGAACGGTTTATTGCAGCCTTTGGCCGATGGGGCCAAAATGTTTTTTAAAGAAGAGATCATCCCTTCGCAATCAAATGCTTTTTTGTTTATTGCCGGACCTTCTCTGGCGCTGCTAACAGCATTGATCGGTAGTGCAGTAATCCCATTCGGACAAACACTAACTTTTGGCGACACGGTAGTGGAACTTCAGGTAGCCGATATTAATGTAGGTATTCTATACATTTTCGGGGTAGTCTCTTTGGGTGTTTACGGTATAATGATTGGTGGCTGGGCATCCAATAATAAGTTTTCACTGATGGGTGCCATTCGTGCGGCATCACAAAACATCAGTTATGAAATTGCAATGGGATTATCAATTATTGCTCTTTTGATGGTAACCGGCAGTTTATCGCTTAAAACTATTGCCGAGCAGCAAAGCGGATTTGTAAACTGGAACGTTTGGGTACAGCCCTTGGGTTTTTTAATATTTATAATCTGTGCATTTGCAGAATGTAACAGAACTCCGTTCGATTTACCAGAAAGTGAGAATGAGTTGGTGGGAGGTTATCATACCGAATATTCGGGCATGAAACTGGGAGGCTTTTTATTCGCTGAATACATCAATATGTTTATTTCATCAGCGGTGATGTCAACGCTTTACTTTGGCGGGTATAACTTTCCCTTTATGAATAATTTGCTTGAGATGGGAATACATCAAAACTGGGTAACAGCTCTGGGTGTAGCATTCCTTTTCGCAAAAATATTCTTCTTCATTTTCTTCTTTATGTGGGTTCGCTGGACTGTTCCGCGTTTCCGCTACGATCAGTTGATGAATTTGGGATGGAAAGTGCTTATCCCACTGGGAATTGCAAATATTGTAATAACGGGGATTTGGATAGTTGTGAAGGATACTTATTTTAAGTAGGGAGTAGTAAGTATTAAGTAGCAAGTACTGAGTAAGAAGTAGTAAGTAAAAAGTAAAAAATGGGGCGGAACGAGGTTAGATAAATAGGAGAGATGTATTTGAAATACCTTTCCGTTTACCTACCACCTTTTACCTTAATTTATATAAAATATTAAAACAAGGGTATATAAGAAGAAGAAAGGATAAGCAGAATTTTGGTCTGGTTTTCACTTTTAAACTTTCACCTTTTACCTTATTTATATGGAATCATTAAGTAACCGAAAAAAAGTAATCGAACAAAAGCCAATGACTTTTGCAGAGAGAATATATCTTCCTGCAATTATCAGAGGACTTGCCATTACTTTTCGTCATATGTTTTTAAAGAAAGAGACTATCTTTTATCCGGAGCAGGAAAGACCTATGTCTGAGAACTGGCGTGGCCTGCACTCGTTGAAAAGAGATGAAGAGGGTCGCGAGCGCTGTACTGCCTGCGGTTTGTGTGCATTGGCTTGTCCGGCAGAAGCGATCACAATGATTGCTGCTGAACGTAAAAAGGGCGAAGAGCAATTGTATCGTGAAGAAAAGTATGCAGCCGTTTATGAAGTAAATATGCTTCGTTGCATTTTCTGTGGACTGTGTGAAGAAGCTTGTCCGAAAGAAGCAATTTATCTAGATGGACCATTTTTAGAGGCTGATTACCTGAGAAAAGATTTTATTTTCGGTAAAGATAAACTGGTTGAATCTCCCTTGAAATCGTAAAAAATTATACCTTTGCCCATCTTTTCCGCATAACGGAGAAGATGGCAAAGAAACAAACATACAATTAATGAATTTATTCTATTTAATTGCCTTTTTATCCATCTTCTTTTCATTACTGGTTATCTTTTCTAAGAACCCGGTTTATAGTGTACTGTATCTAATCGTCACCTTTTTCACTTTCACTATTCATTATATCTTACTAAACGCTCAATTTTTGGCCATCGTAAACTTTATAGTTTATATGGGTGCCATTATGGTGCTTTTCCTCTTCGTTTTGATGCTTTTAAATCTTAATGAAGATTCTGAACCGATGAAATCAACCCTTATAAAGGTTGCAGGTGCAGTTGCCGGGATGTGCTTATTGGTTACTCTGGTAGCTTCTTTTAAAGCTTTAGGTGAATCAGCTCCGGTTATTTTAAAAAACCCTGGAATTGGATTGGTCAAAAATTTAGGAAAGGTGCTCTTTAAAGAATTCCTTCTTCCTTTCGAAATATCTTCTATTTTATTATTGTCAGCAATGGTTGGAGCTGTTTTACTCGCTAAAAAGGACCCAAATAAAGTATAAATGGAATCAATTACAAATTCAATCCAGGGCGTCCCGCTCAACCACTATATCTTATTTTGTTCAATTATCTTTTGCATAGGTGTGATCGGAGTTTTAATACGCCGTAATGCCATTGTGATCTTTATGTCTGTTGAGTTAATGCTAAATGCTGTAAACCTTTTGTTAGCGGCTTTTTCGGCTTACAGGGGAGATGCATCAGGACAAGTATTTGTATTCTTTGTTATGGCACTTGCGGCCGCAGAAGTAGCGGTAGGATTAGCCATTATTGTTATGATATATAGAAACACCAGTTCAACCGATATCAACGTGTTGAACAGGCTGAAATGGTAATTTTTTGAGAATTAAACGTCGAAAACGTTCATGATAAATTTAGTTTGGCTCGTTCCTTTATTTCCATTAATAGGCTTCCTTATATTAGGCCTGGGCAGAAATAGTATTCCTAAAGCGGTGTCGGGATTTATTGGCAGCCTTACAGTATTCCTTTCATTTGCAGTTAGTATCGCCATCTTCGCAGAATTACAGGGCGGGGCATCCAAAACTTTCGTCGTTCCGCTATTTGACTGGATACAGGCCGGAAATCTTTTAGTTCCCTTCTCCTTCCAGGTAGATCCTTTAAGCTCCCTGATGCTACTGATCGTTACAGGTATTGGCTTCCTTATTCATGTGTACTCGATTGGCTATATGCATCACGATACAGGTTTTGGAAAGTTCTTTTCCTATTTAAACCTATTTGTATTCTTCATGCTTTTACTGGTATTGGGGTCTAATTATGTGATCATGTTTATCGGTTGGGAAGGTGTTGGATTATGTTCATATCTGCTCATCGGATTTTGGTTTACTAATTCATCTTACGCAAGTGCCGCTAAAAAAGCCTTCGTAATGAATCGCATTGGCGATTTGGGATTCTTAATAGGTGTATTCTTGATTTTTACCACATTCGGAAGTCTCGAGTTTTCCAGGGTGTTTCCAGCCGCGGCAAATTTGGCGCCAAATAACAGTGTGCTTACGCTGATTACCCTGCTGTTATTTGTGGGTGCAATCGGAAAGTCTGCCCAAATTCCTTTGTTTACCTGGTTGCCTGATGCGATGGCCGGCCCGACACCTGTTTCGGCCTTAATACATGCTGCAACAATGGTAACTGCCGGTATCTATATGATAGCCCGCTCGAACATCTTATTTACTCTTTCTCCGATAACACTTACGGTTATAGCAAGTATTGGTATTGCCACTGCCCTTTTAGCTGCTACTATTGCTATCACGCAAACGGATATTAAAAAAGTACTGGCTTATTCAACAGTCTCACAACTAGGATATATGTTCCTTGGTTTGGGAGTTGGCGCCTATACCGGGGCTTTTTTCCACGTACTTACACATGCTTTCTTTAAAGCTTTGCTGTTCCTTGGGGCCGGTTCGGTGATTCACGCCGTGAGCAATGAGCAGGATATGAGATTTATGGGAGGATTGAAAAAGAAACTACCGATTACATTTATCACCATGCTGGTAGGTACGATTGCAATTGCGGGTATTCCTCCGTTTTCTGGTTTCTTTTCAAAAGATGAAATTCTGGCCCATGCCTATGAGCATAGCAAGATTCTATGGGTATTGGGCGTGATTGGTGCGCTGTTCACCTCATTCTACATGTTCCGGATGCTGTTTTTGACATTCGATAATAAATTCAGAGGAACCCAGGAGCAGGAGCATCATTTACACGAGTCTCCAAAAAGCATGACCATTCCACTGATAGTTCTTGCAGTGCTTTCGGCTTTGGGAGGACTTTTAGGTATACCTGAAGTGATGGGTGGCAATCACTGGTTGGCTAGGTTTCTGAGTCCGGTATTTTTTGAATCGAATGCAAGAATGGGACACTTAAAGCTGGAACATACCACTGAATATCTTTTGATGGGAGTGTCTGTGCTGGGAGCTTTAATTGCAGCCTATATTGCTTTTGTAAAATATTCTAAAAATAACCATGTGCCAGCGGCAGATACTTCCGACAGAGGTTTGCTGGCAGGTTTGTCGTATAACAAGTATTATATCGATGAAATTTATGATGTGATCATCACGAAGCCCTTGAACGCCTTGTCAGGATTTTTCTTCAAGGTTGTCGATAAGGCAGGTATAGACGGTTTGGTAAACGGCTTAGGCAGCGGGACCACGGAGGCGTCAAAAGGCATGCGTTTATTACAGTCAGGTAATATTGGTTTTTATATTTTTATGATGGTTGCAGGTATTATAGGCTTGCTTCTATACGGATTCTATAACATATAATAAGAGGGATAAGACACATAGATGGAAATTTTACTGCTTATATTTTTACCCATCCTCGGTGCAATCTTTACATCGTTGCTTGGTAAATCACAACAGGCAAAAACCCTGGCATTAATCTGGTCGTTGTTATCTTTAGGCCTGACCGCTTATCTCCTTATTGCCTTCAACCAATATTCTTCGAAATTTCAGTTTGGCGTTGATTACCCTTGGTTAAGCACTTACGGTATTCGCTTCAGGGCCGGAATTGATGGAATAAGTATGATGATGGTTCTTTTGACCAACGGCTTAATGCCGCTTATCATTCTTTCGAGCTTTAAGCATAATTATAAGAATCCCGGAGCGTTTTACGGATTGATCCTGTTTATGCAAAGCGGGCTTTTGCTTGTCTTTACGGCCCTGGATGCCTTCCTTTTTTATATCGGCTGGGAAGCAGCTTTGATACCTATCTACTTTATTTGCGCCATTTGGGGTGGTGCAAACAGGATCAGGGTGAACCTAAAGTTTTTCATATATACCATCGGCGGAAGTTTAATAATGCTTTTAGGTATTATTTTTATGTACGTCAATACACCTTACAAAAGTTTTAGCATCGAGTCGTTCTATAACCTGAACCTGGATGCTGCAACGCAGGGCTGGATCTTCTGGGCTTTTTTCCTGGCATTTGCCGTTAAAATGCCGATTTTCCCTTTCCACACCTGGCAACCCGATACCTATACAGAGGCGCCGACACAAGGAACCATGTTGTTATCAGGTATTATGCTAAAAATGGGTATTTACGGTGTGATCCGCTGGCTAATTCCGATAGCGCCACTTGGCTTTGTTGAATGGGGGCAGACAGCATTAATATTATCGGTTATAGGTGTAGTATATGCCGCGATAATAGCTTTTACCCAAAAAGATGCAAAACGACTGGTTGCATATTCATCCATTTCTCACGTTGGATTAATATCCGCGGGTATTTTTGCCTGGAACGCTCAGGGATTACAGGGTGCCATGATCCAAATGATTAGTCACGGTATCAATGTTTTCGGTTTGTTCTTCGTATTGGACATTATCAGCAGACGACTAAATACCAGAGACATCAGCAGTATGGGCGGTATTGCAAAAGTTGCACCTCAGTTTGCCATTGCTTTTTTAATCATTTTGCTTGGAACAGTCGCCTTGCCACTTACTAATGGTTTTATCGGCGAGTTTTTGCTTCTGTTCGGGGTTTATAAATACAATATCTGGGCCGCAGCAATTTCTGGATTAACAATAATATTCAGTGCGGTGTACATGCTTAGAATGTATCAGCGTGTTATGCTCGGCGAAACGAACGACAGCACTCTTAATTTTCCCGAAATTACGGGTTCAGAAAAGGTGGTTTTACTTATAGTGGGCGCTCTCGTAATTTTTATCGGTGTTTATCCTCAGTCTTTATTAGATATTTCCAGTGCTTCTTCTAAGGCATTGATTGAATTTGTGAATAATCGCATTGCGGGAATAAATCCATACATACATTAGAAAGTGATAGAGACAACATGGACGTAATAATAACGATATCTCTTTTAGCTATACTGGTTCTATACCTCGGACTTTTTAAAGCAAGCAAAGCATTATTGCCTGTTTCTGTCATCGGCCTGGCAGGCGCGTTGGGGCTAAACCTTAATCACTGGGATTTGGCTAACAATGCCCATACCATTTTCAGTGGTATGCTGCTGTTTAATAATTTTGCTGTGGCTTTCTCTGGCATAGCTATTTTATCTACTATTTTAATATTGATGCTCTCGAAAGATTACTTTGAGCGTATCAGTTCGAATGTGGCAGAATACTATACCATCATACTTTTTTCGTTGGTTGGTATCATCATCATCGTATCTTATCACAACCTGTCTATGCTCTTTATCGGGATAGAGATAATGTCGGTTAGCTTATACATTCTTACGGGAATAAAGAAGCGTGATTACGCCTCGAATGAAGCTGCCTTGAAATATTTCCTTATGGGCGCTTTTTCAACTGGTTTTCTCTTGTTCGGAATCACCTTGTTGTATGGAGCTTCAGGTTCTTTCGATCTGGCAGAAATAAGAAATTATGCGAACGGGAGCCAAATTTCGCCGATATTTTATGCGGGAATTTTGTTGACTATTATAGGGTTAAGCTTTAAAGCAGGATCTGCCCCTTTTCATTTCTGGACTCCTGATGTTTATGAGGGAGCGCCTACGCTCATTACAGCGTTTATGAGTACGGTGGTAAAAACAGCAGTATTCGCAGCATTCCTGCGACTGTTCTATATCAGCATGTCGCCCTTGATGGAGTTCTGGACACCGGTGCTGGTTGTGCTTGCCTCATTATCCTTGCTGATAGGAAATGTTACTGCCGTATACCAGCAGCACTTCAAAAGAATGCTGGCGTTTTCAAGTATCTCTCATGTTGGTTATATGCTCTTTGCCCTGATCGCGTTAAGCAGCTCTTCAGACAGTGCTATTTTTGTATATGCAGCAGCTTATACCATTGCTTCGATTATAGCTTTTGCTGCTTTGATGGTGGTGCAGAAACAAGTCGGGAGCGATAGCTTTGATAGTTTTAACGGCCTGGCTAAGAAAAACCCTTTGCTTGCTATAACCTTAACAGTGGCGATGCTTTCGCTGGCAGGGATCCCCTTAACGGCGGGCTTTATCGGTAAGTTTATGATGTTTGCAGGAGCTTTGTCTCAATATCATACATGGCTGGCGGTTTTCGCTGTACTAAACGCAATAGTGGGTATATTCTATTACTTACGCGTTGTTATCGCCATGTATTTTAAAGATGCCGAACGTAATGAATTATTAATTCCTGCAGCTTTTAAATTCGTATTGATTATCTCTACCCTTGCTACATTGATCTTAGGAATTTATCCGGGTTTTATTTCCGATCTTATCTGATTATTAAAAAATTAAAAATTATTTTAATAATCGTAGATTTACGGGTATTCAAATATGTACGAAATCTGGGATTCAATTCAACATTTAATAAATCCGGAGACTTTACTTAGAGAAGGTGGATTTTACGTCCTCCTTTTTGTGGTTTTTGCTGAAACCGGACTTTTTTTCGGATTCTTTCTCCCAGGTGATTATTTACTGTTTCTTGCAGGCATGTTTGTCGCTACCGATAAGTTAGACATCGGTATTCATATATTAATAGCCGGGCTTATACTTGCTGCAATAGCAGGAAATTTTGTTGGATACTGGTTCGGTAGGAAAACCGGTCCAGCTTTATACAAACGCAAAGATTCATTTTTCTTTAAACAGAAGTACTTAAAAGCTGCGGAGGTATATTATAACAAGCAGGGTGCATTTGCCTTAATCATGGGACGATTTATTCCAATAGTAAGAACCTTTGCTCCCATTATAGCGGGTATGATAGGTTTAGATTATAGAAGATTTGCGTTTTATAATATTTCGGGTGCCTTTCTATGGATCACCTCCCTGACTCTATTAGGGTATTTTCTGGGGATTAAGTTTGCACATGAAATAAATCAATATCTTTTTTATATCATTATGGGATTTATTGCGATTACAGCGATTCCCTTGATCTGGACCTATTTAAAAAGAAAATTACCCTAAACAAAAGATCGATAGTTTAGTTAACGAAAATATATAATCACATATGAGTAAAGACCATCCCTGGCATTCTGTTTCACCTGGTGACGAGATTCCTAACCTTGTTAATGCCATCATTGAGATCCCAAAAGGCTCAAAAGCTAAATATGAAATAGATAAAGAGTCGGGCCTTTTACGATTAGACAGGATTTTATTCTCATCGGTAATGTACCCTGCCAATTACGGTTTTATTCCGCAAACGTATTGTGACGACCATGATCCGCTTGATATACTTGTTTTGTGCTCGGCAGATGTATATCCTATGTCTATTATCGAGGCTAAGGTAATTGGCGTTATGCACATGGTTGATAATGGCGAGCAGGATGATAAAATTATCGCGGTAGCAAAAAACGATATGTCTGTTAACTATATCGATGATCTAACCGAACTTCCACCCCATGCGATGAAGGAAATTGTTCGTTTTTTCCAGGATTACAAGGCGCTGGAGCATAAAAACGTTTCCATTGAGGACCTACTTGGTAAAGAGTATGCCTTTAAAGTGATCGAGGAAAGCATGGAGCTTTATAAGAGCACATTTGTTAATTTAATTTAACTGGATGGGACTTCAAATATTTTGGACGTTCTTCCTGGTATTCCTGAACGGTTTTTTCGTAGCAGCGGAGTTTGCTATAGTAAAGGTTCGTGCTTCGCAAATTGAAATAAAAGCAAAATCAGGGAGCCGAGTTGCCAAAATAGCCAAACACATCACGCAACATTTAGATGGATATCTTGCCGCTACGCAATTAGGTATAACCCTTGCATCCTTAGGTTTAGGTTGGGTTGGAGAATCGGTAATGGAACACATTATTACCAATGTACTTACGTTTTTCCACGCCGATCCGGCATTTATTGCCTCGATGGCCAGTACGGCATCGCCAATTATTGCTTTTGCGGTAATTACCATTCTGCATATTGTGTTTGGAGAACTGGCGCCGAAGTCGATCGCGATTCAGCAGCCGATAGGTGTAACTATGGCGGTAGCTTTCCCCCTGCATATTTTTTATCTCGTATTCAGGCCATTTATCGTTTTACTCAATGGCTTCGCAAATGCCCTTTTGAAATTATTTGGCATCAACGCTATCGGCTCGCATGAATCTGCACATACCTCAGAGGAGCTGCAATATTTGCTTGAACAAGGAAAAGAAAGTGGCGCTCTCAATTTAAATGAGCATGAGCTTATAAAAAATGTGTTCGATTTCAACGAGCGGGTGGTAAAGCATATTATGGTACCCCGCACTAAAATATCGGGTATTGAACAAAATACGCCCGTTGATGAGTTGATAGATACCTTGGTTAAAGAGGGTTACTCGCGCATGCCGATCTACGATGAAACGATTGATAAAATCATCGGTGTTATCCATGCAAAAGACATTCTGCCACTTCTGGCTCAAAAGAAAGAACTTGTTTTAAAAGACATTATCAGGAAACCGTACCTGATCCCTGAAACTAAAAAAATCAACGATCTGCTTGCCGAGTTTCAACTTCGCCGAATCCAGATCGCTATCGTGCTGGATGAATTTGGTGGTACAGCAGGAATGGTTACTCTCGAGGATATTGTTGAGGAGCTTGTAGGAGAGATTCAGGACGAATACGATGAAGAGAAGCCAATTGTAGATAAGGTTTCTGAAGGCGAATTTATTGTAAACGCCTCAGCAACTATTTACGATGTGAACGAATACCTTCCGCACGATTTGCCTGAGGATGAAGACTATGATACGGTGGGTGGATTAGTTGGCGACTTGTTCGGTAAGATTCCGGAAGTGGGAGAAAGTAAGGAGTTTTACGGATACAATGTAACTATTCTTAAAAAGTCTGAACAGAACGTAGAATCTGTAAAGATGGAATTGGTGATAAATCCTGAAGACGCCGTTGACAAACATTAACCGGGTGAATTATGCACCTTTTCTATACACCAGATATTACCGGCGACAGCTATGAGCTGAACGAAGAGGAAAGCAGGCACTGCGCCAAGGTTTTGCGACTGGAGCAAGGCGACCGGGTTAATCTTATCGACGGCAGGGGCGGCTTCTACGTGGCCGAGATTGTAAATCCGCACCCTAAACGTACGCTCTTAAAGATACTGGAACATCAACGGGAGTTTTCGAAACGTAATCATTATCTGCATATCGCGGTAGCACCCACCAAAAATATTGATCGCTTTGAATGGTTCCTGGAAAAAGCTACCGAAATCGGAATTGATGAGGTTACTCCCATCATCTGCGAACGATCTGAACGTAAGGATGTAAAAACCGAACGTCTGAACAAAATTATTACCTCAGCTGTGAAGCAGTCGCTGAAGGCTTATCATCCGAAGCTTAATGAGCCTTGCCGTTTTAAAGATTTCATACAAAAGCCGGGTTCACAAAAGTTTATTGCTCATTGTATTGATAGCGAAAAAAGTGCGTTAAGTGATAGAATAGCCCTGCATGGTAACTATTTGGTGCTAATAGGGCCTGAAGGAGATTTTTCTCCATCTGAAGTAGATTCTGCTCTCAATTCAGGATATATCCCTGTAACTTTAGGAGACAGTCGCCTGCGAACAGAAACCGCTGCCCTGCAGGCTTGTTTTGAGATAAACTTTTTAAACCGGTGAAACGGTTCCAGGCTTAGTTCCTGAATTTGGGTGCATAAGTTCGTGATAAATCTTATTGAATATATCGAATGAAAAGGCTGCTTTTATTGGGATTATTCTCTCTTACTATTTTTAGCGGATTAATGGCCCCTTCTTATAAATTAGGCAAACTAAAATACAATGGCGGGGGAGACTGGTATGCGAATCGTAGTGCGCTGGTGAATCTGATCGAGTTCTGCAATAAAAACATCGGTACCAACTTTCAATCGGAGGAGTCAATTGTTGAAGTAGGCAGTACTGATCTTTTTAATTACCCCTTTGTATACATGACTGGTCATGGCAATGTGGTATTCTCCGATCAGGAAGCGCAGAATCTACGTAAATACCTGATAGCAGGAGGCTTTCTTCATATCGACGACAATTATGGGTTGGATAAATTTATTCGTCCGCAATTGAAAAAAGTGTTTCCTGAATTGAGCCTGGTCGAGTTACCTCCCAGTCATCCGGTGTATCAGCAAAAGTTTAAGTTTCCGGGAGGCATTCCGAAGATTCATGAACATGATGGCAAGCGCCCTCAAGGATTGGGACTAATCTACAAAGGCCGATTGGTTTGTTATTATTCCTACGAGACCGATTTGGGCAACGGTTGGGAAGATGCAGGCACTTATGCTGAAGATACTCCTGAGACGAGAGAAAAAGCCTTGAAAATGGGCGCTAACCTGATTCAATATGCCTTAACCCAATAATATGTATAAAATCAAGGTAAATGGTAACTATCAGTATACAATAGGGAGAGATGACGGACATTTTGTGTTCGAGGGCGAAAAGGTGTCTATTGATCATCACGAGCTAAGTGCTTCGACCAGCCATGTGCTTCATAAGAATAAATCGTACCGGGTTGAACTTATTGAACATAGAAAAGCGGAGAAAACACTTCTGATTAAAGTAAACTCTAGGGAATATTTGGTAGAAATTTCGGATGAGTATGATGAACTTTTGCATAAACTGGGTTTTGATAAAGCCGCCTCCCATCATATCAAAGAGCTAAAAGCTCCGATGCCGGGAATGGTATTGAACGTGCTGGTAGAAGCGGGTGACGAGATTAAAAAGGGTGATAACCTGGTAATTCTGGAGGCCATGAAAATGGAGAACGTTATTAAGGCGGCGACAGATTGTGTGATTAAGGATGTTAAGGTAAGGGTGGGTGAGAAGGTGGAGAAGAATCAGGTAATGGTGGAGTTTGAGTGAATAGAGGTCATCTCGAACTTGCTAGGGATTTGATTCAGGAATCAATAGTGTGAGGTACTGAGACAACTTCAGAATGACCAAGGTCGAAATCAATAAACGGCCAGAACTCGGCTTCAAGAATAATAAGTGCGATATCCGAAATAAATTTCAGGACGACCAGATGCCAAAATTAACGCCTGTGATAACGTCCTTAGCAATCAAAAATCCTGATATAAATTTCTGAATGAGCTGCGGAGACCGAATGTCACCCAGGTAGTTTTATCATTCATCAACTCATTTTTTTCATTTCTAAAAACGGCACCCAACTCAATTCTCAGATTGGTTTTAGGGTTTAGGAGAAAGGATGATCTTCCATCGAGATACATGAAATCCGTTTTTATACCCTGCCCGGTTTGATTTCCATAGTCGCCTTTTGCAGTATTGCGGGTGGTATAAGACTTGAATATATCTTTTCCAAAGTTGGTGTCGGCAGGATCGAGTCCGTATTCGGCCGTATTGCCTTGAAGAGAGAATTGGAAGCGCTTGTAACTGTAGTCGACAATGCCTAGGAATTCTTTAAAATTAGCGCCAAAGGGATGCGCCAGAGGCTGATTGTAATGGCCGTAGTTAAGTAATGAGCTTCGTTGCGAATAGGTATACGGTCGGGCAGTATTAAACTCTGTAAGGAAATTTAGATTCTCGATCTTGAAAGCATTGAAGCCCTTAATGCCGAACTGAATGCCGAATTTATTGGCCCAATAACCATTACCTCCAAAAAATTCCCTCGCAGTAAATTCATCCAAAACAAATTGTCCATAACTGGTCAGGTTTTTTGCAAACTTATATTTGCCATTAAATCCTAGCAAAGCATTATCCGGAGATCCGTTGTATCCTTCTACGGCGCGTAAGAAAATAATTGGAGTAACATAACTCAGATCAAAACCACGCTTTCCGATCTCATCATTTTTTTGCCAGATAATAGATTCGAATACACCGAGAGAAAGGCGCTTGCTGACATTCCAGTCCAGGTGATGGAATACTCCATATTTTTTTCTGAATCCATTGTCGTAGGATAGCTGAGGAGCAGTTAAATCCTGAAATTGCGCCCAGATATTAACATATCGAACCCTTCCCAGAGAAGTTTCAATCTTGAAAAACGGGTAATTGGAAGCTACGTCAGATAAAATCATCGAACGGTAGCCGTCGCCAATAAAGTTTTTATCCTGGCCCAAAACAAAGGAAAAGTATTTATTAGGAGTGTAGTTGATTAATGCAGAGGCATAGGCCCAGTCTTTCGTGCTGCGTCCTCTGAATTTATCATTTACTTGCCCGGGAATTACCCCTGTGCTATTTACAAAGTTGCTAAGATATTGAGGGAAGTTGGCTTGGTTCTCATAGGCGCTGCTATAAAAGCGGAACTTCTTTCCAATATTTCCCTGAATCTGGAAGCCACGGGTATTTAGCCAGGTAGTGCGATTATGCTCCCGGTCGCGGCCTACCTGGAAGTCGGGCAGGAAATCGATGTAAACATTGTAATCCGGTTTTTCTATTTGAATAAGATGCTCGGTAAAGAGCTTTCGGTGAAACCAGGAACGGCGTACTGTTGTATCGATGTTTGCATAGCTTAACGAATCCAGCAATCTGTATTGCAGACTGTCGTTCGGAAAAACCGGACGGATCGACGTATGTAAGTTGGTATCTATTGAATAGATGCCCGAGTTGATTTTTTGATACTGATGATAATCGTAGAGATATGTGCGCGATTGGCTGAAGCTGTTTGAAGAAGCGAGCAGGATTAGCAAGAAGATGTATATTCTAAGCATAAAAATTCTTTTATAAAACGAATACATTGAAGGATTCATTTTGCGACTGCTAAACTAAGAAAAATTGGGGCTGTGAAGAAAGATGGTTTTTTATATTGAATTGACGTTAGTGGAGACTCAGGAATTGCCAAATTTTAGAAGGCTAAATGTTTTTATCTTCAACCAGCTTAAAAAAATTATCCCTGTAAGTATCTCCTACCGGGATGGTCTTGTCGCCGATCTGTATCCTGCTTCGTTCAATACTTTCAATTTTGTCAATCGAAATAATATAGGATTTGTGAACTCTGATAAATCGGCCGGCCGGCAAATTTTCCTCCATCTTTTTCATGTGTTGGAGGGTAATAATACGTTCATTTTTCGTAAAAATGGAGATATAATCTTTTAATCCTTCGATATACAGAATATCGTCGAGGTAAATTTTTTGAATTTTATGTTCAGTTTTTACGAATATAAAAGAATTGATACCGTTGTCTATTTTTTTGGATGCAGTTGCCAGGGGATTTGCTTGTTGAATTGTGTTTTGCACTTTTAGAACAGATTTGTAAAATCTGTCGAATGCAATTGGCTTGAGGAGATAGTCGGCTACATCCAATTCATATCCATCCAAAGCATACTGCGAATAGGCCGTAGTAAGAATTACGCTGCATTTTCCATTAAGGACCTTTAAGAATTGGATCCCGGTAAGCTCGGGCATCTGAACATCAAGAAAAATCAGGTCTACTTCCTCTTTTTGGGCTATTGCTAAAGCTTCGAAAGCACTTGTTGTTGCCGTTACCAGTTTTAAAAAAGGAACTTTCTCGATATAATCAGTAAGTATATCAAGAGCTAAGGGTTCGTCATCAACAACAAGGCAGCGTATCATCGAATGAAAGTTCAGGTTCCTTTATCTGGTATTTGTTGATAACGAAGATATTCATTTATAGCTTATTTTCTTTAATGTTTAACGCCTTGTAACTTTCTCGGGTTTAAATTCGTCTTTATTAAACACACAATCATATCACAAATGAAAAGATTTACATTAGTTGCTCTGCTGCTGTCGGCAGTTTTGTTCCAAGCGTGTTCGACAAAAGTATATAATAATAAAGCCTGGTTAGATCAGGTGGACCTTGAGGGGAAAAAGGTTGCCATTCTGCCCGCTGTAGTAGAGCTTACAGGACGCATGCCTGCAAATTTCGATGAATCAAAGATCAGAAAGACGGAAGAATCTGAAAGCAAACTCATTCAACAGGAATTTTATAACCAATACTTGTTCAAATCGAAAAAAAATAACAGGAAAAAGTATGTTGATCTTATGAATGTAGAACAGGTGAATAGTAAATTACGGCAACAGGGTATTGATATCAGAGAGTCGTGGAAAATGAATCCTGACAGCCTGGGCAAATTACTTGGCGCTGATATGGTATTAAAGCTTAGGGTTAAAAAGAATAGAATTATGTCTGATGCCGCTTCGTTCGGAATTGGTGTTGCTACAACGGTGTTGGGCAATATTTTAAATAATGGAACGCAGAATACGTCGGTAAATAACGGCGCAAAAACCTATAACATGTTTCTTGATGCGACTTTAACTGATGTAAATACGCATACTGTAATTACCAAGTTTACGCATGATGGAGATGCCAGCTGGAACCACCCGCCCGAGAAAATAGTTGAAGCCTCGGGCCGGAAGATTGTTCGCAAAGGTGTGATTTACGCTCAGAAATAGGTTTTGCAAGAAAGAGCCGAAGAGGCAACGCTTTGAGGCGTTGCACTTCCTTGTACTTAGGGTCTTTGAGGCCGGGAAGGCTTCTTTTTAAGGGTTTGTTTTACTGGATTACAAACTCAACCATATTTTGCGTATCGCCAATTGTTCGTCAGTAGCGCTTTTATCAATTTCTATACTATATTTTCCTGCGACTGCCCGGGCAATAGTGATATCTACTGTTTTGATTATTCCATCTCTGGAAATTATAGCCTTAATCTTTTCACCCACCTTTTTGGATGAAATGTTTTTCACTAAATCGCTGACGCCTTTTGTATCGGTGGCTCCGGTAATTCTGTAATCATTAATAGCAATGAGTTCATCATTTACATTCAGGCCATCGTTCCAGGCGGCACTCCCTCTTTGCACTGCTGTGATTATTACTTTACCATCCTTTACTGCCGTAGCCACTCCAAGCGATGGGTTTTCTTTGCCCTCATATTCGTTTACAAGGTATAATCCGGCATAACCCAAATAGGAGTTAAAACTTATGGATTCGGTTCCATTTATATATTTCCTATAAATATCATCAAGTGATTTTCCTGCAATTTTTTCTGCCATTGCTTTAAATTCCGCATCGGTATAACCACGTGTCTTATTTTTATAATATTCATCATACATGGCCTTCATTACATCATCCAGGCGTTTTGCACCTTTGGTTGCATTGAGGATTTCCAGGTCTAAAATCATCCCGATTAAAGCTCCTTTATCGTAATATGAAATTGTGCTGTTTTTAGAGTTCTCGTTAGGCCTGTAATATTTAATCCAGGCATCGAAACTGGCGTCACTAACAGGCTGGACTCCATTTCCGGGCTGATTTACGACCGTATTAATATCTGAAACAAGGCTTGCAATGTATCTTTCAGGAGAATAGATTCCGGCACGGCGAAGAATTAAATTATCAAAATAAGCTGTGAATCCTTCTGCTATCCATAAATTGCTGGTATAATTTTCATTGCTATAATCGAATGGGCCCAAAGCCTGTGGCCTTAATCTTTTCACATTCCACAAGTGAAAGTATTCATGCGCCACCAGTCCTAAAAAGCTTTTATACTGATCTTCCTCAGCGTACCCCAACCTGACAGCCCCCAGTACAGTTGAGTTGAGATGTTCTAACCCGCCACCGCCAGCCGAAGTATTATGGATGATAAATACATAACGTTTGTTAGGGTTTTCCTCAAATATATCCGTTTCAGTTTCAATGATCTTTTTCATATCTTCAACTAAATCAGCCTTTTTATAATTCCCGCCGCCGTACATAGCCACTTCATGTTTTACGCCTGCGGCCATAAAGTCGAAAGTGTCATGGTTACCAACCTCCAGGGGTGAATCGTAAAGGATGTCGTAATCCGGCGCATAAAAGGTATTGTTTTTCCCTTTTACAGGGTCCAATCCAGTTGAAATCTTCTCCCAGTTTTTATACGGTTTTATTGTTACCGTCGAAGGTGATTTAATCATTCCCTCAGGATACATCAACAAACCGCTGGGTGATAAAAAAGCATGAGACGCATCTACAAAGCTCGTTCTTACTGACAGTTCAAAAGCATATACGCGGTAGTTTATATTGATGTTTTGGTTTTTTGTATTCGTAATACGCCATGTATTTTTGTTGATTTTTGAAGAAGATAATGACGAACCAGAAACGTTTTTTGCGGATAAGCTTTCTATGTTCTTTGCAAATTCTCTCACCAAATAAGAGCCAGGCGTCCAAACAGGCATTCTCACATCAATAAAATCTGTTTTGATGCCTTTGATATTCATTTCAATATCAACATAATGAGCCTGTGCTTCCGGAAATGACACATTATAAGATATTTCGGATTGAGCGTAACTGTCTTCCGTGTTTAAAGCCATAAATAAAATATAAATAAGCGGATAAATTAAAACTTGCTTCATTATCCAATTTTAATCAAAAAAATTATACCGCTGGTCAGAACTTGATTAACATCTGTAAAATACTTGGTACTTTCAACTAGTTGGTTTGGGCATAGGTATTTTTGTACTCTATTTGAACATTCAACATCCAGTGGCTCATTTACTACTTTCTGCCGGTAATAAATATGCAGGACTCTTTTCGAAAGAAACGGGAGAAATGAATATTGACCGATACCAGTTTGTCCGGGTGCTGATTAATCGTTATACCGAGCAATTGACGCAAAAAACACTAAGTGAATTATTGGAAGTGGATAAGTCATATATGTGAGTATAATTGATTATTTGTCGGATAAAGGCTACGTCGTACGCACGATCAATGAAAGGGACAGACGCCAGCATCTGATTAAATTGACAGAAAAAGCCAGAGGAATAATTCCGAAAATTGAACAAGCAATAATCAGACTGAATAATAAGTCGGTGGAAAATATATTAAGGGTCAGATTGAAACATTTTTTGTTGTACTGCAACAGATTAGCAGTAATTTGTCGGACGCGAAAACTGCTGAAAATGCAATAAATTATAAAAGTTAAGATAAAACCATCATGAATTTGCACCCCACAAACGGAATGAATAAACTCGTGAGAGCTTCATGTAAAAAACAAAGGAATCCTGATGAAAATTAAATACATTATTTACACTGTACTCGCCCTCGGCTTTGTTTCTTTGATCTTATATCGCATTTCAGAGAATCACAAAATCGCCGGACCAGGCAGTTCCGGAAAAGGAGGCCGTGCTGGAGGGGGAGACCAACGACCAATGAGCGTGAATGGTATTGTGGTAAGCCCTGTAAGCTTTGAAAATTCGCTTACAGTAACAGGTTCAATTGATGCGAATGAAGAGGTGCGGATCATAAGCGAGGTACCGGGTATTATAAAAGGAATATATTTTAATGAAGGATCGAATGTAAGGAGAGGTCAGACATTAGTTAAGATAGACGATTCGGAACTCAGGGCGCAGTTAGCACAGGCAAATACAAAACAGAATTTAGCGGCCGAGAATGAAAGACGTGCACGTTTGTTGCTGCAGAAGGAGGCTATAAGCCGTGAAGAGTATGATATTGCGTCAGCGGATTTCCGGACGGCCAAGGCGCAAAGCCAGTTAATTCGTGCGCAGCTGGCAAAAACAGTTGTAAGTGCTCCGTTTAGCGGAAGAATAGGTTTAAGATCAGTTTCTGTCGGAGAATATGTTACTCCATCTATGCCGATCACCAATTTGGTGAGTTTGAATCCGGTAAAAATCACTTTTTCTGTTCCCGAAAAATATTCGGGAAAGGTTAAAGCAGGCGCAACAATTAATTTTTCGGTGGCTGGCTCTGCCCAGACTTATACCGCAAGAGTGTATGCAATTGAACCACGTATCGAAGCCGCAACGCGAACTTTACAGCTGCGAGCCAAAGCGGATAATCCAGGTGGCGTATTAATTCCCGGTTCATTTGCTAGTATTTCATTACCCTTGGCAACCATAGAGGATGCGATTTTAATTCCAACAGAAGCAATAATTCCGGTTCAGGACGGAAAAAAAGTATTTGTAACGGACAGTGGAAAAGCAAAAGAAGTAATGGTGCAAACATCTACCAGAACGGAAAAAGAAATTTTAGTTATTTCCGGATTAAAGGCTGGAGATACGGTATTAACGACCGGTATCATGTCTTTAAAAGACGGGAGTAAAGTAAAGGTGAATACCGGAAATAGGAAGAATGTGAAATTATGAGTTTATCAACTACAAGCATAAGGCGGCCGGTTTTTACTATCGTAATTAACCTTATGCTTATTCTATTTGGAGTAATTGGTTATACATTTTTAGGTATTAGAGAGTTTCCCTCGATCGATCCGGCTATTGTATCGGTAAGAACCAATTATTCCGGGGCTAATTCGGATATCATCGAATCGCAGATTACCGAGCCCCTGGAAAAAGCTATAAATTCAATTGATGGAATACGCAATATAACATCTTCAAGTAATCAGGGTTCCAGTCGCATCACTATCGAGTTTAATCTTAGTAAAAACTTAGAGGAAGCTGCCAATGATGTGCGTGATAAAGTCTCACAAGCGGTTCGTAATTTACCCGATGACATTGACTCGCCTCCGGTAGTTTCTAAAGCCGACGCAGATTCTGATCCAATTCTTACAATGACTGTTCAGAGCACCACACGCGATCAGTTGGAACTGAGTGATTATGCGGAAAATGTGCTTTCGCAACGTTTTCAAACCATTCCGGGCGTGAGTAGCGTTCAAATCTGGGGTCAAAAACGATTCGCTATGCGTTTATGGTTAAACCCAGCCAAACTTGCTTCTTACGGACTCACCGTATCTGATGTAAGGAATGCTCTGAACCGGCAGAATATTGAGTTGCCTTCGGGAAAAGTTACAGGTGCCAATACAGAATTGGTGGTGAAAACCATTGGTAATTTGTCCACTGAGGAACAGTTTAATAATCTTATAGTAAAATCAGACGGAGATAAAATTATCCGCTACAGCGATATTGGTTCGGCAGAGCTTGGACCAGAAAACCTAGAAACAAAAATGAGTGAGTCGGGTCAGCCGATGATTGGGCTGGCTATAATTCCTCAACCAGGAACAAATTATCTGGAGATAGCATCAAAGTTTTACCAAGAATTTGAAAGACTAAAGAACGAAGCACCCAAAGATTTGCAATTGAACATTGCAATGGATAATACATTATTCATTAAAAAGTCGGTTGTCGAAGTTGCGGAGACAATTTTGGTAGCGCTAATTCTGGTGATTTTAATTATTTACTTGTTCTTCCGCGACTGGGGAATCGCCTTCAGGCCTTTAATTGATATTCCGGTTTCGCTCATAGCAACCTTTTTTATAATGTACCTGGCAGGCTTTTCTGTTAACGTTTTAACCTTGCTGGCTATTGTTTTGGCAACCGGTCTGGTTGTCGATGACGGCATCGTGGTAACAGAAAATATTTATAAAAAGGTGGAAGCGGGAATGTCGCCAATCGAAGCGGCTATTAAAGGATCGAACGAAATTTTTATGGCCGTAATCTCCATCTCGATTACCCTTGCTGCCGTATTCCTTCCGGTGATTTTCCTGGAAGGCTTTGTAGGGCGCTTATTCCGGGAGTTTGGAGTCGTCATCGGGTCGGCGGTTTTAATATCGGCCTTTGTATCTCTAACCTTAACTCCAATGCTTAACGCCTATTTGATGAAAGGCGGTGAACAAAGAAAGTCAAGATTCTATGTATGGAGCGAGCCGTATTTTCAGAAAATGAACTCCGGGTATGCAGATGCTTTGGAAAATTTCATGAAAAAGCGCTGGTTAAGTTTCCCGATCATTTTTCTGTGTTTAGCAATCACTGTTTTCTTTTACTCGAAGCTTGTAAAAGAAACTGCGCCTCTGGATGACAGAAGTATGCTCAGGCTGCAAGTGTCCGCTCAGGAAGGCGCATCTTACGATTATACAGATCGTTTTATGCAGGAGCTAACCCAGGTTATAAATGATTCTGTGCCCGAGAAGCAAGTAGCCCTTGTTATTACTGCTCCCGGATTTAGCGGTTCAGGCTCTGTAAATAGTGGCATGGTAAGGATCGGTTTAAAGCAACCCAATGAACGGAAGCGTTCACAACAAGAAATAGCGGAACAGTTAACAAAAATCACGAAAAAGTATTCAGAAGCGCGGGTCTCTGTTACGCAGCAGCCAACGATCTCCGTAAACCGACGCGGGGGACAACCGATTCAATACATTATTCAGGCACCTAACTTTGAGAAGCTTCGGGAAAAAATACCTCAGTTTATGGATGAAGCTGATGCGGATCCAACTTTTTCTATGGTCGATGTAAATTTGAAGTTTGATAAGCCTGAGATTAATATTACTATTGATCGTGAAAAGGCTCAAAGTTTAGGTGTTTCGGTCTTGGATATCGCGCAAACACTCCAATTGTCATTAAGCGGCCAACGCTTTGGTTACTTTATGATGAATGGCCGCCAATATCAGGTTATGGGCCAATTTGAACGCGAAGACAGAGATGATCCTCTCGATTTAACGTCCTTATTTGTGAGAAGCCAAACCGGTCAGTTAATTCAGCTGGACAATGTGGTCACCTTAGAAGAACGCAGCAGTCCGCCTCAATTATACCATAACAACAGATATCTTTCTGCAACAATTTCTGCCGGTTTGGCACCCGGTAAGAGTATTGGCGACGGTATTGAGGCTATGGATAGGATACGTGATAAAGTATTGGATGATACTTTTTCGACTGATTTGTCAGGTGAATCCAGGGATTTTGTGGAAAGCAGTTCGAATACCGCATTTGCTTTTGGTTTGGCACTTTTATTAATTTACCTCATTCTTGCAGCACAGTTCGAGAGCTTTCTCGATCCTCTTATTATTATTCTCACCGTACCAATGGCGGTGGCGGGGGCTATGTTTTCTTTATGGCTTTTCGGACAAACCTGGAATATCTTTAGTCAGATAGGAACCATTATGCTGATCGGTCTTGTAACGAAGAACGGAATTTTAATTGTTGAATTTGCCAATCAGCTAAGAGAGCAAGGAAAGTCTAAAATGCAAGCCATTATGGAAGCCTCTGAAGCAAGACTCCGACCGATTTTGATGACCAGTTTGGCGATTGCATTGGGTGCTTTGCCAATTGCGCTGGCTCTGGGGGCTGCCTCTCAAAGTCGTGTTGGAATGGGTGTGGTGATTGTTGGGGGGACAATCTTTTCTCTAATCCTAACTTTATTCGTGATCCCGGGCATTTATTCGATGTGGTCTAAAGATCGAAAACATCATCCGGAGTTCGACAGAATCAAGGAGTTTGAACAAGAAGAAGTTAGCGCGCATTAATTACCTGTATGAAGTTTAAAAATATACTACTGCTATTGCTTTGTGTGCTGTATGCCTGTGCCAGTTTTGCTCAGGAAATGTTAACGCTTGAAGATGCGGTAAAAATTACCTTAGAAAAGAATTACAACATACTTATTTCAAAGAATGATGTTGAGATTGCCGGGCGAAATGTAAGCCGTGCTAATGCTGGCATGCTTCCATCTGTTTTAGGAACGCTCAATAACAATAACACCATTCAAAATAGTACACAAACCCGCGAGACAGGTGTGGTTACTGAGCGGAATAATGCCCGGGGAAATACCCTGAACTACGGCGTTGGCCTAAACTGGACGGTTTTTAATGGCTTTAAGATGTTTGCCAGGTACGATCAATTGAAAGAATTGCAGCGGTTGGGGGACGCCAATCTTCAGCTCAATGTTCTTTCTACTTTGGGTGATGTGATGGAAAGATATTATAACCTCGTTCAGCAACAACAGCAGCTTAAAGCATTCGATACGGCCGTCTCAATTTCTCGGTTAAGAGTAAAAACAGCCCAAACACGTTTTGAAGTGGGGAAAGCCGCCCGGTTAGAAGTATTAAATGCGCAGGTGGATTATAATACCGATACCACCAATTATTTACAACAGCAGGTATTGTACAGAACATCACAAATCGCTTTAAATGAGTTGATGGCCAGAGATGTCAACCTGGAGTTTCGTGTTGCTGATCGCTTTGAAATTGACGACCGGCTCGTGTTTGCTGAGCTTCTTTCTCGGTCCATGCAGCAGAATCCCGCTTTACGGGCGGCCTTAATAAGCCGGAGAATTGCCGAATTGGATTTGAAACAGGTAAAAGCCAACAGATATCCTGTTGTGGGTATAAACAGCGGATATAATTTTAATCGGTCCGAATCGGCTCTGGGTTTTGCCACGCAAACAACCGGCAGAGGATTTAATTACGGCCTTAATGCATCTATCAATATCTTCAACGGTTTTCTGCAACGCAAAAATGAAAAAAACTCTGAAGTGCTGATACGAAGTGCGGAGCTGGATTATCAACGAATTAATCAAAGTGTAAATGCACAGTTGGCAAGTGCATACCAAACGTACCTAACAAGTTTGAGTTTAGTGAAGCTTGAAGAGAGCAATCAAAAAATCGCGAGTCAGAATTTAGATATCACGCTCACCCGCTATCGTTTAGGAACCATTACCCAGGTGGAAATCAGGGATGCGCAACTCAATTATCTTAACGCTACTGTTCGTTTAAATAATTCCAGGTACCAGGCCAAGATAGCAGAAATATCATTGAAAAAGATTTCTGGCTCTATAAACTTGTGATATTAAAATTATTGTTAAGTTTATACAACTTTTTTTACCTGAATTCCGTACAAAGATGACATCCGAGCTGCGGTTTATACCTAATATGGAAGACTTTAGATACAGATCAGTACTACTTGTAGATGATAGTTATGTTGATAATCTTATCAACAGAAAGATGATACAGTCAAATAATTTCGCTGCTGATATTACTGTTATCGATTCGCCGGTAAAAGCCATTGCCTATTTACAACAATGTGCAGCAGAGGGTATACTTCCTGATGTAATTTTTCTTGATATCAGAATGCCGGAAATGGATGGGTTTCAATTTCTTGCCCGACTTAGTGATATAACTGATTTAGAAAATTCCTACTTAAAAATTTATATGTTATCTTCGTCTCTTGACCCGGATGATATGAAGCAAATTGCCGAAAATGATCTGGTTTCAAAGTTTATCAGTAAACCACTTACTGAAAAAATATTGAATGAGATTGGATAAGCATGATTCTGGTAGCCGATAGCGGTTCTTCAAAAGCAGATTGGACAATTACAGGAGATGAGACAGAGCGTGTAGAATTTAGCACCAAAGGTCTTAATCCCTTTTTTGTTAATGAAAAAGAAATCTGCAAATTACTTTCCGGTTACGATGAAGTTCAGAAGTATAATTCCAAAATTAAAGAAGTGCACTTTTTCGGGGCCGGCTGCTCCAGTCCGGATAAACGAGAAGTAGTATCAAACGGCCTTTCTAAAGTATTCTCGAAGGCTTTCATCAACGTTGAAAATGACGTTTTAGGAGCTGTTTACGCTACTTGCGGAAGCAATAAAGGCTTTACTTGCGTGCTTGGTACCGGTTCAAATATTGCTTTCTTTGATGGTGAACAAGCTCATTACGGAAAACATGGAATAGGATTTATTTTAGGCGATGAAGGATCGGGCACCTATTTTGGAAAGAAAATAATCACAGCCTATCTATATGGCCTAATGCCGGTTGATCTGAAGAATGCATTTGAGGCCTTGTATCAGCTTGATAAAGAGAGTATCATCGTTAATGTTTATCAAAAACCTTCTCCTAATATTTATCTCGCTTCTTTTTCAAGATTTATGTATAAGCATCGGGATAATGAATTAATTCGATCCATTTTGTTTCAGGGTTTTGAAGAGTTCGCAAAAATTCATATCCTTCGTCAGGCAAACTATCAGGCCTACCCTTGTCATTTCGTGGGCTCAGTTGCATATTTCTTTCAGGATATTCTAGCGGAGGTTTGCAAGAAGTTTAAAATTAAGCTTGGAAAAGTAATTGCCAGTCCGATAAATGAGCTGACCGAATATATTATAAACAAAACGATTTAATATGCCTGCTGTTATTGAGTAAATTGCAATGTTAAATCGTTGTTTTTTAGCAATACCTTTTAAACAAAATTTGCATTTATAATTTGCTAAATATATCTTCGTGATAATACGAAGCAAGACTATACCAAGGATACTGGTGTGGTCTTGTTGTTTTTTATACAGTTTAAACCTACTAGTGAGTCATGGCAGAGGTAACATATTATACCAAAGAAGGAATAGAAAAACTTAAAGAAGAGTTGCATTATTTAAAAACCGAAGGCAGGTCTCAAATAGCAAAAGCAATTGCCGAAGCCCGGGATAAGGGAGATCTTTCTGAGAACGCCGAATATGATGCAGCCAAAGAAGCACAAGGGATGCATGAGGCAAAGATTGCCAAACTGGGCGAGTCACTCGCAAACGCCAGATTAATCGATGAATCCAAACTAGATACATCGAAAGTATTAGCGCTTTCTATCGTTAAAATAAAGAATATTAGAAATGGTTCTGCGATGACCTATCAGCTTGTTTCGGAAACTGAGGCAGATTTGAAGTCGGGCAAGATTTCTGTTAAATCCCCGATTGCAAAAGGCTTATTGGGTAAATCGGTGGGTGATACCGTGGAGATTGCAGTACCGGCCGGTAAAATGGAATTCGAAATACTTGAAATCTCCAGGTAATGGCATCTATATTTTCAAAAATTGTTTCTGGTGCAATACCAGCATATAAAGTGGCTGAGAACGACGAGTTCTTAGCCTTTTTAGATGTAAATCCGCTGGTGAAAGGCCATGTACTGGTCATTCCTAAAGTCGAGGTTGATTATATTTTTGATCTTGAAGATAGTGTATACATGGGCTTGCAGGCTTTTGCCAAGAAAGTTGCTTTGGGTATTAAAAAAGCAATTCCATGCCAGCGCGTCGGCGTGGCTGTAATTGGGCTTGAGGTGCCTCACGCTCATATCCACCTGGTTCCGATGAACAGCATGCAGGATTTAAACTTTTCGAGGCAAAAACTTAAACTATCGGCAGACGAGTTTAAAGAAATCGCGCAAGCAATTTCTCAAGAGATTTAAAACAGCGTCGAGATTTCAGCAAGTCCGCATTATTTCTTCACTTTCAAAGCACTCAAAGGCGCTAGTCTTTTTTCATTGTCTTTAACAAAGGCACCCCAACCTGAATAGCTTTTACTTTGTCCGCCGGTTCCAACTCTTTGGAACGAGTGACATACAGCAACAGCCAGTCCGTCGGTAGCATCAAGAAATTGCGGAGTTTCAGTAAATTTCAGAAGTGTTTGAAGCATGGCAGACACCTGCTCTTTTGTAGCGTTTCCATTTCCGGTGATGGATTGCTTGATCTTTCGGGGTGCGTATTCGAAAATGGGGATATTTCTGGAAAGAGCGGCGGCCATGGCAACACCCTGAGCCCTGCCCAGTTTAAGCATTACCTGGATGTTTTTTCCGTAAAAAGGAGCTTCGATAGCAAGGCAATCTGGGTGATACTCGTCGATCAGAGCGACAGTTTTCTCAAAGATTCGTTGTAATTTTAAAGGATGATCGTCTAAATGATCGAGTTTTACAATGCCGAGGTTGATCATTTCAACCTTCTTTTTAACTTCTTTAACAAGTCCATAACCCATTATCGAGGTTCCGGGATCTATTCCCAATATAATTCGCTCTTTTGAAGTTTCAATCTGCATCCAAAACAAAAATACTAAACAGATCGCAAACGGATCTGAATAGATTGCATAGGTTTTTTGTAAACTTGCAGCAAAAGCTATTAATGACTAACAGTAGGAAAAAAACAATCAATACAATTATTAAAATTAGTATTCTGGTATTGGCTGCTGTTTTTATTTTTCACAAGCTAAATAATAACAAGAACCTCTTAAACTTCGAACACTTACTTGCCAACCTTTCTAAAGAAAAAGCATACAGTATACTTATACTTGTGTTTGTTCTGATGTTGCTGAATTGGTTTTTAGAGGCGCTTAAATGGAAGTTTTTAATAACACCCATACAAAGGATAAGCATTGTTAAAGCCGTAGAGTCGGTGTTTTGCGGTTTAACGCTTGCTGTTTTTACTCCTAACAGGATTGGAGAATATGGAGGAAGGATATTTTTCTTGCCGCCTAAACGGCGCGTTTTAGGTGTGGTTGCCATGGGTGTGGGTGCCATCGGCCAAATGATTGTTACCAACATACTGGGGGCAATAGCCATTTTATGGTTTATAGGAAGATATGTACAAATGGATTTCTGGCTGTATTATGGCGTAATGACTTTGGTTGTTTTCTACTGCCTCTTTTTTTTACTGCTATTCTTCAATATTAGCTTTTTATTGGCCATCCTTAACACAATTAAATTTCTAAAGCCTTTTCAGAAATTTTTTAAAATTTTATCCAGATATAAGTATTCAGAATTAATTGTAGTTTTTGGGTACAGCTTATTTCGGTTCATTGTATTTACATCTCAATACTGTTTAATTATCAGTATGTTAATTCCATCAATTCCGCTCTTCCAAATGGTGATGATGATTTTTATTCTGTTTTTTATTCAGTCCGCGCTACCTTCTTTAGATTTACTGGATGTAGGGGTAAGAACAATGACAGCAACCTACTTTTTTAGTTTCATAACTACTAACGAGATTGCTATTATGGCAGCAACGGCTTCTATATGGTTGATAAATCTTATTATTCCTGCTATTTTAGGCTCCGCATTCGTTTTTAAACTCAACTTCTTTGGCACTAACCGTAATTAGCTTTCTTACCATCTTATTAACAATTTTTTATGTTCTGGCCGTTCTCTTTTTCAGATATGGCTGGATGAGGCTTTCTTCACCTAAAGAGCCGAAGACTCAGCCGTCAACGTTGGTAAGCATTTTAATTGCAGCAAGGAATGAGGAAGATAAAATAGGATTGACCATTGAAGATATTTTGGCGCAGCATTATCCGAAAGAGCTAATCGAGTTAATTGTAATTGATGACCATTCAACTGATAGAACAGCAGATATCGTATCCGGGTACTCGGCTTCCGGTGTAAAACTGATCAAACTTAATGAAGATAAGCCTTTAAATTCGTATAAGAAGAAAGCAATCTCAGAAGCGATAAACCTGGCTAAAGGCGAACTGATAATTACTACCGATGCCGATTGCCGAATGCATGATAAATGGTTGAGTACAATAGTATCTTGTTATGAGAAAAATGATTTTAAGCTTATTTCGTCTCCCGTAGTGTTTTTTGAAGAAAAGAACTTTTTTGAACGATTACAAACGCTTGAGTTCTTGTATCTGATAGGCTTAGGGGCAGCTACAATCGGGAACAAAAAACCATCGACATGCAACGGGGCAAACCTGGCGTATAAAAAAAGTGTCTTCCATGAGTTGAAAGGCTTTCAAGGTATCGACGACCTTGCATCTGGCGATGATGAATTGTTTTTGCATAAGGTTGCTTCGAAATATCCTGATGGCATTGGCTTTTGTAAGTCGTATGAAGCCTTGGTTTATACCCATGCCAAACCCAATCTTACCGAGTTTATCAGGCAAAGAAAGCGTTGGGCATCAAAAAGCACCCGATATAAGGACAAGAAAATTGTGGTATTGGGTGTTAGTATCTGGCTTTTTAATTTGCTTCTTGTTTTAAATGCATCGATGGGGTTTTTTAATAAAAGTTACTGGTATGTGCTTGCGGTGGTTTTGATAATGAAGTGTTTAGCAGAGTTATTTTTTCTGTCGCCAATTACCGGTTTTGTTAAAAGGACACAGTTATTATGGTTATTGCCTGTATTAACATGCATGCATCCCATTTATATAATTTATATTGGGGTCGCGGGAAATTCTGGAAAATATGTCTGGAAAGGGCGACTTGTAAAATAATTTAAAAAATTTATGCTTAAACGGTTAAATTCTTACTTTTAGCTTATTGAACTATCAATTTGGAAGCATTTAAAAGCAGTTCTAAAGGGCCTGAAGAAAACGACCTGATTCAGTTGCTATTAAAGCGACAGGCGGAATTAAATGCCTTGCTTGAAGTTACTTTAGCAATTAATAAAAATAGCGCAGCATCTGTGCTTTTTGAAATGCTTGAAGTTGTTCTTAAGGTGAACCTGAACGTGGGTAAGATGCGTCTTGTAATAAAAGATGAGCATCAGTTTGCCTGTGTTTCCAGGTTTGGCGGCACCTATGAAAGTTCTAAAATATTGCAACAAATATGCAAAGAACTTGAGCTTACCAAAACAATCATCTCCCTTACAAACCATCCTGACGAAATTTTATCCGAATATGATTTCTTTGTTCCGGTACGCCACAAAAGAAACACACTGGCATTCGTTCTAATCGGTGATTTTCATACTAAGCCTGAGCTGGTTAGTCATGAGCTCAACTTTATTCAAACCCTTATCAATATCATCATTGTTGCTTTAGAAAATAAAAAGCTCTTTAAAGAACGTGTACATCGAGAACGCTATCAGCGCGATATGGAACTTGCCAGTGAAGTGCAAAGCATGTTGGTGCCTCTGCAGCTTCCTAAAAGTGAAAGGTTCGAAATTGCAGCAACTTACCTTCCTCATGAAAATATAGGCGGAGATTATTTCGATTTTATCCGCTTAAACGAACACGAATTTTTTTGGTGTATTGCTGATGTTTCAGGAAAGGGAATATCTGCGGCTTTACTAATGGCAAACCTTCAGGCAAGTTTACGTGCCTGGGCTTCTGTAGAAAGCAGCATGGAAAAAATCATTACGAAGCTGAATGAAATAGTGACATATAATACACACGGTGAGCGGTTTATAACTCTGTTTCTTGGCCGGTACCATGAATTAACCAGAGAAATGGAATTTGTAAACGCTGGGCATAATTCACCAATTCTGATAACCGACGATGGATACCGTTTTCTGCAAGAAGGAACGACACTTTTGGGCAGTTTTGACGCCTTGCCTTTTGTAAATACCGGTAATTTAACATTGCCTCCAAATGCGTTGATCTTCAACTATACCGACGGACTAATCGAAAGTCCGGATGAAGATGTTTTTATATCCGAAGAAGAGTTAGTGCATTACCTTCAACTTCATAGACATGTGCCGGTTGAGGTGATTAACAAAAATATCTTAACAGATATCCAGTCCTCTCGCATGGCTAAAATGAGTTCGGACGATATCACTTTGTTGACAATAAAAATACTTTAGTGTTGAGAAATAGGTTTTTAGCTTCACTTTCAAACCGCTATTTTTGAAATGTATAAAGAAGGGTTTGACCTTTTTGAATTTTTACTTTTAACTTAGCAAAATGCTATTTTCGTTTTATCAGAAGGAGTTTATAGAAGCGGGGTGCGATGAAGCGGGAAGGGGTTGTCTTGCTGGTCCGGTGTTTGCAGCAGCGGTGATACTGCCTAATAACTTCAAACATAAGCTACTTACAGATTCAAAACAGCTTGGCGAGGAAGATCGCTATTCTTTGCGTAAAGTTATCGAGAAAAAAGCTATTGCATATGCAGTTGCTCAAGTTGATCATGACGAAATAGATCGAATTAATATTTTAAACGCATCATTTCTGGCCATGCATAAGGCATTGGACCAGCTATCTCAGCAACCTGGTTTCATTCTTATTGATGGAAACCGCTTTAAAAAGTATAAAGAAATTCCTCACGAATGCATCATTCAGGGCGACGGTAAATATTTTTCAATAGCTGCGGCTTCAATTCTCGCAAAAACCTACCGGGATGATTTCATGAAAAACATTGCCCTGGAACATCCTGAGTACGAGTGGCAGAGCAATAAAGGATATGCAACGGTTAAGCATCGCAATGCTGTTTTAAAGTATGGATTTTCTCCTTACCACCGCCGAACTTTCAGGGTTACCGACCCTCAATTAGATTTATTTGATCAACCAACAGAAGAATCAGATCTGATAGAATTGTGATCTCTTTTCTTTATTTTTGGCCTCTCTTTAAAATATGAAGAATACCGCCTTAACACAAAAGCATATCTCATTAGGTGCTAAAATGGTTCCGTTCGCAGGGTTCAATATGCCTGTACAGTATGAAGGTATAAATATTGAACATCAAACCGTGAGAACGGGCGTTGGCGTTTTTGATGTGAGCCATATGGGCGAGTTTATCTTAAAAGGTGATAGGGCTTTAGATCTTATCCAAAAGGTGACTTCAAACGATGCTTCAAAACTGGTTGACGGTAAAGTGCAATATTCTTGCCTGCCAAATACCAGCGGAGGAATAGTGGACGATTTGCTGGTTTATCGCATCGACGAAAAAACCTATATGCTTGTTGTGAATGCTTCAAATATTGAAAAGGATTCGAACTGGATCTCTCAACACAACACATTGGGCGTTGAGATGAAGGATATTTCTGAGCGCACTTCGTTGCTTGCCATTCAGGGACCCAAATCAGCGGAAGCTTTACAAAGCCTTACAGATATTGATCTGGCCGGAATGGAATACTATTCTTTTAAAAAAGGAACCTTTGCAGGGATAGACAATGTGTTAATTTCTGCAACGGGATATACAGGTGCCGGTGGATTTGAGATTTACTTTGATGAGCAGCATTCAGAACGAATTTGGGATTCTATATTTAAAGCGGGAGAAGCTTTTGGAATTAAACCCATCGGTTTAGCTGCCAGGGATACGCTTCGTTTAGAAATGGGTTTTTGCCTTTACGGAAATGATATCAATGATACCACTTCACCCATTGAAGCAGGTTTAGGATGGATCACCAAATTTTCTAAAAGTTTTGTGAATTCTGAAGCCCTTGAACTGCAAAAAAAGAACGGTGTTGAGAGAAAACTTATAGGTTTTGAATTGATTGACAGAGGTATTCCCCGTCATGATTATCCAATTACCGACGCTGAAGGTAACGAAATTGGAATTGTAACATCAGGAACGCAATCTCCCTCTTTGCAGAAGGCAATTGGAATGGGATACGTTAAAACTGAATTTGCCCGCGAAGGGAATGAGATTTATATAAGCATTAGAAATAACCCCGTTAAAGCACGGATTGTTAAGATGCCTTTTTACAAAGCATAAGAATGTCTAAGATAGTCGCACTGAAATCTGATAAGTTAAAAATAGAAGTTTGCTTAACACCAGCTTTGCTTCCCCTGCATAAACTGGAAAACAGCATCGTTGTTGTAATTGATATATTCAGGGCGACTTCCTCCATTTGTTACGGCATAGAAAACGGAGCAGACGCTATAATTCCGGTTTCGCACGTAGAAGAATGTGCTGCTTATCATGGTACAGACCATTTATTGGCAGCAGAGCGTGATGGAGAAGTGGTGGAAGGATTTGATTTCGGAAACTCACCTTTTGCCTACACTCCTGAGAAAGTAGCGGGAAAAACTATTGTATTAACCACCACAAACGGGACGCACGCTATCCAGTTGTCGAGGGCTGCTAAGAGAATTGTAATCGGATCTTTTTTTAACCTCAGTTCATTGTCGGAATGGTTGAAAGAGGAAAATGAGAATATTATCCTGGTATGTGCAGGCTGGAAGAATAATTTTAATCTTGAGGATACTGTTTTCGCGGGCGCAGTGGTAAACAAACTAAAGGGTGATAAATATTCTATTGATGATGCGGCGATAGCTGCCGAAGACCTTTATTTGTTAGCTAAAGACGATTTAGGCGGATTTCTTTCGAAGAGTTCTCATAGCGAACGACTGAAGAAACTGGGCATTGAAAAGGATATTGCTTTCTGTTTGCGGGTTGATGAAACGAGTGCAATTCCTGTTTTGGAGGGCGACAAGCTGGTGAAGTTGTAAAGCTTATTTTAGCTTGTCATTGTTTTTATGTCTTTCTGCATCCCGGATATTTTTCTTCTCCATATTTTTTTCAAGAGCTTCCGTTAAGTCGATTCCGGTTTGATTAGCCAGGCAAATTAAAACGAACAAGACATCGGCCATCTCGTCTCCCAGATCTACGTTTTTATCAGATTCCTTGAATGATTGTTCTCCGTATTTTCGGGACATAATTCGGGCTACCTCGCCCACTTCTTCCATAAGAATAGCGGTATTGGTAAGTTCATTAAAGTATCTAACGCCCGTAGTTTTTATCCATCGATCTACAATGGCTTGTGCTTCTTTTATTTCCATATTATTATTAGCCACTAAGGCATTAAGACACAAAGATTAGAGTGGTTTAGAGTTTTGGAATTTAGTGATTCTCTCTGTCTTTTGTATTTAATATAATTGTCACTGGCCCATCATTCACCAACTCAATTTGCATATCCGCACCAAATATCCCGGATTGAGTTGCATTGCGGGTAAGGGAATCAAACTCGGTTTTCATAAGTTCGTAAAAGTGATTCGCCTGCTCTGGTTTAGCTGCTCTGGTAAATCCCGGGCGATTTCCTTTCTCAGTTTGGGCGAATAGGGTGAATTGCGAAATCAGCAGGATATGTCCGTCCACATCATTTAGCGACTTATTCATTAATCCATTTTCATCGCTGAAAATGCGCATGTTAACGATTTTTTTAGACAGCCAGAGCAGATCTTCAGTGGTGTCGGAGGCTTCTATGCCAAGTAATACCAGAAGTCCGGTTTTTATTTCGCCGGTTACTTTGCCTTCGACTGTGCAGGATGCTCTGGAAACACGTTGTAAAACTGCTCTCCTATTTTAATCAGCCACGAAGGCGTTAAGTCACTAAGAAAGTTCGAGAAACTTTGTGCCTTTGTGTCTTTGTAGCAAAAACTAAGCCCTTGTGTCGTTTCCATGATAAATGCTTAAATAGCTTTCGTACCGCGACACATCTATTTCTCCGTTTTCAACAGCTTCAATAACACTACAGCCAGGTTCATTAATGTGGCGACAGTTGTGAAATCTGCACTGGTTTAAGCGTTCTCTAATCTCGGGGAAAAAATGTCCGAGCACTTGCGGTTCAATATCAAAAACACCGAGTTCCC